>JAZNSL010000038.1:0-9384 GCA_045591225.1 Acutalibacteraceae bacterium | reverse complement strand
GTTTTTGCGGGAGGGCGCAGAGGCCCTCCCCTACGGGGTCTATCGGGGTGGTAGTTGAGGTTGTAGGGACAGGTGTCCTCACCTGTCCGTTAGCCGCCGTAGGCGGCGTTCCTCCCTTGCCTAAACCCCGATAGCGGGAGGGGATGCCTGCAAAACTTTTGTATCCCCCACCCGCCTAACGGCGGGAGCCCCCTTTAGGCAAGGGGGCCTTTCGCCTTACTTAAAATACTTCACGGCGGCCTCAAACATACGATTATCGTAGTTGCCGGGCACGTTCCGGTACAGGCCGTCGGCGATACGCTCGCTGTGACCCATCTTACCGAATACACGGCCGTCGGGGCTGGTGATACCCTCAATGGCGAACAGAGAGCCGTTGGGGTTAAAGTCAATGTTGGCGGTGGGGTTGCCGTTCAGGTCCACGTACTGGGTGGCAATCTGACCGTTCTCGGCCAGTTTCAGTGCCAACTCGGGAGAAGCAAAGAACTTACCCTCGCCGTGAGAGATCGGCACGTTGACGATGTCGCCCACATTCATCAAGCTCAGCCAAGGAGACTTAGTGGAGGCGATGCGGGTATGGACGATGCGGCTCTGGTGACGGCTGATGTTGTTGAAGGTCAGGGTGGGGCAATTCTCATCGGTGTCCATGATCTTGCCGTAAGGCACCAAGCCCAGCTTGATCAGCGCCTGGAAGCCGTTGCAGATACCGCACATCAGGCCGTCCCGGTTGTCCAGCAGGTCGGTGACCGCCTCTTTGACCGCGGCGTTGCGGAAGAAGGCGGTAATGAACTTGGCAGAGCCGTCCGGCTCGTCGCCGCCGGAGAAACCGCCGGGAATGAAGATCATCTGGCTCTCTTTCACCTTGTCGGAGAAGGCGGCTACGGACTCTGCCACCGCGTCGGCGGTGAGGTTGCGCACCACGAAGATCTCCGGCTCGGCACCGGCCCGCTCCACCGCCCGGGCGGAATCGTACTCGCAGTTGGTGCCGGGGAACACGGGAATCAAAATCTTGGGCTTGGCCACCTTGATGGCGGGCGCCAGGTCGCACTTGCCCTCGTAGTTGAAGGTGGGCAGTTCCCCTGCCTCTTCCTTGGCCTTGGTGGGATACACGTCCTCCAGAGTGGCGGTGTTCAGCTCATACAGTTCATCGATGGTGGCGGTGTCGCCGTCCAAATCAATGATGCCGTCGTCGGTGGTAACACCCAGACGCAACACGCCGGGCAGGCACACCTCTTCGCTCATTTCGGCGATGATGAAGTCCGGGAAAGACAGGTGCCAGTTCTCGTTCAGGCCCGCCTCGGACTTAAAGCCCACGTGGTTGCCGAAGGCCATCTTCATAATGCCCTCCGCCAGGCCGTTCTCCACCGCCCAGGCGGATTTCACCTTGCCCTGCTGACACAGGTCGTGGAACAGGCTCCAAGCCTCTTTGACGCTGTCGGCGGTCTCCTCGGTGGGACCGAAGACGTACACCGGGTTGCCGGCGGCCTTAAACTCGGGGGTGATGACGTGATTCTTGTTGATGGGCGCAATGGCAAAGGAGATCACCGTGGGCGGCACGTCCAGGTCAAGGAAGGTACCGGACATAGAATCCTTACCGCCGATGGCGGCGGCGCCCAGCTCCAGCTGGGCATCCAAAGCACCCAACAGAGCGGCAAAAGGCTTGCCCCAACGGGCAGGCTCGTTTTTCAGCTTCTCAAAGAACTCCTGCAGGGTCAGGTAGGCCAGCTTGTAGTCACAGCCGGCGGCCACCAATTTCGCCACAGAGGAGAAGATGGCGGCGTGGGCACCGGTGTAGGGGTCCACCGACAGATGGTCGGGGTTGCAACCCCAAGGGAACACGGATGCGGTATCGGTGGTCTGACCGGGCAACATAGGCAGGGTGGCTACCATGGACTGGGTGGGGGTCAGCTGGCGAGCGCCGCCGTAGGGCATCACCACGCTGCCGGCGCCGATGGTGGAGTCGAACCGCTCCACCAGACCGCGCTTTTCGGCGGTCTTCAGGTCGGAGGCCATTTCCCGCAGGTCTTTATACAGAGGCTTGGAGAGAATCTCCAGATCCTTTTCGATAACCTCGATATCGGCGTGCTTCACTGCGCCGTTGGTGTCCAGGAAGGCACGGGACAGGTTGGCGATGGTCTGGCCCTTCCAGGTCATCACCATCCGCTCCTCCTCGGTGACTTCCGCTACCAGATAAGCCTCCAGGTTCTCTTTCTGGGCCAGGGCGATGAACTTGTCCGCATCCTCGGCGGCAACCACCACCGCCATACGCTCCTGCGATTCGGAGATGGCGATCTCGGTGCCGTCCAGGCCGTCGTATTTCTTGCGCACGGCATCCAGGTTGATCTGCAGACCGGGGGCCAGCTCGCCGATGGCGACAGACACGCCGCCCGCGCCGAAGTCGTTGCACCGCTTGATCAGGCGGGTGACCTCGGGGTTACGGAACAGACGCTGGATCTTACGCTCCTCGGGGGCATTACCCTTCTGCACCTCGGAGGCCATGGTGGTCAAAGACTTCATATTGTGGCTCTTGGAAGAGCCGGTGGCACCGCCGATACCGTCGCGGCCGGTGCGACCGCCCAACAGCACCACCACGTCGCCGGCGGCGGGACGCTCCCGGCGCACGTTATAGGCGGGCGCGGCGGCAACCACCGCGCCACACTCCAGACGCTTGGCCACAAAACCCTCGTGGTACAGTTCCGCCACGTGACCGGTAGCCAGACCGATCTGGTTGCCGTAAGAGGAATAGCCGGCGGCGGCAATCTGGCAGATCTTGCGCTGGGGCAGTTTGCCCGGCAGGGTGTCGGCAAAAGCCTTGCGGGGGTCGCCGGCGCCGGTGACGCGCATGGCCTGGTGTACGTAGGCACGACCGGACAGCGGGTCGCGGATGCAACCGCCGATACAGGTGGCGGCACCGCCGAAGGGCTCGATCTCGGTGGGGTGGTTGTGGGTCTCGTTCTTGAACATCAGCAGCCAATCCTGCTCCTCGCCGTTGACCGTGGCGGTCAGGTGGATGGAGCAGGCGTTGATCTCCTCGGACTCGTCCAGTTCGGGGGTCAGGCCGCGCTTTTTCAGCACCTTGGTCGCCAAGGTGGCAATATCCATCAAGGTCTGGGGACGGGCGGCGGCGTTCTCCTCGCCGTACACCTCTACCCGGGCCTCTAAGTAACGCTCGTAAGCCTCCTGCACCGCGGGGTCGTGGATGACCACGTTGTCAAAGTGGGTGGAGAAGGTGGTGTGACGGCAGTGGTCGGACCAGTAGGTGTCCACCACCCGAATCTCGGTGATGGTGGGGTCGCGGTGCTCCTCGTCACGGAAATACTTCTGCAGGAATTTCAGGTCGTCCACGTCCATAGCCAGACCCAGGTTGTCCAGCAACTCCGCCAAGGCGGCCTCGTCCATACCGATAAAGCCGGTGACGGTGGCCACCGCATCCGGCAGGGCGTATTCCACCGCCAGCGTATCGGGCTTGTCCAGAGAGGCCTCACGGCTCTCCACCGGGTTGATGACGTGCTTTTTGAACGCCGCCAACTGGTCGGCGGTCAGATCGCCGTACAGGGCATACACCCGGGCAGTGCGGACGGTGGGACGCTCCTGCTGGGAGATGATCTGGATGCACTGGGCGGCGGAATCTGCCCGCTGGTCAAACTGACCGGGCAGATACTCCACCGCAAACACGGTGGCGCCCTCGGCACTCACCTCGTCGGAGACGTTGTCCAGCTGGGGCTCGGAAAACACGGTTGTCTTGGCGTAGTTAAACAGTTCCTCGGACAGACCCTCCGCATCGTAACGGTTAAACAGACGCACCTGCTGAAGCCCCTCGATGCCCAGCAGGGTGCGGGCATCGCCCAGCAGAGCGCGGGCCTCGTTATCCAGACCGGGTTTCTTCTCTACATATACACGAAATACCATATTACATATCCTCCTCGTGGGATTACGCCTTCAGCGCACGGGCGCCGATGTCGTGGCGGTAAAATGCGTTATCAAAGTGGATCTGCTCCACCAATTTGTAGGATGCGGTGATGGCCTGAGGCAGGGTATCCGCCACCGCAGTGGCACCCAGCACACGGCCGCCGTTTGTCACCAGCACGCCGTCCTTGACGGCGGCGCCCGCCACGTAAACGTTGTCCGCGATGGCGGCGGGGATGGTCAGCGGCAGGCCCTTATCGTAGGCCTGAGGATAACCCTTGGAGGCCATAATCACACAGCAAGCGGACTTGTCGCTGAATTTGACCTCGGTATCTGCCAAGGTGCCGTCCGTGGTGGCCTGCATTACGGTGAGCAGGTCGCTCTCCAGCAGGGGCAGTACCACCTGGGTCTCGGGGTCACCGAAACGGCAGTTGTACTCGATCACCTTAGGCCCGTTCGGGGTCAGCATCAGACCGAAGTACAGGCACCCCTTAAAGGGTCTGCCCTCCGCCTTCATAGCGTGGATGGTGGGCAGGAAGATGGTGTCCATACACACCTTGGCAACATCCTCGGTGTAATAGGGGTTGGGGGCGATGGTGCCCATACCGCCGGTGTTAAGGCCGGTGTCATTGTCCCCGGCCCGCTTGTGGTCCATAGAGGAGATCATAGGCACCACGGTTTCGCCGTCGGTAAAGGACAGCACCGATACCTCGGGGCCGGTGAGGAACTCCTCGATAACCACGTGGTCACCGCTGGCACCGAACTGTTTATCCTGCATCATGGACACCACGGCGGCCTTGGCCTCCTCTCGGGTCATGGCGATGATGACACCCTTGCCCAGGGCCAGGCCGTCGGCTTTCACCACCGTGGGGATGGGTGCGGTGTCCAGATAGGTCAGGGCGGCATCCAGATCGTCAAACACCTCGTAGGTGGCGGTGGGGATGCCGTATTTCTTCATCAGGTTTTTGGAGAACACTTTACTGCCCCCGATGATGGCGGCATTGGCTCTGGGACCGAAGCAGGGAATGCCCTTTTCCTCCAGGGCGTCCACACAGCCCAGCACCAGCGGGTCATCGGGAGCCACCACGGCGTAATCGATGCCGTTGGCAACGGCAAAGTCCACAATGGCGGGGATGTCCTTGGCACCGACGTCCACGCAGGTGGCGTCGGCGGCCATGCCGCCGTTGCCCGGCAGAGCGAAGATCTCGGTGACCGTCGGATTCTCTTTTAACTTTTTAATGATTGCGTGCTCACGACCACCGGAGCCGACTACCATCAGTTTCATTTTTATATCCTCCGTTTGCGGGATGTTTTTTTAGCCGCCGTGGGCGGCGTGCCTCCCTTGTGTAAAGGGAGGTGTCTGAGGCGACGCAAAGTATGTGCAGAGAATAAGTTCCGTTGTCGCCTCTGCGAGAATGTCGCTCTGCTCCATTCTCCGCAGTTTCTGCGTTGCCGAAGACGGAGGGATTGTTGGAGTAACGTTTCACGTTACTCCGTCGACATTTTTCGCTTTAGCGAAAAAGTCGCACAAACTAAAGTGTGCGTCAGCTACAATCCCCCACCCGCCTAAAGGCGGGAGCCCCCTTTGCACAAGGGGGCCTTCGCTCTGTTTTATCTTAGTGGTGGAACAGGCGCATACCGGTGAAGGCCATTACCATATTGTTCTTATCGCACTCGGCGATGACCAGGTCGGCACGGATGGAGCCGCCGGGCTCGGCGATGTAGGTGACACCGGAAGCGTAGGCGCGCTTGATGTTGTCCGCAAAGGGGAAGAAGGCATCGGAAGCCAGAGCCAGGCCCTTAAAGCCACCCAGCCACTGAGCCTTGTCCTCGGCGGTCAAGGGAGCGGGCTGCTCGGTGAAGTAGTTCTGCCAGATGCCGTCGGCGCACACGTCCTCCTCATTGCCGTTGATGTAGCCGTCGATGACGTTGTCGCGCTCGGGACGGCCCATGGTGGGCAGGAAGGGCAGGTTCAAAGCCTTGGGATGCTGGCGCAGCAGCCAGGTATCCGCCTTGGTGCCTGCCAGACGGGTGCAGTGGATACGGCTCTGCTGACCGGCACCCACGCCGATAGCCTGACCGTCCACCGCGTAGCACACCGAGTTGGACTGGGTGTATTTCAAGGTGATCAGAGCCACGATCAGGTCCCGCTTGGCGGACTCGGGCAGCTCCTTATTGGCGGTTACCACATTCTCCAGCAGGTGGTTGCCGATCTTAAACTCGTTGCGGCCCTGCTCAAAGGTGATGCCGTACACATCCTTGGTCTCGATGGGGGCGGGCACGTAGGCGGGGTCGATCTCCACGATGTTGTAGTTGCCTTTGCGCTTGCCTTTCAGCACCTCCAGAGCCTCCGGCTCATAGCCGGGGGCGATGATGCCGTCGGACACTTCACGGGCAATCAGCTTGGCGGTGGTCACGTCGCACACGTCGGACAGCGCCACCCAGTCACCAAAGGAGCACAGACGGTCGGTGCCGCGGGCGCGGACGTAGGCGCAGGCCAGAGGAGATTCGTCCAGACCCTCGATGTCCTCTACGAAGCAAGCCTTTTTCAGGGCATCGGACAGGGGCAGACCCACGGCGGCAGAGGTGGGGCTGACGTGCTTAAAGGAGGTGGCGGCAGGCAGACCCAGCGCCTCTTTCAGCTCCTTCACCAACTGCCACGCATTGAAAGCGTCCAGGAAGTTGATGTAGCCGGGACGGCCGTTCAGCACGGTGATGGGCAGGTCGGCGTCGTTCTTCATAAAGATACGGGACGGCTTCTGGTTGGGGTTACAGCCGTATTTCAGTTCAAACTCTTTCATTGTCAGCACCTCACACATTTTTATTTACGATACGGGTTTCGGTCTTGCCGTCGGCAAGGTCGATATAGCGAACGAACAGGGACACCTTGTTGTCCTCGTTCAGGTTAGTCCAAATCAGGTTGGTCAAGGCATCGATATCCATATCCGGCAGCTCCAGGGTCTTGGGCTCACCCTCGAAGGAGGGCAGCGGATCGCCCTCGCAGGCATAGGTGTGGATGAACTTGGCCTTGCCGGGAATGGGGTTGGAGTAGGCGTAGGTGAACCGCTCGCAGGAACTGTCGTCGCCCTCGGCGGATTTCAGAATGGACATAGCGTAGTTCATCTCGCCGTTCTCGTGGTGGATGATGCCGGAAATGCGAGGAGTGAAGTTAGGCTTGTCATCCTCGAATTCGCGGGTGCGCAGGGCCTGCTCGAAGGTCATCTGCTTATCCATCAGCTCGTAGATGGTGTCGGTCTGGTCGCCGTTGGTGACGATGGTCTTGTTGCCCAGCACACGGACGGGATAGTAGATGATCAGGTGGGGGTCCACCATCTTGGACTCGTCAAAGGCCTTGGTGCGCATAGCCTCGCCCTCCGCCACAAACACGCGGTTGCGGCTGTTGACGCTGCGGCCCATAATGAAGTAGGCGGTAATCGCCTTTTTGCTGTCGGCGGATTTGCCGATGATGATGCCACGGCCGTGGTAGGCCAGGGAGTTCAGTTCGTCTTTAATGGTGGAGATTTTCATTTACTTTTCCTCGCTTCTATGTAGTAGTTGGTGGTATCGTTCCCAAAGGCTTCCCCTTGAGGGGAAGCTGTCAGCCGTCAGGCTGACTGATGAGGTGTAGCCATCCGCAGGATGGCGTGCCTCCCTCAAGAGGGAGGGGGACCGCCGTTAGGCGGTGGAGGGATACGGTGCGTCGCACCGCAAACCGCACCGCGGTTTGAAATCCCCCAGTCAAATGCTACGCATTTGCCAGCCCCCTTTAGGCAAGGGGGCCTTTGTTCTATTTCAGCCGTTCGCCAGTTTCTCGCTGACGATTTCCACGGCGCGGGGCAGAATGATCCATTCCGCCTGCTCCATCACCCGGCGCTGGAGGGTCTCCGGGGTATCCCCCGCCTCGATCTCCACCGCCTTTTGCAGGATGATCTCGCCGCCGTCCGGAATCTCGTTGACAAAATGCACCGTGGCGCCGGTGACCTTAACGCCGTAGTCCAGCGCCGCCTTATGCACCCGCAGACCGTAAAAACCCTCGCCGCAAAAAGAGGGAATCAGCGACGGATGCACGTTGAGAATGCGCTTTTCGTAGGCGTCGGTAAACCGCCGGCTGAGAATGGACATAAAGCCCGCCAGCACGACAAGGTCGATGTCGCAGGCCGCCAACTGCGCCAGCAGAGCGTCCTCAAAGGCCTCTTGGTCACCGCCGCAATCCTTTTTGGTGATGACCACGCCGGGGATGCCGGCGTTTTCGGCACGGGTCAGGGCATAGGCATCCGCCTTGTTGGAAATCACCAGCACGATCTCGCCGTGGGGAATCTCTCCCCTGCCCTGGGCGTCGATGCGCGCCTGCAGGTTGGTGCCGCCGCCGCTGACAAGGACGGCGATTTTCGTCTTGTTCATCACAGAATCACCTTTTCTTCGCCGGCGATGATCTCGCCGATGACGTAGGCGTCGTCGCCATTCTCACGGAGAATGGACAGGGCGGTGTCCACCTGGTCGGCGGGAACAACCACGCTCATACCCACGCCCATATTGTAGGTGTTGAACATATCCCGCTCCGGCACGTTGCCCCACTTGGCGATCAAATCGAAGATGGGCAGTACCTTGACGGCAGATTTGTCGATCTTGGCACACAGGCCGTCCGGGGTGGCCCGGGGGATGTTCCCATAGAAGCCGCCGCCGGTGATGTGGGAAATACCCTTGACGTCCACCTGTTCCAGCAGAGCCAGAATGGATTTCACGTAAATGCGGGTGGGCACCAGCAGAGCCTCGGCGATGGTCTTGCCGCCCAGCTCCTCACGGGGAACGTACAATTCGGGGTTGTTGTTGTCGATATCAAAGGCCTTACGGCACAGAGAGAAACCGTTGGAGTGGATACCGGTGGAGGGCAGTGCGATCACCATGTCGCCCACCGCCATACGGGTGTTGTCGATAATCTTTTTCTTGTCCACCACGCCCACGGCAAAACCCGCCAGGTCGTAGTCCTCCACCGGCATCAGGCCGGGGTGCTCGGCGGTCTCGCCGCCGATGAGGGCGGCGCCGGACTGGACACAGCCCTCCGCCACGCCGCTGACGATCTCCGCGATCTTTTCGGGATAGTTTTTACCGCAGGCGATGTAGTCCAGGAAAAACAGGGGCTTGGCGCCGCAGCAGATGATGTCGTTGACGCACATAGCCACCGCGTCGATGCCGATGGTGTCGTGCTTGTCCATCAGGATGGCCAGCTTCACCTTGGTGCCGCAGCCGTCGGTGCCGGAGACCAGCACCGGCTCTTCGATACCGTTAAGGTTCAAGCCGAAGCAGCCGCCAAAACCGCCCACGTCATCCAGACAGCCCTCGTTTTTGGTGCGGGCAATGTGGGCCTTCATCAGTTCCACCGATTTGTAACCGGCGGTAATATCCACGCCGGCGGCAGCATAGCTGGCAGACTGGGAATTCTTGTGATCCATAATTATATCCTCACCTTTTTGATAATTTGAA
>JAZNSL010000037.1:0-13053 GCA_045591225.1 Acutalibacteraceae bacterium | reverse complement strand
CGAAAAGGCGAAAAAATGACCGAGCATCCCTGCCCGGTCAGTTTTTGATTCCATTACTCCTCGGCAGAGGTCTCCTCGACGCCCTCAGCGGTATCCAGCTCCTCCGCACCCTCGTCGGCGGAGTCGGTTTCCTCAGCGTGGGCATTGGCCTCAGCCTCGTCGTGCTCGGCAGAGGCAATGGACACGATGGCGGTACCCTCCGGCACACGCATCACGCGGACACCCTTGGACACACGGCTGCACAGACGGATCTCGTCCATAGCCATACGGATGATGATACCGCCGGAAGAAATCAGAATCAGGTCGTCCTCTTCGGGGTTGACGGTCATAATGCCCACCACGTCGCCGTATTTCTCGGTGTGGTAGTTGGTCAGACCCTTACCGCCGCGGGACTGGGTGCGGTAATCGGAGAAGCGGCTCAGACGGCCGAAACCGGTCTCGGTGACGGTGAGCAGCAGACGGTCGTCGTCCACCAGCTCCATACCCACCACCGTATCCTCGGCGGCCAGGTTCAGCGCCTTAACGCCACGGGCGGTACGGCCGATGGCACGGGCGTCGTTCTCATCAAAGCGGATGGCCATACCCTTCTTGGTGGCCACCAGCAGCTGACGGCTGCCGTCGGTGGTCAGCACACGGCAGAGCTCGTCGCCCTCGTCCAGATCAATGGCAATAAGACCGCTCTTACGCACGTTAGCATAGGCATCCAGGCGGGTACGCTTGATGATGCCGTTTTTGGTAATCATACAGAGATACTGGCCCTCGGTCTGGTCCTCCAGACGGATCATAGCGGAGATCTTCTCCTCCGGCTGCAAGGGCAACAGGTTGACAATGTTCATACCCTTGGACTGGCGGCTACCCTCCGGCACCTCAAAGCACTTCAGACGGTACACACGGCCCAAGCTGGTAAAGAACATCACGTAATCGTGGCTGGAGCAGACGAACATCTGCTTGGTCACGTCTTCCTCACGGGTGGTCATACCGGTGATACCGCGACCGCCGCGGCGCTGGGCGGAATACACGTCCACCGCCTGCCGCTTGATATAGCCCATATTGGTCAGGGTCAGCACGCACTGCTCCTCAGGAATCAGATCCTCGATATCCACCTCGCCGGACACGAAGGAGATCTCGGTGCGGCGCTGGTCGCCGTACTTGTCCCGCATACGCAGGCACTCTTCCTTCACGATGGCCTTGACCTTGTTCACGTCCGCCAGAATGCCCTCGTACTCGGCAATCTTCATCAGCAGAGCGCCCAATTCGTCCTCGATCTTCTGGCGCTCCAGACCGGACAACTGTCCCAGACGCATCTTGACGATGGCGTCCGCCTGAATATCGTCAAAGGAGAAGCGCTCCATCAGGTTTTCCTTGGCGGTGCTCTGGTCCTTGGAATTACGGATGATGTTGATGACCTCGTCGATGAAATCGCTGGCGGTCTTCAGCGCCTCAAAGATGTGGGCACGGTCCTTGGCCTTGCGCAGATCGAAGATGGTGCGGCGGGTGATGACCTCCACCTGGAACTTGATATACTGCTCCAGCATCTCCTTGAGGTTGAGGACACGGGGCACGCCGTCCACCAGCGCCAGCATAATGGCACCAAAGGTGACCTGCATCTGGGTATAGGCGTACAGCTGGTTGAGCACCACCTGGGGCACGGCATCCCGCTTGAGCTCGATGACCACGCGCATACCCTCCATAGAGGAGTGGTCCACCACGTCGGCGATGCCCTCTACCCGCTTCTCGTCCGCCAGTTCGATGATGGACTTGACCAGGTTCTGCTTATTCACCATATAGGGAATCTCGGAGATGACAATGCGGCTGCGGTTGTGCTCCTCCTCGATTTCGGCACGGGCGCGGACGGTGATACGGCCGCGGCCGGTGGCGTAGGCGGCACGGATGCCGCTGCGGCCCATAATCACACCGCCGGTGGGGAAATCGGGACCGGGGATGTACTCCATCAGGTCCGCCAGCTCCGCCTCGGGGTTGTCGATGAGCAGGCAGATGGCGTCAATCACCTCACACAGGTTGTGGGGCGGGATGTTGGTGGCCATACCCACGGCGATACCGGAAGAGCCGTTCACCAACAGGTTGGGGAAGCGGCTGGGCAGTACCACCGGCTCTTTGGTGGTGTCGTCAAAGTTGGGGACGAAATCCACCGTCTCCTTGTCGATGTCCGCCAGCATATCCAGGCTCATCTTGCTCATACGGGCCTCGGTATAACGATAGGCGGCGGCAGGGTCGCCGTCGATAGAACCGAAGTTACCGTGACCGTCGATCAGCGGATAACGCAGGGAGAAATCCTGGGCCATACGCACCAGGGCGTCGTACACGGAGGCGTCACCGTGGGGGTGGTAGTGACCCAGCACGTCACCAACGGTGGTGGCGCACTTACGGTGGGCCTTATCCGGGGTGAATCCGTCCTCGTGCATAGTGTAGAGGATGCGGCGGTGCACCGGCTTTAAGCCGTCCCGGACGTCCGGCAGGGCGCGGGCCACCAGCACGGAAACGGAATACTCCAGAAACCGCTTGCGCATCTCCTTATCCAAATCTACTTCTATCAGCTTTGCCTGGGGGATTTTCTGTTCCTCCATCATGCTCACCTGACCTTTCCCGTTGTATAATAACGTTGTTACTGTAAGATAGGCTCCCTCCCCGAGGGAGCTGGCTGTCCGAAGGACAGACTGAGGGAGTTGCCACCGCAAGGTTTATTTATGCGACTTTTTCGCAAAGCGAAAAATGTCGACGGAGTAGCGCGAAGCGATACTCCAACAATCCCTCCGTCTTTTCGCCGTTGGCGAAAATCCACCTCCCTTTACACAAGGGAGGCACGCCGACTCCGTCGGCTAATCGGCACGCTTTTAGTGCAATTTCATATACTAATCGTATAATATGTGCTATTTTATACTGTCTGTTCCCTAAATTATCCCTTATTCCTTGCCGCGGCAACGGTTCAGGGCGGCCTCAAAGGCCGGGATATCTTCAATAACCCGTTTGGGGATGTACAGGGTGGCGTGCTTATTGTGCACAAATTCCACGAACTCGCCCTTGTCGTACACGTGGTCCACGTCGCACCACAGCACCCAGCTTTCCGCGCCCTTGGGCATCTTCAGCCGCAGGGCCAGGGTATCCATCCGCACCTGCATGGTCAGGTCGTGGGCGGTGAGGGTGTCCACCTGCCGTTTCACACGGGCCAGGGGCAACACCAGATTAAACAGGGTCAGCACACCGAAAATCACCAGAAAATAGGGAATGCATTTGAGCATATTCTCCTCGTCCCAGCCGAACAGCAGGGCACCGCAGGTGGCGGTGGTGGCGGTCATGGGCGAGGTCTTCCAGAAATGCTGGAGGATCAGACCCCGCAGCACCGTGGCGTATTCCGCCGGGGTGTAGGTAAAGGTGCTCACCCATACCTCCTCCGGCTTGGGGGTCTCCTGCCACGGCACGGTCTCGCCGCCGGGCACCACCCGGGCGATAAACCGCCGACAGTGGGCGGGCAGGCCGTCCGCCGCCGCGCGCACCGCCGTTGCCATCTCCTCGGTCAGACACCGGGCGGGCAGCACCAGCGCGGGGCTACCGGCGGTGACAAAGGCCATCATCTCGGCATTCTCAACAAACAGCGTGCGGTCATCCAGCCGGATGTGGGCGGTGGCGGTGGCACCCGCCTTTTCCACGTATTCCGGGGTGACGGCCAGCCGTCCGCAATAGTTCATACCGGCGGACACGCTCCGGTCGTACTGCTGGCGGGCAGTCTTTTTCATTTTAGCGGGAACGTAAAACCAAGTGTAGAAGCCGGGCAACAGCACCAACAGGGCGCCCGCCAGCATCACCGGGTCGGGGTAACCCTGCCAGGCCGCCAGCCACCATTCCTCGATGGCCAGACCCAGCATCAGCAGGCTACAGCCGATGGACACCAACAGGGTGGGCATCCGCATCCGCAGAGGGCCGTTCACCCGGGCCAGAAGCAGGCGGAAAGCCACAAATTCTTCCCGGTTCAGGTCCACGATCCAAGATTCTTTTTTATCTTTGTCGGTGCAAAGGCTCCCTCCTTGAGGGAGCTGGCTGTCCGTAGGACAGACTGAGGGAGTTTCTTTTTGACTCCCTCCGTCATCGCCTTCGGCGATGCCACCTCCCTCGGAGAGGGAGGCTTCCTCGGTTTCTACATAATTCAAAAACTCTTGTTCTTGCATAGTTATTACCTAATCAAACGTCCAGGTTCTCGACGTACTGGGCGTTCTGTTCAATAAAGTCGCGGCGGGGCTCCACCTTATCACCCATCAGGATGGAGAAGGTCTCGTCCGCCTGCTGGGCATCCTCCAGTCACACCTTCAGCAGGGTGCGGGTGGCAGGGTCCATGGTGGTCTCGAACAACTGCTCGGGGTCCATCTCACCGAGACCCTTGTACCGCTGGATGTCGGCGGTACCGCCCAGCTCCTCGATATAGCGGTCGCGCTCCTCGTCGGAGAAAGCGTAGAAGGTCTTTTTCGCCTTGGACACCCGGTACAGCGGGGGCTGGGCGATGTAGACGTGACCGCCGTCGATGAGGGGACGCATATAGCGGAAGAAGAAGGTCAGCAGCAGGGTGCAGATGTGGGAACCGTCCACGTCGGCATCCGCCATAATGATGACCTTGCCGTAGCGGAGCTTGGAAATGTCAAAATCCTGACCGATGCCGCAGCCCAAAGAGGCCACCACTGGAATCAGTTTTTCGTTGGAATACACCTTATCCATACGGGCCTTTTCCACGTTCAGCATCTTACCCCACAGGGACAGGATGGCCTGATAGTTACGGTCGCGGCCCTGTTTTGCAGAGCCACCGGCGGAATCACCCTCAACGATGTAGATCTCGGTGCGCTCGGGATCGCTCCAAATGCAATCCGCCAGCTTGTCGGGCATACGGAAAGAGGACAATTTCTTGCTATTACGGGCATTATCGCGAGCCTTTTGGGCGGCCTCACGAACCTTGGCGGAGTTGATGGACTTCTCCAGGATGGTTTTCGCCACCTGGGGATTCTCGTCCAGATAAGCGGTCAGCTTATCGGTGAGCAGCTGATTCACCAGGGTACCGATGGCGGTGTTACCCAACTTGGCCTTGGTCTGGGACTCAAACTGGGCATCCTCCAACTTAACGGAAACCACCGCCATAATGCCTTCGCGGACGTCGTCGCCCTTCAGGCGGAACTTTTCGTCCTTGAACATCTTATACCGCACGGCGTAATCGTTAAAGATACGGGTGATGGCGGTCTTAAAGGCTACCTCGTGGGTACCGCCGTCGATGGTGTTCATATTGTTGGCGAAGGAAACGATGTTCTCGTTGTAGCTGTCGTTGTACTGGAACGCCACCTCGGCGGTGGAACCGCCGCTGGTGAGGGTCAGATGAATCACGTTCTCGTGGAGAGGGGTATAGCCGCGGGTCTTGTTGAGGAACTCCACGAAGCAAGAAATACCGCCCTCGTAGCAGTAGTTCTCGCTGCGGAGATTCTCCTCGTCCCGACGGTCGGAGAAGGTGATGGACAGACCCGCATTCAGGAAGGCCTGCTCACGCAGACGCTTCTGCAGGGTGTCGTAGTCGTATTCGGTGGTTTCGGTGAAGATGGCGGGGTCCGCCTTAAACCGTACGGTGGTACCGGTCTCCGCGGTATCGCCGATGACGGTCAGGTCGGTCACCGTCTTACCCTGCTCAAACCGCTGGTGGTGGACGTGGCCGTCACGGCTGACCTCTACCTCCAGCCACTCGGACAGGGCGTTCACCACCGAGGAGCCCACGCCGTGCAGACCGCCGGCCACCTTATAGCCGCCGCCGCCAAACTTACCGCCGGCGTGCAGCACGGTCAGCACCACCGTCACCGCGGGCATACCCAATTTCTCGTTGATACCAACGGGGATACCGCGGCCGTTATCCTTGACTTGGATGATGTCGCCGGGCAGGATGTCCACCTCGATGTGGGAGCAATAGCCCGCCAGCGCCTCGTCGATGGAGTTGTCCACGATCTCATACACCAGGTGGTGCAGACCGCGAGGACCGGTGGAGCCGATATACATACCGGGACGCTTACGCACCGCCTCCAGACCTTCCAGCACCTGGATGTCGCTTTCGTTATAGGATACTTCTTCTTCTACCTGGTTTTCTAAAATCTCGTTATCATTAACCATAGTTGTTTTCCTCCTATGTTTATATACTATCTTTACGTCGGCTCCGCTTTTTCAGCGTGGCCGGAGCAATCTGGGAAACGTACACCCGGGTGTCTCCCTTTCCCGCTGCACACACGGTAAAGGATTTGGGCAGGTCGTAGCTGACGTATTCTACCCGTCCTTCTTTCTCCGCCTGTTTGAGAAAATCGCGGGTATGGGGGGAAATGGTGGTGTTGTCCATATCGAACACACCCACAATATCGCGGCGGCGCACCACCACCTCTTGTCCTAAATGCAGGTACATACCGGTCGTTCCTTTTCGTAAATGGTTGGATAGTGCCTAGGCCCCCTTGCCTAAAGGGGGGATGTCACCGTCAGGTGACAGGGGGGATATTATGCCGCAAAGCGGCATATCGTCCTACGGACGATGAATCCCTCCGACCTCGTCGATTTCGGCGTTGCCGAATATCGTCTCGGCCACCTCCCTTTAGGCAAGGGAGGCGATGCCCTATTTTCACTCTTTTTCTAATACTATTCGTATAATCTTACTCAATTATTACACCTTGTTTAACATTAAACACCTTTGCAGCGGTGTTTTTCAGCGCGGTAGAGGGCTCGCAACAGGTGATGAACACCTGCCAGCCGTCAATGTGGTTGAGGATGTAATCCTGCCGGGAGGTATCCAACTCGCTCATCACGTCGTCCAAAAACGCCACCGGCGGTTCCCCGGTCACCTCTTGCAGCAGGGATGCCTCTGCCAGTTTCAGCGCCAGCACCGCCGAGCGTTGCTGACCCTGAGAGCCATAGGTTTTCACCGGCAGAGTATCGATCGCCAGAGCCAGATCCTCGCGGTGGGGTCCCACGGTGGTGAATCCGGCGGCAAAATCCGCCCGGCGGGAATCCTGTAACAAAGCCATCCATCGGCGGGCCAGGTCAGCGGCGGTGCCCTCCGGCACCGATGCCGGGGAGTCCCAGCCAAGGGTCAGCCGTTCCCGTCCGCCGGAAAGCCCGGCATAGATACCCGCCGCCAAGGGCTCCAGTTTGCGGATATATTGTTCTCTGGCGCGGGTGACCCGCGCACCGTTCACCGCCAGGGTGTGGTCCCACAATTCCAGCATCTCCTCCGCCTCTTTGCCGTACCGCCCCAGCTCCTTGCACTGCTTTAAAAACGCGTTGCGCTGGGCCAAGGTCTTGTGGTATTCGGTGAGGGTGGCGATGTAACCGGGTTTCAGCTGGCAATAGGCGCTGTCCACAAACCGACGGCGCCCGTCGGGACCATCCTTAATCAAGGATAAATGGGCCGGCGAAAACACCACCCCGCAAAACACACCCGCCAAACGGGTGGCAGAGGGCAAGGAAACCCCGTTTAGGGTCACCTGACGCCGTTTCTGGATGGTGATGGCGGCCTCCTGCTCTCGCTGTCCACCCTCAAAGGAAAGGGTCAATTTGGCCCGTTCACCGCCCAGTGTCACCATCTCGCTGTCCTTGGCACCCCGAAAACTCCGGGCGCCGGTAAACAGCCAGCAAGCCTCCAGCAGGTTGGTCTTGCCCTGGGCGTTGTCGCCATACAGGATATTAACACCCGCGCTCGGTGTCCACCGACCGGGATGCAGGTTGCGGAACCCGTCAAAGGTCAGTGCATTAACCTTCAACCGTGATCACCACGTCGTCTGCGGGGATGGAGATCACCTCACCGCCGCGGAGCTTTTTACCCCGCATGGTGCAGACCTCTCCGTCCAAATGCACTTCCCCGCCCTGAATCAGCACCTTAGCCTGACCGCCGGTCTGTACGCAACCGGTCAGCTTCAGCAGGTCGTCCAGGCGGATGTATTCCTCTTGCAGTTTAAATACTTCGTTCATCATTTCAGTTTCACCGGCAACACCAGGAACAGGAAGGAGTTGCCCTCTTTCGGCAGTACGTTCATGGGTTTTAAGGCACCGCCGAGCTGTACCTTAACCTCGTCGGTCTCGCTGTTTTTCAGCGCATCCAGCAGGAAACGGGAGTTAAAGCCCATCTCCTCGTCATCGCCCTGGATGTCGGCGGGGATGCAGTCGTTGGCACTGCCCAAGGGGGTGGTGCAGGATACCGCAATGCTGTTCTCCTTAAACACGCACACCAAGGGGGATTTCAGCCGGTCGTTGACCACCAGGCTGACACGGTCCACCGCATCGATAAAGGCACGGGTGTTCACCGTCACGGTGGAGCATACCTCGGAAGAAATGATCTTCTCATAGGCCATAAACTCGCCGTCCAGCAAGCGGGAGATCACCGCATAGCCGTCGATCTCGAAGATGATGTGGCGGCGGCCTACGATGAGGCTGCAGGGCTTCTCCTCATCCTTCAGCAGTTTGAGGATTTCCTGTAGGGTCTTGCCCGGCACCACGAAGGAGAGCTGCTCGTCGCTCTGCATAGGCTCGGTGCGCATAGCCAGACGGTAGCCGTCCACCGACACCAGCCGCATTTCGTTGTCCTTCAGCTCGAACAGGGTGCCGGTATAGATGGGCCGGGGATCGTTGGGGGCAGCCACCGCAAAGATGGTCTGACGGATCATACTCTTGATCACCGGCTGGGACAGATTCAGGGCGATGCCGTCCTCTACGCTGGGGATGTCGGGATAATCCGCCGCAGACATACCCATAATGGCAAACTCGGTGACCTCGTTACGGATGATGGTGTTGTACTTATTATCCGACTGGATGGAGACCTGGTCCCCCGGCATCTTGCGGACGATGTCGCCAAACATACGGGCAGACAGCACGATCTCGCCCGGCTCCTTCACCACCGCGTCGATGGTGGTGGTGATGCCCAGCTCCATATCAAAGCCCGCCAGGTATAAGGTGCTGCCCTGGGCACGGAGCAGGATGCCCTCCAGCGCCGGCAGGGATGCCTTGTTGGATACCGCACGTTGTACGTTACCAACCGCTTCAATAAGTTCCACTTTATTACAGAGAATGTTCATGGTCAAGCCACCTTTCATTCATTTTATACTAGGATATAAAAGGATATTTTATAGTAGTAGTAGTAGGGGCTGTGAATGTGTGGAAAACCGAAAAAAGCCCCGAAATTCTGCGGTTTATCGGCTGTGATTTTTTCACATCCCGTTGGGTAAATTTTGGGGATGTGTGGAGAGGGTTTCGGGTCTTCCACCAACCGGTGAAAAACGGTGAGTGGAAAGTGAAAAACCGGGGGAAAATTTTCGACTTATTTCGCCGGGTTTTAGCACGTACCCCCATTATAATAAGGTATAATAATATAAGAGAGGGGTTACCCGCCATAGCGAGTAACCGAAATTCTCTTAATTTTCGCTGATGTTTTTGATGATGTCGTTCACCATATTGCGGAAAGCGGCATCCTTTTCCATCTGGGATTCCACCTTTTGGATGGCGTAGACGATGGTGGTGTGGTCGCGGCCGCCGAACTCCTCGCCGATGGATTTCATAGGCAGGTTGGTGATGTTGCGCACCACGTAGGCCGCCATTTGACGGGCCCGGCTGATGGGCGCCGACTGCTTGTTAGAGCGGATGTCCTCGGGGCTGACGTTCATGGTGCGGGCCACCTCGGTAATGATGCGCTCCACGGTGATGGGCACCGGCTGGTTATCGTTGCGGATGTCCCGGATGGCGTTTTGCGCCGCCACGATGCCGGGCTGTTCGTTACCCAGCAGATACTGGGCCTTCATCCGTTTCACCACGCCCTCCAGCTGGCGGACGTTGGATTTGAGCTGGTTGGCGATGTACATGGCCACGTCGTCCTGCACCGGCAGGTCCAGCATCTTGGCCTTGCGGCGGATGATGGCCACCCGGGTCTCCAGGTCCGGGGGCTGGATATCCGCCATCAGACCCATGACGAAGCGCTGTTGCAGCCGCTCTTCCAGTGTGGCGATCTCACGGGGCGGACGGTCGCTGGTCAGCACGATCTGCTTACCGTTGGAGTGGAGGTGGTCAAAGGTGTGGAAAAACTCCTCTTGTATAGCCACCTTACCGCCGATGAACTGGATACCGTCCACCAGCAGCACGTCCACCTGACGGTATTTGGCCCGGAATTCCGGGGTGGTACCGTGCTGGATGGCTTCGATCAGCTCGTTGGTCATGGTCTCGCCCTTGGTGTACAGAATCCGCGCCCGGGGATTCTTCTTCTGAATCTCCTTGCAGATGGAGCACAGCAGGTGGGTCTTACCCAGACCGGAGCCGCCGTAGATAAACAGCGGGTTGTACAGCACCGCGGGCTTCTCCGCCACCGCCTGTGAGGCGGCGTGGGCAAACTTATTGGAGTTGCCCACCACGAAGTTTTCAAAGGAGAATTCCTCGTCCATCAAAGTGTTGGGGAAGCCGTTGCCCTGGATGGGCAGGGCGGCGGTATCGCCGGGGTCCTCGGCGGAGGAACCCAGAGAGATGATCCGCAGACCCAGGGGAATGCCCAAGGTCGCCCGCAGAGCCTCTAACAGCAGTTCGCTGTACAGGTCCAGGATGTTGTTTTTGAGAAAATCGGTGTTGACGGTCACCACCATCTCGCCGTCCTCAATGCTGCGGGGCTCCATACATTCTATGTAAATCTGGTAGGCGATGCTGCTTAATTTCGGTTTGATATAAGCCAGCACCTGATCCCATATTTGTTTAACGGAATCCATGGTTTTTTGCTCCTTTCGCGGACGCTTTTCGGCCCGTTTTTGTGGAAAAGGGGATAATCTCCCATATAAATAAATTGTAACATAAAACGAAAAAATTTTCAATGTTTTTTGCCCTATTTTAGCAAAAAAATTATAAAAGGATTATAAAACCTATCCCGACCATGGAAAAACGCCTTATAGAGCCCTTTTTTGGGGCAAAAACCGCCCCTTGCGAGTAGAATAAGAGGGGTGGTTTCTTGACAGGTGCCCGTTTCGGGGTCAAAACGGGGGTTTTTACGCGCGCAGACCTAAACAGAGTTCGTAGGGGCGGGGTTCCATCCCCGCCCGAGGAATACGCAGAACCTTTTGGGCGGGCACAGAGGCCCGCCCCTACAATACGCACCAACCTTGTAAGCCTTCCCCTTGAGGGGAAGGTGGCCGAGCGGGAGCGAGGTCGGATGAGGTGGTCGCGGAGCGTTGCGAGCCAAGTTACGCCGACGCCGTCGGCTACACCTCATCAGTCACGGCTACGCCGCGACAGCTTTTCGCTCGCCGCGAGACGGCCCCCCTTTTGTCTGCTTCGCAGAAATTTCCCCCCGCATTGCGGGGGGGGAATCGACCTCGAGGGGAAGCCTTTTTACGCACAGACCAAAACAGAACCCGTAGGGGCGGCAATCTGCCGCCCGTTCCCACACCGCCGAAAAAATTTTTCCGCCGAAAAAGCCGTCCTCGCGGTGGGGTTTTCCTACCCACCACAACATCTTGTGTTTTTGGTGGCAAAACACCGAAAACCCTTGCTATTACTGGGGTTTTGGGTGTTTTTCAGCACCGGAAAATTTCTGAAATGAAAAACGAGAAACAGAGCAAAACGGCGTAAAAACGAGAGAAAACGAGAGATTGAGGGCTGTAAATTAAAAATTCCGGGATTTGGGGGTTGACAGCCGTAAACGGGTGTGTTATTATAAGTCGCGTTCGTGAAAACGACGGCGGATTTTTAACCCAATCCCGCCGAAAGCCGGGACCGCTTGCGGGTCCCCAACCAGAAAATAGGAGGAAACAACTATGACTTTTATGGCTAAAGCCGGTCAGGTCGAGCGTAAGTGGTACGTCATCGACGCCGCCGGTAAATCCCTGGGTCGTGTAGCTGCCGAGGCCGCTGTTCTGCTGCGCGGTAAGCACAAGCCCACCTTTACTCCCCACGTTGACTGCGGTGACAACGTCATCATCATCAACTGCGCCGAGGTCGTTCTGACCGGCAACAAGCTGGAGCAGAAGAAGTGGCAGCGCCACACCGGCTGGATCGGTAACCTGAAGACCACCAAGTACAGCACCCTGATGGCCCAGCGCCCCACCAAGGCTATGGAGCTGGCTGTGTGCGGTATGATCCCCAACACCCACATCGGACGCGCTGCTGAGACCCGCCTGCACTGCTATGCCGGTGCTGAGCATCCTCATGCCAGTCAGAAGCCCGAAGTATTTGAGCTGTAATTAAGGAGGATACGATAATGGATTACAATACCAGACCCTTTTTCTACGGCACCGGTCGCCGTAAATCCTCTGTGGCTCGCGTCCGTCTGTACCAGGGCACCGGCAAGGTGACCATCAATGGTCGTGATATCGACGATTATTTCGGCCTGGAGACCCTGAAGCTGATCGTTCGTCAGCCCCTGAACCTGACCGAGACCACCGAGAAGTTTGATATCGAGTGCCGTGTTGCCGGCGGTGGCGTTACCGGTCAGGCCGGTGCTATCCGTCACGGTATCGCCCGTGCTCTGCTGCAGTACGACAGCGAGAACCTGCGTTCTTCCCTGAAGAAGGCCGGTTTCCTGACCCGCGATCCTCGTATGAAGGAGCGTAAGAAGTACGGTCTGAAGGCCGCCCGTCGTGCACCTCAGTTCAGCAAGCGCTGATTCTACGAAGAGCGTACAGACTTATTGGTCTATACAAAACACCCACACCGTTTGGTGTGGGTGTTTTTCTTATGCGGGCGGCCGGATGTATCGGCAGAAATGTGGGAGAATGGGCACTGCCCATTCTCGTGGTGGGCGCAACGCAGATTAGCGGTCTTTGCCAACTACGGCGCCCACGCCCGTCGTGCACCTCAGTTCTCCAAGCGCTGATTTCGAGCGAAGCGAGAATATCTGCTACAAAACACCCACACCAAAATGGTGTGGGTGTTTTATTGTAATACGAAAACCACGCGTTAGACGCGTGGTTCGGTAAGAATTACATAGTTGAAAATGACATAAAAACTCCCTTTGTGTATAATGGAATTGCGGTCTGCCAACTGCAATTAGAATACACAAAGGGAGGTCATTCAAAA
>JAZNSL010000036.1:0-7083 GCA_045591225.1 Acutalibacteraceae bacterium | reverse complement strand
TGGGCATCAAAAAGGGCGACCGGGTGATGCTGATTCTCAAGCGGCATTACCAGTTCTGGTTCGCTATGCTGGGTCTCAACAAACTGGGCGCGGTGGCGATTCCTGCCCCCAACCAGTTGTTGGAGCACGACCTGGAATACCGCTTTAATGCCGCCGGTGTGACGGCAGTGCTGTGTACCGCCGACGGCGACGTAGCCGCTCAGGTGGACCTGGCGGCAGAGAAATGCCCCACCGTACAGCACAAGTTGATCGTTAATGGCACCCGGGACGGCTGGCGCACCTTTGACGAGGAATACCCCCTGTATTCCACCCACTATAAACGGGGTGAGAATGCCCCCGGCGGCGACGACCGGATGCTGATGTTCTTCACCTCCGGCACCACGGGCTATCCCAAGATCGCGGCGCATAATTATAAGTACGCCCTGGGTCATTTCCACACCGCCCGCTACTGGCACGACGTGGACCCGGACGGCCTGCACTTTACCATTTCGGATACCGGCTGGGCCAAGGCGATGTGGGGCAAGCTCTACGGTCAGTGGCTGTGTGAGGCTGCCACCTTCGTGTACGATTTCGACCGCTTTGACGCGGCGGATATCCTGCCCATGTTCGCCACATACGGCATCACCACCTTCTGTGCACCGCCTACGATGCTCAGAATGATGATCAAACAGGATATTTCCAAATACGATTTTTCTTCCGTAAAACATATGACCACCGCCGGCGAGGCGCTGAACCCGGAGGTGTACCGCCAATTCGAAAAGGCCACCGGCCTGCAGATTATCGAGGGCTTCGGCCAGACCGAAAGCACCATGATCATCGGCAATATGGTGGGTGCCTCTCATAAGATCGGCTCTATGGGCAAACCGGCTCCCATTTATAACGTGGAGCTGATCGACCCCGACGGCAATCCCGTTCCCACCGGTGAGGTGGGCGAGATCGTGGTGAACGTCAAGGACGGCGCACCCTGCGGTCTGTTCACCGAATACTACAATGCACCCGACAAGACCGCCGAGGTGTGGCACGACGGCTATTACCATACCGGCGACACCGCCTGGCGGGATGAGGACGGCTTCTTCTGGTACGTGGGTCGCGTGGACGACGTGATCAAGTCCTCCGGTTACCGCATCGGTCCCTTTGAGATCGAGAGCGTGATTATGGAACTGCCCTACGTGTTGGAGTGTGGCGTTTCCGCCGCTCCCGACGAGGTCCGCGGCCAGGTGGTCAAGGCCTCCATCGTGCTGGTGCCGGGCACCCAGCCCTCTCCCGAGCTGGTGAAGGAGATTCAGACCTACGTCAAGGAGCATACCGCTCCCTATAAGTATCCCCGTATCGTGGTGTTTAAGGATTCCCTGCCCAAGACGGTCAGCGGCAAGATTCAGCGGAATAAACTGTAAGGGGTGACCGTATGCTGAACAACCGAATCACCATCCTGTGCGGTCACTACGGTACCGGCAAGACCAACGTGGCGGTGAACCTAGCGTTGGCCATGGCGGGTGAGCATCCCGTCACGGTGGCGGATCTGGACATCGTCAATCCCTATTTCCGCACCCTGGATTCCGCCGATGCCTTTGCGGCGGCGGATATCCGCCTGATATGCTCCCGGTTCGCCAACTCTAATGTGGATATTCCCTCCTTACCTCCGGATTTGTACGCCGTCACCGACGACAAGAGCCGGCGGGTGGTGGTGGACGTGGGCGGTGACGACAGCGGCGCTATGGTGCTGGGACGGTTGGCTCCCGCCATCACGGCAGAGGATAACTACGCTATGCTGCTGGTGGTCAACCGCTACCGCCCTATGACCCCCGATATTCCCTCCACCGTGGAGGTGATGCGGGAGATCGAGGCGGCATCCCACCTGCACTTTACCGGCATCGTCAACAACTCCAATCTGGGTGAGGAGACCACCGCCGAAACGGTGCTGTCCTCTCTGGATTATGCCCGGCAGTTGGCAACCGCCACCGGCCTGCCGTTGGTAGCCACCACGGCGGAAATGCGCCTGTACGAACAACTAAAGGGGAAAGTTGACAACCTGTTCCCCTTGCAATTACAGAACAATAAACCCTTTTGAAAGAAGGAATCGCTATGGCAAAATTAACGTTTAAAACCGATCGCTGTAAAGGCTGTGGCCTGTGCGTGGACGCCTGTCCCAAGGGCATCCTGCATCTGGCGGCGGACAAGATCAACAAAAAGGGTCACCACCCGGCAGAACTGACCGATGAGGCGGCCTGCGTGGGGTGCGCATCCTGCGCGATGATGTGTCCCGACTGCGTGATTACGGTGGAAAGGTGAGGTGAGCGAAATGGCAGAAAAAGTACTGATGAAGGGCAACGAGGCCATCGCCGAGGCGGCGATCTGCGCCGGTTGCCGCCACTATTTCGGTTATCCCATCACCCCGCAGACCGAGATTGCGGCCTATATGGCTAAGAAAATGCCCAAGATCGGCGGTTGTTTCCTGCAGGCGGAGAGCGAGGTTGCCGCCATCAATATGGTGTACGGCGTGTCCGCCACCGGCAAGCGGGTGATGACCTCCTCCTCCAGCCCCGGAATTTCCTTGAAGGCGGAGGGTCTGTCCTATATGGCGGGTGCCGACCTGCCCTGTCTGATCGTCAACGTCCAGCGGGGCGGTCCCGGTCTGGGCGGTATCCAGCCCAGCCAGTCCGATTATTTCCAGGCCACCCGCGGCGGCGGTCACGGCGACTATCGGATGATCGTGCTGGCTCCTGCCTCGGTGCAGGAGATGGCCTCTCTCACCGTCAAGGGTTTTGATTTGGCGGATAAATACCGTATGACCGCTATGATTCTGGCGGACGGCACCATGGGTCAGATGATGGAGCCGGTATCCTTGGATTTCCCGGAGCCGGAAATCGTGGAAAAGCCTTGGGCTACCACCGGCACGGATATGAAGCGGGAGCATAATATCGTCAACTCCCTGTTCCTCCAGCCGGATGCGTTGGAGAAAACCAACTTTGAGCGTTACGAGCGTTACGCCACCATCGAGCAGAACGAGGCGATGTATGAGGAATACCTGATGGAGGACGCCGAAATCTGCGTCACCGCCTTTGGTATCGCTTCCCGTGTGGCAAAAAACGCCATCAACGAGGCTCGCAAAATGGGCATCAAGGTGGGTATGATCCGTCCCATCACCCTGTGGCCTTTCCCCGTAGCGCCCTTTAAGGCCGCCGCCGATAAGGTGAAATCCTTCATTTCGGTGGAGCTGTCTATGGGTCAGATGATCGAGGACGTGCGCCTGGCCACCGACTGCAAAAAGCCGGTGACCCTGTGCAACCGTGCCGGCGGCATCATCCCCTCTCCTGAAGAGGTGCTGGCCGCCATTGTCAAAGCCAACGAGAACGGAGGTGACCTCTAATGGCTGTCGTATTCGATAAACCCCACGCCCTGTGTGACGTGCCGTTGCACTATTGCCCCGGCTGTACCCACGGCATTATCCACCGTTTGGTGGCCGAGGTCATCGACGAACTGGGTATCGAAGGTCGCACTATCGGTGTGGCACCCGTCGGTTGCTCGGTTATGGCCTATGACTATTTTAACTGCGATATGATCGAGGCCGCCCACGGTCGTGCTCCCGCTGTGGCTACCGGTGTTAAGCGGTCCGACCCGGAAAAGAACATCGTCTTCACCTATCAGGGTGACGGCGACCTGGCCTCTATCGGTATGGCGGAGACAGTACACGCCGCCGCCCGTAACGAAAACATCACCATCATTTTCGTCAACAACGCCATCTACGGTATGACCGGCGGTCAGATGGCGCCCACCTCTTTGCCCGGGCAGGTCACCCAGACCTCTCCCTATGGTCGTGACGTGAACCACTGCGGCTATCCCATCCGGGTGTGCGAGATGCTGTCCGAACTGGAGGGTGCCACCTATCTGGAGCGGGTCACGGTAAACAACGTGGCTAACGTCCGCAAGGCGAAAAAAGCCATCAAAAAAGCCTTCCGGAACCAGATGGACGGCAAGGGTTTTTCGCTCATCGAGGTGGTGTCCACCTGCCCCACCAACTGGGGTCTGACTCCGTCGGATGCCCTGAAGTGGCTGGAGGAGAATATGTTGCCCTATTACCCCTTGGGCGTGTATAAAGACAAAACCGCAGAGGAGGATGCCAAATGAGCCAGACCCAGTATTTGTTTTCCGGTTTCGGCGGTCAGGGCATCCTGTTCGCCGGTAAATTCCTGGCCTATAAAGGCCTGATGGAGGACCGCCAGGTCAGCTGGTTGCCCTCTTACGGCCCCGAGATGCGGGGCGGCACCGCCTCCTGCAGCGTCATCCTCAGCGACGAGGCGGGGGGCTCTCCCATCGTCACCCGTCCTGACGTGCTGGTGGCGATGAACCTGCCCTCGCTGGATAAGTTCGAGTCTGCCGTAGCCCCCGGCGGTATCATCATCGTGGATTCCACTCTGGTGGAGCGCAAGGTGACCCGCACCGACGTCACTACCTATTACGTCCCCGCCACCAAGCTGGCAGGGGACAACGGTCTCGGCAACCTGGCCAATATGATCATCGTCGGCAAGCTGCTGGCGGTGACCGGTCAGTACGACCCCGATAGCATCGACGTCACTCTGGGCAAGATCATCTCCGCCCGTAAGGCTAACCTGCTGGACGTGAACCGCACCGCCCTGAAACTGGGCGCCGACTTTGAGTAAGGAGTTGGAAATTATGCAAATCTCTATCACCAAAACCACCAATCCGGCGGCGAAACCCGCCCCGGATACCTTGGGCTTCGGTAAGATTTTTACCGACCACATGTTTTTGATGGACTGGACCGAGAGTGAGGGCTGGCACGATGCTCGTATCGTGCCCTTTGGCCCCATCGCCATCCATCCTGCCTCCACCGTCCTGCACTACGGCTCCGAGATCTTCGAGGGTCTGAAGGCCTATCGCCGTGCGGATGGCCAGGTGCAGTTGTTCCGTCCCATCGAAAACATCCGCCGGATGAACAACTCCGCCCAGCGTATGTGCCTGCCCCAGATCCCCGAGGAACTGGCGTTGGAAGCGCTTACAGAGTTCGTAAAACTGGAGCAGGACTGGACTCCCTCCGCTCCCGGCACCTCTCTGTACCTGCGCCCCTTTATGTTCGGTAACGACGAGAGTTTGGGCGTCCACGCGGTGCAAAACGCTACCTACGCCATCATCGCTTCTCCGGTGGGTTCTTACTACAAAGAAGGCATCAACCCGGTGAAGATTATGATCGAGACCGAGGATGTGCGCGCCGTCCGCGGCGGCACCGGTGAAGCCAAGTGCGGCGGAAACTACGCCGCCTCCAACCGGGCCGGCAAGCGGGCGGAGGAGAAGGGCTATTCTCAGGTGCTGTGGCTGGACGGCGTCCACCGCCAGTATATTGAGGAAGTGGGCGCGATGAACGTGATGTTCAAGATCGCCGGCGAGATCGTCACCCCGGCGCTGTCCGGCTCCATCCTGCCCGGCATCACCCGCAAGTCCATCATCGAGGTGCTGAAAGACAAGGGCTACACCGTGTCCGAGCGCCTGTTGTCCATCGACGAGCTGAAAGAGGCTATGGCCAGCGGCACGCTGGAGGAGGCCTGGGGTTGCGGCACCGCCGCGGTGGTGTCGCCCATCGGCGAACTGTCCTACGAGGGCGTCCAGTACCCCGTCAATGGCGGCGCCATCGGCCCCGTGACCCAGATGCTGTACGACACCCTCACCGGCATTCAGTGGGGCAAGACCCCCGACCCCTACGGCTGGACCGTGCAGTTGTAAAATGTGCGATAAAGGCTCACAAGGCAGTTTGCCTTGTGAGCCTTTTTGCGTGGGTAGGATAGGGCAAAAAGGCCCCCTTGCCTAAAGGGGGCTGTCCGAGCGGTAGCCAGGGCTGGGGGATATTATGCCGCTGTGCGGCATATCGTCCTGTGGACGATTATCCCTCCACCGCCTGACGGCGGTCCCCCTCCTTCTAGGCGAGGGAGGCACGCCGCCTGCGGCGGCTAACGGGCGGATGGTATCCGCCCCTACAATCTTGCAAAGAGCCTGTGTGTACACCGTAGGGGCGGCAACCTGCCGCCCGGACTTTACGGTTGCAACCGGCAAAACGGCGTGGTATAATGATGACAAACTAGGATTTGATTTTCTCTTGATGTGAAGTCTAAACGCGATTAGAGGGAGAAACATTATGAAAACAGCAGGGATTTGTGTCCTTATTCTCAGTGGCATCTTACTATCAATAGCGGGATTTTATTTTTTCGTCTATTTGATTTTTGAAAAAGCGCCCCATAAAACCGATAGGGCGCTTGGTAAACTGTGTGAAAGTAAATACAAAAAAGATGTTGCGGTTTGGACCGGCTTTAGAAAAATCGACGGTCCTCCACGAATCGCTTTCACTATAAAGCATCTAACAAAAACCAAGTACATCTACAACGTAAACGATACATTTTATCTTTGTGGTTTTGACTTTTGGAGAAAACCGCACAAAGTACCAAATAGCGCTTGGGTAAGATATCTCAAAGCCTTTCCGCGCATGTCCTATTTAGTTGATGATGACAATTGCGTGGGTGCTTTTAACTTTGCAGGTAAAGCGATTACTTTTCTTGGAATAGCCATAGTCATATTTTGCTGTGGTATGGAAATTTTGTCAAAAGTTTAGTTTGTAATACAATAATATGGATTTTGCGGAGGCACACAAATGAAACTGGATGGATTCGGCCTATTTGTAAACGATATGCCCACGATGGTGCGCTTTTACCGAGACGTGCTGGGCTTTGAGATTACCGAGGGCGAGGATGCCCGGAATGTGTATCTTGTCAAAGACGGCACCTTATTTATGCTCTATGAACGGAAGAATTTCGAGCAAATGACTGGCCGAAAATACGAGTACGTCAAAGGCCTCAACGGGCATTTTGAAATCGCCTTATACGTGGACACCTTTGAGGAGGTGGACGTGGAATACGCCAAGGCCATTGACAAAGGCGCCCGTTCGGTGCTGGAACCCACCACCGAGCCCTGGGGACAGCGCACCTGTTACATCGCCGACCCGGAGGGGAATTTAATCGAGATCGGGTCGTTTAACCGCCCCTTTGAGGGAAGATGAAAGGAAAAAGCCTTCCCCTCGAGGGG
>JAZNSL010000035.1:0-26760 GCA_045591225.1 Acutalibacteraceae bacterium | reverse complement strand
TGTGTTGGCGCCTACCTATCTTACCGGGCCGCTTCCAGCCAAGTATTGTCGGCACGAGTGAGCTTAACTGCTGTGTTCGGGATGGGAACAGGTGTACCCTCACCGTCATCAGCACCAACTGAGTGTATCGCCGCCGACATTGCTGTCGACGGCGATGTGGTGACCCGTAGCGGATTCGAACCGCTGTTGCCGGCGTGAGAGGCCGGAGTCTTAGGCCACTTGACCAACGGGCCATATAATGGTGCACCTCCAGGGACTCGAACCCTGGACACCCTGATTAAGAGTCAGGTGCTCTACCAACTGAGCTAGAGGTGCTTGTCCCACGGATTTCGCAAACCGCTTGACTATAATACACTATGGTTGTCCGTTTGTCAATACCCAATTTTAAATTTTTTAAACTTTTTTCAGCGAAAGATTTGAAAGAAGCTTTCCACCCATTCCACCACCTTAAACCGCACCTCGTAACCGTCCCCGCTCACAAAGGCCTGCCCGCTATCGTTCAGCACCGCCGTTCCCTCGGTGGCGGCGCCCACGCACAGCGGCGGATACACCACGCACCACCAGTTCTGCCCCTTGCCTTCGCCCAGGGTTACCCGCACCGCGTCGTACATCCCGGCGGGCAGGGTCACGTCGCCGTATTGGCGGGTGGTGAAATACATCCGGGTCAGCTCCACCGCCACCGGGTAATCGTACCCCGCCTCTGCCACCGCCTGCTCCGCCACGGCCTGGATCCGGGGCAAATGTTCGGCGGCGGTGGCCCGCGCCAGCACCGGGTCCTCCGGGTCCCATCCCGCGGTGGCGGCCACCACCGCGTCCCGCACCTTCAGTTTCACCGTCTGGTCGGCGGTGGAATCCGAGTTGGCGAGAATGTGCAGCCGCACCACCTCCTGGCGCACGCCGTCCGCCTGCCCCGTGACCCCCAGCAGGGAGCACAGAAGACAGAGGAGCAGTGCCCCGGTGACCGCCTTGAAGAGTCTTCTATAAGGAATAGTATACGATAACATAAAAACCGCCCTTTCCGTTTGTTACCAACAGAATGGGCGGTTTTGCACCGGTTTATACAATTTGTGGAAATTATAGCACCCATACACCCTTGCCGGGGCCGCAGAGAAAGGCGGTGGGGTAGTCCTTCTGCAACTCATCCAAACACGCGCGAGCGGTTTGGATGTCGTCAAAAATGGCAAACACGCAACTGCCGCTGCCGGTCATCTGACTGCACAGGGGACGATGCTGTTCCATCCGGCGGCGGATGTCGCGGACTCCCTCCGGTTGGGTGGCAGACTCAAACACGTTGATGGCTTGTTTGCATACGCCCGCCAAATCCCCAGCTTCCAGCGCCTTGATAGCGGCGGCGTTGTCGGGATGGGCGAGGATTTCGGCGTTGTCCACGGCGGCGTAGGCTTCTTTGGTGGAGATGCCCTCGCTGGGCTGGGCAATCACAATGTGGCAGTCCGGCAACGGCGGCAGGGGCTGAATCTTCTCACCGATGCCGGTGACGTAGGCGGTGCCGCCCACGATGCAGAAGGGCACGTCCGCCCCCACCGTCAGACCGATTTCGCAGAGCTGTTCGGTGGTGAGATTGGTGTCAAACAGTTTGTTTAGCGCCACCAGCACGCCGGCGGCGTCCGCAGAGCCGCCGCCCATCCCCGCCTGTTGGGGAATGTTTTTGATTATTCCCAGACGGATTCCTTTCTTGATGCCGGTGTAGTTTCTGAAGGCCACCGCCGCCTTATAGGCGGTGTTTTTCTCCATCGGGCAATCGCAATCGGGAGCATATAACGTGATTTTTCGGCAAAAGCGTCTGGTTTGGGCTTGCACCAGGTCGCCTTCACTCACCGACTGGAAGATGCTCTCCAGCAGGTGATAGCCATCCTCTCGGGTGCCCACGATGTCCAGGGTCAGGTTGATCTTCCCCGGGGCGCAGACGGTTACCTGTTTCATAAGCCCTGCTCCTTTAGGAATTCACCGATGCGGCGGAGGGCTTCGGTGATGTGTTTGATGGAATAGCAGTAGGAAATGCGCACGAATCCCTCGCCGGAATCACCAAAGGCGTTGCCGGGCACCACCGCCACGTGCTTTTCCTGGAGCAGGCGCTGGCAGAACTCCTCGCTGGTCATCCCGGTGGACTGGATGGAGGGGAACACGTAGAAAGCGCCCTCCGGCTCAAAGCAGGTCAGTCCCAGCTTGTTCAGTTCGTCTACGATATAGCGGCGGCGTATATCGTATTCGTCCCGCATCTGGACAACGTCGCTGTCGCCGTTGTTCATGGCCTCGATGGCGGCGTACTGGGCGGTGGTGGGGGCGCACATAATGGCGTACTGGTGCAGTTTGGTCAGGGGCGCCATCAGCTCCCGGGGACCGCAGGCATAGCCAAGACGCCAGCCCGTCATGGCATAGGCCTTGGAGAAGCCGCTCACCAGCACGGTGCGTTCCCGCATACCGGGCAGGGCGGCGATGCTCACGTGCTCCCGGCCATAGGTCAGTTCGCCGTAGATCTCGTCGGACAGCACCAGAATATCGGTGCCGCGGAGCACCTGGGCCAGAGCCTCCAACTCCTCACGGGGCATAATGGCGCCGGTGGGGTTGTTGGGGAAGGGAAGCACCAGTAGCTTGGTCTTGTCGGTGATGGCGGCGGCCACCACGTCGGCACGCAGGCGGAAGGCGTCCTCCGCCTTGGTGGGCAGAGCCACCGGCACACCGCCCGCCATACGGGTCAGCGGGTCGTAGCACACAAAGCTGGGCTCGGGGATCAGCACCTCGTCACCCGGCTCTAACAGGGCGCGGAAACACAGGTCGATGGCCTCGCTGCCACCCACCGTGACCAAAATCTCGTTTTTGGGGTCATAGGACAGGTTAAACCGCCGGTTGAGATACCCGCCGATGGCCTCCCGCAGTTTCAAAAGACCGGCGTTGGGGCTGTACCAGGTACGCCCCTTTTCCAGGGTCTTGATGCCCTCTTGCCGGATGTGCCACGGGGTGGCAAAATCCGGCTCGCCCACCGACAGGGAGATCACTTCCTCCATCTCAGCGGCGATATCAAAGAATTTACGGATGCCGGAGGGCTTCATCTCCTTAAGCGTCCGATTTACCAATTTATCGTAGTTCATATATTGCCTCTCTCGTCCTGCTCCTCATTGGTGAACAGCACGCCGCGCTCCTTGTATTTTTTCAGCACAAAATGGGTGGCGGTGGCCAGCACGCCGTCCAGAGAGGACAGCCGCTTTGCCACAAACATCGCCACGTCCTTAAAGGAACGGCCGTTGACCGTCACCATCAGGTCGTGACCGCCGCTTATCAGGGAGAGGCCCTCCACCTCGTCCATCGCCATAATGGTTTTGGCAATGCCGTCAAAGCCCTCGTCCTTGCTGGGGGCAATGTTCAGCTCGATGATGGCGGTGACCACCTCTTCACCGGTCTTCTCCCAGTCGATGAGGGGCTTATAGCCGCGGACCACGCCATCCGCCTCCAGTTTGGCGATGGCGGCGTCCACCTCGGCGTCGGTCATATTCAGCATAACCGCCATTTGCTGGGTGGACAGACGGGCATCGGTGTTGAGCAGTTTCAGAATCTTATCCATAATACATTCCTCCTTTATATTAAGAAACGGGCTTTTTACGCTGTACTTTGGTGCGGTTGCCGTCGGGGTCCACCACCACGGTGTTATCCAGCTGGGCGGTGAGACTGGCGCGGAAACCCGCAATGTATTCCGCCCGCAGAGCGGCCTGCTCCTCCAGTTCCTCGGGGGTCAGCCCCTCGGCCTTTTTCTTGCGGGCCAGTTCGTTGATGCGGTCAATTTTTTTCTGTTCCATTGGTTTGTGCCTCCTGTTGTGACAGAATGGATGTGAAATAGGCTTGGCTGTCCACACCGCCGGGGCGGAGATACCGTCCCAACCGCCATAGGCTGTCGGGGTCCCGGGAGATACGGCTGACCCGCTCTTCGCAGGTGACGGTCACCCGAAGTCCGTATTCCTGCAGCACCGGGTCGGTGCCGGTGGTGTAGGCGCCGAAAGGGTACACAAAGGCGGTGGGGGTTACCCCCACCCGTTCTTTCAGCAGGGTGGTGGCCTTGTGCAGGTCGTCTAGGAGGGTGCGGCGGTAATCCTTGCCGTCCTCGCCCTGTTTTTGGGCCACACCCTTGCGGCCTTGGTCGGTGTGGTGCAGGTTATAGCTGTGATGCTGTATCTCCCAAACCCCGGACCGGACCATTTCGGTCAGTTGCTCCCACGTGACGTGGGAATACCGGGGTCGGTCTTGCTCGTGGGGGTTGTCGGAATAGAACTCCGACACCGAGCCGATGGGGGAGATGACCGCCCGCATCCCGTACTGCTTCAGCAGGGGATGGGCGTAAAGGTAGTTGTTGTAATACCCGTCGTCAAAAGTGAGCATAATGGGTTTGCCCGGCAGGGCTTTCCCCTCGTCCACGTAGGCGATGAGGTCCGCCACCGTGACGGTGGTGTAGCCGTTTTGCTGCAAATACTGCAGGTCCCGCTCAAACAAGGCCGGGTCGATGACGTAGGTGCTGTCCCCATCGGGGAGCAGGCTGTGGTACATAATGACCGGCACCGGCACACCGGGGTCGGTGGCAGAAACCGGCTTGGCGGCGGGGGAAACCCACCGCCAGATGGCGATCAGCACCGCTATCGCCACCGGAACGATCCACCGGCGATACCGCCGGGGCGTAATGAGTAAAAACATAGCCATCCCTCCTACACCAATATAGTGCAGAGGGCGGGCGGTTTATTCCACGGGGGTGTCGCCGCTGTCGATGAGGGCGGTGGCTTCGCTGTCCGAGAGGCTGGTAACCCCCGCCAGCTTCCGCTGGATCTGGCGGGTACGGACACCCACCAGCTTGTCCAGCTCGTCGCCGGCCTGTTCCAGCCGCTTCTGGGCGGCCTCCACCACGTCGCCGAAGCGGTCAAACTCGGTCTTGACCGCGCCCAGCAGTTTCCAAACCTCGCCGGAGCGCTTCTGAATGGCCAGGGTCCTAAAGCCCATCTGAAGGCTGTTCAGCAGGGCCGCCATGGTGGTGGGACCGGCGATGTTGATGTGGTATTCATTCTGCAGGGTTTCGATGAGACCCCGGCGCACCACCTCGGCGTACAGGCCCTCGATGGGCAGGAACATAATGCCGAAATCGGTGGTGTGGGGCGGTGCCACGTATTTATCCCGAATATCCCGGGCAAAGGCGCGGATGCGCTGTTCCAGTACGTTGCCGGCGGCCTTGACCGCCTCGGCGTCCCCGGCCTCGTAGGCATCCAGCAACTGGGCGTAAGCATCCACCGGGAATTTGGCGTCGATGGGTAGCCACACGGTGCCCTCGTCGGCACCGGGGAGTTTGACCGCGTATTCCACGTAATGGGTGGTGTTGGGACGGGTTTTTACGTTAGCCTCGTACTGCTCCGGGGACAGGATCTGTTCCAGGATAGCCCCCAGCTGTACCTCACCCAGCACGCCGCGGGTCTTCACGTTGGACAGCACCTTTTTCAGGTCGCCCACGCCGCTGGCCAGGGTCTTCATCTCGCCCAGACCCGCATACACCTGTTCCAGCCGCTCGTTGACCAGCTGGAAGGACTGGGTGATGCGGTCGTTGAGGGTCTTTTGCAGTTTTTCATCCACCGTCTGGCGCATCTGCTCCAGCTGGCGGTTGTTCTCCTCCCGGATGCCGCTCAGCTGGGTCACCATAGCCTTGCGGATGGATTCCAGGTTCTCGTTGACGGCGGTGTTGGCGTTTCCTTGGGCGGTGAGCAACACCTGGCTCATATTCTGCATACTCTGCTGAATGGCCTCGTTGGACTCCTTGCGGTTGGCCCGCTGTTCCTCCAGCATTTCCCGCTGCATCTTGTCCAGTCGTTCCTCCAGCCGTTTTACTTCTTGGCTACTGCCTTGGCGCTTGAGCAGCACCGCCAGCAGGCAGACCGCCACCGCCGACAAAAGCAGGGCGGCAACGCCGATATACAATTCCAGTCCCATAAACTACTCCTTAAATGGTATCGTCATCGTCGTCGGTGGCGTTTCGGCTGTTCACCTGACGGTTGAAATGACGCATTTCCTTATCGTTATACTGCTTGGGCAGAGCCTTTTTCGTCGGGGTGGGTTCCGGTTCGGGGATGGTGTCCACAAACACCGGCTCCTCCGGGGCAGTGGCCTCGGTCGTGGTGGCGGTGGGTTCCTCCTCCACCTCCAGGTTCAGGTCCAGGCGGGCCTGCTTGTCCGCACCGGGGTTTTCCTTGTAATAGGGGTCGATGATCAGCCGCTTGATGGCGGGGAAGATGCAGAACTGAATCAGCAGAGACCGGAATCCCGGCACCACCGACACCATCAGCAGCACCACCAGCGCCAGTATGGTCATACCAAAGGTGCCCTCGGCAAACAGCAGCACCAGACCGCCAAGCAGCAGGTAGGTGGCGATCAGCACCACCGAGATCAGCAGGTTGACCGGCAGGTTGGCGCAGGCGAACAGGAAGGAGTTCTTGTAAATCTGTTTCGTATTCAGTTTAAAGGTGATCATCAGGAAAGGGATGTAGTATTTCATCCAGGTAAAGGTGACGTAGCCCATCAGGGTTACCGCAATGATGACGTAGTCAAAGGTGCCCGGGGTGATGGGGTCCGCCACGGTGGCCGTGGGGTTCCACAACAGCACCACCTCCGGCAACAGCGCCAGCAGGTAGTAGAACACGTTAAACAGCAATACGGCAGTCACCAGGGTATTGATGATGCCGATGGGCAACGCGATCTTCCAGTTTTTCTTGATGGACTCGAAGAAATCCTCTTTGATAAAGGCGTGCTTCTCCCGGGAATAGTTGCGGCTGATGAGGGTCAGGCCGGCATCCGCCAGACCCCGGGTGAGGATGGGCAGGTTGACCAACGCCCACAGCAGTCCGGACAGAGCCAGACCCCAGAATTTTCGCATCCAGATTTCCAAAAACACCACAAAGGGTCGTTTCTGCGGTCCGTTTTTGGCAACGCCGGGACCTTCCTTATCGTAGTTGAACAAACCAAACAATCCTGCCAAAATAGTCACTCCTTGGGTGGCATTACGCCACGCGTTTTATAAGAATTGGGGAAACAGTTTCCGTAACAGCACGTCCACCACCCCGGTGCCGATGGCCCCTGCCAAAAACAGCAGAAAGCGCAGGCTGTACAGCCGAAAGGGCGCCCATAGGTTACCCTCGCCGCCGGGTAACAGTTGCCGGCTCAGGCGCAGGGACAGCCGCAGGCTTTGCACTCCGGCGGCGGTGAGCAGGGCGCCGTTGAGCAACCCGATGGGTAGAATCAGCACCGCCACCGCCAGCACCCCGTGGGGTCCGCGGGCATAATAGTGGGCCTCGGTCAGACCCAGCCCCAGGCCGTAGAACACCGGCACCGCCAGGATAAACGGGGCACCGCAGCCCCACAGCCCCAGAAGATACAGGACGGCCAGCATGGTTATGGTGGAGAAGGAGCTGTTCCACAGCGCCTGTCCCCATCCGGCCACACCGCCCGTAACCGGGGTCAGTGCCAGCCAGGACTCAGGCGGGTTTACCGCCGGATACACTGCCACCCCTGCCACCACCCCCGCCAACAGTAGTCCCACAAAGGGGAACAGGCGGCGGTTATCGGCAAGGAAGCGGGCGATTTCCCGCCGATGGCGGGTGGTTGTCCGTTTCATAAGCATCCCTCCGTTAGAGTAACCGCTGTAATCGGCGGTTATTAGAGGGTATGTGGGACAAGGGACAAATAGAACAAAAAGCGGAGCAGTCCGGCCAAAATCGGTCGGGCCTACTCCGCCTCTTTCAGCGTGTTTCAGCGTTTGCGGTTGACCGCTAACAATCCACCCACCCCACCGCAGAGGGTGAGTACCACCAGTTTTAACAGGGCATAGCCGCCGTCCACGCCACCGGTGCGGGCAAGCCCCGCCACCAGCAGAACCAGATACAGCAGTGCCCCGCAGACAGCCCCCCACATAAGCCCACGGCAGCCGGTCACCAGAGCGGTCACCAAACCGGCGGCAAAGGCGCCCAGCCCGGCGGCAAACACCGCCAAGGGCGCCACAGCGGTCTGAGGGATGTCAACCGTGTTGAGCAGCATCGCCGCCAACAACAGCCATAGCGTACAGCACACCACCCCCGCACACAGGCCCAGCGCCAACGGGCGCAGGACGGTCTGCCACAGGGATGCGGATTTTTCACGGGGTTTCATAGCGGTCCCTCCTACCACACAGGATGGTATCATCCTATGCGGCGGCAGGCGGGATTATGCATTAGATATCGTCGTCGTCATCGTCGAAATCGTCGATGGGCTCCTCGTGCTTGGTGTGGACGGTCTGGATGGCCCACTTCTCAAACTGGATCTTGGAGCGGTCGGCACCGGTCTCGATGGTGACGGTCTCGTCCTTGATGGAGACCACGCGGCCCTTGATGCCGCCGATGGTGGTCAGCTCGTCGCCCACCCGCAGGTTGTTGCGCATCTTCTGCTCTTCCTTCTGGCGCTTCTGCTGGGGACGGATGGTGACGAAATACATCAGCACCAGCATACCGATCATCACGATCAGGAAACCGTACTGAGCGAAGAAAGCGGCAAAGCCGGTCAGCTCCTCGCCGGTGCCGGTAGTACCGGTGGTGCCGGTGGTGTCGGCGGCGGCCGCCAAATAGTTAAGAATGTTCATAATTAAATACCTCCAATATAATATTTATATCATTATAATCATTTATCCCCAAAAGTGCAAGCCTTTCTTGCTTTTGAGGATAAAAATTCACGATTTATTTAAATACGCACGTCCAAGAAATTGGTGTATTTCTGATAAAACTCCTCAAAGGTGCCGTTGTCCAGCGCCTCACGGATGCGCTCCATCAGCCGGTTGTAGAAATACAGGTTGTGCTGGACGGTGAGCCGCATACCCAGCATTTCCCCCGCCTTCAGCAGGTGGCGGATATAGCCCCGGGAATACTTGCGGCAGGTGGGGCAATCGCACTCCTCGTCGATGGGACGGGGGTCCTCGGCGTATTTGTTGTTGATGAGGTTGCGGTGTCCCTGCCAGGTGAACACGTGACCGTGACGGGCGTTGCGGCTGGGCATAACGCAGTCAAACAGGTCTACACCCCGGTGCACCGCCTCCAGGATATTCTCGGTGGTACCCACGCCCATCAGATAGCGGATCTTGTCCTTGGGCGTATGGGGTTCTACCGCGTCGATGATGCGGTACATCTCCTCCGCCGGCTCACCCACCGCCAGACCGCCGATGGCGTAGCCATCCAGGTCCAGCTCGGCAATCTCTTTCATATGGGCAACGCGCAGGTCCTCAAAGGTACAGCCCTGGTTGATGCCGAACAGCATCTGTTTCGGGTTGATGGTGTCCGGCAGGTTGTTGAGCCGGTCCATCTCCGCCTTGCACCGTTTCAGCCAGCGGGTGGTGCGCTCGCAGGATTCCTTGGAATACTTGTATTTGGCGGGGTTCTCCACGCACTCGTCAAAGGCCATGGCGATGGTGGAGCCCAGATTGGACTGAATCTGCATGCTCTCCTCGGGACCCATAAAGATCTTTTTGCCGTCCACGTGGGAGCGGAAATACACGCCCTCTTCCTTGATTTTGCGCAGGGTGGACAGGGAAAATACCTGAAATCCGCCGCTGTCGGTGAGGATGGGACCGTCCCAGCCGGTGAACTTGTGCAGACCGCCCATACGGCGCACCAGGTCGTCGCCGGGGCGCACGTGGAGGTGGTAGGTGTTGCACAGCATCACCTGACAGCGCAGGTCGTCTTTCAGGTCGTGGGCGGAGATACCGCCCTTGATGGCGGCGCTGGTGGCCACGTTCATAAAGGCGGGGGTCTGTACCGTGCCGTGGGGGGTTTCAAATACGCCCCGGCGGGCCTTGCCCTCGGTTTTGATGATTTCCATAGTTTGCTCCTTTGTTTGGATAGGAAGTGTTTAGCCGCGCCACCTACGGTGGCTAAGGGGTTGGTGCGAACTTGCAGGAGCGGGCGTCCTCGTCCGCCCGTGCGTTCTTACAAAATCGCCATGGCATCGCCGAAGCTGAAGAACCGGTATTTCTCCTCCACGGCGTGTTCATAGGCGTTCATAGTGTGGTCGTAGCCCGCCAGGGCGGACACCAGCATAATGAGCGTGCTCTCCGGCAGGTGGAAGTTGGTGATCAGGCCGTCCAGCACCTGAAATTCATAGCCGGGGTAGATGAAGATCTCGGTCCAGCCGTCCCCGGGCTTCACCACGCCGTCGGTGAGCCCCACGCTCTCCAGCGTGCGGCAGCTGGTGGTACCCACCGCGATGACCCGACCGCCCCGTTCTCTGGTGCGGTTGATGACGGCGGCGGTCTCCTCCGACAGGGCGTAATGCTCGGAATGCATCTTGTGGTTTTCCACCACGTCCTCCTTCACCGGGCGGAAAGTGCCCAGACCCACGTGCAGGGTGACAAAGGCCACCTCCACGCCCATCTGCCGCACCTCGTCCAGCAGTTCCGGGGTAAAGTGCAGGCCGGCGGTGGGTGCGGCGGCAGAGCCCAGTTCGTTGGCGTACACCGTCTGGTACCGTTCCTTGTCCTCCAGCCGCTTCTTGATATACGGCGGTAGGGGCATCTGCCCGATTTGGTCCAGCACCTCGTAGAAATTGCCCTCATAGGAGAATTGCACCAGGCGGTTGCCGCCCTCCAGCACCTCCAGCACCTTGGCCACCAGCAGACCGCCGCCAAAGGCGATGCGGTCACCGGGCTTGGCCCGGCGGCCGGGACCCGCCAGCACCTCCCACACGTCGTTTCCGTGGGGGGTCAGCAGCAACAGTTCCACGTGGGCGCCGGTGCCCACGCGCTCGCCCAGCAGACGGGCGGGCAACACCCGGCTGTCGTTGAGGATGAGGCAGTCGCCGGGCTTCAGCAGGCTCTTAATATCCCGGAAGGTGCCGTCGGTGAGGGCACCCGATTGCTTGTCCATCACCAGCAGACGGCTGGCATCCCGGGGCGCAATAGGCTCCTGGGCAATCAATTCTTCCGGTAGATCGTAATAAAAATCACTTTTCAGCATAAGGTATACTCAACTTTCTTTGGGGAATAGGGCGTTATGCATTGACATTGACCCTTTAAAGTGATAAAATAAGCGATAATTTGTAACAAATACCGCTTGTCAGTTATCGGTTTATCTATTATAATGGATGTGTATGAGATTTTCAAGTGGCAATACCAAAAGGAGCGATTTTTTATGAACAAGAAATTTAACGTAGGTATCGTGGGTTGCACCGGCATGGTGGGTCAGCGGTTTATGACCCTGCTGGACGGTCACCCCTGGTTTAACGTCACCTGTCTGGCGGCATCCCCCCGTTCTGCCGGCAAGACCTACACCGAGGCGGTGGGTAACCGCTGGGCGATGGACGTGCCGATGCCGGAGGGTATGAAGGACATGATGGTGTTGGACGCCGCCAACGTGGAGGAGGTCGCCTCTCAGGTAGACTTCATTTTCTGCGCCGTGGATATGCCCAAGGAGGAGATCCGCGCCCTGGAAGAGGCCTATGCCAAGGCGGAATGCCCCGTGGTGTCCAATAACTCCGCCCATCGCGGCACCCCCGACGTGCCCATGATCATCCCGGAGCTGAACTGGCAGCACCAGGAGATTATCCACGATCAGCGCAAGCGTCTGGGCACCAAGCGCGGCTTCGTGGCGGTGAAATCCAACTGCTCTCTGCAGAGCTACGTTCCCGCCCTGTACCCCTTGGATAAGTTTGGGGTCAAGGACGTGCTGGTCACCACCTATCAGGCCATTTCCGGCGCCGGCAAGACCTTTGAGCGCTGGCCCGAGATGGTGGATAACGTGATTCCCTACATCGGCGGCGAGGAGGAGAAATCCGAGCAGGGGCCGCTGAAAATTTGGGGTAAGATGGAGAACGGCGAGATCGTCAACGCCACCAGCCCCGCTTTCACCGCCCAGTGTCTGCGTGTGCCGGTGACCAACGGTCACTTTGCCGCGGTGTTCGTGCGGTTTGAGAACAAGCCCTCCAAAGAGGAGATTCTGGAGATTTGGAACAACTTCTCCGGTCGTCCTCAGGAGCTGGGTCTGCCCTCCGCACCCAAGCAGTTCCTCAAGTATTTCGAGGAGGACAATATGCCCCAGACCAAGCTGCACCGCGACCTGGAGGGCGGTATGACCGTCTCCCTGGGCCGTTTGCGCGAGGACAGCCAGTACGATTATAAGTTTGTGGGTCTGTCCCACAACACCCTGCGCGGTGCCGCCGGCGGCGCGGTATTGCTGGCCGAATTGCTGTGTGCTGACGGGTATATGGATTGATTTTGAAGTTTCGCGTCCCCATATCTGATAGAAAGGCGGTTTCCTTATGAGCAAACCCATTCTTTTTACCGGTTCCGGCGTGGCGTTGGTCACCCCGATGCACCCGGATGGACGTATCAACTACGAGAAGTTAGAACAGTTGGTGGACTGGCACGTGGAACAGGGCACCGACGCCTTAATCGTGTGCGGCACCACCGGCGAGGCTTCCACCCTCAAGATGGATGAACACCTGGAGGCTATCCGGGTGGCGGTGGTGCGGGCGGCAGGCCGTATCCCGGTGATTGCGGGTACCGGCTCCAACGATACCGCCCACTGCATCCAGTCCTGCCGCAGCGCCAAGGAGATCGGCGCCGACGGTCTGCTGTTGGTGACCCCCTACTACAACAAAACCTCCCAGCGTGGCCTTGTCGCCCACTACGAGGCGGTGGCCTCCGCCACCGACCTGCCGCTGATTCTGTACAACGTACCCTCCCGCACCGGGCTGAACATCGCCCCGGACACGGCGGCGAAACTGTACCGGGAGGTGGATACCGTGGTGGGTCTGAAGCAGGCCTCTCCCGACCTGGCGGCTACCGGCTATCTGGCCTCGGTTTCCGAGATACCCCTCTACTGCGGCAACGACGACCTGACCGTGCCGATGCTGTCCATCGGCGGTGTGGGTGTGATTACGGTGCTGGGCAACGTGGTGCCCGCCGTCACCCACGACATCTGCGAACTGTGGTTTAAGGGGCAGACCGACCTGAGCCGTGACCTGTTCCTGCACTGGATGGATCTGGCCCAGGGTCTGTTCACCGACGTGAACCCGGTGCCGGTAAAAGAGGCTATGAACCGGATGGGGTTCCAGGTGGGCGGATGCCGCCTGCCGCTGTATGAGATGGAGTCTGCCGCCGCCGAGAAACTGGCGCAGGTGCTGAAGCACCACGGACTAGTTAAGTAAAGGAGCGATTCCTATGAAACTGATTTTGAATGGCTGTTTGGGCCGTATGGGTCGGGCGGTGGCCGAGATGGCGCCCGCCCGTGAGGCAGAGGTGGTTGCCGGCGTGGATATCGCCACCGCCGACGCCGTCTTCCCGGTGTTTGCCGGTTGGGATACTCTGCCGGATGCCGACGCGGTGATCGATTTTTCCAACCCCGGTGCCTTGGCGGCGGAACTTTCCTACATCACCGCCCACAACCTGCCGCTGGTGCTGTGTACCACCGGCCTGTCGGTGGAGCAGTTGGCGGCGGTGAAAGAGGCGTCCAAAACTGTGCCGGTGTTTATGAGCAGTAATATGAGCTTGGGCGTGGCGGTGCTGTCCGCCCTGACCAAAAAGGCCGCCGCCATTCTGGGGGACACCTTTGATATCGAGGTGGTGGAGATGCACCACAACCAGAAGCTGGACGCGCCCTCCGGCACCGCCCTGATGCTGGCGGACGCCGCCAAGGCGGGGCTGTCCTATGAGCCGGTGTACACCTACGACCGCCACACCCGCCGTCAGAAACGGGAAAAGAACGAGATCGGCATTGCCTCCCTCCGGGGTGGCACGGTGGTGGGCGAGCACAGCGTGTATTTTGCCGGTGAGCAGGAAGTGGTGACCCTGTCCCATTCCGCCGGTTCCCGCAGTGTGTTTGCCGCCGGTGCGCTGACCGCCGCCCGCTTCCTACAGGGCAAACCCGCCGGTATGTACTCTATGGAGGACGTCATCGGCGCAATCTAACGACAAAAAAGAGCGTAGCCGTCAGGCTACGCTCTTTTTCCATCTTATTTTTTCGCCAAGGCTTTTTTGGCTTCTTCACGGGCGCTGACCTTGCCCTCGGGACGGATCTCACCGGCCTTCTGCAAGGCGATCTTGGTGAGGAAGGGACCCACCAGCTCGTAAACCAGCACCGAGAACAGGGTGATGTTGGCAACGATGTGTCCCTCGGCGCCCAGGGTCTCGGCCTTGATGGCCATACCCAGCGCCACACCTGCCTGAGGGAGCAGGGTGATACCCAGATACTTCACGATGTGGGGGTCACATTTCATTGCCCGGGCGGACAGCCCCGCACCGAAATACTTACCGGCGGAGCGGAACAGGATGTACACCACGCCCAACAGCACCACCAGCGGGTTTCGGAACACGTCCAGCTCCAGTTCCGCGCCGCTGACCACAAAGAACAGCACCAGCAGCGGAGCACTCCACCGCTCTACGCGTTCCATCAGCTCCTCGGAGAAATCGCAGAAGTTGCAGAACACGGTGCCCAGCATCATACACACCAACAGGGAGGAGAAGGCCACGTGAACACCGCCGATGGTAAACTCCACCATAGACAGCGCCACAGTCAGCAGCACAAAGGTCACCGACATGGCCATACGCTTACTGCGGGAGTGGAAGAACTGCTCGAAATAGGTGAACAGGAAGCCCATCACGGCGCCCAGTACCAGACTCAGCACCACCTCTAGCACCGGCTCCAGCACCACGCTGAGCAGGTCCACGTGACCGTTGATGAGGGCCTTAGCCACGCCGAAAGACACGGCGAACAGCACCAGACCCACCGCGTCGTCCAACGCCACTACGGGCAGCAGAATGTCGGTGAGAGGACCCTTGGCCTTGTACTGGCGCACCACCATCAGGGTAGCGGCAGGGGCGGTGGCGGAGGCCACGGCTCCCAGCACGATGGCGGAGGGCAGGGGTAGCAGGTCGGGTTTCAGAAAATGCAGACCGATCAGCGCGCCGTCCACCAGCAGGGTGGTGGCAACCGCCTGTACGATACCGATGACGGTGGCCTGACGGCCGGTCTTTTTCAGCGTTGCCAGACGGAACTCATTGCCGATGGCAAAGGCGATAAAGCCCAGAGCCACGTCGGACAGCAGCTTGTAGGTGTGGAAATCCTCAGTGGTGAACCCCAGATGGATGCTGGCGTTGGGCAGGAACACCCGCCCCAGCAGGAAGGGCCCTACCAGAATGCCCGCCACCAGATAGGCGGTGACGGCAGGGAGTTTCACCATCTTTGCCAGACGGGACAGCATCAAGCCGGCGAACAGCGCCACCGACAGACTGAGCAACATTTGCATAAATAAGCCTTCTTTCAAAGGAAATCATTCAAACGAAAGTCATTATACTCCTGTATTTTTGGAAAAACAACCGCCAATTCATACCAAGTTGCGGGTTTTACGGGTTTATTTTTTGGCTACTTGCACATAACGGCAAAACAGCCGACCCGCAGGTCGGCTGTTGCCGTTATTCGATTTCGCTCACCAAATCTTCCAGGTTTTTGCGTTTTTTCTCCCGGGGTTGGTCGGCGGGGTAGCCCACCGTCACCACCAGGCGGACGGGGTGCTCCAAATCGCAGATTTGCCGAATCTTCTTATCGTCCAGCCACCCCAAAATGCAGGTGCCCAGCCCTTGCGCCGCCGCTTCGGCGGTGAGATAGGCGGTGGCGATGCCGATGTCGATGGAGCGGTAGTCGTTGCCCTTCATCTTGGCGCCCAGGGCGGCGGTTTTGTTGTAGGGCATCTCGGAAATCACGATGAGTATGGGCGCCTCTTTGGCAAAGCCGTTCATCCCCATCCCCATACAGGCCCTGGCCACCTGTTTGGCGGTGTCGCCCCGGCAGACGGTCAGGTGATAGGGCTGGCCGTTGCAGGCAGAGGGGGATAGGCGCACTGCCTCCAGCATCGCCGCCAGTTTCTCCGCCTCCACCGGACGGTGGGGGTCGTATTTCCGGCAGGATTGCCGGGCGTGGGCAATTTCCAAAAAGTTCATAATGCCACCTCCGTTTTCTGCCATTATACCACGTTTTTGTCCACCCGGCAAGCGAAAAAACGGCTTGACCGCCACCGAAAAATATGGCATAATGGTCCTAATATGCGTATTAAAAGGAGGCCTACTTATGTCGATGACCGTTGCGATTATTTTGTTTGCCGTCACCTACGTGCTGATGATTGCCTTTGGCAAATACCGTCCGTGGATTGCCTTGGCGTCCGGCGCGGTGTTTATTACCACCATGCTGGTGGGCGGCTTGTCCCCGCTGGATGCGGTGGGTGTGCTGGATTTTAACGTGCTGCTGATGATTGCCGGCACCATGGGTCTGGAGCAGATGTTTATTGACTCCCAGATGCCCAACCGTCTGGCGGATATCGTGATGCGGTGGGTGCCCAACGTGTGCTGGGCCGCCGTGGCGCTGAGCCTGTTTGCCGGCATCATCTCCGCCTTTGTGGATAACGTGGCCACCGTGCTGATGGTGGCGCCGGTGGCGCTGGCCATCTGCAAAAAGCTGGACACCAACCCCGTGCCCTTTATCATCGCGGTGGCGGTGTCCTCCAACCTGCAGGGTGCCGCTACCCTGGTGGGCGACACCACCGCCATTATGTTGGGCTCGGCACTGGATATGAGTTTCCTGGACTTCTTCTGGTATCAGGGCAGGCCCTCCATCTTCTTTGCGGTGGAGCTGGGCGCGGTCATTGCTGCCGCCATCGTGTGGTTCTTGTTCCGCAAGGAAAAGGGACAGGTGGACAAGGTGGCTGTGCTGACCCCGGTCACCGATTACGTCCCCACCGTGTTGTTGGTGGGCACCATCGGCTTGCTGGCCTGTGCCTCTTTTGCTCCCGAGAGCTGGAATCTGCCCGCTGAGATCAACGGCCTTATCGCCTGCGGTATGCTGGTGATCGGCCTGGTGTACAACGTCATTCGCTACCGCAAAAAAGACGCGTTGGTGGGCCCCATCAAGGCCATCGACTTTGAGACGCTGGGTCTGCTGGTCGGTCTGTTTATGATGATCGGCGGTATCGAGTATTACGGGGTGATTCAGGAGCTGGCCGGTCTGTTGGCCAAGCTGGGCGGCGGTAACCTGTTCCTGCTGTACACCGTCATCGTGTGGGCGTCGGTGCTGATCTCCGCTTTTATCGACAACATCCCCTACGTGGCGACCATGATCCCGGTCATCGGCGGTCTGGCGGTGCAGATGGGTGCTTCTATGGGTATCGACCCCACCTTGGTGGGCATTCCGCTGTATTTCGGCCTGCTGTCCGGCGCCACCTTGGGCGGCAACTGCACCCCCATCGGTGCCTCCGCCAACATCGCCGGCATCGGCATCCTGCGCAAGGCCGGCTACGAGGTGAAGAACAGCGATTTCTTCCGCATCGGTATTCCCTTTACCTTTGCCGCCATCGTTCCTGCCTACATCTACATCTGGCTGGTATTCGGCGTATAATCGGTAAGCAAAAAAGCCTATGCAACCATCGGTTGCATAGGCTTTTTGTTTTTCTTCTTACACTCTCTCCATAATGAACTTGACGATCTCTTCCTGCACGCCGGGCATACCGGGCTGGGGCTCTACGCCGTAGTGCATGGGCTCAAAGCCGTGGCCGCCCGCCACCGAATACATCAGGCGGGTGTTGGCGCCCACCTCGGTGAGCTTGTCAAACAGCTTTTCGCTGTGACGGGGCAGCACGTGATAGTCGCTGGTACCGGCAATCAGCAGGGTGTCGGGGGTATCCGCAGACACGTAGGAGATGGGGCTGACCCGCAGGCGCTCCGCTTCATTGTCACCGCCATCGGGGAACAGATAGCCGTGGTCAAACTGCATGGCCTTCTCGTCGGTCAGGTCGGTGATGGGGCTCATAGGGGCGATGGCGCGCACGGTGTAGGGGTCGGTGTAGGATTCGGCAGAGCGGAAGCCCTCTTTGATCATACCGGTCATCAGCGCCAGATGGGCACCGGCGGAGTGACCGGAGATAAACACCTTATCCCGGTCGATGCCCCATTCGTCGGCGTGGTGGGCGCAGAAGCGCAGGGCATCCAGGCAGTCCTCGATGATGTCCGCCACGAACACGCCCTCGGGGGTGACGCGGTAGTCGGCGGCCACGCAGGCAAAACCGGCATCCAGCAACGCCTTAACCGAAACGCCGGCGTAGTTGAGCATACCCAACCGCTCCTCCACGTACCAGCCGCCGCCGGGCAGGACGAAGTACAGCGGTGCCTTGTCGTACACCTTTTTGTTGGGGGGAACCAGGGTCAACTGCAACTGGCGCTGAGGGGTCACCTTGTAAACGTAGTCGGTCTGCTGGTCATTCCACAGGGGATAGGTCCATTCGCTCATAGTCAACAACTCCTTGTAAATTATATTTCAATAATACGATGGGTATTCTCAAAACAGCACATAGCCGGCAGGGTCACGTAGCGGATGCCGTCCTTTTCGGTGTCGGCACCCCAGTGAAAATGCCCCTGATACACCGCCTTCACCTTGCCGGACTCGGCAAGAATCCGGCACACCTCATCCGCATTCACCGGGCGGTGGTCGGCGGGGCAGACGGCGTCCAGGTTTTGGTGTAGGAATACGGTCACTTCCCCTTCGGCGGCGGCGATACGCTCCGCCAAGCCCTCGGTGGGAACGTAGCACCGGTCCCAATGAAAGGCGTGGGGATGGTATGGCGTGCCGTCGGGGTTATGGTTGGCGGAGAGGAACAACAGGGTCTTGTCCCCATCCACAAAATCCAGCGGCTGGCATCCGCCCAACAGCCCGTAGAATTCCTCCGGCTCGAACACGTAGGCATCATGGTTGCCCATCACTACGGTGGTGGGGATGGGGCAGGCATCGAACAGGGCGGCGATCTCCGTCATGTTCGCCACTTCACGCTCTTTGGTGTCCTCGGTGTCGGTCAGGTCGCCCAGACAGATAATGAGATCGCACCCGGCCTTTTCAAACTCCTCGTAGGCCGCCCGCATTTTGTCCAGGCTGCGGCTGTTGTACCGATTACCCCCGGTAATCTCCTGGGAGGAATAATGGGGGTCGGTGTAGAGGCCGATCTTCATATTACCCCTCCAATTCTTTCAGGATGAGGTTGGTGACGTTGTCGGTGACGTGGGTAGCCTTGGCTTTCAGTTGCTCGTTGCCGTGGGCCATGGCGTAAGAGGGAAAGGCCTCGATCATCGCCATATCGTTGAGGTTGTCCCCCACGGCGATGACGTCGGTCTCTGCCACGCCGTAGTGGGCGCACAGCTCCCGGATGCCGGTGGCCTTGTCCACCCCAAAGGGCGCAATGTCCACGCACCACCAGTTTTGGAGCGGGTTCACCTTGTCGCCGTATTTCTCCCGAATCTTGGCGGCCATAGCCTCCGCCTCCTCCGGGGTCTCGAAGAAGGTGGCCATCTTGCAGAAGGTGGTGATGGGCGGCAACTCCTCGGGGGCGATGTAATCGTGGGGCTCTCGGCAGTCCGGGGTGCCCAGCAGAACGCATTCGTCGTCGTAGTTGACGTACAGGGTGTGGGCGCCCCAGGCGAAGATATCCGCCACAAAGGCTTTCACGTCCACGCAGTCGCACTGGTGGCGGAACAGGATGCCGCCGTGGCTGTCGGCGGCGATACCGCCGTTGCAGGAGGCGAGGAAATCAAAGTCTTCCCCCAGCTGTTCCTGCAATTGTTTCAGAAAATCCGGGCCGCGGCCGCTGATGATGCCGAACTTGTTGCCGGCGGCGCGCCAACGGCGGATGGCGTCCAGTTTTTGCTGGTCGATCCCTCCGTGGTTGAGGGTGCCGTCGTAGTCGGTGGCGATCAGGCGCATAGGCTTGCCTCCTTTGGGTCTTTTATGAAATACAGTATAAAGGAAACTGCCAAAAATTGCAAGAAAAAAGCCACCCAACCGGGTGGCTTTTCACAATTATTGGGGTTCAAAGGAGGCTTCAGCGACCTCAAAGGCCTTGCCGTCCTTGTTATAGGTCAGTACGCTGACCGCGTCGCCCACGTGGTCGGCGTGGTCGATCAAACTGGTGTATTGCTTTACGCTTAGTTCCCACACACCGTTTTGGTCGGTGTCGGTCAGCACACATTCAAAAAAGCTGTCCACCAACAGGTCATGCTCTTGCACCATCCCGTGTTCGTCGTACCAAAAATCGAAATAGGATTCGTCCTGACCTTCCCGGAGGAAGGTGGCGCTGTAATCGGTAAAGCGGTTGGTGATGCGGTAACTTTTGTCCGCCAGCAGCTCGATGGAATAGCCGGTGTCGAATTCATCAAAGTTACACAGTTCGACCAGCTGCTCCGCCTGCAGGTCGAATACGCGGGTGTCGTAGTTGCCCGCGCCGCCGGCGGCACCCACCACCATCTGCACCAGTATCTCGCTGTTGCCATCGCCGTCTACGTCACCGGCGGAAACCTCTCCGCCCAGGGCATAGACGTTCAGGCTTTTCAGCAGCACCGTTTTGTTGTATAGGATCGCCAAATACGCAAAGGAGTTAAACGTATCCTCCACGTTGGCGTCGTCTGCCAGGAAAAGATAGGCCTTTCCGGTCACGTCCTCGGCAAAGGTGGCGGTATCGCTGACCGAGAACAGGTCCGGCTCGGTCAGTTTGGCCTGCACCAAGCAGGATTGCAGAGCGGAGGGCAGAACCGGTTCTTGTTCATCCAATACTTCGGTGGGGGTAGTGCTGTTTTCCGGGGTAGCGGAGGGCTGCTCACCGCAGGCGGTGAGGCCAAGCAAAAGAATGCATAAAAATAGTGCCGCAAAACGTTTTTTCATAGAGAAGCCCTCCTTTTTATGATACTTTAATTGTATCACGCGCAATCCGGGAGAGCAAGGGAAATGAGACCGGTATATTTGACGAAAAAACGGATGTGTTTTCGTCGAAATGCCGATTGGTGAGCGAGGGTGTGATTCGGCGACGTTCGCCTGCGGCGAAGTCGGTCAAATTTTTCTTGGCGGTTTGGACAACCGCCATTTTGCTTCGCAAAACCGAAAAAGTTTGCAACCACCGTGTTCTGCTGGCGCAGGACGCGATGGTTCTGCTTACTACCCGTCTCAAAAAGAAAAACACCAACCCGAAAGGGTTGGTGTTTTTCTTGGTGGGAGAGGGTGGATTCGAACCACCGAAGGCGAAGCCAGCAGATTTACAGTCTGTCCCCTTTGGCCACTCGGGAACTCTCCCAAATCCAACGATAGCCACTATACCACAGCAAAATCCTTTTGTCAAGGGAAAAATTTAGGATTTTTCAATTTTTCTGCCCCTTTTGGCAACGAAATCGAAATTTCTCTTGACGAGCGCGGGGAAACTTGCTATACTTTCTCTGTTCTAAACCGAATACGCTACTGTGGCTCAGCTGGTAGAGCAGCTCACTCGTAATGAGCAGGTCGCCCGTTCGAATCGGGTCAGTAGCTCCAAAAATCCCGTTCACGTAAGTGGGCGGGATTTTTACTTTTTCACTCTTCACTCTTCACTTTTCACTAAAACTTGTGAACGGGATTTTGGAAAGTAATAGGTAATAGTGAATAGTGAAGAAGTATTGCGGCCCTGCCGCTTTTATGCTATACTAAATCCAAGGTGGTGATGCGTGTTGAAAAAACAGCGTGTAATCTACGGAATAGGGTTTGCTGTCCTGCTTCTGACAGAGGTGCTGATTGCCCTGTTCGTTCACGATTTTTTTGTTCGCCCTTACGTTGGCGACGTGCTGGTGACCGTGTTGCTGTGTTGCCTGTGCAGGACGGTTATGCCCAAGGGTCTGTCTGCGCTACCGCTATACGTGTTTGTTTTCGCAACGCTGGTGGAGGTGGCACAGTATTTTAACGTAGTAACCTTACTGGGTGTGCAAGATAACCCGGTTCTCAGGACGATCATCGGAACGTCCTTTTCCTTTGCTGATCTGCTGTGTTATGCGGTTGGGTGCTTTGCCTTTTGGACCGCAGAAAAATTCGTCATTAAACGCTATACCGATAGGTAACAGCGAAAAAAAGACCGACCCTGACGGGTCGGTCTTTTCACTTACAATTTCACCAAATACGATACCTTGGGGATTTTGCGGATGAGGCAGGTGGCGCCCAGGCTCACCGCCAGCACCGCCAGCGACCACAACAGCCGCCAAGCAAGGGTGTCGGTGGGCAGTTCCGGGTAGGCGCCCATGGCCCGGACGACTATCTGGTGCAACAGATAAATGCCCATGGTGTTGTCGCCCACCGTGGTCAGCACCCCGTTGACGTATTTGTTGGTAAAGGGAATTTTACTACACGCCAAGAAAATACCCACAATAGTAACCAATAGGAAAATCTGGGAATAGTTGAAGTTGGCGGGGTAGGTAGCCCCCGTGTAGAACGAAGCCCCCAGGCCCACCGCCACCGACAGGACGGCGCACACCCCACCGGCGATAACCAATTTCTTTTTCGGCAGGGTGTCCCAGTTGCGCTTGAGATACCCGCCCAGCATAAAGTACACCACAAAGGTGTTGGGTCCCACGGTCAGAGCGTATTGTTTTAGGAAAAAGTGCAGGGATTTCAGCACAGCCACGTCGAAAATGCCGGACACCATAGACATCAGCGCCACCCCGTAGGTGGACACGGTCAGCGCCAGCAAAAGGTAATTAAACAGTTTTTCGTGGGTGTCGTACAGGTGCTTGAGCACCGGGAACAGCAGATACAGCACCAACAGCTTCTGCAAAAACCACAAAACGCCGGTGTTTTTCTGGTTGATGTTGGTCTCCAGCAGGTGGGTGAGAACCCCGCTAAAGGTCAGGGCTTCGCCGCTGATGAGGGTCAGCGCCACCTCCAGTATCACCGACCACAACAACAGGATGACCAGAATGTTGAGGGTGCGTTTCCAATGTTTTTTGCCGTCGTAGGGGCGGTCGAAAATGAGAAAGCCGTTGATCAGCACAAACACCGGCACACCCTCGCAGAACAGCCGGGCGCCGTACTGGAGCGCCGACGAAACGGTGCCCGCATCCATAAAGTTGGTGTGCCAGGTGCTGTTATGTAACGTAATGACCGCAAAAATGGCCAAGGTTTTCAGAAAATCCAGATAAATCAGCCGCTTTTTAGGCATCGAAATCACCTCTCCAGCACTATATCATATACAGCGAGCAGGTGTCAAGAAACGGCAACCGGCGCAAAAAAACAGCACCCATTCCGCCGACGGAATTGGGTGCTAGATTTCTTTTCGACCGATGAAATAATCGGCGGAGACCTGATAAAAATCGCAGAGTTTTATCAAGTCTTCTATTTTCAGTTCTGCCCGGCCGGTCTCGATGTGGTTGTAGCCCTGCTGGGATTTGTTGATGACTTTTGCCACCTGCGCCTGGGTCAGGTCCCGGTCTTCCCGCAGTCCGCGCATCCGCTCTCGGTAGTTCATACGCCACCTCCTTTACCTGCCGTCATCATAACATACTCATAAATTGAGTATTGACATATACTCAAAGATTGAGTATAATTAGAGTGTCCAAACTTATCGAACAAACCAGAAGGAGGTCATAGAGAATGAAAAAATATTGGACTTTGATGTTGGTTGTGGCCATACTGTTTTGCTTAGCCGGATGCGGCGGCGCTCCTGCCGAGGGCAACGGCACGACCACCACTGTGGGTGGACAGGCTGACGTGGATAGCGGCAATGTGGCGGACGCTCCTACCGAAAACACCCAGCCCCAGGCAACCGAGGGAGCAAAATGCATCTCTTGCGAGCAGTATGCCAAGAGCGGATCGCCGTACTGCAGTTACTGTGGTTGTTGGGAAATGGATTGTCCGATGCCCCATAAGGATGGCGCTAATTATTGTGTCAGTCACGCCTGCTTGCTGTGCTCGAATCCTAATTATGGAAACACCTACTGCAGTCAGCACAGGTGCGACCGTTGCGACAACGTGGTGGTGGAGGGCTCTCGGTATTGTGTTGCTCACAAGTGCCTTCTGTGTGATAATCAAGTGTTTGGCAATTCTTCCTATTGCTCTCAGCACGGCTAAGACGAACTGAAAGGAGTGTTTGTATGAGCACTTACGTCATTATATTTAATGTCAATGGTCACCGCACGCAGGAGACCGTGACTGCCAACACGTACAACGATGCCAAAAAGATCATTGAGGCTCGATATTCCGGCGCCAATTTGTATTTTTCTAGCTACAAGAAACTATGATGGAAAAAGGCCGACCCGTCCGGGTCGGCTTTTTCCACCTTTTCCCACCCATATTTCCGTGCTGTTCGTGCATTCTACTACCAGTCGCAACGGACAGCGTTCGGTTGCGGCATACCGCACCGGACGGTCCGTTTTAGGTGGGATGGCGAGGGCTCATCCCGGAGCACAAACGATCCCTTCGGTGCCTTATAGAAAGAGCCGACAATCGGCTCTGCCGCCTCAACGTTTACCACCCGAAAACCGGTAAATGTTGGGGCGGCTTGATTTTTTTGCGAAGACGTGCTATACTTACTTTGATTTCGCCTGAAAGGATGAAAACAATGGAACGCATTGCCAGTTTTTGCATCAATCACGATACCCTTGTTCCCGGTATGTATCTCTCCCGGGTGGACGGGGACGTGTATACATACGACCTGCGGTTTGTCCGCCCCAACACCCCGCCGTATCTCCCCACCGATGCCATGCACACCATCGAGCATCTGGTGGCTACCTACGTGCGCAACAGCGCCCATAAGGACAACATCATCTACTTCGGGCCGATGGGTTGCCGCACCGGGTTTTATTTCCTCACCCGGGGTCTGTCCCACGCCGACGCCATCGGTTTGATGCAGGCGGCGGTGGCCTTTACCGCCGACTACGAGGGGGCTATCCCCGGCGCCTCGGCGGTGGAATGCGGCAACTGGCAGGATCACGACCTGGACGGCGCTCGGAAATGGGCGGCGGCAATGGTGGCGGTGCTGGAGGGCTATACCGAGGCCCGGCTGACCTATCCCGAATAACGCAAGAGGTGACTCTATGACTTTTCTGAAACAACTATCCCGGTTTTGGACGGCGTTTTACCGGTTTCATTACTGGCAGGGTGTCCGCGCCATCCGCAAATGGCGCCGGTTCGGCCGTTGGTTTGGGCGGGTGACCGCCCCCGCCCGACGGACGGTGCGGTATGTCTGGACCCGCCGGGTAAAATGGCCGGTACACCGCTTTTTCCGCCGCCAGCGGAATTTGCGCCGCCGTATCGCCGCCGGTTTTCGGTATATCGGCCGGAAGGCGCTAAAAAACCCCTTATCCGTTATCCCTAACTTTTTCAAACTGTTCGTGGGGGCTATCGACCATTATTGGGACGAGCTCACCGCCCTGGGTCGCTTGATGGCCCCGGTGGCTGCCGCCGCGGTGCTGGCGGCAACGGTGGTGGTATGGGTGAACGTTCCCTTCCGCCTCAACCTGACCTATCAGGGCGAGGAGCTGGGCACCGTGTCCAATTCCGCCGTGTACGATGCCGGTGCCGAGATGGCCCGGGACCGCGTTATCAACGAGGACAACTCCTTCTCGGTGGACGCCGTTCCTACCTATACCATCACCATGAACGGCTTTAAAAGTCCCCTGACCGAGGAGCAGGTGTGCGACGGCATTCTGCGTACCGCCGGCGACTCCATCGCCGAGGCCTGCGGTCTGTACGTCAACGGCAAGTTTATCGGTGCTATGGAATCCGAGCAGGCGCTGAACTCGCTGCTGGAACAGCTCAAGGACGGTCACTACGACAAAAACGATAAGAACCAGCGGGCAGAGTTCGTCCAAAAGGTGGAGACCACCGAGGGTCTGTACCCCATTTCCGCGGTGCGAGATTGGCAGACCATGAAGGACAAGCTCACCGCCCAGACCATCAAGGAGATGGTGTATACTGTTCAGGCGGGCGACGTGCTGGGCACCATCGCCCAGCAGTTCGATCTGACCACCAGCCAGCTGCGGGAGCTGAACCCGTCGGTGGCGGACACCGACTACATCAATATCGGGGATAAGCTGACGGTACAGCGCCCCCAGACCTTCCTGCAGGTCAAGGTGGTGAAAACGGTGGAATACACCGAAACCATCGACTATAAGGTCAACACGGTGTACCGGGACGACAAGCCCACCACCTACAGCAAGGTGACCACCGAGGGTCAGGAAGGCAGCGTGGATATCATCGCCGAGGATACCTATGTGGACGGCCTCAAGACCGGGCGCAAGGTCATCAAGCGTACCGTCACCAAAGAGGCGGTCACCAAGGTGATGGAGGTGGGCACCCAAAAGGTGGTCAACTCCGACGGCGCGGTGATCCAGCAGGGCGACGGCGTATCCCGGGGCAGTATGGTCTGGCCGGTGCCCATTTGCCATCGGGTGTACCAGGGCTATCACCGCGGCCACCTGGCCATCGACATCAGCTCCGGCCCGGTGCCGGTGTTCAACGCCACCTGTCTGGCGGCAGACGGCGGCACGGTGGAGTACGCCGGCTGGTACTACGGCTACGGCAAATACATCAAGATCCGCCACGCCAACGGCCTGGTGACCACCTACGCCCACCTGAACACCATCAACGTGGTGGCGGGGCAGAAGGTTTCCCGCGGTCAGATGATCGGCCGCGTGGGCAATACCGGTTATTCCACCGGCCCGCACCTGCACTTTGAGGTGATCAAGAACGGCGTCCGCGTGAACCCCCTCAATTACGTAACTCCCTAAAACCCAAAGCCGAGCAGTGGTATCACTGAAGTGATAAAATAATGGTAGACACGAAAGTGCCTACCATTATTTTTTATGCTATCATAAGGAACGGGAGGTGGATGTATGCCCAGAAAATATACAATGCGTAGCAAGGAAGAGAAATTATCCATAGTAAAAAGAAATCT
>JAZNSL010000034.1:0-15242 GCA_045591225.1 Acutalibacteraceae bacterium | reverse complement strand
GGTACAGGCCGGTGGCATCCTTTTCCATTTGCAGCAGCTGGGCATAGGGCACCTCCGGCACGTCCGGGATGGGGATGGGGGTATCGCCGGCGGCCTCGGCGGCATGAAAGGACCCCATCTGCCCGTCCATGGCGTATCGGCTCTGGTTGTCCAGCTGATCCATCACCAGCGGGGACATCAGGATCATCTGCTTGCGGTTGAGCCCCAGTCCGTCCAGCGCACCGCAGCGGATCAGGCTGTCCAGCCCCAAGCGGTTGAACTCCCGATGGGCGCTCAGCCGCTTGCAGAAGGAGTAAAAGCCGGTGTAGGGGCCGCTCTTATCCCGATTGGCCACAAGCACGTCCACAAAGCCGCGACCGATGTTTTTCACCGCCAGCAGACCGAAACGGATGTGGTCGCCCACCACCATAAAATCGGCGTGGGACTCGTTTACCGAGGGCGGCAGGACGGGGATGCCCATCCGCTCGCACTCCCGGATATAAGTGACCACCTTACCGCTGCCCAGCACGCTGGTCAGCAGGGCGGCCATATACTCTTGAGGATACAGGCACTTGAGATAGGCGGTCTGGTACGCCACCAGCGCATAGGCTGCGGCGTGGGACTTGTTAAAGGCGTAAGAGGCAAAGGTGGCCATCTCGTCGAAGATTTTGTTGGCGGTGGCGGCGGGTACACCCCGGCGCACACAGCCGTCTACGACCACCTGACCGTCCTCGGTAAGACCATTCACGAAAATATCCCGCTCCTGCTCCATCACGTCGTGTTTCTTTTTCGCCATGGCCCGGCGCACCAGGTCGGCACGACCGAAGGAATAGCCCGCCAGCGCCTGGAGCACCTGCATCACCTGCTCCTGGTACACGATGCACCCATAGGTGACCTCCAGAATGGGTTTCAGCAGGGGATGGGCGTAGGAGATCTTACTGGGGTTGCGGCTACAAGCGATGTAACGGGGGATGGAATCCATAGGGCCGGGACGGTAGAGGGAAATCACCGCGATGATGTCCTCAAAGCGGGTGGGACGCAGTTGCATCAGCACCCGTTTCAGGCCGCCGGATTCCATCTGGAATACGCCGTCCGACTGACCGGCGGACAGCATTTCGTATACCCGCTTGTCGTCCAGAGGAATGTCCGCCACACGGAAAGCGGGGTCTTGTTTTTGTATCATTTTCTCGGCGTCGGCGATGACGGTTAAGTTCCGCAGACCCAAGAAATCCATCTTGAGAACGCCCAGCTCCTCCAGGTTGTGCATAGGATACTGGGTGGCCACCGCCTCGTGGTTCATACACAGGGGCACGTATTCGCTCACCGGCTTGGGTGCGATCACCACGCCGGCGGCGTGGGTGGAGGCGTTGCGGGGCATACCCTCCACCTTTTGGGCCATCTCAATGAGCGCTTTCACCTGCGGGTCGCTGTCTCGCAGTTCACGGAGTTTGTCGCTCTCGCTGAGGGCGCGCTCCAGGGTCATATTCAGCGCAAAGGGAATCAGCTTGGACACCTTATCCCCCACCGCGTAGGGCAGACCCATGGCCCGTGCCACGTCACGGACAGCCGCCTTGGCGGCCATGGTGCCGAAGGTGATGATTTGGGCCACCCGGTCGGCGCCGTATTTGCCGATGACGTAGTCGATGACCTGCTGCCGCTTTTCGGTGCAGAAGTCCACGTCAAAGTCCGGCATACTCACCCGCTCGGGGTTTAAGAACCGCTCGAACAACAACCCGTATTTCAGCGGGTCAATGAGGGTGATGCCCATACAATAGGCGCACAGGCTACCGGCGCCGGAGCCACGGCCCGGGCCAACCGGAATGTCGTGGGTGCGGGCGTAGTTGACGTAGTCCGCCACGATGAGGTAATAGTCCGCGTACCCCATCCGGCGGATGACGGATAATTCGTATTCCAGCCGATCCACCACCTCTTGGGCGGGGTTATCGCCGTACAGACGGCGCATACCCTCTCGGCAGAGGGTTTCCAGATAGGCGTTGCTGTCCCCGCCGGGGGCATCAAAGGCGGGCAACTTAATCTGCCCGAATTCCAATTCCACGTGACAGCGCCGGGCGATCTTGACGGTGTTCTCCAGCGCCTCGGGCAACTGGGGGAACAAGGCCGCCATTTCCTCGGCGGATTTGAGGTAGAATTCCTCAGTCTCAAAGTTCAGAGGGCTGGGCTCGTCCAGGGTGGTGGCGGTCTGGATGCAGGTCAGCACCCGTTGCATCAGGGCATCCTCTTGGCGGATGTAATGCACGTCGTTGGTGCACACCAGCGGCAGGTTTAGTTCCCGCGCCAGACGGATGAGCGCGCCGTTGATTTCCTTCTGCTCCGGCATCCCGTGGTCCTGCAACTCCAGATAGAAGTTACCCTCGCCGAAGATGGCGGCATACCACTGCACCAGCCGTCTTGCCGCACCGAAGTCGGAGCGGGCGATGGCGTGGGGAATCTCCCCCGCCAAGCAGGCGGACAGGGCGATAAGCCCCTCGTGGTGGGCTTCCAGCAGTTTGTGGTCCACCCGGGGCTTGATGTAGAAGCCGTCCACCCAGGCGGTGGACACCAGCTTCAGCAGGTTTTGATAGCCCACCTCATTCTCGCACAGCAGCACCAGATGGTGGTATTCGCTGTCCGGTCCGTGGACCTTATCGGTGAGGGAGCGGGCCGCCACGTATACCTCGCAGCCGAGGATGGGGCGCACCCCCTGTTTTTGACATTCCTTGTAAAAATCAATGACACCGTACATGGACCCGTGGTCGGTGATGGCCAGGGCGGGTTGCCCCAGCTCCTTGGCGCGGGCCACCAGCGCCGGGATACGGCAGGCGCCGTCCAGCAGAGAATATTCGGTATGTACGTGCAGATGTACAAAGTTGCTCATAACAGCGCCTCCTTTCTGTGTTGCTGTTGCCGTTTCTAAAACGACTCGAATATACAGAATTACTTATTTTTCAAATCTTCCGCGAATTGCAGAATGCGTTTCAGTCGGTGGTTGACACCGCTGCGGGACAGGGGCGGGTCCATGGCGGCACCCAAATCCCGCAGGGACATTTCCGGGTGCTCCAGACGGAGCTTCGCCACCTCCTGCAGGTCCTCCGGCAGGGCAGAAAGACCGCAGGTATCCTCGATTTTTTGCAGGGCGTCCATCTGGGCGCCTGCCGCCTGCACCGTCTTGTCGATGTTGGCGTTTTCAAAGTTGATGCGGCGGTTGGTATCGTTGCGGATGCTCTTGACCATCTTGACACCCATCATCTCCAGCGAGGCGCGGGTGGCACCCAGCAGGGTCAGACAGTCTTCGATCCGTTCGCTTTCCTTAATATACACCACGTGGTTACCCCCGCGGGTGGTGATCTTGGCAGGGAAATCCAGTTCCCGCAATAGGGTAGCCAGATCCCGGCTCAGGTTGTAGTGGGGCAGGGAAAACTCCAGGTGATAGTCGTGCTCCGGGTCGGTGACCGCACCGCACACCAGAAAGGCACCCCGCAGATAGGCCCGGGCGCAGTTGTCGCAGTCCAGGTTGGCCCGGTTGAGCCGCAGGGACACTTCGCCCACGCTGTGACCGAATTGCTCCAGCACGGTTTTCCGTCGGTCGGCGGAATCCACCACGCACTGGTGCAAGGGCGCACGGCGGGGGAGTACCTGCCGGGCAAGGCGGGGGATGCCGCAAATGCGGGAGGTGAGGCGGTCGTACAGCTCCGCCACCGCCTCTTGCTCGGTCTGGAGAGAAATCTCCTCACCCGAAAAGGCGTGGGCACATTCCAGCATACCGTAGATTTGCGCCGTCCGACAGCACAGTTTATCCGGCAGGTCGGCGGCAATTTCTTTTTTAGCTTCCGAAGAAAAGGACATACGGTGCCCTCCTTTCGTGTAATGGGGATGGATTATTCCCGACCCATATCCCGATGATAGGTCAGCACCCGCAGGTCGGTCATGGTTTCCAGCTTCTCTGCCAGCTTGTTCACCATAGTCACCGAGCGGTGCTTACCGCCGGTACAGCCGATGGCAATCACCAGCTGGCTGCGTCCCTCCTTCTGATACAGGGGGATGGTGTGGGTCAGCAGAGCGGTCATACGCTCCAAGAACGTAATGGCGTCGGGGTTGTCCATCACATAGGTCTGCACCGCCTGGTCCATACCGGTGAGGGCGCGCAGCTCCTCCACGTAATAGGGGTTGGGCAGACACCGCATATCCAGCATAATGTCCGCCTCGGCAGGATAACCGTATTTGAAGCCGAAGGACAGGATCTGCACCGTCATGGCGGTTTCCGGCTGGGACATAAACAGCGCCGCCAAACGGCTCTTCAGCTGAGCGGAATTCAGGTGGGTGGTGTCGATGCGGTAGTCTGCCATATCGAACAGCGGCGCCAGCAGCTGCCGTTCCATCCGGAGGGCCTGCTCGATGGGACGGCCATCCTCTTGCAGGGGATGGTTACGGCGGGTCTCCTTAAACCGCCGACACAGCACGTCGGCGTTGCAATCCATAAACAGGATCTTACAGCTGTCCACCGCCTCTTCCAACTGGGGCAGTACCGCCTGAAATTCCTCAAACAGCATACCCGAGCGCACGTCGGTGACCAGAGCCACCCGGTCCAGAGGCTGGGTGCTTTGGCGGCAGAGCTGTAAAAACGGCGCCATCAGTGCCGGGGGCATATTATCCACGCAGTAAAACCCCACGTCCTCCAGGGCCTTTACCGCTTGGGATTTGCCGGCACCGGACATACCGGTAACAATCATTAGTTTCATATTAGAATTCTCCTATAAAGCGCACTTCCGGCTCCAACCGAACGCCGTGGGCCTCGTACACTTTTTCCTGCACCTGTCGGCACAGTTCCTGCATCTGGGCGGCGGTGGCATTGCCGCGGTTGATCACAAAGCCCGCGTGTTTTTCGCTGACCTGGGCGTCGCCCACCCGGAAGCCCTTCAGACCGGTCTGTTCCACCAGTGCACCGGCAAAATACCCCGCGGGCCGCTTAAAGAAACTGCCGGCGCTGGGATATTCCAGGGGTTGTTTTTCCTGACGGCGGTGCATCAGGTCCTTCATCTTTTCTCCAATGGCGGTTTGGTCGCCGGGGGTCAGCCGGAGGGTGACACCGGTGACGACGTACCCTTTGTCCATCAGGGCGGAATGGCGATACCCCAAATCCAGTTCCGCAGCGGATAGGGTCACCTGTTCACCGTCGGGGGTGATGCAGTCGGCGCTTTCCACCACGTTCTTCATCTCGCCGTCGTAGGCGCCGGCGTTCATGTACAGACCGCCGCCCACCGTGCCGGGGATGCCGAAGGCGAACTCCAAGCCGGAGAGGCTCTGTTCCCGGGCGAAAATGCACAGCCGTTTGAGGGGCATACCGCCCGGGGCATAGATGCGGTTGCTGTCCAGCAATACCGGGTCGGCGCCGTCATCGGCCAGACGGAGCACCGCGCCGCGGATGCCCTTGTCACCCACCAGCAGGTTAGAGCCGTTGCCGATAAACAGATAGGGTATCTGCTCCCGGTTGCACAGGGCGATTACCTGCCCGGCTGCGGCGGCATCCGGCAGGTCGATCAGCAGGTCGGCAGGACCGCCGATGTGAAAGGTGGTGGCGGCGGACATCGGTGCCTGTTGGGTGACGGCGCAACCCAAATCCCGGGCGTTATCTATCAGAAGTTGGTAGTTCATAGTTCGGACTCCTTTGTGGGATTAGAATTTCTCCCATTCCGCATTGACGTTAGAGGGCAGACCGGTCTCGTCCATCATACCCAGACGGTGCATCAACTCTTCGGCGGCGTTATAGCCCATCTTCTTTTGGCGATGGGACATGGCGGCATTCTCAATGATGATGGCCAGGTTACGGCCGGGGGACACGGGGATGGTGATGCTGGGTACGTTGATGCCCAGGATGTCGATGGTCTCGCCGTTCAGACCCATACGGTCATAGGCTTTGCCGTTTTCCCAGGGCTCCATCTGGATGGCCATATCGATCTTCTCGGTGTTTTTAACCGAGCCGATGCCGTACATACGGCGCACGTTGATGATGCCGACACCGCGCAACTCCGTAAAATGGCGGATGTTGTCCGGGGCAGAGCCCACCAGGGTCTTGGCTGATACACGGCGGATCTCCACCGCATCGTCGGCAATCAGACGGTGACCGCGCTTAACCAGTTCGATGGCGGTCTCGCTCTTACCGATGCCGCTGTCACCCAACAGCAGCACGCCCTCGCCGTACACCTCTACCAACACGCCGTGGCGGGTGATGCGGGGTGCCAGCTGGACGTTCAAAAAGGCGATCAGCGCCGCCATCAAGGTGGAGGTGGATTCCTTGCTCCGCAGCAGCGGCACGCCGTGCTTTTCGCAGGAAGCCTGCAATTCCTCCAGAATGGGCAGGTCCCGGGTGACGATGATGGCGGGCGGGTTGGTGCTCACCAATTCGTCGATATGGGAGGCCCGCAGGTCGTGGGGCAAATTGTTGAGGAAACCGTCCTCGTTTTTGCCCAAAATCTGCAGACGGTCGTTGTCAAAAAAGTCCAGATAACCGCTCAGCGCCAGTCCGGGACGGTTTACGTCCGGGGAACTGACCAGGCGCTTTTCCGGCTCGCAGGGCATATAGACGGTCTCCAGAGTGGCTTCTTTGATAACGGCACTCAACGGTACAGTATACGATTGCTTCGGCATAGTCATACCTCCTAGATTGGTGTTAGGGTAATGGCAGAACACTCTTCTAAAGTGTCTTCTTATAATTAATTCTATCTTATCATAAGTTTATATAAAAGAAAAGAAAAATTTGCAGAAAATAAAAAAGACGGAGGAGCAGGTGGCTCTTCCGTCTTTTTGGATTACTCGCGTTATCTTATGTATAGCTGTATTCCACCTTGATCACCGCAAACAGCTTGGGGTCGGCATCGTGGACCGCTTCCCGCATCCGTTGGGCGATCTCCTCCGGCTTTTTGCAGGTGTGGGGCACCACCAGATCAAACAGCAGATTGGTGTGGGTATCGCCGCTGACCACCCGGAAATCGTGGAGGGTCAGGTTTTGGTCAATGCCGTTCATCAGCCCGATAGCCAGTTCTTTCAGCCGCAGGGTCTCGGGGTTGACGGTGTCCACCGGGTCCATGTGGATGCAGGTGAGGATATGGAATTTCTCCATCAGCTCCATCTCGATGTTGTCAATGACGTCGTGGCTTTTGCTGATGGGCTGGTCCTCCGGTACTTCGGCGTGGAGGGAGGCGATCACCCGTCCGGGGCCGTAGTCGTGGACGATCATATCGTGGATACCCACCACACCCTCGTAGGACAGGACGGTGCGCTGGATGTTCTCCACCAGCTCCGGGTCGGGGGCCTGCCCCAGTAAGGGGGATACGGTATCCCGAATCACCGAGAAACCGGACCACACTACGAACAGCGCCACCGCGATACCCACGTAGCCGTCCAGCGACACGTTGGTGTAGTACCCCACGACGGAGGACACCAGCACCACCGAGGTGCAGATGACGTCGTTGCGGCTGTCGGTGCCGGCGGCGGACAGGGCATCGGAGTGGATGAGATCGCCGATACGGCGATGGAACAGCGCCATCCACAGTTTGACACCGATGGAAACCGCCAAAATGACGGTGGAGATCAGGCTGAACTGGGCATCGGTGGGGTGCAGAATCTTATCCACCGCCGAGGTGGCCAGTTCCACACCGGCGATGATGATCAGCACCGCCACGCCCATAGCGGAGAGGTATTCCATCCGCCCGTGGCCGAAGGGATGGTCCTTGTCCGGCGGGGCACTGGCCAGCTTAAAGCCCACCAGCGTCACCACCGCCGAGCCGGCATCCGATAGGTTATTGAAGCCGTCGGCGATCATAGCCACACTGCCGGCCAGCACACCGGCCAGCACCTTAAACCCGCACAGCAGCAGGTTGCACACGATACCGGTGATACCCGCCAGCCGTCCGTAGGACAGCCGCACGGCAGGGTCATCGGGTTGGTGGTGGTTTTTTACGAATTGACGGCAGAGCCATTTGCTCAGCATCGGTTGCTCACACCCTTCTGTTGTAAACGGCGTGGAGGTATTCCGCCACACCCTCTTCGGTATTGGCGCCGATAATGCGGTCTGCCACCGCCTTGGCCTCTTCCGAGCCGTTGGCGACGCACAGCGCCAGATCCGCCTCGCGGAACAGGGGAATATCGTTGTGGTTGTCGCCGAAGGCCACGATGCGGTCGGCACCCACCCGCTGGCACAGACGGCGGGCGCCGTAGCCCTTGTCCGCGTCGTCGCGGCAGATTTCCAAGAACCAGTTGTCCTCGTGGTAGGTGTCGGCGTACAGCATCACCCGAATGCCGGGGATACGCTCCAGGCGGGCGGCCATCTCCTCCTGCCGGGCACGGGTGCCCTGACAGCTAAAGAAGATGGCGGGGGTATTTTTGAGGTAGGGAACCCGGTGGTAGAACCGCTCGAAGGTGTGTCCCTGGGGGTCGGCGCGGTGGATAAAGGATTCCTCCTCCGGGGTGAGGTCGGTGTAGAAAATGTGCACCTCGTTACCCCGGCGGCGGTATAATTGAGGATACCGTCCCTGGGCGCGGAACGCCTGTAAAACTGCAGAAACCGTGCCGGAACTCATCTCGCAGCTGTGGATGATGCGGCGGCGGTACAGGTCGTACATCAGCACACCGCCCAGCATCACGATGGGTACGCGGAAATGCAGGCGGCCCAGCTCCACCAGCTGGACACCGATGGTGCCCCGGGCGGTGGCCACCGACACCATCATACCGCGGCTCATCAGTCGGTTGATAGTCTCCACCGTGTGGTCGGACAGGGTCTGGTCGTTTTGCAGCAGGGTGCCGTCCAGATCGGCGATATACAGGGTGCGCCGGCCGCGCTCGATGGCGCGGAACACAAACTGGAAATAGGCGGTGCCGTAGTGGTGGAAGGAGCGGTCACCCAGCATCTCGATGAGTTCTTCGGGGGTAACCCACTTGGCCTGTGCCACCTCTTCTTTCTGCAGGCGCAGAGAGGATACGTCGATGTCGCGGTAGAGAATCCAAAGGTCGGTGAAGGAGTTGCGGCGGCGCATCCGTCCGCCGTAGACCAATTCACCGGGGGCTGTACGGATGCTCAGTTCCTCAAACAGTTCCCGACGGGCGGCGCTCTCGCTGTCCTCGCCGGCCTGGGCGCTGCCGCTGTTGGCGGCCCACACGCCCGGCATCAGCCGCAGGTCGGGGTTGCGCTGCTGTATCAGCAGACGTCCCTTGGAGTCCACGATCCAGATATGCTCCACCAGATGGTACATACCCGCCTTGAGGGGTTCGCCGCGGACCAGGGTTTTACCGGTAGGGTTGCCGTCGGCATCCAACAAATCCCATTTCTCCATAGTGCGACCTCCTTTCACAATAAAAAGTCAATAACATTACTATTCTATAGCATTTTTGGGGAAATGTCCAGTAGTTATCCGAAAAATAAATGAGGAACGGAGCGGGCCGTTCCTCATCGGGTGTATAAGTAGGGGAGCGGTTGCGGTATTGTAACCGCTTACAACTCCACGGATACGGGGTTTCTGTGAACGAGGGAATCCGGGGTGACGGCGCAGTCCACCGCCCAGATCTCCACCCCGTTTTCCGCCGCTTGGCGCAGGGTGTCGCCAAAGGCGGGGTGGGTCTCGTCGTTGGGGCGGATGGCGGCGACCCCCTCCATCTGGATGACGAACAAAACCGCGGCTTTGTAGCCTTCCTCCACCGCCTGTATCAGGTGGCGGAGGTGCTTGACGCCCCGGTCGGTGGGCGCATCCGGGAAATACCCCACGTTGTCCCGTTCCAGCGTGCAACCCTTCACCTCCACGAACCATTGCTCGGTGCCGTTTTGCATCCAGAAATCCAACCGGGAATCCCCGTATTTGACCTCCCGGCGGACGTCTGCTTCGGGGAACCGCTCGCGCAGATAGTCTTCCGCCACCTTATTGGGGGCTTGGCTGTCCATATTGATCAGCCGATCGCCTTTGTACACGGCGATGACGTCGTAGGGGGTCTTGCGGGCGGGGTTGGCGGAGGATTCCAGCACCACGGTACACCCCGGCACCAGCAATTCCTTGCACCGACCGGTGTTTTTGACGTGGCAGACCACCTCGGTGCCGTCCACCTCCACCATCGCCACAAAGCGGTTGGGACGGGTACGGAAAATGCCCGTGCGGGTATGGGAATAGGTCATCATTCAACACCTCCTGCGCCTTTGTCCCCATTGTAACAAAGGCGGGGCGGTTGCGCAACCGAAATAGGGTATCATTTTTTGACGATTTTATATAATTTTTCACAGACCTTACCCAAAATGCCCAAAGACGTCTTGCGCTTTTGCGGTATATAATGTTATAATGAAAAATGGAAAAATTCGGGGCATTTACCCCGATCAAAGCCAAGATAACGAAGGAGGAATCGCTATGCATTATCAAAGCTTTAACGACCGTATGCTCAAAAAGCTGCAGAACCTGACCTGGCAGTACGCCGGATACGTGTACCACGCTGAACAGACCTTCAGCGAAGTGCAGGGTTACGAAACCAAAGAGCATCACCGTCAGGCTCCCGACGTGGAGTACCAGCCCATCAAGGACGGCTACGTCTGGGGTGGTGAGTTCGGCAACCTGTGGGTGAAGTTTGACTATACCGTGCCCGCCGAGCTGGACGGCAAAGAGCTGTTCGTGTTGCAGAACACCGAACTGCGTGAGGGTCTCTTGTTCGTGGACGGCAAGCCCATGGGCATGTACGGCACCATCATCAAGGAATACGACGGTCTTCAGCACAGCATTCTGCTGACCCAGAAGGCGGAGGCAGGCAAGACCTATCACATCGACCTGGAGTGCTACGCCTGGCACGACGAGCGGGAGGTACATCCCTACGCCCGTGAAGAGAATCTGCCGGACGAGCATTACCGTCACACCTTCCACAACGTGTACGTGGCCACCTGCAATTGGGAGATCAAGAATTTCATCCGCGACCTGCGTATCTTCCTGTCTATGGCTCAGATTCAGCAGAACCCCTTTATGAAGGCCCGTGCCATCAACGTGCTGGAGCGGGTGTTCGCCGAGGCGGTGCTGCACCCCACTATGGTGGACTATGAGACGGTCATCGCCGGCGTGCGCCGTTGCAACGCCATTATGGGCGAGGTGTTTACCGGCAACAAGTGCGGCGAGGTGTACGGCAAGGTAGGCATCGTGGGTCACTCCCACATGGACACCGCCTGGCTGTGGCCCATCGCCGAGACCATCCGCAAGTGCGCCCGTACCTTTGCCAATGCGCTGGTGCTGATGGATCAGTATGCGGATTACAAGTTCATTCAGTCTTCCGTCCTGCACACTGCGTGGATGGAGGATATGTACCCCGGCATCTTCGAGGATATGAAGAAGCGTCAGGCCGAGGGCCGCTTTGAGATCAACGGCGGCGCTTGGGTGGAGTGCGACTGTAATATCACCGGCGGTGAGTATATGGTGCGTCAGTTCCTGAAGGGTCAGAAGTACCTGCAGGAGAAGTTCGGCATCACCAACGATTCCTTCTGGCTGCCGGATACCTTTGGTTACAACGCCGCCATCCCCCAGATCATGCGGGGCTGCGGTATGAAGTATTTCTACACCACCAAGCTGTCTTGGAACGAGCACAACAAGTTCCCCTTCGAGACCTTCCGCTGGGTGGGTATCGACGGCAGCGAGGTGGTCACCCACTTCAACATCACCCACTGCGAGCCGGCACCCCACCTGCTGATGAACCACGTGGACGCCCTGCAGGATAAGACCAGCGACGAGAGCCGTCTGGTGGCCTTCGGCTACGGCGACGGCGGCGGCGGTCCCACCGACGTGATGGTGGAGGAAGCCACCCGCGTTATGCAGTTGGACGGCCTGCCTAAGGTGGAGTACAAGACCATCAGCGAGTTCGGTCAGGAGATGGAGCAGAACTACGATAAGATGCCGGTGTACAACGGCGAATTGTATCTGGAACTGCACCGCGGTACCCTGACCCAGCGCCACCAGACCAAGCGCAACAACCGCCTGTGCGAGAATGCCCTGCGGAATATGGAGCTGATGGCGGTGATGACCGGCGCCGACTACAACGCCGCCGATTACGACAAGTGGCTGAAGGAACTGCTGGAAAACCAGTTCCACGATATTCTGCCCGGCACCTGCATCCAGTGTGTCCACGACCGCTCCGAGAAGATCGTGGGCGAACTGATCGTCACCGTGGACGGCGAGACCCAGCGTCTGGCCGCTACCGTGGCAGAGGGCGACAACGCCATCACCTTGGTGAACCCCCTGTCCTTCGCCCGTGAGGACGTCATCAACATCGACGACAACGGCAAGTACATTGCCGACGCCAAGAACCAGCCCTATGAGGATCTGTTCGGCCGCAAGAAGATCGCCGTGTCCGGCGTGGCACTGGACGCCTTTGAGGCCAAGAGCGTGGCGCTGACCGCCGATGCCGGCGATACCGCCTCTGCCTTTACTTACGACGGCACCAACCTGGAGACTCCCTATGCTTCCGTGGTGTTCGACGAGAACGGCTACATCGCCTCCTTCATCGACAAGCAGTCCGGCCGTCAGCTCCGCCGCGAGGGCGCCGCTCCTCTGGGCACCTTCTATATGGGCGAGGACATCCCCGAGTATTGGGATAACTGGGACGTGGAATACGACCAGAAATTCAAGATGGCTCCCCAGACCAATCTCATCGACCGTCAGGTGGTGTCCGATGGCTGTGTGGAATGGCGCATCCGCTCCACCTACAAGATCGGCAACCACTCCACCATTGCCGTGGATAGCATCTTCTATGCCGACAGCCCCCGTGTGGACTTCCACGCCAAGGTGGACTGGAAGGATAAGCACCAGCTGCTGAAAGTCAGCTTTGACGTGGACGTGCTGACCACCAAGGCCAAGCACGAGATTCAGTTCGGTCACATCGACCGTCCCACCACCGAGAACGATTCGGTGGAGACTGCCCGCTTTGAGGTGTGCAACCTGAAGTGGACCGACGTGTCCGAGAGCCGCTTCGGTGTGGCTCTGCTCAACGATTGTAAGTATGGCATTTCCGTCCGTGGCTCGGATATGCGCCTGAGCCTGCACCGCGGCGGTACCCACCCGGACCCCGCCGGTGACTTTGGCGATGCCCACGAGATGACCTATTCTCTGCTGCCCCACTGCGGCGATTTCTGCGTGCAGAACGTGGTGTGCCCCGCCTATGAGCTGAACACCCCCGTCATCGTGGCCCCCGGCGCGCTGAAGGCGCCTCTGGCCGCTCCGGTGCTGGTGGATGCCGACAACGTCATCGTGGAGGCGGTGAAGCCCGCCGAGGACACCGAGAATGCCTACGTGGTGCGTCTGTACGAGGCGGAGCGCGCCCGCACCGTCACCGCCCTGACCTTCCCCGCCGACGTGAAGCGGGTGGTGGAGACCAATATGCTGGAAGAGGCCATCGCCGACGTGGCACTGACCGACGGCGTGGCGGACGTCACCTTCAAGCCCTTTGAGATCAAGACTTTCCTTTGCTATCGCTAATGCAATACGACCAACAGAAAGGTGGAAACATTATGAACTACGGACATTTTAACGAAAAAGGCAACCAATTTGTTGTCACTTCCCCCGACGCACCCCGTCCCTTTGACGTGATGCTGTTCAACGACGTGTGCTACGCCAACGTGCACCACACCGGTATCGGTTGCTTCGACTACCAGTATCCGGGCGAGGAGGGCATCCAGCTGTTCACCGGCGTGGGTCGTATCTGCGACTACGATATCTTCGGCAAAGAGCATCTGTATTCCCGCATCATCTACATCCGCGATAACGAGACCGGCAAGTTCTGGACGGTCAACTGGGAGCCTGTCTGCGCCGACGTGCAGGACTTCTCCTGCACCCACGATCTGGGCTATACCACCATCGTCAACCAGACCGAGGACGTCAAGGCCACCCTCATCATCTCTATCCCCCCCGGAAAGGACGCGGTGGAGATGTGGCAGTTCAAGGTAGAGGACGTCAACGGCCGCCCTCGCGACCTGTCCATCTTCCCCTACTTCCAGTTGCAGTTTAAGTACAAGTGGGGCTTTGACAGCTACGGCGATATGATCTACCGTACCACCCGCTTTGACAAAGAGAACAATATGTTCCTGGCGGAGAAGCACCCCTACGTGAAACCCCACAACAACCTGACCGCCTTCTTCACCTGCGATTATCCCGTGTCCGGCTTTGACGGTTCCCGCCGTCTGTTTATGGGTCAGTACGGCTCCGTGGCCAACCCGGTCTGCGTCAAGGACGGCGGCTGCAAGAACTCCGACGGCTCTGCCGAGGACACCATCTGCGCCCTGCAGTGGGATGTGAAACTGAACGGCAACGTCCAGAACATCCAGTTCATCCTGGGTGCCGGCGACAGCGCTGAGCGTTGTGTCGAGCTGAAGAAGACCTATCTGCACAACATCCCCGCCTACACCCAGCTGGCTCAGCTGTACCGTGAGGGCGACCTGAAGAAGACCCAGATCCAGACCGGTGACGAGCATCTGAACCGTCTGCTGAACAACTGGACCAAGCTGGCCTGTATGTACGGCGCTACCTGGTGCCGCTGGGGCTACAACGGCTACCGCGACATCGTCCAGCACGGTCTGGGCGTGGTCAACGTCAATCCCAAGCGTACCAAGGCGATTCTGAAAGAGGCCCTGCAGTATCAGCACGATTTCGGTATGGCGGTGCGCGGCTGGAACCCCATCGACGACCGTCCCTATTCCGATTCCGCTCTGTGGTCGGTGTACACCCTGACCGCCTATATCAAGGAGACCGGCGATACCAAGTTCCTGTATGAGGAGATTCCCTTCCTGAATAACCCCGAGCTGAAGGATACCGTGCTGGGTCACGTCATCCGCGCTCTGGACTTCCTGGAGGGCAACAAGGGCATCCACGACCTGCTGCTGATCAAGTTCGGCGACTGGAACGACTCCCTCACCGGTGCCGGCAAGGAGGGCCGCGGCGAGAGCGTGTGGCTGTCCATGGCCTACGCCTATGCCCTGAGCCAGATCGCCGAATTGTGCCGCTTTGTGGGCGAGGACGAGAAGGCCGCCAACCTGCAGGCCCGCAGTGAGGCTATGACCGAGGCCATCCGCAACAACGCGTGGGAGGGGGACCGTTTCGTCCGCTGCTTCGACGACAACGGCGGTAAGATCGGCTCCTCCACCAGCAAGTACGCCAAGCTGTTCCTGGAGACCCAGTCCTTTGCGCTGATGACCGGCATCGCCACCCCCGAGCGCCGCGAGAAGATTCTGGAGAGCCTGAAGCGGGAAAGCTACACCCCCTTGGGCTACC
>JAZNSL010000033.1:0-10837 GCA_045591225.1 Acutalibacteraceae bacterium | reverse complement strand
TCCATTACTTCAACTACGAACGCCCTGTTCGAAAACTAAAAGGAAAACCACCAGTCCTGTTTAGAACAGAACTGGTGGCATAGAAATTTTTGTGTCTACTAACTATTGACTACTTCACCGGCTGGGTAGCGGCTTTTTTGTGTGCCAAGTTGGTACGAGTCTGTAGGGTCGGATGTTGCACCGGTTCGGTGCGGGTCTGTAGGGACCGGGTTCCCCGGCCCGCGGGATGGGAAACCCATCCCCTACGGTGCCGATCCATCGCCCGTGCGTAACCTTGCCTCCGGCAACACCTCATCCGTCATTTGCTGTCGCAAATGCCACCTTCCCCTCAAGGGGAAGGCTTGATAAGTTTTGCGCTTACTTACAAATACTCCCGCAGTTGGACGCCCAATTTCTCTTCCAGTTTGATCAGGCGTTTGCACAGGTCCTTGGAGGTTTCGTCCGCCGCCGCATACTGGTTGAGATAGCGGGACAGGGATTTAACTCCCATATTGCATCCGTCGGTCATCAGGTCGGCAATGGTGGCGTCCGACTCGTCCAATTTCAGCTTAACGGCGGTCTTTACCCAAGACATACCCTTGGCCACCGGGTTGGGCGCCTTGCCCTCGTCCCCGTAGCGGTCCAACAGCTCCTGCAGTTCCTGCTCCAACCGCTTGTGGGACTGTTTGCTGTCCACCAGATAGCATTTCAGCTGAGGGTTACTGACGTAGTCCAGCACGTCGTCCAGAGAATCCACACCCATCTGGATGCCGGCATCGCACTCCCGCAACAGTTTGATGGTATCTTGTTCAATCATAATCATCTCCCCTTTCGGAGGTAGTATAACCCATATACAGTAAAAAATCCCGGATGCCGCGCATCCGGGATTTGATTATAGATACTTCTCCAGCCCTCGCGCGACCTGTCTGGCTTCCTCCCAGGTGAAGGTGCGCAGCTTCCGTCTGCGGGGCAGACCCCACACATCGAACAGCCACGGGCCGATCCACCAGCCGTAGCCGGTGGGCTCGAACACACCGCGAAGCACCGCCAACGCCGCCTTTTTCGGGGACATAAACAGCACCTTCATGGGGTGTTTTATCAGCGCAAACAGCCACTTGGGGTAGTGGTCGGTGATGCCGGTAAAGGTGATGCCGGGGTGTACCACCGACAAGGTAACGCCCTTTACCCCCTTAATGCCCTCGAACAACTCGTACATCGCCAGCATCAGGTGGCGTTTGGCGTTGCCGTACACTTTAGAAGCGGCGGTACGGGTGGAAAAATCCGGGTCAGCGGGGTCGCTTTTGCTGTAGTTGTGGGCAATACTGCCCACAACCACCACGTGACCGCCCACCGATTTCATCGGCTCGACCAGGCGTGTGGTGAGAATATAGGGTGCCAGGCAGTTGACCTGGTATACGTTGTTGACACCCAGCGAGGTTTCGTACCGGGGCACGGCATACACACCGGCGTTGTGAATGAGCACGTCCGGCGGATTGGCGCTGAGGGTGTCCGCCGCCGCCAGCACCGCATCCATATCCGCCAAATCCAGCGGCACAAATTCTGCCGACAAACCCGGGTATTCCGCCTGTAACTGGGCGATGAGGTGCCGTGTTTTTTCCTCACTGCGGTTGCACAGCACCAAATGGGCGCCCAACCGGGCCAAATGGCGGCACAGCGCCACGCCCAGACCGCCGGTAGCACCGGTGACTGCCACCCGTTTACCCTGCAAGGACCGAGTGTGCTTCTCAAACCATTTATCGTACATTCGTTTCACTTCCTACCAAACAACAAGAAAACGGCATCATATCATCGTTTGGAAAGTATCCAGCCACGCCCGCTTGATCAGCTCGTGGCCTGCCGGGGAGGGATGCACACCATCGGGGGTCCAATGCTCCGCCGGTGCCTTTTCGCAGGCGGCGTCAAAAATGGGCTGCAACTCGATGAGAGGCAGGTGGTATTTCTCCGCCACCTTCTTGACCACCGCGGCCTTAGCCGCCACATCGGTCTGAAACCGCTGCCAGCGGTCCGGCTGCTGCTCGGTGGCGGTGGTGGCCCAGCCCTCCAGCACGTAGGGAGCGATCAGCATCAGCTTGATGCCCGGGCAGGCGGCCTGCACCTCGTCGATCATCATCCCGTAGATGCGCTCAAACTTATCGTCCTCCACGCCGTTCTGCCACTCGATCTCGTGCCAGGCGTCGTTAACGCCCACGTAGATGCTGGCATAATCCGGCTTGAGATTGATGAAATCCCACTTGATACGGGCATAGATATCCACAATGCGGTTGCCGCTGATACCCTTGTTGATGTACTCGTACTCGTTGGGGAAATCGGCACCCAGTTCACCCGCCACCCGGCTGGGATAACCCATACCCATACAGCGGGGATTGTCCCGGTCACGGTGGGCATCGGTGATGGAATCGCCTTGGAACAAAATTACTTTTTTCATAGCCGTCACTCCTTATATAATGGACTCAAAAACCTGTAACCAGGCACGTTTTAACAGTTCGTGTCCCGCCGGGGTAGGATGGGCGCCGTCGCCGGTCCAGCAGGCGGCGTCAGCCCGCTGACAGGCGGCATCGTACACCGCCTGCACGTCCACAAAGGGGAGGTCGTACCGCTGTGCCACCTCCCGCACCACGTCGATGCGGGATTTTACGTGAGCGCGGAACTGGTTTAAGCGGTCCGGCTGTTCAGCGGTATTGCGAGAAAACTGACCCTCCATAATGGCAGGGCCAAACAGCATCAGTTTAATGCCCGGGCAGGCGGCGTAGATACGCTCCAGCATATCCACGTACATCCGCTCAAACGCCTCGGTCTTGATGGGTCGGCCGTTATCCAAATCGTTCCACGCATCGTTGGTGCCGATGAAAATGCTGGCAACATCCGGTTTCAGTTCCAGAAAATCCGGCTCCAGCCGGTTGTACATATCCACCAGCAGGTCGCCGCCCACACCGCGGTTGATACATTCGTACTCCCCGGGATAGTCAGCGGTCAGCGAGGCGGTCACCAGATGGGCATAGCCATAGCCGGTGCTGTGGAAATCCTCGCGGTTACGCCCGGCATCGGTGATGGAATCACCCTGGAATAAGATGCGTTTCATAGGTTGTCCTCCTTACAGCACGTCGATCTGACACATAGTCATAGTGGTCAGCGCGGCGGCGTGGCTATCCGGCGTGACACCGGCACAGCAGGCGGCATCCACCGCGATGGATTTCTCCGGGAAGTGCGCCTTTAACAGTAACGCGTTGGACACCACGCAGATGTCGGTACACAACCCGATGAGGGTGATGGAGAAATCCTCCTCCCCCGCCAGTTTGGCAATCAGGACGGGCAGGTCGATGGAACCGAAGGTGGGTTTCTCTACCCCGTGGTAGGGTTTGCCCGCCAATGCATCCGCCACGGCGGCATCCAGCTCCCAGCCGGGCGTGCCTTTGACACAGTGCTCCACCGGGAGTTTTTTACCCTCGGCGGTGGACAGGTAATCGGCGGTGTGGGTATCGTAGGTGACGATAACCTCGCCGTCAAAGGTGCGAATCTTTTCGCACACGGCAGGAACAATGGCCGCCGCCTCGGGCGTGCCCAGAGCGCCGTCCACAAAGTCCTTTTGCATATCCACAACAATTAGGAAATTTTTCATAGGATCACCTCGGAAATTGGTATAATTTAGTATACCATCCCCCACTGCAAAAGGCAAGAAAAAATCCCCACCCAAAAGGGTGAGGATTTTGATGAGATTACGCTCTGAAATTGTGTCCGCAATCGTGGCAGAAGTAGATTTTTCTCTTGTTAGAGAAAAATCGCTTGCACTGCCACACATGACCTTTGTTCAAACAAGCGTGCACAATAGCCATCCACCAGTCATAACAGCAGAAAACCATCAGGCCTATCATCCACTTGAACATCAACCAAATGAAGTAAATCCAACCGAACAAAACCAAATACAAACAGCCGTGTTTGTTTTGCTCATTGGACAACTGAACCTTGGTGCCACCACATTTGGGACACTTTACATTTATCGCCATTTTATCCTCCCCTTTCAGTAATTCTACAAAATGCGACAAAAATATTATATCTGTATTGCAGATAAATGTCAATATCTTTATCACAGATAATGCATAATACTGTCGAGGTGAGAATTATGCCATATCGTAATTTGCGCGGAATACGCGAAGATAGAGATATTAAACAACGGGAAGTAGCACAAATTCTTAACGTGTCGCAAAACACGTATTCACAGTATGAAAACGGTGTTATCTCTCTCACTGCCGAGGTATTGGTAAAATTAGCCGATTTTTACGGTGTCAGTGTAGATTATCTCTTAGACCGCACCAATAACCCTAAGATACAAAAATGAGCCGTGACGGTGTGTCACGGCTCATTTTTGTATTGTTTTGAATCCCCCAGTCCTCGCTATCGCTCGGACAGCCCCCTTTAGGCAAGGGGGCCTTGACAGAAATCTTATACAGCGTAGAATTTTTCTTGATAGTCCGCAATCGTCTTTTCCGCGATGGCGATGGCGGCGGCGTCACGATTAGCCAGCGCCTCGGCGTGGGTCGCGCACAAAGCGATATAACCCGGGTAGTATTCCCCCATCAGGAAGCGGGCGTATTTGGCGTAACGGTAGTCGCCCAGGCAACGGAAATGCTTATCGCTCTCCCGGCGCACCGGCACCGCGCGACCTTCCTTGATGGCATCCGCCAGGTCGTCGTAGCCGGTGGCCAGCACCACCGAGAATTGGCGGGAGAAGTGGTCGTAATCGCTCCAAAACACGATGTTGTGTGCATCCGAAGAACCGATCACCGGCACGCAGACGCCCTCGGTGCGCAGATCGTTCCACACCAGCTCCAGCAGGTTGTTGCCGTTGCCGGTGTCGTCGTTGCCGCCCAGCAGTTCCAGCACGTCAAAGTCGCCGTTGCGCAGGTGGTAGCGGCACTCCACCGGCTGCATATTGTATTCGTCGCCGGACTCCCAGAAGGGATGGGCCATCACCGCCACACCGCCGGCGGCACGAATCTGCGAAGCAATGAAAATACGGATGGCCGCCGCACGAGGGTCCGGCAGGCCGGAGAAATCCCGGGTATCCAAAATCTGCCGGATGCCCGTCTCCACCTCCTCCGGGCGCTGTTCAAACACCTCGGTGATGTGGCGGTCTGCATTCAGGCTGATAATGTGGAAATAACTGCCGCCCTTGGGGTGAACCTCCTCGCCGGGCATCACGTAAAACCGGTCGGTGAGGGGTTTCAGTTCCGCCGCCAGATCCACCGAGGGGTAGTACCGACCGTGGTCGGTGACCGCGATGAAATCGTAGCCGTTGGCTCGATAGGCACAGGCAGTCTCGAAAGGCGGACTGGTGCCGTCTGAGCGGGAGGTGTGCAGGTGGGTATCCCCTTTATAGGGCCGCAACGCCCCCAAATCCGGCTCTACGGCATAGGCGTAGCCGGAGTAGAAGATATCCTCTCCACAGCGCAATTTGAGGGAATAACGCTGTTCCGCGGCGAAGTCCACCTCTGCGGTGTAAAGACCATCCCCTTGACAGGTAAGATCGGACCAAGAATAGCGGTCAGCGTGATGGGACCAGTAGTCCGGTGCGTGGGAAACGCCGTAGATCTCCATCGGCTGCACCTTGACCTGGATGCCCTCGGCGGGCAGGTCGCCGGACAGGCGGAAATACAGGGTGTGACGGCGATTCGCCGCCACCGCCTTGGGATACGTTTCGTTCAGTTGGATGCCCATAAAATCCCTCCTTCAGAGTTTGGTGGTGTATAGAAATAGTATACCACCGCCAGAAAAGAATGGCAAGGGGAAATGAAAAAACCGCCCGAATATGGGCGGTTTTTTGCGGTTATTATACGATCGTAATCCAATCAACAGAAAGCTCTTGCAAATTGAAATTCTCTAAAATGGTGCCATATACCTGAACACCATCATAACGTAGGAAGAGGATAAACTGCAGTCTGGCATCCAGCACCAGCAGATCCTCTACCCCATCTGAATCCCAATCCGTCAACACATACGATTGGGGAACGAAAGCATTCTTAGCACTATACAGCGTAGAAAAACCGAACTTGTCCAAATACTCTTGTGTCGTTTCACCATAAACCATACAGGTATAAGAAAAACTGCGCTCGTTACACAGCACCTGCATAAACACACTTTGAACGTCCGGTTTTAGTGCTTCATATTCCAAAACATCACGCACCGCCTCACCGGTAACCACATCCATAGCCGCACCGGCCACGATAACGTCACTTTCATAAAACGTGATATTCCTGCAATCTCGCTCTGCCGTATCCAAGCGGTATACCTTACCGATCTCATAAGTGATTGTCGCATCGTAAGGAACGCCTAATCGCGCCTTGGCCATAGTGACAAGAACCTCTTCAGACAATTCTTCTGCAGGTGCGTAAACGCAGGCTGTAGCCGTTATACACAGCAACAGACACATCAGAATAACCATCCATTTCTTCACGCAATCCATCTCCTCGCCTTATATTTCATTCGCATCTGACAAACTGTACCGAGTAGCCGGGCATCACGCTGCCGGCACCGAAATCGTAGCGGGTGTCGGTGAGCAGGTCGGTGCCGCAACCGGCATTGGCATTGTAGTGGGCGGTGTACTCCTTTTCGTCCGCATTGACCAGCACGATCACCCGCTCGCCCTCATAAGCACGCTCGAACACCAGCTGGTGATTGGTCTGGTGCAGGATCTTGATACCGCCGTAGCACAGGGCCTTGCTCTCCTTATGTGCCTTGGCCGCCGTGGCAATAAAATCGGTGAGGGCATTCCACTGCATGCCATCCACCGCCGGGCGCAGGGCATCGTCGCCGTCCTCTTTTTTGCCCTCCATCCCCCACTCACTGCCATAGTAAATGCACGGAATGCCCGGCATACCAAACAACAGACCATAGGCCAGATTCAGGTGGTTTTTGTTCTCCAGCGCCGAAGCCAAACGGGATACGTCGTGGTTATCCACAAAACCGATCAGCTGCAGGCCGCGGTACATACACCAATCCTCGCTGCCAAACCGATTCTGGAGGGAATAGCCGATCTCATACAAATTCATACAGTTGAGGGAAGAAAAAATGCCCTTGTAGCATTCGTAGTTGGTGGCGCTGTGCAGCATACCCGGACAGACGATCTCCCGATAGTCGCCGTGGATCATCTCGCCCGCCAGGAAAAACTCCGGGTTTTTACCGGTGCAGAAAGCACTCAACTCCCGCATAAACTGGCGGTTGACCATATAGGCCACATCCAGGCGCAGGCCGTCGATGCCGAACTCCTCCATCCAGCCGCCCACGCAGGTCAGCAGGTACTGCTTGACCTCCGGGTTGTTCAGGTTGAGCTTCACCAGCTCATAGTGACCTTCCCAGCCCTCGTACCAGAAGCCGTCGTTGTAGGAGCTGTTGCCGTCGAAATTCAGGTGGAACCAATCCTTGTACCGGGAATCCCATTTCTTCTCCTGCACGTCCTTAAAGGCGAAGAAATCCCGGCCCACGTGGTTGAATACGCCGTCCAAGATCACCTTGATTCCGGCGGCGTGGAGGGTGTCGCAAACATACTTGAAATCCGCATTGGTGCCCAGACGAACGTCGATCTTGGTATAATCGGCGGTATCGTAGCCGTGGGCGGAGCTCTCAAACACCGGGCAGAAATACACGGCATCCACCCCCAGCTTCACCAGGTGGTCGGTGACCTCCGCCACCTTGCGGATGCGCGGGGTCAGCACACCGTCGTTCTGCCGGGGTGCACCACAAAAACCAAAAGGATAGATCTGATAAATGACGCTTTCGTTATACCACATAAGAATACCTCGCAGGATGATAGATTATAGGGTTATAGTAGCACAAAAACGGTGGTAGCGCAATACCTCTTCACTACTCACTATTACTTCTTACTTCCCAAAAATCCTGAATGCAAATTTAGTGAAAAGTGAAGAGTGAATAGTGAATAGTGAAAAAGTAAAATCCCGTCCTCTTTCGAGAACGGGATTTTTGGGACCGACACTCAAAATGGAACCGGTCATAAAACCTGATTTTCTTTTATTTTTTCTTTATTGTTACCTTTGCACCCACTTCAATATCGTATGTATCGCAAAATCTTTGATTATAAATACAAATATTAATGTTATGGTCTTCTTTATCAAAAAATAGTTGAAGTTTTCCGTCTTCAGCAATAAGAATATCCACGAAAGGCATTTCTTCACTAAAGTCACCGATTGTAACTAAAACCGTATCACCAACTATGATATTTTCCATAAGTTTTTGTGGCATTATATCAAGTTCTGCGTTGCCATAGGTAGATTCATGAACAACACTGCCCTTGACAGTTGTATCAGAGCAAGCAGAAAGAGAAAACAATAGCATAAAAACAACAATTATTGAAACAAATCTTTTCATCATATCACCGCCTTGGTTGTATTATAGCATAAAAGCTGTGGAGTGGCAAGGGAAAATCCATGCACTTCTCCCCTATCCAATGCATACACTGCACTGAGGTGATCGTATGAGACAAACGCGTATGTTTCCCGGTGCTGTGGCGGTTATCCGTGGTTCGGACAACTATCCCCATCTAAGAGGATGGGTGCGGTTCTACCAAAGGAAAAACTGCGTGTTGGTGGAAGCCTCCATCGAAGGCTTGCCCGCCACCGAAACGGGATTTTTCGGCTTTCACATCCACGACGGGAGCGATTGCGGCGGCGAAAATTTCGCCGACACCGGCATCCACTACAACCCTGAGGAAACGCCCCATCCCGCCCACGCCGGAGACCTTCCTCCCCTGTTGTCCTGCCACGGAAATGCCTATCTGGCAGTTGCCACCGGGCGTTTTCGTATTGAGGATATTGTGGGGAGGAAGGTAGTCATCCACGACGGGCCGGACGATTTCACCACCCAGCCCGCCGGGAATGCGGGTATGAAAATTGGGTGCGGGGTAATTAGACAGATGAGGTAATGAATAAAAATCCCCCCGCATAGCGGGGGGTATTTCATTTTCGGGCATAGCCCTATGCGATACTGACTGCGCACAAGTGCGCTTTTTATTGGCCTGCCAGCCGTGCAATGGTCATCGGCGACCCGTAAACGGGTTGCAAACTCTTGCCGGCTCCCCTTGTTAGGGGAGCTGTCGGCGGCAGCCGACTGAGGGGTAGTCGTTCACTTTTCTCTCCCTCCGTCTTTTTGCTCCGCAAAAATCCACCTCCCTCATCAGAGGGAGGCAAGGCATAAAACACTTTCTACGTTCACCTTTTGACTTCTACATTTTTAATTCATCGCTAAAGCTCTTTTGAACCACGCGACTATCGCGTGGTTTTCGTATACAAAAAAAGCACCTGCTCTTGCAGGTGCTTTTTTGTAAAATCAAATTCACTTTGTCATAAATTAAAAATCTTTCAAATTCTCTCTTGCGAATTTCTTTAAATATCCTTCCAATGCTTCCATACCATAAAAAGCATCGTCATAATCATCAAAGGGATACCTTTCCGTTTGCTTTTCATATTCATCTGCATCATCAATGTCAAACGAAGAAAGGTTATTCAAATCAATATTGTTCTCCGCAATAAAATTGTCAAAAAGGTTCTTGTGATCATCAGCACCGATAATACCCATATACTCACTAATATACGGTGCGACCATACGGCTTGAGTTAACAAAGAACTGACATAAACCACCATTATTCACTTCTACTTCCAACCAATTTATTGAATAGAAGATCTTTTGCGAGTTATTCAGGGAGTTTACGCCTTCTTCCCACTCTTCAAAACTATCGACCTTATGTTCCGCTCTGGAAAGCACGGCTTCAAACAACTCATCATCCGAAAGACAAGCCATATCTTCATTTGACATACTCAAATAAAGAGTGTCTTTTTCTTGCGATTCTTCGATACTCTTTTTTAACTCTCTTCTAAACTTAATCGCTTCTTTGATTATACTAAATAAACCCATAAAATCATCTCCTTGGGTTTAATATAGCATAAAAGAGGTGGTAGTGCAATACCTCTTCACTATTCACTATTACTTATTACTTTCCAAAGCCCTAAGGACTTTTTTGAGGTAAGAGTGAAGAGGTAATAGGTAATAAGTAAGACCCAAGAACTTATCGTCCTTGGGGCTTTGGAGGCGACACCCGGATTTGAACCGGGGAATCAAGGTTTTGCAGACCCATGCCTTACCACTTGGCTATGTCGCCATATGAATTTGTATGCAGAGAACGTGCGGTGTAGTACCGACAGCGGCTGACGAGGCTCTGAACTCTGGTTTTGCAAGCAAAACCTGCAATTCGTTCTGCGAACGAATTGAACGCATTCTGTGCCAGACATCAGCGCTAAATTTTTACTTGCCGTCATTAAGACGGCAAGTAAAAAACTTGGAGCGGCTGACGAGGCTCGAACTCGCTACCTCCACCTTGGCAAGGTGGCGCTCTACCAGATGAGCTACAGCCGCAGATATGGTGCCCAGAGCCGGAATCGAACCAGCGACACGAGGATTTTCAGTCCTCTGCTCTACCAACTGAGCTATCTGGGCAAATTTGGCGACCCGGAACGGGCTCGAACCGTCGACCTCTAGCGTGACAGGCTAGCGTTCTAACCAGCTGAACTACCGGGCCGGATCCAAATGTGGTGGAAACAACAGGGCTCGAACCTGTGACCCCCTGCTTGTAAGGCAGGTGCTCTACCAGCTGAGCTATGCTTCCATACCGGCCATCGCACAAGCGACGCCATTTATATTACACTATGGCGTCGCTTTTGTCAAGACATTTTTGCGATTTTCTCGAAAAAATTTACCACTTATTTTCCTGCTCGGGAACGGTCCATTTTCTCCAATTCTCCCCGGGTGAAATGGTACACCGCATCGCAGAATCGGC
>JAZNSL010000032.1:0-8251 GCA_045591225.1 Acutalibacteraceae bacterium | reverse complement strand
GGTCACCAACTTGGAATTGTAAAGCGGGTCGGGCAAAACGTCACGTTTTGCGGTAAAACCTCTTCTCGGCACTTTACTTCCCTCCTTCATAATTATGATATCTTAGGTACTCGAAAGTGACATACTTCCGTTGGCCAATAGCGAGGCAGAGTATACCGCGGGACACAGCCCGTATATATATAATCTGCAACGACTATGTAGCCGCTGAGTGGATGTCTTACTTCTTGGCCGCACCGGCCTTGGGACGCTTGGCACCGTACTTGGAACGGGCCTGCATACGGTTGGCGACACCCTGGGTATCCAGAGTACCACGCACGATGTGATAACGCACACCGGGCAGGTCCTTAACACGGCCGCCACGGATCAGCACCACGCTGTGCTCCTGCAGGTTGTGGCCCTCGCCGGGAATGTAGGAAGTAACCTCGATTCCGTTGGACAGACGCACACGAGCAACCTTACGCAGAGCGGAGTTAGGCTTCTTAGGGGTAGAAGTCTTAACAGCAGTGCAGACGCCACGCTTCTGGGGGGAGTTCTGGTCGATAGCCACACGCTTCTTAGAGTTCCAACCCTTCAACAGAGCGGGAGCCTTGGCTTTCTTCTCCAGATCCTGACGACCCTTGCGCACCAGCTGGTTAAAAGTAGGCATAGTTTCACCTCCAATAAAAATTTATCTTAAAGGTTAGGATAACCTCTAAAACTATATTTATCCGGGTATGTTTGGGGGGAAATCACCCTCTTGCCCACAGTTAGGCATCATACCACAATTACACATTTTATCACAGCTTTTGAAAGGTGTCAATAGGTGATATTGCCGATTTTCGGCCCGAGAAACCGAGGCCACGGGGAGAGTTTTTGCCGTTTTGAACAAATATCGAGCGGTTGGCGTTTCAAAAAGGCGAAAAACAGCCGGTGGCGATGCCACCGGCTGTGATGCAGGTTATTTCATTTTCAGTACCACGGATTTGGTCTGCACCTTGTTGCCGTACTTGTCGTACACATAGCACAGCACCCGGCGTCCATTCACCTTGGCGGTCATCTTCACCGAGTAGGTGGCGGTGCTCACCGCGGACTTGACGTATTTCTTGGCACCGGCATTCTTCACGTACCACACGTATCGCAGGCCGTCGCCAGAGGCGGTGACGGTGGTTTGGGCCAAGACGTTTTTCTTGACGGTAACCGCCTTGGGTTGGGCGGTGATGCTCACCGCTTCCCTCAGCACCACCGATTCGGTCTCTACCGTGTTGCCATATTTGTCGGTCACGTAACACAGCACCCGGCGGTCTTTGGTTTTGGCGGTCATCTTCACCGCATAGGTGGCGGTGGTCACCGAGGACTTGGCGTATTTTTTAGCACCGGCGTTTTTAACGTACCACGCATACGTCAATCCGTCACCGGAAGCCTCCACCGTCACCGCTGCCTTATTACCCTTAATGGCATAGCCGGTCTTGGGTTGGGCGGTGACGCTTACCGCCTCCCGAAGTACCACCGACTTGGTCTGTACCCGGTTGCCGTATTTATCGGTAACGTAGCACAGCACCCGGCGATTCTTTCTCCCGGGGGTCATGGTCACCTCGTAGGTAGAAGACGTGGCGGTGGACGACAGGGCATATTTGCTCTCGCCCACGTTTTTAACGTACCACTGATAGGTCAGGCCGTCACCGGTGGCTTTCACCGATACCGCCACCTTTTCGCCCATGGCGGCATAACCGTTCTTAGGCTGAGCGGTAATTTTAGGCGGCTCGGAGGTCTTGCCGCAGCCGGTACACTTGCCCTTTTCCCAACTATGGACGGGGTTGCGTTTGGCATCGCAGATGTTGCAGGTGGTGTCGCAACCATTGGTGTACTCGTGAGGGGCTATGCGCAACGCCCCGCAGGTGTTGCAGGAGGTGTCGCAAGCGATGGAATAGCGGTGGTTGCACTTCCACACCGCATACAGGGTGATGGTGGTACTGCCGTCTTTCAGTTTGGAATAGATGGTTTCGGGCTTTAACTTGCCGTTGTCTTGGTCGTAGACGGTGGCACTGCCATCCGCCTTGCGGCACCACCCGGCAAAGCGATAGCCCTCCCGTTTCAGACCCAGATCTGCCGCGTTCAGCAAACCGCCGGAAACGGTTTTGCCGTAGGTCATCCGTTGGATCAGCGGGGTATCGTCCTCGGACGTATATATTAAGGAATTGTCTACGTAATAATCACCCTCACGGGCAACTCCGGTCTTCTCCACGAAGTCCGATATGACCAGCCAACCGGTGGTACTGCCCACGGTGGTCTTGCCCCAAGTGTAACCGTTGGCGATTTTGGTGTTCCCCTTTTTGACGGTGAAGGTAGTGCCCTTTTGCAGGCAGACCAATATCTTGTTATCGGTGCCGGCACCGGAACGCATATTCACGCCGTCCGGGTCGGTGATGGTATAGCGGTTACCAATGACCCCGCCGGCGATGGTGCCGCCGTTGGCGTTGTATTTGATGGAGAGCACCGGCTTGGCATCCAACGCCTTGGGTGCCGCCTTGATGTAAGCAAAGGAGGCCTTTAGCTGGGATTTGGTGACGGTCTGATCCCACTTGATCTGACAACGCAGGTCGCTGTTGCAGTCGGCATAGGTGACGGTGTTGCCGTCCACGGCGGTGACAAAGATGGAATGGCTGTTATACTTATAGCGGACGATATCCCCCGCCTTCAGTTTGTTGACCGCCGAGGAATTGTAGTTGGCGGACCACTCGGCACGGGGGTCGCAGTCGTAGGCCAGGCTGGCCAGCTGATAGGCAAAGCCCAGACACTGGATAGCCACCCCGTCGTAGGCGTTGCACCCGCAACTGCCATTGTAGCTGCAACCGTTGTGGTGGGTACAGGGGGTGGTGGTATAGCCCCCCGGGTTGTTGGCGGTGCCGCGATGATTCCAATAGGTGCCATGGGGGTATTTGTCCCGCAACTCCTCAAGGGATAATGCCCCGCCGGAGGCGGATACCGTCCCCAAGGGAAGCAGGGTCAGCAGCATCGCCATAGCCAACAAAGCCGCCAGTATTCGTTTCATCGCAGTCACCTCCTTTTCGACAGTTCATTTATCATTATACCATCAACACCCGTCTGCCGTCAAGATTCGACAATAAGAAAAGCGAAAACCCCCGAGGCGAACCTCGGGGGCTATGGCTCTATTCAGAGGTCAGAGGGGAAATTCCGGCGAAGGATCACTCCTCGATCAGCTCGGGCTGACCCTCTTCGTCCTCGTCGGCGGTCAACAGCTCATCCAACACGCTGAAAGCGTTCTTGGGAGCGCGGTTGTCACGGACGCGAACGTCGTTGTAGCACTGCATACCGGTACCGGCGGGGATCAGCTTACCGATGATGACGTTCTCCTTCAGGCCCAGCAGCGGGTCAACCTTGCCCTTGATGGCGGCATCGGTCAGCACGCGGGTGGTCTCCTGGAAGGAGGCGGCGGACAGGAAGCTGTCGGTGGCCAGAGAGGCCTTGGTGATACCCAGCAGGATGGGGGTCACGGTGGCGGTGCGCAGAGCCTCGCCGTCGGCGCCGGTCTCACCGGCATTGATGCGGGCCTGAACAGCCTTGTTCTCGACCAACAGCTCGGACTTATCAATGACGGCATCGTTGATCAGGTTGGTATCGCCGGCATCCTCTACACGGACCTTGCGCATCATCTGACGGACAATAACCTCGATGTGCTTATCGTTGATGTCAACACCCTGGGTACGGTAGGTGATCTGCACTTCCTTGATCAGGTAGTCCTGAACGGCGCTCTCGCCGCAGACCTCCAGCACGTCGTGGGGGCTCATAGAACCCTCGGTGATGCACTCACCCTTCTGGATGACGTAGCCATCCTCGATGCAGGGACGCAGACGGGAACCGTAGGTGATAACGTAGGAGCGCTCCTCGGTGCCGTCCTCAGAGGTGACGATAACCAGGTTTTTCTTCTTCTCCTCGCGGCGGACCACACCGGTGATCTCGCTGATGATGGCCAGCATCTTGGGCTTACGGCCCTCGAACAGCTCTTCAACACGGGGCAGACCTTGGGTAATATCTTCACCGCCGGCGACACCGCCGGTGTGGAAGGTACGCATGGTCAGCTGAGTACCGGGCTCACCGATGGACTGGGCGGCGATGATACCCACAGCCTCACCAACAGTTACGCGGTCGGTGGTAGCCAGGTTGGCACCGTAGCAGCAGGCGCAGACGCCCTTTTCGGCGGCACAGGTCAGCACGGAACGGATGCGCACGCGCACCTTACTCTCGTCCAGGTTGCCGTCCTTATCGGTGGCGTTTTCACGCAGAACCTTGTCAATGATCTTGGCGTCAGCCTCGTTCATCTGGTGGTCGCAGTCCACCAGCACGTTGCCGTTGGCATCGCAGAAGTCCTCACACAGGAAACGGCCCTGCAGACGCTCGGTCAGAGGCTCGATGATACGGTTGCCATCCTTGATGTCGTAGACCTCGATACCGTTGGTGGTACCGCAATCGGTCTCGCGGATGATGACCTCCTGGGAAACGTCCACCAGACGACGGGTCAGGTAACCGGAGTCGGCGGTACGCAGAGCGGTATCGGCCAGACCCTTACGGGCGCCCTTAGCGGAGGTGAAGTATTCCAGAATGTTCAGACCCTCACGGTAGTTGGCCCGGATGGGAACCTCGATGGTCTTACCGGAGGTGTTGGCGATCAGACCGCGCATACCCGCCAGCTGACGGATCTGGCTGATGCTACCACGAGCACCGGAATCCGCCATCATCTGGATGGGGTTGTAGGGGTCCATGTTGCCAACCAGCGCCTTGGTCACCTTATCGGTGGTCTCGTTCCAGGTGGCGATGACGTGGGTATAACGCTCGTCGTCGCTCATCAGACCCTGCTGATACATCTCGGCGATCTGGTCCACGCGGGCCTCGGCCTCGGCGATGTAGGTCTTCTTCTTCTCGGGGATGGTGGCGTCGCCCACAGCCACGGTCAGAGCGCCGCGGGTGGAGTACTTATAGCCCTGAGCCTTGATGTTGTCCAGCACCACAGAGGTAGCGGCGGTGCCGTGCTTCTTGATGCACTCGGCAACGATCTTGCCCAGTTGCTTCTTACCGACTTTAAAGTCGATCTCGTAGCCCATCAGGCGGTCCAGGTAGGAGGCATCGGTGACGCTCTCGCCCTCGTGGAGGGTACGGTCGATGAAGCCCAGGTCCTGGGGTACGGAACGGTTGAAGATAACGCGGCCGATGGTGGTCTTGACCAGGTGGGAAACGGCGACGCCGTCGATCTCCATAGTCCGACGAATCTTGATGTCGTCGTGCAGGCCGATGGCCTTGTTATCGTAGGCCATCATGGCCTCGTTCTCGTCACGGTAGACCTTGTCGGTCTTCTCCTTCGCCTCGGCGGTGGCCTCGGCGGAATCCTTCTCGTGGTTGTCGATGGTCAGGTAGTAGGAACCCAGAATCATATCCTGAGTGGGTACGGCCACGGGCTTACCATCGGAGGGCTTCAGCAGGTTGCCGGCGGCCAGCATCAGGAAGCGGGCCTCGGCCTGTGCCTCAGCAGACAGAGGTACGTGCACAGCCATCTGGTCGCCGTCGAAGTCGGCGTTGAAGGCGGTACAGACCAGGGGGTGCAGCTTGATAGCACGGCCCTCCACCAGCACCGGCTCGAAAGCCTGGATACCCAGACGGTGCAGGGTGGGTGCGCGGTTCAGCATAACGGGATGATCCTTGATAACGATCTCCAGAGCATCCCACACCTCGGGACGCAGACGGTCCACCATCTTACGGGCGGTCTTGATGTTGCCGGCCTGGCCGATCTCCACCAAGCGCTTCATAACGAAGGGCTTAAACAGCTCGATGGCCATCTCCTTGGGCAGACCGCACTGATACATCTTCAGCTCGGGACCGACCACGATAACCGAACGGCCGGAATAGTCAACGCGCTTACCCAGCAGGTTCTGACGGAAACGACCCTGCTTACCCTTCAGCATATCGGAGAGGGATTTCAGCGGGCGGTTGTTGGGGCCGGTGACGGGACGGCCGCGGCGGCCGTTGTCGATGAGGGCATCCACTGCCTCCTGCAGCATACGCTTCTCATTGCGGACAATAATGTCGGGGGCACCCAGCTCCAGCAGACGGTGCAGACGGTTGTTACGGTTGATCACGCGGCGGTACAGATCGTTCAGGTCGGAGGTGGCGAAACGGCCGCCATCCAGCTGTACCATAGGACGGATATCCGGGGGAATCACCGGCACCACGTCCATAATCATCCACTCGGGACGGTTGCCGGACAGGCGGAAGGACTCCACAACCTCCAGACGCTTCAGCAGACGGGCACGCTTCTGACCGGTGGCGGTCTCCAGCTCTTCCTTCAACTCGGCGGACAGCGCCTCCAGGTCGATCTCAGCCAGCAGCTTCTTGACGTATTCGGCGCCCATACCGGCATCGAAATCGTCCTCGTACTTTTCGCGCATATCCTGGTATTCGTTCTCGGACAGCACCTGCTTTTTCTGCAGGGGGGTATCGCCGGGGTCGGCCACGATGTACTCCGCGAAGTACAGCACCTGCTCCAGCTGACGGGGAGGCATATCCAGCATCAGACCGATGCGGGAAGGAATGCCCTTGAAATACCAAATGTGGGAAACGGGAGCGGCCAGCTCGATGTGGCCCATACGCTCGCGGCGCACCTTGGCGCGGGTGACCTCAACGCCGCAGCGCTCACAGATCTTGCCCTTGTAGCGCAGGCGCTTATACCGACCGCAGTGACACTCCCAGTCCTTGGTGGGTCCAAAAATCTTCTCGCAGAACAGACCCTCCCGCTCCGGCTTCAGGGTGCGGTAGTTGATGGTCTCCGGCTTGGTAACCTCGCCGTAGGACCAGCTGCGGATCTGATCCGGAGAGGCCAGACCGATCTTAATAGAATCAAATTCATTAAACTGCATCATAATTCTGTGCCCCTCCTTTAGTTCATCTCGTCGTCAGAGTACACGGTGTCCTCAACGATCTCACCGGACTCGTCCATCTCGCCGACGCCATAGCCCTCAAACTCAGACTCGTTGGCCACCATGGTGAAGGCCTCGGAATCCGGCTCGATCATGCCGATGTCATCGTCGTCATCAAAGTTCTGCTTCAGGTCGATCTCGTTCTTCTCGGCATCCAGCACCCGGATATCCAGACCCAGGGACTGCAGTTCCTTAACCAATACCTTGAAGGACTCCGGCACACCGGACTGGGGCACGTTCTGACCCTTGACGATGGCCTCGTAGGTCTTGACACGACCCACCACGTCATCCGACTTGACGGTCAAGATCTCCTGCAGGGTGTAGGCGGCGCCATACGCCTCCAGAGCCCACACCTCCATCTCACCGAAACGCTGGCCGCCGAACTGGGCTTTACCACCCAGGGGCTGCTGAGTAACCAGACTGTAAGGACCGGTGGAACGGGCGTGAATCTTATCGTCAACCAGATGGTGCAGTTTCAGGTAATACATATAACCCACGGTAACGGGGTTGTCAAACAATTCGCCGGTACGACCGTCGTATACCCAGGTCTTACCGTCGGTGGACTTGCCGGCCTGAGCCAGCAGTTCGCGGATGTCGTCCTCGTGGGCACCGTCAAAGACGGGGGTCATGACCTTCATACCCAGAGCGGCGGCGGCATAACCCAGGTTCACCTCCAACACCTGACCGATGTTCATACGGGAGGGAACGCCCAGGGGGTTCAGCACGATATCCAGGGGAGTGCCATCCGGCAGGAAGGACATATCCTCGCTGGGCAGGATGCGGGAAACCACACCCTTGTTACCGTGACGGCCGGCCATCTTATCGCCCACGCTGATCTTGCGCTTCTGGGCGATGTAGCAGCGGACCACCATATTGACGCCGGGGCTCAGCTCGTCACAATTCTGACGGGTGAACACCTTAACGTCCACGATGATACCGTACTCGCCGTGGGGCACACGCAGAGAGGTGTCGCGCACCTCGCGAGCCTTTTCGCCGAAGATGGCGCGCAGCAGGCGCTCTTCCGCGGTCAGCTCGGTCTCACCCTTGGGGGTAACCTTACCCACCAGGATGTCGCCGGAGTGCACCTCGGCACCGATGCGGATGATACCGCGCTCGTCCAGATCCTTCAGCGCCTCTTCGCCCACGTTGGGGATGTCACGGGTGATCTCCTCGGGACCCAGTTTGGTGTCACGGGATTCTACCTCATACTCCTCCACGTGGATGGAGGTATACACGTCGTCACGCACGATCTTCTCATTGATCAGGACGGCGTCCTCGTAGTTGTAACC
>JAZNSL010000031.1:0-4040 GCA_045591225.1 Acutalibacteraceae bacterium | reverse complement strand
TGGTATTAACACAGCCATAGCTGTACTAATCATAAATTTGAGTTTGTAACTCATTTGACGCGCTTAGCGTCTGTGTTGGCAATAATTTCTCATTGCCGGATTCTTCTCAATTCTGAGTAAGAATTAACGGGTATTGTGTGTGTTTCGTTCTTGTCTTACACTGTTTAATTTTCAAGGTCCTTGGACATTCGCCTCCGGCGTAGTCGCTGTGCTGCTTCGCTCGGTGCGGTGCACTTTCGCGTGACAGCCTGACTATAATACCACCGCTAACCCCTTTTGTCAACACCTTTTTTTTCGTTTTTTGAAAAGTTTTTTGCGGTTTGTTAAAAATGCAAAATGGCCCCCGAAAACCGGGAGCCATTCTGTATAAAATCAACGAATACCATACTTCTGAATGATGTAGTCCATATCCTTGTCGCCGCGGCCGGACAGGTTGATCAGCACCGAGCCCTTGCCCATCTTCTTGGCCAGCTTGATGCCGTAGGCCACCGCGTGGGCACTCTCGATGGCGGGGATAATGCCCTCCAGCCGTGCCAGCTCGTAAAACGCGTCGATGGTGTCCTCGTCGTTGATGACGTCGTACTTGACACGACCCAGAGTGTGCAGGAAGGCGTGCTCCGGGCCGGAGGAGGGATAATCCAGGCCGGAGGCCACCGAATACACCGGGGCGGGATCGCCGTTTTCGTCCTTCAGCATAATGCTGTTGAAGCCGTGCATCACGCCCTCGGTGCCATACTGCAGGGAAGCGGCGTGGTCGCCCAGGGCGGTGCCGCGGCCCAGCGGCTCGATACCGTAGATATCCACCGGGTCATTGAGAAAGCCGGAGAAGAAGCCGGCGGCATTCGAGCCACCGCCCACGCAGGCCACGATGGCATCCGGCAGGTGACCGGTCATATCCAGAAACTGGGCTCTGGCCTCTTCGCCCACCACGTGCTGGAAATCCCGCACCATCATGGGGAAGGGATGGGGACCCACCACCGAGCCGATGCAGTAAATGCAATCCTTATATTCTTTGGCATAGGCGGCAAAAGCGGCGTCCACCGCCTCTTTCAGGGTGGCCTGCCCCTCGGTGACCTCCACCACGTTGGCGCCCAGAATCTTCATCCGCGCCACGTTGGGGGCCTGCTTCTTGATGTCCTCGGAGCCCATATAGATGTCGCACTCCATACCGAAGTAGGCGGCGGCGGTAGCCATGGCCACGCCGTGCTGACCGGCACCGGTCACGGCGATCACCTTTTTCTTGCCCATATACTTAGCCAGCAGCACCTCGCCCATACAGTGGTTCAGCTTATGGGCGCCGGTGTGGTTCAGATCCTCCCGCTTGACGTACAGCTGGACGTTGCCTAGCTTATTGGACAGACGCTCCAGGTGGGATACGGGGGTGGGACGGCCCTGGAACTCTTTGCGGATGCGCCGCAACTCCGCGATGAACTGACGGGACTGGGCGATGGTGAAATAGGCGGTGGAGATCTCCTCCATAGCCGCCTTCAGCTCGTCGCTGACATAGGCGCCGCCGTAGGGGCCGAAATAACCCTTGTCATCGGGATAGTTGCGAAAATAGGTTTCAAAATCAACGCCGTTGAGAATCATAATCAAGTCCTCCTATATATAAAGGTAATAATTATTAAAAAGAGTGTTTAAAGAGCGAACGCAAATACGATGGTTTTGCCATCGGGCAAAATGGCGGTTGTTCAAACCGCCAAATCGTATTTGACCGACTTTGATGAAATCAAAGTCGCACCATCGAGGCATTCCCATAACAGTATCCACTCCTTTCGGTCGAAACAACTCCCTCCGTCTGTGGCTGATGCCACAGCCACCTCCCTCAAGAGGGAGGCTTACGCCATCTGCGACGGCTACACCTCATCCGACCTCGCTAACGCTCGGCCACCTTTTCGCTCGCCGCGAGACGGCCCCCCTTTTGTCGCTTCGCGACATTTTCCCCCCGCTATCGGGGGAAACCGACCTCAAGGGGAAGGCTGTTTGGTGGTGAATGTAACGGAAAACTCCTGCCCCGACGGGACAGGAGTTTTGGGGTTATTGGTAGTTTAACACTTTAAAGCGTGTTTGTCAACTGTTTTCTGCGGTTAATTCTTCCAGTTCCAACTGGAGATTTTCCCAGTTTTCCATGGCGGTCAGCAGGGCCTCGTTTTTCTCATCCAACTGGGCGGTGAGGGCGGTGAGGGTTTCGTAGTCCGCCGCCGTCTCCGGGCTTTCCAGCCGACGGGACAGTTCCGCTATTTCCTCTTCCAGCGCCGCCACCGTTTCCTCCGCCCGACGGACGGCGGTGGTCAGCTTGCGGATAGTGCTCTCCCGCTCCTTGCGGAGCTTGTAGTCGTTCACCTTGACCGGCTTTTCGGCGGTGGCGACCGGGGCGGCGGCCTGCCGATGGAGGGCGGCGTAGGCCTCGTAATCGTTGCCCACGGTGACTAAGCCCTCCGGGGTAAGATTCACCACCCGGCTGGCCATTTTATTGATGAAATAGCGGTCGTGGGACACCGCCAGAATGGTGCCCTCGTAATCCTTCAGCGCCTCTTCCAGCGCCTCGCGAGAAGCAATGTCCAGGTGGTTGGTGGGCTCGTCCAGCAGCAGGAGGTTATCCCCCGCCAACATCAGTTTTAACAGCAACAGACGAGCGCGCTCGCCACCGGACATCACGCCGATGGGCTTGAACACCTCTTCCCCGCGGAACAGGAACGCCGCCAGAGCGCACCGCAGTTCCGTTTCGGTCTTATGGGGATAGGCGTCCCAAATCTCCTGCAAGGCGGTCTTTTGGCTGTCCAGTCCCTGCTGCACCTGATCGTAATAGCCAAAGGACACTTTGGCGCCGAGACGGATGAAGCCGCTGTCTGCCGGCAGACGGTGGGAGAGGATTTTCAGCAGGGTGGTTTTACCGCAACCGTTGGGGCCCAGTAAAAAAAGCCGTTCTCCCCGGCGCAGGTCCAGTTTCACGTCCCGGAACAAGGGACGGTCAAAGGCTTTGGACAGGTTCTCCGCCACCAGCACCTCGTTGCCGCTGACGGTGTTGATGTCAAAGGTGAACTTAATGGTGGCGTTGTCCTTTTCGGGGTCCACCAAATCCTCCCGCAGACGGTCCACCCGCTTTTGGCGGCTTTCCGCCTGCTTGATGCTTTTCTCTCGGTTCCACTGTTTCAGCAGGGTGATGTTCTCCTCAATGTGGCGAATCTCCTGCATAGCGGTCTTGTAATGTTTGAGCTCGATCTCCCGATCCTTTTCCCGCTTTTCCTTGTGATAGGAATAGTTGCCGGCGGTATCGTAGATGCGTCCGTTTTTCAGTTCAATGGTGCGGGTGGTGACCTTATCCAAGAAGTAACGGTCGTGGGAAATCACCACCACCGCGCCGGTGTATTCCTGGAGATATTCCTCCAGCCATTCCACCGAGGGAATATCCAGGTGGTTGGTGGGCTCGTCCAACAACAATAGGTTGGTCCGGGCCAACAGCAGACGGCCCATAGCCGCCTTGCTCCGCTGACCGCCGGACAGCACCCCCACGGGAGTGGTAAAGGCGCTCTCCGGGAAGCCCAAGCCCAGCAGGGTGGCGCGGACACGGCTCTTGTAGTACAGACCGCCCATATCCTCAAACCGCTCGCGGAGGGTATGCTGACGCTCCAGCAGTTCCGGGGTGGGATTGCCCTGGGACAGTTGGACGTTGACGGTGGCTAGCTCCTGCTCCACCGCCATCACCGGGGCAAAGACGCTCTGCACCTCGTCCCACAGGGTACGGGCGGGATCCTGGCAAGTGTGCTGCTCCATATAGCCGATGGCGGTGTCCCGGTATTTCACCACCGTGCCGCCGTCGTAGGGCTCCTCGCCGGTGAGGATGCGCAACAGGGTGGATTTACCGCACCCGTTGTCTCCCACCAGACCGATCTTATCCCGGTCGCCGATCTCAAAGGAAAGGCCGGTGAACAGCGCCCGCTCGCCGAAGTATTTATCCAGTTGTTGTACCGCTAACCGTGCCACGCTGTCACCTCCTCAAAAAACGGAGGCTTTTCCCCCCGAAAACGCCGCCCCACTTT
>JAZNSL010000030.1:0-1854 GCA_045591225.1 Acutalibacteraceae bacterium | reverse complement strand
TCTGTTTGTGGATGTGTTCCGCAACAGCGTCAACCGCATCCTGTTCAGCGAGGACGGCTACAACGCCATCGACGGTCGCACCGGCTCCGGCATCCTGGCCATCTCCAAGCTGGAGGGCAGCGAGTGGCTGTGGGGCAAGGCGGTGAAGGGCTCCGAGGCTTCTGGGTATATGTCCGGCTTCTTCGAGGCCATCTACGAATACGGTTTGGTGGGAGCGGCGATCTCCTATATCTTCTACGCAGTCAGCCTGTTTAAGCTGAAGCGGCAGTATTGCTGGTTCGCTTTGCTGATGCTGGGCCTTTCCTATTTCACCAACCACACCCACGGCTCCGCCTTTATGATGATCTTCTGCGTCCTTCTGCTGGGAGGATATCGGGAGCAGCGGGCGGATGAACTGAATCACCTCTCCCTGCGGCTGCACCCGCCGGGATTCAATCGGAAGAAGGAAGCAAATCCATGAGCGAACACCTGAAAGAACAACGGGGCAGCACCGGCTTAGCGGTCAAGGCGGGCTTTTGGTACGTGATCAGCACCTTTTTGGTGAAGGGTCTGTCCTTTATCACCCACCCCATTTTCGCCGGCCTGCTGTCCAAACAGGATATGGGCGCCTTTTCCAACTTTGCCAGTTGGGAGACCCTGCTGCTGATCATCACCAGTCTGGAGATGCAGAACACGGTGGCCCGTGCCTATTATGATTTTAAAGAGGACTTCAACAAATACGTGTCCTCCGTGACCTTGGCCAGCTGCAGCTTCACGCTGATCCTGTACGGCGTGGCGATGCTGATGGGGGACACCTTTACCGCCCTCACCTCCATCCCGCGGCAGTACGTGCACGTGCTGTTTTTGATGCTGCTGTTCCAGGGCTGTAAGCAGATCTACTTCGCCAAAGAGCGTACCCTTTATCGGTATAAGGGCGTAGCCATTCTGTCGGCGGTGAACGCGCTGGTGCCCACCCTCATCGCGGTGGTGCTGGTGATGCTGGCCCCCGAAACCGGCAAGCTGGACGGCCGCATCTACGGCTTTTACGTGCCGGCGGCGCTGATCGGTCTGGGCTGCGCCCTGTTCCTGGTGTTCAAGGGCAGGAGCTTTAACTGGAAGTACATCAAGTACGGCTTGGTGCTGTCCTTCCCGCTGATGCTCCATTACCTGACCGCCCAGCTGCTGTCCTCCTCCAACTCCATCATCACCACGATGGTGCTGGGCGAGGAGGCCAATGCGGTGGTGTCTACGGCTTCCTCGGCTAACCACATTATGACCACCCTGCTGATCGCGGTGTCCGGTGCCGTCACCACCTGGCTGATGGACAACCTGAATCAGGAGAACGTCAAGGCCACCCGCCGCGGCACGCTGGCCTATCTGGCGGGCATTTCGGTGCTGGCGGTGGGCGTGATCCTGCTGGCCCCCGAGGTGGTGCACATTCTGGGCAGCGGTAAGTACCCCGAGTCCACCGTGCTGATGCCCGGCTTTGTGGTGGCTGCGCTGCTGCAGTCCGCTACCACCATCTTCACCATTATGCTCACCTACCAGAAAAAGGTGGTGGGTACCGCCGTCTGGACCGGCGTGGTGGCGGTGGCTACGGTGCTGGCGAAGTACTTCCTGCTGCCGTGGTACGACGCCCTTAACCCCGGCAACGGCGTGCTGCTGCTGCCCTTTATCAACATCGCCGCTTTCGGCGTGCTGTTCTTCATTAACTACGTGCTGGTGTGCCGCTCCGGTCTCGGCAAGTACCTGAATTTCAAGGCGATGGTGGCCATTCTGGCGTTGCTGGGCGGCTTCCTGGCGGTCAGTTACCTGCTGTACGACCATTTGTGGTTGCGGCTGGCGGTGATCGCCGCCGTGGCGGTGGCAGCCTGC
>JAZNSL010000029.1:0-12700 GCA_045591225.1 Acutalibacteraceae bacterium | reverse complement strand
GGTGATCTTCGCCACCTGCTGGCGCTTCGGCTCCTCGTTGGGGCGGATCTGCAGGTGCAGCATCGCCCGCGCGGTATCCTCACGGATCGCCGCTACCATCTGTTCGAACATCTCAAAGCCCTCGTTGCGGTACACCACCACCGGGTCCTGCTGGCCGATGGCCCGCAGGTGGATGCCGCGGCGCAGTTCGTCCATATTGTCGATGTGGTCCATCCAGTAGCGGTCCACCGTCTGGAGCAGCATCACCCGCTCCACCTCGCGCATCAGAGTGTCGCCGTATTTTTCTTCCTTGGCGGCATAGATCTTCATGGCCCGGTCGGTGAGCAGTTCGGTCAGCTCGATAGATTCCATATCCTCCAACTCTTGGGCGGTGTAATGGAAATCCTCGTCGGTGCACAGCCAACCGCGGTAGTAGTTGCGCAGACCCTCCAGGTTCCAGTTCTCGTGCTCCTCACTGTCTGAGGCGTACTGCGCCACGTTGGCGGCGATGGAACCCTCCACCATCTTCACCACGCTGTCGTGGACGTTGCCGTCCGCCAGCACGGTGTCGCGCTGGCCGTAGATGACCTCGCGCTGTTTGTTCATCACGTCGTCGAATTTCAGCACGTCCCGGCGGATGCCGAAGTTGCGCTCCTCCAGACGGCGCTGGGCGCTCTCCACGGCGCCGGTGAGCAGTTTCGCCTCGATGGGCATATCCTCGTCCACGCCCAGGGCGTTCATCATAGCATCCACACGGCCGCCGCCGAACAGACGCATCAGGTCGTCCTCTAAGGACAGGTAGAATCGGGTGGCACCCGGGTCGCCCTGGCGTCCGGCACGACCACGCAACTGGTTGTCGATACGGCGGGACTCGTGCCGCTCGGTGCCCAGAATGAACAGACCGCCCGCCTGACGGACCGCGTCCGCCTCCGGCTGAATCTGTGCCTTGTATTTCTCGTTGAGTTCCTTGAACTGGGCCCGCGCCTCCAGAATCTCGGGGTCGTCGGTCTCGCCGTAGGCGGTGGACTCCACGATCAGTTCCTCCGGCACGCCCAGACGGCGCATCTCTGCCTTCGCCAAGAACTCGGCGTTACCGCCCAGCATAATATCGGTACCACGGCCGGCCATGTTGGTGGCGATGGTAACCGCACCCAGCTTACCGGCCTGAGCTACAATTTCTGCTTCTTTCTCGTGGTACTTAGCATTCAGCACCTCGTGAGGAATGCCGGTGCGCTTGAGCAGTTTGGACAATAACTCGGATTTTTCGATGGAGATGGTGCCCACCAGCACCGGCTGGCGACGCTCGTAACATTCCTGAATCTGCTCGATAATGGCGCGGAATTTCGCCGCCTCACTCTTGTACACCACGTCGGCCTTATCCTCACGGATGACCGGCTTGTTGGTGGGGATCTCCACCACGTCCAGACGGTAGATCTGGTTAAACTCCGCCTCTTCGGTCATGGCGGTACCGGTCATACCGGACAGTTTCTTATACAGACGGAAAAAGTTCTGGAAGGTAATGGTGGCCAAGGTCTTGCTCTCCCGCTCCACCTTGACGTTTTCCTTAGCCTCGATGGCCTGATGCAGACCCTCGTTGTAGCGACGGCCGAACATAATGCGACCGGTGAACTCGTCCACGATCAGCACTTGACCGTCCTTCACTACGTAGTCCACGTCCCGTTGCATCACACCACGGGCCTTGATGGCCTGATTGATGTGGTGGAGCAGGGTAACGTTGTCGGAGTCCATCAGGTTCTCCACCTTGAAATAGGCCTCCGCCTTTGCCACGCCGGAACGGGTCAGGGTGGCGGTGCGGGCCTTTTCGTCCACGATGTAGTCGCCGTCCACGGTGTCCTGTTCCTCTTTGGCATCCATCTCTTTGATGCGGACGGACTTCAGCCGTTTGGCGAACTCATCCGCCACGTTGTACAGTTCGGTGGATTTGTCTCCGTGACCGGAAATGATCAAAGGAGTACGGGCCTCGTCGATGAGGATGGAGTCCACCTCGTCCACGATGGCGAAGTGGTGACCCCGCTGCACCTTATCCTGCTGGTGCACCACCATATTGTCACGCAGATAGTCAAAACCCAGCTCATTGTTGGTGCCATAGGTAATGTCGGCGGCATAGGCGGCACGGCGCTCTTCTTTATCCAAGCCGTGGCCTATCAAGCCCACTGTCAAACCCAAATAGCGGTATACCTTGCCCATCCACTCGCTATCGCGACGGGCCAGGTAATCGTTGACTGTCACGATGTGCACGCCCTTACCGCTCAAGGCATTCAGGTAGGCAGGCAGGGTAGCCACCAGAGTCTTACCTTCACCGGTGCGCATCTCGGCAATGCGGCCCTGGTGCAGGATGATACCACCGATAATCTGCACCGGGAAATGCTTCATTCCCAGCACACGCCAAGAGGCCTCACGGCACACCGCAAAGGCATCCGGCAGAATATCGTCCAAGGTCTCGCCGGCGGCCAAACGGTCTTTCAGCACAGCGGTCTGACCCCGCAGGGTGGCCTCGTCCATAGCGGCATAGGTCTCCTCCAGCGCCAACACCCGGTCGGCGATGGGACGCACCTTCTTGATTTCCTTTTGGCTGTAATCGCCAAATATCTTTTTCAGTAACGACATATATCTCAAACCTTTCCAAAAAGTCGTAGTATCACAGATTAAATTTTATTATAACATAACGTTCTGCAAATGTCCACCGGAAAAGGAAGAATTTTCTGTGAACAAAAGAAAGAGCAACCGAAAACGGTTGCTCTCTCCTATCGTAACGATTACGGCTCGCGGGTGGTGAGGTACCACACGGCCCGCTCAATGGAATCCTTGGAGTTGCCCCAATCGTTGTTGCCGGCGTTGCTGTGATCGTACATCCGGCAGAAATGGTGCACGTCCCCTTGCAGTTCCGTCAGGTATTTTTTCGCCAAACGGGAAGCCTCTTTGTTGAAATAGGGCTGCTCCTTTTTGCTCATACCGGCGGAGGCCTCCACCAAGTCCACAAAATGGGGCAGACACAGGCAATCCTGCTGTTCGAACAGCTGGCGGAACTCTTTTTGGGTCTCGTAGGTGCGGCAGACGGTGGCCAGCATCTTGGTCATGGCGCTTTCCAACTGCTCGCACACAAAGCAGGTGCTCAGCTTCTGGCGGGCATCCTTGGCCTGCTTCTTGGCGTTTTTGCCCAACAGCGACCCGCCGGAAAACACCCTCTTTTCCAGCTCCGCCAGGTGGCTCTCCATAGTCAGTGCCACCGACAGGCGGTTGCGCTGACCCAGCATCTGGCGGTAATGGGTGAGGCAGAAACCCTTTTTATTGGTTTCGATGCGGATGTCCGGCTCCATCATCGCCGCGCCGGTGATGTATTCCACCGCCCGTTTCTCCAAGGTGTTGCGCAGCCGGCAGATGGGACAGCCGTCCCCCTCCTCAAACACTTCCGCAATGGGAATATTGGTAATATCGTAACGCATAAATATCGCTCCTTATATATGAATCCGCTTGACGGCGGTGCATTTTCCGGTTTTGTTGTCCAGGGTGAACAGCACGCCGTCCATCCGACACTTGCCCTCGGCGGTGGCAAACCGCACCGGCAGTTTGGTGCGCATCTTCTGCACCGACAATTCGGTGCGAACGCCCAGACAGGAATCGATGGGACCGGTCATACCGATGTCGGTGATAAAACCGGTGCCACCGGACAGAATCTGCTCGTCGGCGGTGGGCACGTGGGTATGGGTACCGAACAGGGCGGAGATCCGCCCGTCACCCCAGGCCGCCAACGCCCGTTTTTCGGCGGTGGCCTCGGCGTGGAAATCCACCACGCAGAAGTTGGGATTGCCCGCCTCTTTCAGCAGGGAATCCAGCGTGTCAAAGGGACATGTAAGCGCTTCCATATACACCGTTCCCTGCAGGTTGATCACCGTCACCTGATACCGACCGCGGTCCACCACCGTCATACCCCGGCCGGGGGTACCGGCGGGCAGGTTGGCGGGACGGAGCAGCGCCTCGTTCTGCTCCAGCAGGTCGTAAAACTCGTGACGGCGGAAGGTGTGGTTGCCGCCGGTGATCACGTCGGCGCCGGCATCGAAAATATGCCGGGCGGAAGTGGGGGTAATGCCGTTGCCGTCGGCGGAGTTCTCGCCGTTGACGATGCACACGTCCACCGCCAGTTCCCGCTTGACCCGGGGCAACACCTTCTGCAAATGGTGACAGCCGATAAGACCCACCACGTCACCAACACACAGTATGTTCATAAGTATCCTCTTTCTATGAAAAACTGCGGAGTGGGTACTCCGCAGTTTTTCCAATTATTCAACAGAGATGAAATAATAGTAGACGGGCTGACCACCGGGAATGGCGGAGACCTCAGCCTCTACGTTCATACGGGCCATCTTATCCCGGATGTTCTCACACACCGCCTCGGCCTCGGCCTCGGTGGTATCCTGACCGTAAATAACGGTGATGAAGCTAACGTCCTTGCCGGCGGCAAAACGACCGCGCACCAGACGGCGGGCCAGACGGGGAGCCGCCACCGCCACGTCGGTATCCACGAAGGACAGTTTGCCGTTGTCCAGAGCCAGAATCTCGCCCTCTTTGATCTTGTGACCCTCAAAGTCGCTGTCGCGGGCGGCAAAGGTCACCGAACCGGTGGACACGTTATCGGCGGCCAACTGCATCTCGGTGGCGTTGGTCTCCATATCCGCATCGGGGTTAAAGGCCAGCATAGCGGCGATACCCTGGGGGATGGTACGGGTGGGCAGTACGCACACCTGACGATCGGCCAGCGGCACCGCCTGCTCGGCGGCCAGAATGATGTTCTTGTTGTTGGGCAACACAAACACCGTTTTGGCGGGGGTTGCCTCAATGGCGGAGAGGATATCGTCGGTGGAGGGGTTCATGGTCTGACCGCCGGAAACCACCTGGTCACAGGCCAGGTCGTCCTTGAACAGGCTGTGCAGACCATCGCCCGCCGCCACGGACACAAAGCCGTACTCATTCTCCGGCTCTACCCGCTGGAGGGTGGGCACGGCGGCATCCGCCTCGGCGTCCTCTTCACCCACCCAGCCGGCATTCTCGTGCTGGATGCGCATATTCTCTACCTTAACGGTCTCGAACTGACCGTATTTGAGAGCCTCTTCCATCGCCTTGCCGGGGTTGTTGGTGTGGACGTGGACCTTAATGATCTCCTCGTCATCCACCACCACGACGCAGTCACCGATAGACTCCAGATAGGCACGCAGGCTCAAGGGGTCCAAGGTGCATTTGGGGTCACGACCCACGATAAACTCGGTGCAATAGGTAAAGGTGATCTCCTCGTCAAAGCTGCCCACGGCATTCTTCTGCACCGGCTGGGCGGCAGGGGCGGTGTCCTCGGCGCCGGCGATAATCTCGCCACCCTTGAACACCTCCAGCATCGCCTCGATGATCACGCAGAAGCCCTTACCGCCGGCATCCACCACGCCCGCCTTTTTCAGCTGGGGCAGCAGTTCGGGAGTACGCTCCAGAGAAGCCTCTGCCTCGGCGCAGATAGCCTCCCACACGGCGATGGGATCGGTATTGGTCTCGGCAAAGGCCTTACCGGCCTCGGCGGCCTCGCGGGAAACGGTCAGAATGGTGCCCTCGGTGGGCTTCATAACCGCCTTATACGCCGCCTCAACGCCAAACGTCAGCGCCTGAGCCAGGTCGGCACCGTCCGCCTCTTTCTTACCCTTCAGGCCCTTGGAGAAACCGCGGAACAGCAGGGACAGAATTACGCCGGAGTTGCCGCGGGCACCGCGCAGCAAAGCGGAGGAAGCCACGTCCGCCACCTCGGTGGCGGTGGGGTTCTCCAAACGGCGCAGTTCACGGGCGGCGTTGGCGATGGTCATAGACATATTGGTACCGGTGTCACCGTCCGGAACGGGGAACACGTTCAGGGCATCAACGGCCTGTTTCACATTGGCCAGTGCATTGGATGCCGAAATCATAGCATCCCGCAACATCAAACCTTGTATCAATGCAAACACTCCTTTTCCTATCTCACCTGACGGTGCACGTTATTCCGGCTGGATGCTGTCAACAAACACGTTGACCTTACGCACGGACAGACCGGTTGCCTCCTCAACAGTATAGCGAACCTTATTCACAATGCTCTTGGCAATGGCGGAGATGTTCATACCGAACACCACCTGGATGTGCAGATCCACCACCAGCTGGCCGCCCTCGCTGCGGACGCGGATACCGTCGTCCACGTGGGCACGGCGGGTCAGCAGGGAACGCAGACCCTGCTGGGCGCCGGTGCGCACCATACCGGCCACACCGTAACAGGAGGACACCGCATTACCGATCAGATGGCGGAAATACTCCTGGGAAAGTTCAATACTACCGTAACGATTATCGATGCGAATCATACATAACACACCTTTCTAATACTCAATGTATGGACACCCTGCCAACGCAGGAAAAACCAACAACTTATTGCCATCCGGCAAACCCGGCATAGGGGTCGTAGCCGGTGGGGGTCACGGCGGTGAGCCGCCGATCGTAGGCCGCGATGCCATCCCGCCAACACAGGGGAATGTACGGCATATCCGCGGCAAAAGCCTTAAGGAACTCGGTCAATTTGCTGTCCCCGGACAGGTACGCGGTGTAGGCCTTGGCGGCATCGCCGGTTTTGGAGATGCCGTAAGAGGCGTCGCCGCCCTGTAACAACGGGCGCAGGCTGTGGTCCGCCGTCAGGCGAATCTCGCCGATATACAGATCGTATTTACCGCTTTTCAGCCGTTCCAGATATTCCTCTTCCTCCAACGGGACGGTGACGATCTTGACCCCGCCAACCTCTAACTGAGTGCGGATGGCATCCGCCACCTTGGCCCGGTCGGCACGGTGGGTGCTGTATATCAGCTCCAGCTCCAGCCGCACACCGCCGTCGGGGGTGCATCTCGCCTCGTCCAACAGGTCCAGGGCGGTATCGGTATCCACCGCTACGGCACCGGTCTTGCCCTTCATCGACTTCCACTTGGGGTGGAAGGGGTTGGCAGAGGCGGTCGCCCAACCGGTGTACACGGTGGTCGCCACCGCCTCTCGGTCAATGAGCCTGGATAATGCCCGGCGCACCTCTGCTTTCTTCAGTTCGCCCTTGGCGGTGTTGATGCCCAAGAACACCAGATCGTTCATCTCCACCGAGCGGTTGGCACCGGACAGGCGGGGCAGGTCGCCCTCGGACAGGTCATCGTAGCAATAGGATATCTCGCCGGAGGTGACCCCGTGCTGTCGGGCGGTGCGGTTGGGCAGATGCCGCAGGGCGATGCCGTCATACGGCAAGGCGGCGGTATAATGAGGATTCTTTTTCAGTTGATGACCGGTCTTGGTGGCCTTAACCACGTAAGGGCCGGTGCCCAGCGGTGCCTCTCCCGCCTCGTCGGTGAGGGTACCGGCCTTTACCACCGGGAAGATCAAGCACGCCTTGGCGTTGGGGTCGGCAGAGGCTAGGGTAAACACCACGCTCTGCTCCTTCGCCGTGGCGGAGGAAACGTTCTCTAACAAGCGGCGGTACCGCTCGGATTTCTTGGCCTCTTTAAACGAGGCGGTGACGTCGGCGGGGGTTACCGCCGACCCATCCGAGAACACCGCCCCTTTGCGCAGGGTGGCGGTCAGGTGAGTATCGTCGGTCTTTTCGATCTTCGCCGCCAGCACCGTAGTGGGGGTAAAGTCATCGCCCACGGCAGTGAGCCCCTGATACAGCAGACCGGTCAACTGAGCATTGACCTCGGTGGCGGCGGAAAAGGGATTCAGCGTATCGTCGTGGCTGTAGGCCAGCGCCATTCCCTGTTGGGAACCGCCGTCCTCGCTCTCTTGTTGTGTGGTGGGGGTGGTATCCGGGGCGGGGTCCTCCGTTTTCGGGGGTTGGTCGCAACCGGCAAGGCACAGCAAAAGCAGCACCGCCCATACGAGGCTCAGCCGTTTTCGCATCCCTTCCACCTCCCCTGCCCGATGAAGGGCATAGTTACACACATTACATTTAAGCGTGAATATTATAGCACCAATCGAAAGAATAATCAAGGTTTTTTACAACATAAAGGAAATTTCCACCTTCTGGCAAAAAAATCACAAAAAAATGTTGTAATTTTTTATATATATGATAAAATATAACGGTTAATGTGGTGTAATGTAACCACACGACAATAAAAGCAGGGTTCATTTACCCTGTCAAACCAAAGGAGGCGCTCTCATATGAGCAAACCAAAATTTTACATCACCACCGCCATCGCCTATGCCAGCCGTAAGCCCCACGTGGGCAACGTCTACGACATCGTATTGGCCGATATGATCGCCCGCTATAAGCGGATGATGGGCTATGACGTGCGGTTCCTCACCGGCTCGGACGAGCACGGCCAGAAAATCGAGGAATACGCCACCGCCGCCGGCAAAACGCCCCAAGAATACGTGGATGGCACCGCCGACGTCATCAAGGCGGTGTGGGACAGTATGAACGTCACCTACGACCGTTTCATCCGCACCACCGACCCCGACCACGTGGCGGTTATCCAGAAAATATTTAAGAAACTGTACGATCAGGGCGACATCTACAAGAGCAGTTACGAAGGCAAATACTGCGTCCCCTGCGAGTCTTTCTATACCCCCAGCCAGTTGACCGAGGACGGCAAATGCCCCGACTGCGGCCGCGACTGCGTGGACGCCAAAGAGGAGGCCTATTTCCTCAAGCTGGGCAAGTACCAGGATAGACTGCTCCAGTATTACAACGATAATCCCGATTTCTTTGCGCCGGTTTCCCGCCGCAACGAAATGATCAACAATTTCCTCAAGCCCGGACTCAACGACCTGTGCGTGTCCCGCTCCTCTTTCAAGTGGGGTATCCCGGTGGACTTTGACCCGGACCACGTGGTGTACGTGTGGCTGGACGCCCTGTCCAACTACATCACCGGCTGCGGCTATGACCCGGACAACCCCAGCGAGATGTATCAGAAATATTGGCCCGCCGACCTGCACGTCATCGGCAAGGACATCGTCCGGTTCCACACCATCTACTGGCCCATCATCTTGATGGCGCTGGGTGAGCCCCTCCCCAAACAGGTGCTGGGTCATCCCTGGCTGCTGTCCGGTGAGGACAAGATGAGCAAGTCCAAGGGCAACGTGCTGTACGCCGACGAGCTGGCCCAGCAGTTCGGCACCGACGCCATCCGCTGGTATCTGCTGAGCGAGATGCCCTTTGCCCAGGACGGCACCATCACCTACGAGCAGGTGATCAACCGCTACAACGCCGATCTGGCCAACACCCTGGGCAACCTGGTGAACCGCTCCATCGCCATGACCAACAAGTACTTCGACGGCAAGGTCAGCAAGCCTGCCGCTCTGGATGCGCTGGGTCAGGAGCTGGCGGATGCCTGCGCCGACACCATCGCCAAATACTACGCCCAGATGGACACCTGGCACAACGCCGACGCCGCCGAAACCGTGATGAACCTGGCCAAGCGGTGCAACAAGTACATCGACGAGACCGCCCCCTGGGCGCTGGCCAAGGACGAGGCCAACCGGGAGCAGCTGGAGGGTGTGCTGTACAACCTGCTGGACTGCATCCGGGTGCTGGGCATCCTGCTGACCCCCTTTATGCCCGAGACCGGCGCCGCCATCCACGCCCAGTTGCAGGTGGATGCCGCCGTCACCGATATGGACGCCGCCAAGTACGGCGCCGCCGACGGCTATGCCGTGGGCACGCCCTCTCCCCTGTTTGCCCGCATTGACGCCGAAAAGATGCTGGCGGAGATCGCCGCCAAAATCGAGGCGGAGCAAAAGGCCGCCGAGGCCGAGGAGGAAAAGGAGGGCATCGTGTTCCTGCCGGAAATCACCATCGACGACTTCTTCAAGGTCGACCTGCGGGTGGCGGAGATCACCGCCTGCGAGCCGATTAAGAAGGCGAAGAAGCTGCTGAAGCTGACCCTCAACGACGGCACCAAAGAGCCCCGCACCGTGGCCTCCGGCATCGCCAAGTGGTATAAGCCGGAAGACCTGATCGGTCACCGGGTGGTGCTGGTGGCCAACCTGAAGCCTGCCGTGCTGTGCGGCGTGGAGAGCCAGGGTATGATCCTGGCCGCCACCGACCACACCGCCGAGGGTGAAGAGGACGTCAAGGTGCTGTTTGTGGACGGCATGACCCCCGGCTCTGCGATTCACTAAGAGATTTACCCGAAAGGAAGAAATAGATATGGCACAGAAAGAACTGGCAAAGGTGTATGAGCCTCAGGAAGTGGAAAAGCGCATCTATCAATTCTGGTTGGATGGAGGCTACTTCCACGCCACCGCCCACGCCAAAGACAAAAACGGCAACGAAAAGAAACCCTACACCGTGATGATGCCGCCCCCCAACATCACCGGTCAGCTGCATATGGGTCACGCCCTGGACAATACCCTCCAGGACATCCTCATCCGCTGGCGGCGGATGCAGGGCTATGAGGCCCTGTGGATGCCCGGCACCGACCACGCCTCCATCGCCACCGAAGCCAAGGTGGTCGAGGCTATGCGGGAAGAGGGTGTCACCAAGGAGATGCTGGGCCGCGAAGGATTCCTGGAGCGGGCCTGGGCCTGGAAAGAGAAATACGGCAACCGCATCGTCAGCCAGCTGAAGACCATCGGCTCCAGCTGTGACTGGGAGCGGGAGCGCTTCACCATGGACGAGGGCTGTTCCGCCGCCGTCAAAGAGGTGTTTGTCCGCCTGTATGAGCAGGGCCTCATCTACCGGGGCAACCGTATGGTAAACTGGTGTCCCACCTGCAACACCTCCATCTCGGACGCCGAAGTGGAATACGAGGAGAAGGACGGCCACTTCTGGCATCTGCTGTACACCGTCAAGGAGACCGGTGAACAGCTGGAGCTGGCCACTACCCGTCCCGAGACCATGCTGGGCGATACCGCCGTGGCCATCAACGCCGAGGACGAGCGGTATAAGCACCTCCACGGCTGTCACGTGATTCTGCCCCTGCTGAACAAGGAAATCCCCATCGTGTGCGACGAGCACGCGGATATGACCAAGGGTACCGGCGTGGTGAAGATCACCCCCGCCCACGACCCCAACGACTTCGAGGTGGGCCGCCGTCACGACCTGCCCATGGTGCGTTGCTTCACCTACGACGGTCACATGACCGGTGCTGCCGACAAAGCCGCCGCCGACGAGTACATCGCCAGCGGCAAGGCCGCCGCCGACGAGCCCACCGTGCTGGACTGCGGCAAGTACGCCGGTATGACCACCCTGGAGGCCCGCAAGGCCATCCTGGCCGACCTGACCGAGGGCGGTTATCTCAAAGAGGTGGAGGATCTGAAGCACGACGTGGGTACCTGCTATCGCTGCCATCAGACCATCGAGCCCATGGTGTCCAAGCAGTGGTTCGTCAAGATGGAGCCCCTGGCAGGCCCCGCCATCGAGGCGGTGGAGAAGGGTGAGATCACCTTTGTCCCCGAGCGATTCACCAAAAACTATCTCAACTGGATGCGCGCCACCCGTGACTGGTGCATCTCCCGTCAGCTGTGGTGGGGTCACCGCATCCCCGCCTGGTACTGCGACGACTGCGGCGAGACCGTGGTGGCTAAGGATGCCCCCGCCGTCTGCCCCAAATGCGGCGGTGTGCACTTGACCCAAGACCCCGATACCCTGGATACCTGGTTCTCCTCTGCCCTGTGGCCTTTCTCTACCTTAGGTTGGCCTAACCAGACCGAAGAGCTGGAGTATTTCTACCCCACCGACACCCTGGTCACCGGCTACGACATCATCGGTTTCTGGGTCAGCCGTATGATCTTCTCCGGCCTGCACTACACCGGCAAGAGCCCCTTTAAGACGGTGCTCATCCACGGTCTGGTCCGTGACAGCCAGGGCCGTAAGATGAGTAAATCCCTGGGCAACGGCGTAGACCCCCTGGAGGAGATCGACAAGTACGGCGCCGACGCCCTGCGCTTTATGCTGGCCACCGGCAACAGCCCCGGAAACGATATGCGCTATATGACCGACAAGGTGGAGGCCTCCCGCAACTTTGCCAACAAGCTGTGGAACGCCGCCCGCTTCCTGCTGATGAACTTTGAGGGTCACGACATTCCCTTGTCCCTGCCCGCCGACCTGACCCTGGAGGATAAGTGGGTGCTGTCCCGCTACAACGAGCTGGTGCAGGCGGTCACCGACAACCTGGAGAAATTCGAGCTGGGTATCGCCGTCAGCAAACTGTACGACTTTATCTGGGACACCTTCTGCGACTGGTATATCGAACTGTGCAAATCCCGTCTGCAGGGTGAAAACGGCGACACCGCCCGTCAGGTACTGCTGTACGTGATGACCGGTATGCTGAAGCTGCTGCATCCCTTTATGCCCTTCATCACCGAGGAGATCTGGCAGACCCTCCCCCACGAGGGCGACAGCCTGATGATTGCCGATTGGCCGGTGTACGATGCCGCCCTCAACTTCCCCGGCGAGGAGAAGGAGATGGAGCGCATTATGGAGGCCATCCGCGGCATCCGTACCCGCCGTGCCGAGATGAACGTGCCCCCCTCCAAAAAGGCGGACCTGTACATCGAGACCGCCTTTGCCGACACCTTTGCCGCCGGTGTGCCCTCCCTGCAGAGATTGCCCTCTGCCGCCGACGTGCAGATGGGCGAAGCCTTTGACGTGCCCGGCGCGGTCACCATCGTCACCGCCGCCGCCACCGTGAAGATCCCTATGGATGCCCTGGTGGACAAGGCCGCCGAGCTAGCC
>JAZNSL010000028.1:0-28975 GCA_045591225.1 Acutalibacteraceae bacterium | reverse complement strand
AACGGTTGTTGGGTCGGCTTTTTGTGTCCTGTTATAAAATCTGCTCCATGCCGATCTTTTGGGGCTTCATACCCAATTTCTCGTAGAATTTCAGCGCCGTGGGGTTACAGCTCCACACGTTCAGCGTCACGTTGTAACAGTCGCTATCCCTAGCCATCGCCAGGGCGGCATCGTAGAGGGTGCGGCCGATCCCTTGCCCGCGGATATTCTCGTCCACGCACAGGTCGTCGATGTACAGAGTCTTGTGGGGCATCAGCGCGCCGCCGGGGGCGGGCTGCTGATACACGCAAAAACAATAGCCGATGACGGTGTCGGTGTCGTCCGCCGCCACCAGGATGGGGCGGGTGGCATCCTTTAACAATTCCACCAACTCTTCGTCGGTGTATTTGCGCCCCGCGTTGAAAATATCCGGGCGTCCGTTGTGGTGTACCAGGCACACCTGCCGCAACAGGTCGCCCAGTCTGGGAATGTCTTTTTCCACAGCAAAGCGAATGGTCATGGTAAACACTCCTTGTTTAGAATCATTAGCCGACGAAGTCGGCGTGCCTCCCTTTGCACAAGGGGGCCTTTTTATCCAAGCATCATACTCGGTTTTGGGGGTTACCGGCGATAAAGCGGCGGAGATTCTCCGCCACCACACCCATCAGCCGCTGACGGGTCTCCAGACCCGCCCAGGCGATGTGGGGGGTAATCAGCAGACGGGGCGCACCGTACAGAGGGCAATCCGGGGTCATAGGCTCCACCTGCAGCACGTCCACACCGGCACCCAGCAGGTGACCGCTATCCAGCGCCTCCCGCAGAGCCTGTTCCTCCACCAGACCGCCCCGGGAGGTGTTGATAAAGATCGACCCGGGCTTCATCTTGGCGAACGCCTCCCGGTTCATCATCCCCTCGCTGTCGGCATTGAGGGGGCAGTGCATACTCACCACGTCCGACCTCTCCAGCAATTCCCCAAAGGGTACCTGCTGTACGTCGGCATCCGGGATGGGACGGCGCCCGCAGGCCAGCACCTGCATACCAAAGGCCCGCGCCATCTCCCCCACCCGGCGGCCGATGGCGCCGTAGCCCACGATGCCTATGGTCTTGCCACACAGCTCGGTCAGCGGCATCGGGAAATAAGCAAAGGTGCGGGAACGAATCCAATCCCCCTGGGCCACGGTGGCGGTGTATTCGTGCACCCGGTTGGTCACCGCCAGCAGCAACGAAAAGGTGTGCTGGGCCACCGCCTCGGTGGAATAGCCCGGCACATTACACACCGTCACCCCGTGGGCGGCGGCATAGGCCACGTCCACGTTGTTATAGCCGGTGGCAAACAAACCCACGTATTTCAGAGTGGGACAGGCCGCCATCACCCGGGCGGTGATCTGGGTCTTATTGCAGATGACCGCATCCGCCCCTTGCAGACGCTCTATTAGGAGTTCCGGCGGGGTCAGGTCGTATTCCACCACTTGACCAAACTCTTTCAAAAATGCCAAGTCGATGCCGTTACCCACCACGGTTTCGGCATCCGCTACCACGATACGCATAAAGGATTCCTCCCAAACTTGATAACTTTAGCATACCACATTTTTGCCGCCTTTGCAATTCCCTCTTTTCTATCCGCAAAAAATATGGTATACTGAAGAAAACGGCGCATACCATTAGACGGAAAGGGGAATCTGTGTATGAAACTGCATTTTTTAGGTGCCGGCCACGAAGTTACCGGTTCTTGCACCCTGCTGACCACCAAAAGCCACCGCATTCTGGTGGATTGCGGTATGGAGCAAGGGGTGGATATGTACGAAAATCCCGACCTGCCCCTGTCCCCCGGGGACATCGACGCGGTGCTGCTCACCCACGCCCACATCGACCATTCCGGGCGAATCCCCATGCTGGTGGCGCGGGGGTTTAAAGGACCCATCTACACCACCGCCGCCACCGCCAATCTGTGCAAAATTATGCTGATGGACTCCGCCCACATCCAGGAATTTGAGGCGGAGTGGCGCAACCGCAAGGGACAGCGCAAGGGTGCCGAGCCCTACGTCCCCCTCTACACCGCCGAGGACGTCAGCCGCACCATCACCCTGCTGTCCCCCTGCGACTACGACAAGGAGTATTCCCTGTTTGAGGACGTGACGGTGCGGTTTACCGATGCGGGACATCTGCTGGGCAGTGCCTCCATCTCGGTGGCGGTCACCGAGGACGGCAACACCGAGACGGTGCTGTTCTCCGGTGACCTGGGCAACGTCTCCCGTCCTCTTATCCGCGACCCCCAGACACCGCCCGCCGCCGATTACGTGGTGGTCGAGTCCACCTACGGCGACCGCCTCCACGGCGAGCGCCCGGACTACGTCACCCAGCTGACCCGCATCCTGCAGAAGACCTTTGACCGGGGCGGTAACGTGGTGATCCCCTGCTTTGCGGTGGGACGCACCCAGGAGATGCTGTATCTGCTCCGCCAAATTAAGAGAGACGGCCTGGTTTCCGGCCACGACTCCTTCCCGGTGTGGGTGGACAGCCCCCTGGCGGTGGAGGCCACCAACATCTATTCCGGCGACCTGACCGGCTACTACGACGAGGAGACGCTGGACCTGCTCTCGAAAGGGGAAAACCCCATCCGCCTGCCGGACCTGCATCTGTCCATCACCAGCGACGATTCCCGGGCCATCAACTTTGACAACACCCCCAAGGTGATCCTCTCCGCCAGCGGTATGTGCGAGGCGGGACGTATCCGCCACCACCTCAAGCATAACCTGTGGCGGCCGGAGAGCACCGTATTGTTCGTGGGCTACCAGTCGGAGGGCACCATCGGCCGCAAGCTGATCGACGGCGCCGTAACGGTAAAGCTGTTCGGCGAGGACATCACGGTACAGGCCCACATCGAAAACCTCAACGGCATCAGCGGTCACGCCGACCGGGATATGCTGTTGGGCTGGCTGGGACGTCTGCCCGGCGACAAACCCCGGCGGGTGTTTGTCAACCACGGCGGGGATGAGGTGTGCGACCATTTCGCCGACAGCATCAAGGAGACCTTGGGGCTGGATGCAGTGGCGCCCTATAACAACGCCATCTACGACCTGACCGCCGGGGAATGCCTACAGCCCGGCAACACCACCCGTATGCCCGGCAAGCGCGCTAAGCACGCCGACGGCGAGACCCCCATGTTCCGCCGTCTGCTGGAGGCCGGGCGCCGCCTGATGGAAGTCATCCAGCGCAACCGCGGCGGCGCAAACAAAGATCTGGCCCGCTTCGCCAGCCAGGTACAGTCCCTGGCCGACAAATGGGACCGATGAAAGGAGTCAACCGTTATGACCCAATCCATTTATGAAATCAACCGCCAACTGGCGGATAATCCCACCGCCTTTGTGGATGAGGCGGAGGCCAACTACGATCGGCAACTGACCAACATTGCCGATTACATCGCCCAGCACAGCGAACAATGCCCGGTGGTGCTGTTGTCCGGCCCTTCCGGCTCCGGTAAGACCACCTCGGCGCTGATGCTGGAGCATAAGCTGGACCGCCGGGGTCTGGAGACCCACACCCTGTCCCAGGACAACTATTTCCGCACCCTCACCGAGGAGGATCACCGGCTGTTGGAGGCCGGCCAGCTGGATCTGGAGTCCCCCTCCCGGGTGGACGAGGTGCTGCTGACCGGGCAGTTGGAGGACATCATCGCCGGTAAGACGGTGGAGCTGACCGAGTTCGATTTCCGCACCCACACCCGCCGACCCTCCGGCAAGACCCTCACCCGCAAGCCGGGCGAGGTGGTGATCCTGGAAGGTATCCACAGCCTGAACCCCCACGTGGTACAGCTGCCGGAGGACCAGACGGTGCGGCTGTATGTCAGCGTCCGCACCCGCGTGGAGGGTCCCGACGGCGCCCTGCTCCATCCCAAATATATCCGCCTGCTGCGGCGGATGCTGCGGGACGTACAGCACCGGGGTCGGCAGGCCGAGGACACCCTAAAGATGTTCCACAGCGTGAACCTGGGTGAGGATCGGTTTATTATGCCCTACAAGCATCGCTCCACCTTTGATATCGACACCTTCTTCGCCTATGAGGTGAACGTGTACCGCAACTATCTGCTGGACGACCTGACCGCCCTGAGCGACCGCCCGGAGATTGCCGAGGTGTTGCCGGTGCTGACCGCCGCCCTGCCCCTGGAGGCCGCCGCCATCCCCGAAACCGCCCTCATCCGGGAGTTTATCGGCGACAGCGTGTTCCATAAATAAGCGCAAAAAAGCCGAGGCTGACGCCTCGGCTTTTTTATTCTTTAATGATGAACACCGGGATGGGGACGTCGCCGGTGCGGTTGATGAAGTCGCTGCGGATAACGGTGTAACGGCGGTTGTCCAGCGTGGGCAGGTAGGAAAGCAACGCATCCCGCTCCGCGGTGCCGTTTTCCCGCCCGTAGTAAATGCACAGGCTCATCACCCCGCCGGGCTTCAGCAGGGAAAGCCCCGCCTCGATGGCGGCGATGCTGGTGTCCGGGTGGGAAAAGGCGGTGTGGTCACCCCCGGGCAACCATCCGAAATTGAACATAATGCCATCCACCGACTCCGCCCGGGCGTACTCGCCCATACGGCTATGGCAACCCTGCACCACCCGGGCAACGGAGGAAACCCCCTCGCTCTCCAGCAGTGCCGCGGTCTGGGCCACCGCCTCTTCTTGAATATCCATCGCCAGCACCTGCCCGGTTTCCCCCACCAAGCGGCAGAGGAACAGGGTATCCCGCCCTTTCCCGGCGGTGGCGTCGATGCAAAAGTCACCGGGAGCGATATGCTCCGCCATAAACCGATGGGTCAGTCCCAAGGAATTCAGCGGAAACTCACTCTTCATCGGCGGTCTCCTCGCCCAACAGCTGGGGGATGTGATCGCGGATATACCCGGCGCACAGGGTCAGGGGACATTCGCTCTCCACCGCCCGATGATAGGCCCGCTCCCACTCGGTCACGTCCTGTTTATCTCCATAGGCATCCCGCAGACCCGCCAAAGCCTCGGCGGTGGCGGTGGCACCCACCACCGGCAGAGCGTCCACGGCGGCATCCACCACCTGGCGAGTGGCGGTATGGGTCAAGGCCTTGTAGTCGCCGCGGGCCAGTTCCTTGCACACCGCCCAAATGCTGTACACCACAGTAAAGGGCTGGGGCAGAGAAGCCAGCTCCTTGACGGGATCGGGATGGTGGGCCTCGGCGGCGCGGGACAGCAGGTTGGCCACCACCGCCTCCACCAGCTCCTCATCGGGGGTTTCGGACAGGTTCTCCGCCGTCAGCACGGCGTATTTCTTCATCAGTTTGGCACTGCGGCTGTCGTCGTCCTTGGGGTTTTTCATCCGACGGATGAGCAGGTAGCAAAGCACCGCCGCCACAATCAGCAAAATGGTTGTCGTATCCATATCAATTCTCCTTTATAATCAGGCGATAGACCTCGCCCTTTTTCAGTCCACACTCGGCGGCGGCGGTCTTGGCCGCCTCGGAGGGGCTCATCCCCTCCTGCATATACGCCCTGGCCAGCTGTGCCGCCTGCTCCGGGGTGGCGGTCTCCTTTTCGGCAGGGACGGCACCCTCCACCACGATCACAAATTCCCCCCGGGGATCTTCCTGCTCATATTTTTCGCAGGCTTCACCCAGGGTGGTGCGGATCACCTCTTCGTGTATCTTGGTGATTTCCCGCACCAGCGCGATCCGCCGATCGCCCAAGACGTTCAGCAGATCCGCCAAGGTGACCTTCAGCTTATGAGGGGCTTCGTAAAACACCATGGTGCGGGTTTCCCCCCGCAGGCTGTCCAAATGCTCCCGACGGGGCTTTTTGTTCACGTTGAGGAACCCCTCAAAGGTGAACCGTCCCGTGGGCAGACCCGCCAACGCCAGGGCAGAGCACACCGCCGTGGGTCCGGGAACCACCCCTACCAGGATGCCCTTTTGGTGGCACAGGTCCACCAGGTCCTCGCCGGGGTCGGAGATGGCAGGCATACCCGCATCGCTGACCAACACGCCGTTTTCACCGCCCAACAGGCGGGCGCAAAGCTGTTCCCCCCGCTCCCGCCGGTTGTGGTCGTGGTAGCTGACCAACGGCTTTTGGATGCCGAAATGGTTCAGCAGTTTAAGAGTCACCCGGGTATCCTCGGCGGCGATGAAATCACAGGCCTGCAAGGCTTCAATAGCGCGGGGCGAAAAATCCGACAGGTTGCCGATGGGGGTACCCACCAGGGTCAGCCGTCCGCAATGGGGTTGGGTCATAGGGAATCACCTGCTTTCGATGGGATGTCGCGATAGATCTCGCGGTAGGTGTCGGTGACGGTGCCATCCTCATTATACAGCACCAACGGGGACAGCCACGAAAGACCGGGGTTGCCGTCCTTGCGCGCCTCCAGCAAAAACAGCCACGGGGCGGTGTCACTCCGTTTCTGTACCGGTTGCAACCGTTTGGGCTCTAAATGATGAGCGGTCAAGGCGCTCATCGCCGCCGGCAACCGTTCCGGACGGTGGCAGAGGAAAAACCGACCGCCGCTGGTCAGTAACCAAGATGCCGCCCGACAGAGGCTGTCCAGAGTGTTCGGGGATTCATGGCGGGCGATACGCACCGCCGGGTCGGGGTTGACCCCGCCGCTTTTCGGCGGGAAATAGGGCGGGTTGCACACCACCCGCCGAAAGGACCCTGCCGGAGCAATAGCCCGAGGGTCCGCCCAATCCCCCACCGCAAAGGTGGGCTTGGGCTCACCGGGGAAGCGGTCTGCCCCTGCCTGTGCCAGCGCGATGGCACCCGGCTGTATATCCACCCCGTGGACGGCGGCAGGGTTGCCGCCGGCCGCCAACCGCAGGGCGATCGCCCCACAGCCGGTGCCCAGCTCGCACACCGTGTCACCCCCGCAGGGCATAGCAAAATGGGACAGCAGCATGGCATCGGTGCCAAAGCGGTGGGTATCGTCCACCGCCACGGTGATGTCCCCGTAAACGGGTAGGTATTCCATACGGCCGTCCTCTCTTTCTAAAAATTAAGTTCCTAGCTATAAATGAGAAATACCGGACAGCGGAGCTGTCCGGTATTACCGTTTCATTAGCCGGCGTTGATAGCGCTAACGGGGCACTGGTCGGCACAAGCGCCGCAATCAATGCAGGAATCAGCGTTGATCTCGTACTTGCCGTCACCCTCGGCGATAGCCTCTACGGGGCAACCCTCGGCGCAAGCGCCGCAAGCGATGCAAGCATCAGAAATAACATAAGCCATGGTTTTACACCTCCTGTCGCTTTGTATTTTTAATAATAACACAATATTTCAAAATTGCAATAGTTTTTTCTCAGCAAATTATCCCTGCCGTTTGTTGCGGGGACGGTGATGGTGCGGACGGTGGTTGGTCTTGCCGGCAGGCTTGTCTCCGCTGCGGTGCTGACCCTGCTTGTTGGCAGGCTTGTCAGCGGGTTTTTCCTCCGACTTCTCGGCGGGTTTCTCCTCGGTCTGAGGGGCGGTCTGGGCCGGTTTTTCCTCCGGGCGGCGGTTCAGGTCTTCCCGGGTCAGCTCCACCACCGGGGCATCGGGGGCGGACTCCAACCGCACCTTGATTTTGCCGGTCAGGGGATGGCTCTCCACCACCTTGCCCACGCCCTCGGGGGTCTGGATGGTGGAACCCACCTTGGGGCTGAGCTTGTTCAGCTCCTCGTACACGTCCTGCTCGTATTTCAGGCAGCACATCAGACGTCCGCAGGAGCCGGAGATCTTGGTGGGGTTCAGGGACAGGCCCTGTTCCTTAGCCATTTTGATGGACACCGGCTGGAACTCTTTGAGAAAGCGGGAACAGCAGAAGGGCTGGCCGCAGATACCGATACCGCCCAGTTTCTTGGCCTCGTCGCGGACACCGATCTGGTGCAGCTCGATACGGGCGTGGAGGGTGGATGCCAAGTCCTTGACCAGGTTGCGGAAATCCACCCGTCCCTCGGCGGTGAAATTAAAGGTGATCTTAGAGTTATCAAAGGAATACTCCGCATCCACCAGCTTCATCTCCAGATTATGGGCGGCGATGCGCTCTTGGCAGACGCGCATAGCCTCCCGGGCCTTTTGCACGTTTTTCTCCGCCCGCTCCAGGTCCTCGGGGGTGGCGCGGCGCAGGACCGGCTTGATGTCCTCCCGGACCTCTTTCAGTTCCCGGTTGGCCCGGGCCACCTCGCCGCATTCGACGCCGCGGGAGGTCTCCACCATCACCCGCTCACCCGGCAACAACTGCAGAGCGCCGGGGTCAAAATCGTATATTTTTCCGTTTTGGTTAAAACGGATACCGACTACCATAGCCATAGTAACGTTCTCCTTATTCTAAGTTAGTACCCGGCCGCTTGGCGCAAACAAGCGCCCATCCGGGTGAGTAACAGCGTATTGTTCATATTCCGCAACTGGGCGGTCTGGAGCATCTCGATCTGCTCCATCAGGGCGGTGATCCGCGCCCCGGTCAGACGGGCCGCCAGTTTCTCGGCGGTCCGGGGTGCGGTGGACAGGGTGGTGGTACCGCCGTATTTCATCACCAGCGCATCCCGACAGACCAAAGACAGCCCCGCCAGCACACCGGTCAGCAGCTGTTTTTCCTTTTCGAGGGCACCCACCAGGCGGGTCAGCTCCAACTCCGACGGGGCAATCAGCGCCTCGCCCAGGCGGGGCACCAAATCCAGCACCTGGCGGAAGGTACCATCCCCTACGCCCTCGATCACCTGGCCGATGCAACCGCCGAACAGGCCGTGGGCCCGCACCAGCTCCTCTTCCGCCGTTTGGGGCAGACGGGCGCGGAGCACCGGCGCCGCCTCTTCCCACGTGGTGGGGGAAAGGGTCAGGCACACGCACCGGGACTGGATGGTGGGGAGCATCGCCGTGCGGCTGTCGCAGGTGAGGATGAAGATCACGTGAGCGGGGGGCTCTTCCAGAATCTTCAATAGGGCGTTTTGCGCCTCTTGGCGCATCAGGTGGGCGTCCGCCAACAGCATCACCCGATAGGCGGACTCGTTGGGCTTGAGATATGCCTCGTCCCGGAGCCAGCGGATGGTGTCCACCGGGATGGCGGTGCCGTCACCGCCCACCTCGGTCAGGTCCGGGGGTACCGCCTTTTGGCAGGCGGGGCAAGCCCCGCAGGGACGGGCGGCAGGGTCGGTGCCGCGGCACAAAGCCGCCCGGGCAATCTGCCGGGCCAGGGTGCGCCGCCCGGTGCCGGGTGCGCCCTCCAACAGCAGAGCGTGAGGAAACCGCCCGGCGTCGATCTCCGCCGCCAGTTGCTTCTTTATCGGGGCGTTGCCCGCAAAATCGCCAAACTGCATACCGGTCTCCTCCTTTCTGCCAGTACATACATAATGTATTATACAACAAGTTGGGGACGGTGACAAGGATTTTTTGCAGGAACTGTGTGGAAATGGGCAAAAACGAAAACCTCGGCGGGTAGCCGAGGTTTTCGTGGGTTTATTTGGTTTTCTTGTACTTGATGGTGGACCAGCCGGAATAGACTTTTTTGCCGTTCACGACCTTGTAGGTGCGGACACGGACGTAGTAGGTGGTCTTGGCCTTGAGACCGGTCAAAGTCAGACTGGTCTTCTTGTAACTGGTCACATTCTTGGTCTTGTAGGATTTGAAGGATTTGCTAGTAGAATACTGAATCTGATACCCCGTCACTTGAGTGGATTTCTTGGTCCATTTGACGGTCAGCTTTTTGCTGCCGGCAGTGAGAGAAGACAGCGTGGTCTTGGCGGGGTTGATCTTGAAGGTCAGGGTCTTGGTGCCGGAATAGTTGCCCTTGAACTTGACCGTGACCTTGTACTTGCCAACGTTCTTACGCCCAGTGGCGTAGGTAACCGTGTAGTTGGACTTAGAAATGGTGTTGCCCTTGCTATCCTTCACTGTGAGTGTAGGTTTCTTCACTTTGCCATCATAAGTGTAAGAGGTCTTGGACAGGGAAATCTTGCTTGCTTTGTAGATGGTGGTCACTTTGCTGGCGGTGTAGTCACACCGAGTACACACGTTCTTGATCTTGCCGTTCTTAGTGGCGGTGGCCTTGGTCACCACCTCTTTGTAGGAGTGACCCAACTTACTGCCACTAGTAGCACCACACACCTTGCAGGTTTTCGCCTTGGTGCAGGTGGCGGATTTGTAATCGTGCTTGATGGTACGGGTGGCACCGCAGGTGTTGCAAGACTTGTCGCAGGCGTTGGTGTAGGTGTGACCCAACGCCTCACCTTCGGTAACGCTGCATGTCGCACAAGTTCTCGGATTGGTACAGGTGGCAGGTTTGTAATCGTGTTTGCTTGCCTCACGAATCTTTCCACAATTATTACAAGCGGAGTCGCAAGAACCGTCATAAATATGACCGCTTACCTCACGAATTGCTCCGCAACTGTTGCAGATGTCATCACAACCATTTTCATAGTTGTGAGGTACAATTCGAATACTATTACACACATTGCAATCGCGATCGCATTCGTTGACATACTGATGTGGTTGTACCACTCGATAATGATTACATACATTGCAGTATGCATCACAAGCATTGTTATAAATATGAGTAATTACTCGTGTATGGCCACATTTGTTACAGTCAATATCGCAATTGTCAAAGTAATGATGCGGAGGAATTCGACTAGCCCCACAAATATCGCAATTCACATCGCAAACATCAGTATACTGATGCGAACCTGGCTCGCGAATAAAGCCACAATAAACACAATCAATATCGCAACTATTAGTATACACATGGGGCTCCACCTCTCGAGTATACCAACAGTTATTACAAGACTCATCGCAGGGGTTATCATATACATGCGGGTTTACCTGGCGTAAATAACCACACTCATTACATGTAGTGTCACAGGCATGGGAATATACGTGCAAATTTGCTTGACGGACATATCCGCAAATGTTGCAGGTTGTATCGCAATCGTTGATATACAGATGCGGCGATACTTGTCGCACAGCACCACAAGTATTACAAGTGGTATCACAGTCATTGGTATAAGCATGTCCTAATTTATACCCCACAGTCTCTTCACAAATGGTACATGTCTGCGGTTTTGTGCAAGTGGCAGGGGTATAGGAGTGTCCCAACGGCGTACCAACGGTAATTTTACAGATGACACAAGTTTGCGGCTCGGTACAAGTGGCAGGAATATATGTGTGAGTAATGGAGCGAACTGCCTCACAACGATTACATGTGGTATCACACCAGTTGGTATATGTGTGACCCAGTTCACTGCCATAAAAAGCACCACAAACTTTACATGTTTTCGGTTCAGTACAAGTAGCATTTGTGTAATCATGCCCCAATGCCAACCCACCCGTAACACCACAAAGTTTACAAGTTTTAGGGATGGTACATGTAGCAGGAGCATAGTCATGCTCTGCCGTCGTGCCGGAGATAACACCACAAGAAGTGCATGTCTTAGGTGCCAGACAAGTTGCAACAGTATAGGTATGTGGTCCTACCGTTCGTGTCCAGTTGCACAGATCGCACTCTTTGTCACAATTATTGGTATACGTGTGCCCGTCTGAACAAGTTTTGTAATACCAAAAAGCATTGAGCAAAGCGGTATTGAATGAGTCGATAATCATTTCAGATTTGGTTAACTCTGTTCCACCATACCAAACCTCATCAATAGAACACTTATTAAATGCAGAATATCCGACATTAGTAACACTTTGAGGGATTACTACAGACTTCAATTTTGTGCAACCATCAAATGCATACTCCTCAACAGCGGTTACACTGTTTGGAATAGTCGCTGTAGTTAGGGCAGTACACTTCGAAAACATGCCATAAGGAATCTTTGTAATACCGGAGCCAAGATTTACTGAAGTTAATCCACTACAGTTTATAAAAGCATTGTAATTGATACCTGTGACACTATCCGGAATCGTTACCGAATTCAATTTTTGACAGTCAGCAAAAGCTCTGCCATAGATAGTGGTAACGCCATCTGGGATAACATAGGTACCCTTTTTCCCTTCAGGATACCGATACAATACAGTTTTCCCTTTTCCAAATAACACGCCATCTTCAGAGTAATAATTCGAATTATCTTTAGCAACTACAATGGACGTTAGACTAGTACAGCCATCAAATGCTCCTGATGTAATAAATGTAACACTGCCGGGGATAGTTACAGTAATTAAATTGAGGCAATTCTTAAATGCACCATAAATAAAATCAACGCCGTTTGGAATAACTACAGATGTCAAACTGGTACATCCATAAAAAGCAAAATCATCAATGATGGTGACAGGACAGCCACCTAATTTTGAGGGTATTGTTAATGTAGTCGCAGTGCCGGCGTATTCCGTAATGGTAGCCTTTCCACCGGAGACAATATACGTATAGTCACCGCTGGTTGCCGCACTCACACTCACCGCACCCAACAGGATGCCGGTCAGCAACAGCACGGTTGCCAACAAGATGGATAAGGTTCTTTTCATTATAAACAGCCTCCTCAACAACACATTGAAAACAAATAATTTCCTGTTATAAATGTTTTATGAATATTGTACTATACATTTCCCGAAATTGCAAGGGCGGGTTTGTAGGGGCGAACTGCGTTCGCCCGCGGGCGGCAGGTTGCCGCCCCTACGGAGTCTATCCAAACCGGTTGTAATGGCACGCTCCGCGACCACCTCATCCGACCTCGCTCCCGCTCGGCCACCTTTTCGCTCGCCGCGAGACAGCCCCCCTTTTGTCGGCTCCAATAAAAGTGGTTATGAGGGAGAATGGCAAAGCCATTCTCAAGGGGTGGCAAACGGTACTACGAAAAGCACCATCTGCAAGCCACCCCAGACATTTTCCCCCGCTATCGGGGGAAATCGACCTCGAGGGGAAGGCTTGTGGGGTTGGTGGGTGAAAAGGCTCCCTCCGGGAGGGAGCTGGCAAAACCGCAGGTTTTGACTGAGGGAGTATGGCGAGCCGTGTGCAGAGAAAACTCCCTCCGTCTTTTCTGCGGTTGACACCGCAGAAAATTCACCTCCCTTAAGAGGGAGGCTTACCGGGTCGGTGCAGATTTGTAGGGAACGGATTTATCCGTTCCGTTTCGGAATGCATTCCCTACGGGCTCTATTCAAGTCTGCGGTTGCGCTGTAGCCGCGAAGAAACCTGATGCCCTTCGGGTGGGTGCAAAGGCTCCCCTGTGCAAGGGGAACTGTCCGAGCAAATGCGAGGACTGAGGGGTTGTTTGAGGTTTGTGCCCTCTTGACAATCCCTCCACCGCCGTTCGGCGGTCCCCCTCCCTTTACACAAGGGAGGCTTGTGAGGTCGGTGCGAATGGGTGGCAAAGCGGAAAACGGCACCGCTCCATAAAAAATTGTTGGAATTTCCGTTTTTGTCCTTGTGCCCTGCCGAAAAGTGTGGTATGCTAGATATGTATTTTTTAATGGGGTGGGTTCGTCTATGAAAATTGGTTTTGACAACGAACTGTATATGCAAAAACAGCGGGAGCAGATTCTCCAGCGGATCTCCAAATTCAGCGGCAAGCTGTATCTGGAGTTTGGCGGCAAGCTGTTTGACGACTATCACGCGGCGCGGGTACTGCCCGGCTTTGCACCGGACGCCAAAATCCGTCTGCTGCGCAGTATGGCCGACCAGGCGGAAATCGTTTTCTGCATCAGCGCCGACAACATCGAGAAAAACAAGATTCGCGCCGACCTGGGTCTGAGCTACGAACAGGACCTGTTCCGCCAGATGGATATGGTCAGCGGCATGGGCATCGCCATCAACAGCGTGGTCATCACCCGCTACACCGGTCAGCCCGCCGCCGATCAGTTCAAATACAAGCTGGACACCCTAGGCATCCGCAACTACGTCCACCGTCCCATCGCGGGCTACCCCGCCGACGTGGACCACATCGTCAGCGACCAGGGCTACGGCGCCAACCCCTATATCGAGACCACCAAGCCTCTGGTGGTGGTCACCGCCCCCGGCCCCGGCAGCGGTAAGCTGGCCACCTGCCTGTCCCAGATCTACCACGAGCATCTGCGGGGGGTTCGGTCCGGCTATGGCAAATACGAGACCTTCCCCATCTGGAACCTGTCCCTCAAGCACCCGGTGAACCTGGCCTACGAGGCCGCCACCGCCGACCTACAGGACGTGAATATGATCGTCCCCTTCCACCTGGAGGCCTACGGCATCACCACCGTCAACTACAACCGTGACGTAGAGGCCTTCCCGCTGGTGCGCACCATCCTCACCCGCATCACCGGCAACGATAAGTTCTATTGCAGTCCCACCGATATGGGCGTCAATATGGCGGGCTACGCCATCGTGGACGACGAGGCCTGTAAAGAGGCCAGCTGCCAGGAGATCATCCGCCGGTATTACAAGGGGCTCACCGACCTGCGTATGGGCCGGGAACAGCAGTCCACCGTGGACAAGCTGAAATCCATTATGCAACAGCTGGACCTGCACCCCACCGACCGGTCGGTGGTGCAATCCGCCCTGGATAAGGCGGAGCGCTCCGGCGCTCCCGCCGCCGCCATCCAGTTGCCGGACGGCCGCATCATCAACGGCAAATCCTCCAAACTGCTGTCCGCCTGCTCCGGCGCAGTGCTCAACGCCATCAAGGTGATGGCGGACATCCCCAAATCCACCCTGCTGATGAGCCCGGCAGTATTGGAGCCGGTCATCGACCTGAAAACCAACCTGCTGAAAAGCAGTTCCAGCGCCCTGAAGCTGGACGACGTGCTCACCGCCCTGTACATCTGCGCCGCCAGCGACGAGACCGTCGCCCGGGCTGTGGCGCAGCTGCCCAAACTGCAAGGGTGTGAAATCCATTCCACCCAGATTCTCCATTCCGGTGACGAGTCCATCCTGCGGAAAATGCGGATGCACCTGACCTGCGAGCCGGAATTCCCCAGCCGCAGCGTATTGTATTGATGTGAGGTGTTTTTATGGAACTGAAAGGTAAAAAGATCAACTTCCTGGGCGACAGCATCACCGAGGGTGCCTGCCTGGAGGATTGGAACAACGTCTATTGGATGCGCCTGGGCCGTGAGACCGGCGCCATCGTCCGCGGCTACGGCATCGGCGGCACCCGCATTGCCCCCCGCCTGAACCCCGAGCGCCCCGGCGAAGAGGGCTTCGGCCAGTATTTCGGCTCCCGCGTGGCGGGTATGGACCCCGACGCCGACATCGTGGTGGTGTGGGGCGGTACCAACGATTTCGGTCACGGCGACGTGCCCCTGGGCACCATCGACGACCGGGATAACACCACCTTCTACGGCGCTCTGCATTGCCTGTACCGCGCCCTGTGGGAGAAATATCCCACCGCCACCATCGTGGTGATGACCCCCCTGCACCGCATCGGCGAGCACGACACCCTCAACGAGCACGGCAACCCCGCCATTGCGCCGTTTAAGGTGATTTGCGACACCATTAAAGAGGTGGCGGCGTATTACTCCTTCCCGGTGGTAGACCTGTACGCCACCGCCAACCTGAATCCGGAGCTCCCCATCATCAAGGAGACCTTTATGCCGGACGGCCTGCACCCCAACGATGCCGGCCACGAGCGGATCTTCAGCCGTCTGCTGGGCGTGCTGAAAGCGCTGTAAGTACATAGTAATTGAAAAAGCCGAGGCTCACGCCTCGGCTTTTTTTGTGGGAGGAAAGCACGGTATCGGTTTGAGCGAAAGCCCCCCTTGCCTAAAGGGGGGTGCCTGTGGCTATGCCACAGGCGGGGGGATTCAAAAAATCTGAACCCTGGTTTTGCGCCGAGCTTGTGCATATCGTAGTTTCTGCGCGCAAAACCCTGTGAAATTGCCGCCGATGGCGGCAATTTCGAGGGGTCAATTCTCTGAGCCGACACAAAAAGCCAAGGGGCACCCGATGGGTGCCAAAAGGGAATTGAACCCTGGTTTTAGCGGTCGGCTATTCTGCACGTCGCCAATGGCGTGTACACCGCTAAAACCCTGGTATTTGTGCGCTATGCGCACAAATACAGCGGGCGATCCGCCCGCTGGCCTGCGCCAAAAAGCCAAGGGCACCCATAAAGGGTGCCCTTGGCTTTTTGGTGGAGGCGGCGGGAATCGAACCCGCGTCCGAAAACCACTTGATACAGCTTTCTCCGAGTGCAGTCCGTCTTTTGGGATTCCCCTCACGCATCGCCGGTGGACAGGCTATGCGCTACGGTAGCCACTACGCCGTGACGAAAGGAGTGGCATCCCTCCGTTCACGTTCACCGCTAATCGACGCCCTGTTCTCAGCCGCGGTACTCCGAGGCAGGACGGGCTGCATTAATTAAGCAGCCAGAGCAACTTTAGAGTTGTCGTTTATTGTTTAAAAATTGTCAGTTTTAGAGTGGTCCGACGCCACTACTCGCTTACCGTACCTCACAATCCCCGTCGAAACCTTTACGCCCCCGTGTGAATGTGGGTTTTGGGAGTCTTATTATACCCAGTTTCCCGCAGAAAGTCAAGGGGAAAGGCTTTTAAGAGTGAATTCCCTGCACACTGTCTTGCAACTTTTACAACGGTGTGTTACACTGCTATGGTAGAAATTTGTCGAATCCTTTTCGCGAAAATTTCTGTGTGTTTTGTGGCGATATGCCAACAAAAGGAGGAAATAAAAATGAAGAAACTTAAAAGCTTTTGCCTGGAACAACCAAAACGAGTATGGCGTTTTTGCAAAGAACACAAGTGGAGAGTAGTCGCCATTATTGCTTTGCTGGCAATTATCCTATGCTCTCTCTTTGTTTTTGCTAATCTTGCTACCAATCCGCAAAGTTACAAGAAAACCATTCAATCCATCGATGAGAAAAAAGTAACCGTCCTCGGCGTTTCTGCTGCCATTGCCGGCTCTGCTACACTTTTAGCAGCTGTCCCGGACGACTCCACCACTCCTCTTGCCGAGGAAATGATGGATTTAAGTTCTTATTTGGTCATCGTTGTCTGCATTCTTGTTCTGGAAAAATCTTTGCTGACGGTTTTTGGGGCAGTTTCTTGTTATCTGCTGATTCCGCTTGCCTGCATTCTGTTCATCGTTTGCCTTGTCAGATATAAACGCGAATTAATGGCTTGGGGACAAAAATTGTTCGTTTTGGCTCTTGCTCTACTTTTCCTCGTCCCGGGTGCTATGAAACTCAGCGATTACATCTATGAGGTCAATCAAGTCACCATTGAACAAGAGGTGGAGGAAATCGTGGAAGATACCAATACCGAAGCCGCAGAAGACTTGCCTTGGTACAAAAAACTGTGGAATAGCGTAACTACTGCCGTGGAAAACACCGTAGATAAAGCCTTAGACAGTGGCAAAAAAGCACTTAACCAGTTTATTGATGCCGTTTCGGTATTCGTCATTGCTTATTGTGCTGTTCCGATCGTTATTGTTCTACTGTTTTTCTGGTTGGCAAAGTATTTGTTCAACCTGAACATTCCTGCAGAAAAACTGCTCCCCGGTCAAAACTTTTCTGGTAGAAAAGAAAAAAGAAGAAGCAGAGAAGAGGAAAAAGAGTTTGCCTTGATGGATGATATCTAAATCGAAAACCCGCCCTGTGCAAAACAGGGCGGGTTTTAGTTATTCTCCGATGATGTACTTGTTCAAGTGCCCGCACATGCCCTGGGAGGACACGTATTGGGTGAGGGTGTCGGTCACGGGGCAGGTATGGTTAAAGTGCAAATGCCCCGCCAGCACCGCCACCACCCGGTGGGCGTTCTCGGTAATCAGGCGGATAAACTCCAGGTTCTCCGCCGGGCAGTCGTCGTGGTTTAAGCGGAAATACTCGCCGCATCCCCGGAGCATCGCCTCGTTTTCCGGCACCGCAAAGGGGATGTGCAGCAGCACCGCCACCGGCTTATCCCCCGCCAGCGCCTCCCCCAGAGCGGTCAACTGCTCCGGGGTGATCACCCGCTTGCTGTCGTCAAAGCCCAGCACCAGCATATCCCCCAAATCCAGCCGTTGCACCGGCGCCTTTGCCGCCGAAAACGCATAGCCGTCCGGGATCTTATCCGGGACGTCGTGGTTGCCGCACACCGTCATAAAGGGCAGGCGGGCGGTCTTCTCGTCCAAGTAACGCAGGGTGGCGGGCACAAAGCTCTCCGCCAAATCCCCGGCGCACAGCACCGCATCCCCATCGCCGCAGGCGGCGAGAATCTCCTCGAAATACGCCTTGGCGGTGACGGTATCGTCAAAAGGCTCCTTGCAGTGGTCCGCAAACCACCGCCGACAGCTGTCAAACTCCTTGGTGGCCTTTTGGGCGGCGGCCGCCTCCTCCGGGGTGGAAGCGGCATCCGCCACACCCAAGTGGCAGTCGCTGAAATGGTAAATCACCTTGCGGGAAATCCCCGGGAAGGGGATGGTAAACTCGTGCAGTTGCAAAGCCATACTTTCACCTCATCACAAAATCGAACCCAGCCGGTTGGACAGCGCCACCAACAGCGGTATGGTCACCACCGACAGCAGGGTGGACACCGACACCAAATTCACCGACAGGCCGGTATCCCGGTCGTAGCGGGTAGCAAACATGGTACAGGCGGTGGCCACCGGGGTAGAAATGCAGATCATACAGGCGGTGAGCAGGTCGCCACGGACACCGCAGAGCAGTAACCCGCCCAGCGCCAGCAGGGGCAACCCCACCAGCCGCAACGCCACGCACAGCCAGCTCGCCTTATCCCGCAGGGCGGACAGCAGGTTGGTCTGCGCCAAGTAATAGCCGATAACCACCATAGGCAACGGGGTGTTCAGCGCCGCCATATGCCCCACGGCATCCTGCACCAGCGCAGGAACCGGGATGGGCAACAGGAACAACAGCAGGCCCGCCGCCACACCGATAACGCCCGGGTTGAGCAGTATCTGCTTGGGGGATAATTTCCGCTGACCGCTCATCTCCATCAGGCCGTAGGTCCACAGAAACACGTTAAACACGATCACGTAAGCGGCGCAGTAAAACACGCCGTCGTCACCGAGAATGGCCTGTTGCAGGGGTATCGCCATATACCCGGCGTTGGAAAACACCGTGCCGCACCGCAACACCCGACGGCGGGCCTCCTCCCCATTGGGGAACGTCCAGCGGGCTATCAAAATCAGCAGGGCGTGGTTCACCGCCGCCACCGCCACCACCGTCAGGAACCCCCACAGCATTGCCGGGTCAAACTCCCGCATGCAGGATTTGACAATCACGCAGGGGGTAGCAATATACAATACCAAGTTGGCCATAGCCTTGACCGCCGCCCCATCCAAAAGGCGGGCCTTGGCGCACGCCGCGCCCACCCCGATCAGCAGAAACAGGGTCAGCACCTGGGCGCCAACGGTGAATACGTCTTGAAGCATAGCACTAGTCCTTTCCGATTATCCGTAAAACGGGGTGGAATCCGCCGGGGCGGTCCATTCCGGGGCGGGAGCCATCTGCCCGAAGTCCGACCAGGTCAGCCGTCCGTTTTGGATGGCATTCCATTTCAGCTGGTCGTAAGCACCGGCATAGGCAAGGCCGATGTAGGGATTGACGTAGAAAATCCCCAGAATACCGCCGGTGAGGGCGGACAGCATATTCCAGCCGATAAAAGACAGCCCCAGCACGAACAGGTCGCCCTTGTAGCCGTCGGTCATCTTCTCGCTGACGTCCAGCGCCTGGGAAGCGGTCAGGTGAGGGTTTTCGTAGATGATGTAGGGCACCATCATATAGGCTAAGCCCTTAATGACGCCGGGGATGATAAACAACAGCGACCACAGGAAGGTGTACAGGTCCCGCAGGAACATGGCCTTGACCACCGCGCCGTAGGTGCGGAAGGTGGAGAACAGGTCGCCAAAGGGCGGGTCCTCACCCCGCCAATACCGCATCAGCCAGCCGCTGACACCGGCGGTGACCACGTTGCTGATGAAGATGGCAAAGGCTATGGTGGTCAATATGGCCAGCCCCGCCACCGCCACTAAAACGCCGATAATGATCGGCAGGGCGACACCCATGGCGTCCACGATCTCCCGCCAAATATCGTTCAAGGCAAAGGGGATTTCCTCTCGGGTGACGTCCCCAAAGGGATCATCCGTATAGGTGTCCGGGGTGAAATCGTAGTCGGCCTCCACGTCCGGCTGAACGTCCGCATCATCGTTATCAAAAACGGAACTGAAATCCCAACTGGCGGTGGCCGCCGAACTGCCGCCTATGGTGGCTCCCAGCAATCCCGCCACGAACACCACCAGCACCAGCATCCAGTAGCTGCGCTTGATGAGGGTCTTGGCTTGCTCCTTTATGGCTTTGCGGTCAAACATAATCATTCCTCCTTATACGGTTTTCCGTTTAGTATCGCGCCGGTGAGTTTCTCACCGGTATAGGTCAATTTCAGCGAGAAGAAGGGCACGTTCCGCTCCAGCAGGGAGAGGAAAATGCGGTCGCCCTCCCAGGTGGGCAGGGTGGGCACCACCCCGTCATCCACCCATTCCAGAGTGCCCTCGTCGCACTCCTTGAGGGTGCCGGTGAATCCGTCGGCGGTGAACAGGTGCATATACTCGGTCTCCCATTTGTCCGACACGAAGGTGACGATACCCCGATAGGCGTAGTCGGTGAGGGTCAGCCCGGTCTCTTCGTACACCTCGCGGAGCAGGCAGTCCTCGGGGCTTTCCTTATCCTCAAAGCCGCCGCCCACGCCGATCCATTTGTCTTTATTCAGGTCGTTTTCTTTTTTCACGCGGTGCAACAGCAGAGTCTTGCCCCCGTGACGAATGTAGCATAGGGTGGTATTGCGCATAAGGTAACCCTCCTTTGGGGTTATTGTAGCATTTTTGCACCCCAAGTGCAAGAGAAAGCAGAAAAATGGCAAAAAACTATCCAACTGTTCATTGACTTGTGGGGGAAAGTGTGTTACAATGGGAAAAATTAAGCAAATAAGGAGGGCTTTTCTTATGAAGCGCATTAAGACTCTGGAGACCAAGAACCTGTGCGACAGCGCCAAGAACGGCGGTTGCGGCGAGTGCCAGACTTCCTGCCAGTCTGCCTGCAAGACCAGCTGCGGCATTGCTAATCAGGAGTGCGAGAACAAGTAATTGGCTCAAAACCGAAATGTCGCCATCTCACGATGGCGACATTTTTTATGGAAAGAAACAGGACAGAAGACCCGTCTGTTGTCCCTTGTGAATCCGTAGGGGCGGCAACCTGCCGCCCGCGGGCGGATGATATCCGCCCCTACGAGATGAATTTGCGTTTGTGTTATCTTTTCCCGGGGACAGCTTTCCGAGCACCCTTATGCTATGAATTTTAGGAGGAGTACGTTATGGTACACCGTTATCAACTGGGCGGCCTGAACATCGTGCTGGACATCTGCTCCGGCTCGGTCCACGTGGTGGACGAGGTGGCCTACGATATGATCGGATTATACGAGCAGACCGAGAAAGAGGCTCTGCTCAACGCGATGTGGGAGAAATACGGTCAGCGGGAGGACGTGACCCCCGAGGAACTGGCAGAGTGCTATGACCAGATCGGTCAGCTGAAAGAAGCCGGTCAGTTGTTCACCCCCGACACCTTCCGCCCTATGGCGGACACCCTCAAACAGAAGACCGCCGGGGTGGTGAAGGCCCTGTGCCTCCACGTGGCCCACACCTGCAACCTCAACTGTTCCTACTGCTTCGCCAGCCAGGGCAACTACCACGGCGACCGGGCGCTGATGAGCCTGGAGGTGGGCAAGCGGTCGCTGGATTTCCTCATTGAGAATTCCGGCACCCGCCACAATCTGGAGGTGGACTTTTTCGGCGGCGAGCCGCTGATGAACTGGGATATGATCAAGGAACTGGTGGCCTATGCCCGTCAGCGGGAACAGGAGACCGGCAAGCGGTTCCGGTTCACCCTTACCACCAACGGCGTGCTGGTGGACGACGACGTCATCGCCTTCTCCAACCGGGAGATGAGCAACGTGGTGCTGTCCCTGGACGGCCGCAAAGAGGTCCACGACCGCTATCGCGTGGACTATGCCGGCAACGGCTCTTGGGAGAAGATCGTCCCCAAATTCCAGAAGTTTGTGGAGGCCCGCGGCGGCAAGAACTATTATATGCGGGGCACCTTTACCCACGCCAACCCCGATTTCCTCAAGGATATTCAGGTGATGCTGGACTTGGGCTTCACCGAACTGTCTATGGAGCCGGTGGTGTGCGCCCCGGAGGATCCCTCCGCCCTCACCGCCGAGGACCTGCCCATTGTGCTGGAACAGTACGAGAAACTGGCCCAGCTGATGCTGGAACGGCACAAAGCGGGCAAGCCTTTCACTTTCTACCACTATATGATCGACCTGAAGGGCGGTCCCTGTATCTATAAGCGGGTGTCCGGCTGCGGCAGCGGCACCGAATATATGGCGGTGACCCCCTGGGGCGACCTGTACCCCTGCCACCAGTTTGTGGGTGAAGAGGCCTTTAAGCTGGGCGACATCTGGCAGGGTGTCACCAACACCGCCACCCAGTGCGAATTTGCCGCCTGCAACGTGTATGCCCGTCCCGACTGCGCCGATTGCTGGGCGAAATTGTATTGCTCCGGCGGTTGCGCCGCCAACGCCTATCACGCCACCGGGTCGGTGACCGGCGTGTACGAATACGGCTGTGAACTGTTCCGCAAACGGATGGAATGCGCCATTATGGTGGAAGCCGCCAAAACGTTGGGAGATGATGTGGAGTGAAGACCCCCATCTGTGATTTTGTGAAAACCTATGCAGACAGCCATGCCGTCCGCCTGCATATGCCGGGGCATAAAGGCGTTGCCGGTTTGGGCTGTGAACGCCTGGACATCACCGAGATTGCCGGGGCGGACGTGCTGTATCACCCCACCGGCATCATCCGGGAAAGCGAGGATAACGCCACCGCCCTGTTCGGCTCTGCCCGGACGGTGTACGCCACCGAGGGGTCTTCCCTCTGCATACGGGGTATGCTGTATCTGGCCCTGACCCGCACCGGACGGCGCACCGTCCTTGCCGGGCGCAACGCCCACTCTGCCTTTGTCACCGCCTGCGCCCTATTGGACGCCGACGTACGGTGGCTGTGGGGCGGTGACACCCTCACCGCCTGCCCCATCACCGCCGAAACTCTGGCGGTGGCGCTGGACAGCCTGCCCGAACCCCCGGCGGCGGTGTATATCACCAGCCCGGATTATCTGGGCAACACCCTGGACGTTGCCGCCTTGGCCCGGGTGTGCCATCAGCGGGACACCCTGCTGTTGGTGGACAACGCCCACGGCGCGTATTTGAAATTTTTAGCCCAGGACCGCCATCCCATTACCTTGGGTGCCGACCTGTGTTGCGATTCCGCCCACAAGACTCTGCCGGTGCTCACCGGCGGCGCCTATCTCCACCTGTCCCATCGGGTGGCTGAGTGGGCGGAGGACTTGGAGGGGGCTTTGACCCTCTTTGCCTCCACCAGCCCGTCTTACCTGACCCTGCAATCCCTGGACGGGGTCAACCCCTATCTAGGCGGAGATTTCCCCTCCCACTTGGCTCGGTGCTGTGAGCAAGTGAACCGGCTGAAGGTCGCCCTCACCGCCGCCGGCTATACCCTCGTGGGGGATGAACCCCTCAAGGTTACTCTGGCGACAAAAGGGTACGGCTATACCGGCGCGGCGGTGGCGGAGCATCTGGAACGGCAGGGGTTTGTGTGCGAGTTTGCCGACCCCGATCATCTGGTGATGATGTTCACCCCCGCCACCACGGAGGAGGCGGTGAAACGGCTAGAACGGGTGCTGAGTGCCCTGCCGAAACAAGCGCCCTTGACCGACCTACCCCCTGCCCTGGCCAAGCCCCGGGTGGCACTGTCCCCCCGCGCCGCCCTGTTCTCCCCGGCGGAAACTCTGCCGGCAAAGGAATGTGTCGGGCGGGTGCTGGCCACCCCCACGGTGGGCTGTCCCCCGGCGGTGCCGGTGCTGGTGGGCGGTGAAATGATCGACCAATCCGCCCTGGACCTGTTTGCCTATTACGGCTATGACGCCCTGCGGGTGGTGAAAGGATAAACGATGGTAGACGTAGTAGCCGCCCTGATTTGGCAGGGCCAACGATTTTTGATCTGTCAGCGCCCCGCCCACAAGGGCAACGCCCTGTTGTGGGAGTTTGTGGGCGGTAAGGTGGAACCGGGTGAGACCCACCAACAGGCTCTTGTTCGGGAATGCCAAGAGGAACTGGACGTCACCTTGGAGGTGGGCGAACCCTTTATGGACGTGGTGCACCAATACCCGGATATTCGGGTGCATTTGTACCTGTACCACGCCACCATCGCCAAGGGTACTCCCACCCTGCTGGAGCATAACGACGCCGCCTGGATCACCCCCGCCCAGATCCCCGACTACGATTTTTGCCCGGCTGACCGGGAAATTTTGGAACGCATCACAGAAACCTATGGAAAATGAAATATCCCCCGCACACAGCGGGGGATATTTCATTTTCGGGCATAGCCCGAATACTACTGGCTGCGCTGGGGTGCGCTGTAGGTTGACCTGCCAGCCACGCATTGAATACTAGTTACCCATAAATGGGTTCAGGTAGTGCCCAACAAAGCCTCCCTCCCGGAGGGGGCCTTCCGCTGCGGCGGGATTCTTCATCGCTAAAGCTCTATCCAACCACGCGACTATCGCGTGGTTTTCGTTTTTTACGCGCTAACCCCGTATTCTCCTGTGAGAGGGTCACGGAACAAGGGAAGTTGCGGCGGCGCAAAGGTGAACACCACAAACAGCACCCCCATCAGCAACACCACCGCCAAGGGCACCGCGGGGATGCCGCGGTCGATGCCTTTCTTGCGGGACAGGCGGCATTCCACGCCATAGGTCACCGCCGCCGCCACAAAGAAAATGGCGATGTTCAACCAATCCGGGGATTTGCCAAAGGCTCCGTTATAGGTGTAAAACAGCACCGGGATGGTCACCAGACCGGCGAAAATCCCCCGCAGTTTCGCCCACCAAAACCCTCGACAATCCCGAAAATACCGCCACTGGAACAGGGCAAACAACAGCCACGGAAAATACAGCAGCTTCATATGCTCCCAAGTGGACTCGTTCACCCCGGAAAAGGGCGCCGCCACCAAGGCCTCACTGCTCCACTCGTACAGATAATGCAGCAGTGTCCCGCCCAATGCGGTCAAGCAAAACCCCGCAAACTGCCAAAAAAGCACGTTGCGTTTCATCCCCATCACCCCTTTAAAACAGAGTGTACGTCGAAATGCTGACGATTATGCAAAAAAGTAAGGTGACAAATCCGACCGGGTGTGTTATACTGAGAGGAAGGGGGCGAAATTATGAAACTGTTTATCAGCGCACTGACAAAATTTCTCGCCGGTCTGGTTTTGGTGGGGGCTTTGCTGTTCCTGCCTGCCGGTACCCTCCGTTACCCCGGAGGCTGGCGGTTTATCGCCCTATTGTTCATCCCCATCCTTTTGCTGGGTGTGGTGATGCTGGCAAAAGCCCCTGACCTGTTGCGCAGCCGTCTGGACGGCAAGGAGAAAGAGACCACCCAAAAAGGGGTGGTGGCGGTATCCGGTCTGCTGTTTTTGGGCGGGTTTATCACCGCCGGTCTGGATTTTCGCTTTGGTTGGTCCACCGTACCCGGCTGGGTACTCGTCGCGGCGTCGGTGCTGTTCCTGCTGGCCTACGGCCTGTATGCCGAGGTGATGCGGGAAAACGCCTATCTCTCCCGCACCATCCAAGTGCAGGAGGGACAGCAGGTGGTGGACACCGGGCTGTACGGCATCGTCCGCCATCCTATGTATGCGGTGACGGTGGTGCTGTTCCTGGCCATCCCCTTGGTGCTGGGCTCTTGGTGGGCGGTACTGTGGTTTATCCCCTATCCGGCGGTGATCGCCGTGCGCATCCGGGGTGAAGAACAGGTGCTGGAACGGGACCTGCCCGGGTATACGGAGTACAAACAGAAAGTCAAATACCGGCTGATTCCCTTTGTGTGGTAAAAAAGCAGCCGCAAACGGACGATTTTGAAAATGCCCACGCTTTAACAAATTTGCGGTGGCACGAGGTAAACCTATGCAGAAGAAGAAAAACCGTAAAAAATGGATAAAATACCGCCACCGGGTGGTGCGCAACCTTGCCTATGCGGTGCTGTACCCCTATTCCAAATGGCGATACGGTATCACCGCCGAGCCGTTTAAGGAGCAGGGGGATCGCCCCTATCTGATCCTGCTGAATCACCAAACGGCCTTTGACCAGTTCTTTGTGGGTATGTCCTTTCGCGGGCCTGTGTACTACCTGGCCTCTGAGGACCTTTTCTCCAACGGCTTGGTTTCGTCGCTGATACGCTGGCTGGTGGCGCCCATCCCGATCAAAAAACAGACCACCGACGTGGCCGCGGTGATGAACTGCATCCGCGTCGCCAAAGAGGGCGGCACCATCGCCATCGCGCCGGAGGGCAACCGCACCTATAGCGGGCGGACCGAGTATATGAGCCCCGCCATCGCGTCCCTCGCCCGCAAGCTGAAGCTGCCCATTGCGCTGTACCGCATCGAGGGCGGCTACGGCGTACACCCCCGCTGGAGCGACGGTGTCCGCAAAGGAAAAATGCGCTCTTACGTATCCCGCGTCATCGAGCCGGAGGAATACGAGCAGCTGACCAACGACCAGCTGTTTGAGTTGATTGAAACCGGGCTGGCGGTGGACGAGGGCGTCTCGGAGGCGGTATTCACCTCCAACAAACGGGCGGAGTATCTGGAACGCGCCCTCTACGTCTGCCCCTATTGCGGCTTGACCGAGTGGGAAAGCCACGGCAACGAGACCCAGTGCAAACGGTGCCGGCGAAAGGTCACCTACGGAACGGATAAACGGCTGTCCGGTGTGGGGTTTTCTTTCCCCTTTGAATACGTGACCCAGTGGTACGATTATCAGAAAGAATTTGTGTCCGCGCTGGACCTGACCGCCCACACACAAGAGCCCCTATACCGGGACACCGCAACCCTTTTGGAAGTAATCGTGTACAAGCGCAAGCGACCCCTACGCAAACAAGCGGACGTCCGCCTTTACGGCGACCGCATGGTCATTGACGAAGGGTGTGAGGAGCCGCTGGTATTCCCCTTTGACAGCGTATCGGCGGTGGCGGTGCTGGGACGCAACAAACTCAACGTCTATCACGGAGACCGCGTGTACCAGTTGAAGGGCAGTAAGCGATTCAACGCCCTGAAATACGTGAATTTCTGCTTCCGCTACAAAAGCCTCTGCAACAAAGAAGAAAACACCGCTTTTCTGGGAATTTAACCTCCCTTTTCCTTTTCTGACGGCCATAGGCGGTCGTCATCAATGCAACGCGTGAAACGGAGTTGATATTATGAACACGGCATCCGGTTGGGATTTTACGCTGGCGAATTACGGCGCTGTCTGGGATTTTATTGTACAACTGGGATTGTTGCTGATCTTTCTGATGTTGGGCAATATCCTGCGGCGCACCATACCGCTGTTTCGGAAATGTCTGGTGCCCTCGGCGCTGTTGGGCGGCGGTCTGCTGCTGGCGGTCAACACCCTCTGCAAACAATTTGATTGGGCGCTGGTGGATAACCAGCTTATGCAGGTGATCACCTATCACTGCCTGGCCATCGGCTTTGCCGCCATGTCGCTGAAAACCGAGAAAAGCACCCACAAGACCGAGGCGGCGCAGGTGGTGGAATTCGGCGCGTTGCAGGGCGGCACCTATATGTTGCAGGCCTTTGTGGGTCTCGGCATTACGCTGCTTATGTTCCTGCTTACCCGATATGGCGACACCGTTATTTCCTACGTCTGCGGGCTGATCCTGCCTCTGGCTTTCGGTCAGGGGCCCGGCAACGCCCTCAGCTGGGACATCAACTTCACCAACACGCCGGCGGCACAGTTTGCCGGCAACGGCAGTTTCGGTCTGTCTCTGGCCTCCATCGGCTTTGTGGTGGCCTCCATCTTCGGCATCTTGTATATCAACATCCACAAAAAGCGCCATACCCTTTCGGTCCGCCCGGCCAACCCCACCGGCGAAACCATCGACCACACCAACCCCAGCGGTAGCGAGATCCCCGACAACGAATCGGTGGACAAATTCTCGCTGCAGGTGGGCTTCGTGGTGCTGGCCTACGCCCTTTCTTTCGCTTTTATGTGTTTGCTGGGCGCTTTGTCCGCCTTCACCAACAGCATTGCCTGGGGCTTTAATTTCCTATGGGCTTCTCTGGCGGCGATGCTGATTAAGGTGGTGGTCAAGCAACTGCAAAAGCGGAACCTGATGCACCGCCAATACATCAACAACTATCAAATGGACCGTGTCTCCGGCTTCGCCTTTGACCTGATGATCGTGGCCGGCGTAACGGCCATCGAGATCAACGATATCAAAAACTACATCCTGCCCATTATCATCCTCAGCCTGGTGGGTTCCCTGGTCACCTACGTGTACATTCGCTTAGTAGCCAAGGAATGCTTCAAGGGGTTTGAACACGAATTTTTCCTGATGAGCTTCGGCACCCTGACCGGTACCGCCTCCAACGGTATGATTCTTATGAAGGAGATCGACCCCGGTCTGAGAACCCCCACCTCCAGCCTGTACATTCTTTCCAACTTCCCGGCTATGGTGATGATTGCACCGCTGTTGTTTATGCTGGGGTTTGCCGGCGGTTCGCTGACAAACGCGGTGATTGCCTGTGCCATCTTCTTCGTGCTGTGGCTGGCCTATACCCTGTATCTGTTCCGCCGCCGGGTGTTCAAAAAGAAGTACCAAGACAAGCCGGTAACGGTGTGGGAAGACGAGACAGAGTGATTCTCCCTACTATGTTGCGTATGAAAAAAGTGCGAGGCAAAAGAGCAGGGTTGCTAAGGACAGTTATCTGTAAAATGATTGGAATTTGCCGTACAAATTCCCTGCTTGCTATGCTATAAGACAAAAACTACCCGAAGAAGAGAAAACATAAACTCTTTTTCGGGTAGTAATTTTTTTAGTGATATTCTGTGCTTAATGCACAGAGTGATATTTTCCTTTCGGAAAGTGATATTGAAACCTCACGGTTTCAGTGATATTTTATTCGCAAAAAACTGCCGGAGGCAATAACACTTGTCGTAAGACAAATATCACTGCGAAGCAATATAACTCGCCGAAAGGCGAATAAAAC
>JAZNSL010000027.1:0-11871 GCA_045591225.1 Acutalibacteraceae bacterium | reverse complement strand
GGGGTCCTGCTAATTAGGCTGTAAAGCCGGTTTGCTTTATCCCTCGTACTCCTCGTCAGTGGTGGCGGTAACCACGCGATAAGACTCGTACACGGTGGGATCGGCATCCATAATGTCGTTGCGGTCGGTGTTCTTGACACCCGCACTCTTCAGGTTGTGGATACCGCTCTCATCGTAACGGCCGATGATGACGGAACCATCCTTCTGGATGCGGAACACCGACATGGTCAGGGCGCCGTCAGCGCCACCGACGGTGGTGCCGTAATAGCCGATGTAACCGGCGGTCATATAGGTGAAGTTCAGGGTGACTTCGGTGGGGGTAATGTGGTTGGCGTAGTCCGGCACCAGCATGGTGTCGCCCTTCTTCAGGTACACAGAACCGCCGCCGATATAGTTATCGTAGCCGCCGGAGTGGTTGTGGCCGAACAGGAAGATGATGTTCAGACCGGCCGCGCCCGCCTCGTTCAGCGACTCCACGATGGGCATGGCGGTACGGGCATTCTGACCGCTGACGGTACGCATGGAGAAGTTCAGCGGTACGTGGCAAACCACGAAGATGGGCTTGTTGCCCCAGTCGCCATTGATCTTCGCGTCGAAATAGGCATCCAGCTCCTTGGCCACGGCCTCGCCGCCGGAACCGGTGTCGGCGTAGTTATCCTCGTTGATGAGGAACAGGCCGTAGGGCGCGCCGAAGGGATCGTTGTTGCCGTGCTGGGTCAGGCCCACGGTGGTATCGGGGTCGTGGTTACCCTGAGAGTAGAACTTGTTGTTGTAAACAACTTCGGAGATCTCCTCGTCCAGACCGGCCAGACCGGCAGTGGTCTCGTCGTGGCTGGTGCCGGTGGAATAGTCACCGCCGGAGAAGAAGCCGTCGAACAGGCCGTAACCGGCATCCGCCATAGCGCCCAGAATGTTGTTCACAGTCTGGCGGCCGGCGGCAACGTCACCGCCGGTGGGCTGGAAGTCGGAGCCGGCCAGCAGGATGACCTCGGACAGGTCAGCCACCGCGGCGGGGTTATACATAGCGTGAGCCACGGAGCGGGCGATGTCGTAGTAGTCGTTGGCTACCTCGGCGGGATAGTAATCCGCCTGATCCAGGGTCTCACCGGTGATCACACCAAACCAAGCCAGCATATTGATATAGCCCTTGATGCTGTCGCTTGCGGCAACGTCGGTGCCGATGAAGTTCTCAATAGAAGTATAGGTGGGGATGGCTTCGGCGTTGTTCAGCTCGGTCTCGGCCAGATCCTCGTCGTTATCCCAGAAGAGAACGGCGTCGTTGGTAGCGGCGTCCACTTCATCGATATAGGCCTGATCCTCAGAATCAATAACCACGTAATCCCAACCCTCAGCCAGCACGGCCGCGGTATCGGCGTTCTCGGTGACAGTCCACTGGCCATACTGGTAGCGGGCATACTCGGTGCCTACCAGGCTACCCAGAATCACGTTGTCGTAGTCGGCGCTCTCCAGAATGCCGGGCAGATAATCCTGCATAGCCGCGGCAGAGCTGTCGTCACCAACGGTCAGCACCGTAATGCTCTTGTGCTCGCCGGCTACGCCGTCGTAGTTGTCGTGGGTCAGAGCGCCGTATACCACGACCTCTTCGCCGTCCACGTCATAGACGTAGTAGGGACGGGCGTAGATCTCGGTGCCGGTGGCGTGATCCGGGATACCCACGATACGCACCGCATAGCCGAAGGAGTCGTCCTCCAGGTCGATCAGATACTGGGCATTCACGTCCACTACGTTGGAGCCGTTGACGGCATCCAGGGTGAACGCGCTAAAGTCAGCGCCAATGGCGGCGTCGTTAGTGACCACCGCACCGGCGCGCAGCAGGGTGGCGGAAACCTGACGGTTCTTATACAGATCCAGCAGACCGGTGCCGGAAACGAACTGGTTGCGCTTGGTCACCTGCACGCCATCGGCATCCAGATGGAAGCGGAAGGCCAGACCGCGGTTGTCGTCTGCCACGTCGCGGACGCTGGTACCGGTATTCTTGGTGTTCTGCTTGCGGATATTCTCTTCACCGTCCACGTTGACGACGGAGATGCTGTCGATGTACATCTCTTCCACGTTGCCGGTGCCGCTGCCGTTAAAGTTGAGGGTCACCTTGGTGCTGTAGCCCACGTTAAAGGTCTTTTCGTACAGCATCCAGTCGGTACCCTTATCGGTGCTCAGATAGTCGCCGAAAATCTTGGTTCCGTCGATGGCATCCTGCAGTTTCACGTTCAGGCCGGTGGAGATGGGCTTGTACCAGAAGCTCAGTTTATAGGTGTTGCCCATATCCACGTTAAAGGTCTGGTTGAGGGTACCACCCCAACCGCCGGTGCCCTTCATGATCACGCCGGCAGAGCCTTCATAGGCGGCCTTGGTGGACAGGATGGTCTGCTGGTGGGTGGTCCAGTTGACGGTGGTACCGGCCTCGAAATCGCCGTTGAAGATATACCCGTCAAAGGAGGAACCCTGGGGAGTGACGGCCACAATAAACATATCGTCGGCATACACCTTTTCGGCGGTGCCGGTACCACTGCCGCAGAAATTGATGCGGGTGGTGGTGCCCTGGGCCACGAAGCTCAGCTGGACCACACGCCAGTCGGTTTTGCTGTAATAGGTGGAGGTCAGCTTGGTGCCGGAGGTCTGATCCAGAATCTGGATATTCACGCCGGCGGAATTGCTCTTAAAGTAGCCGTAGAAGTAATAGGTCTGACCGGCCTCGGTGGCAATGTCCTGATAGGCCAGACCGCCCCAGCCGCCGTTGCCGTACAGATACAGGCCGTACTCGCCGTTGCAGGCGGCCTCTTCGGTTGCGGCAGTGCTCTGATAGGTGGTCCAGGGGTTGGTCTTACCGGTCTCCAGGTCGCCGTTGTAGAGATAGCCGTCGAAGGAGGGCTCCTTCAGCTCTTCCACATTGATATCATCGATGATGATGGAACCGGCAGACTCTGCCTCAGAGGTGAACTTGAGCAGCATCTGGGTGAACTCGTCGGAGTTGTACACGCAGGTGTAGGAAGCCCAGCCGTTGGCGTCGGTGGCGTCGCTGGCGGCCATCCAGTTCTGACCGGAAATCTTGGTGAACTTGGTCCAGGGGGAAACGGGGGAGCAGACAATCAGGTTAAAGGCGCCGGTGCCGGATACGCGCTTGGCCTTAAAGGACACCTCATACTGGGTGTTGGCCTTAACGCCGATGGTGCGGACACAGGCCTCACCCCAAGCGGAGGGGTTCTCCAGCTGCAGGGCGTAGTTGCCGCTGTAGGCGTCGGTGACGATGGTGGCGGTGCCGCTGTTGCAGGACCATCCGGACTTGTCACCGGTCTCAAAGCCGCCGTTGGTGATCAGGGGAGCCTTGATCACCACGATGTCATCCACGTAGATGTTCTCGGCAATGCCGTTACCGCCGCCGCAGAAGTTGATGAAGATGGCGTTGGTGGTGGGGGTCACGGACCAGGTCTGATAGGTCCACTCGGTCTTGTTAAACCAAGCGGTGCCCAGCTTGTCGCCGCTGGAGTTGCCGTCCTTGATCTGGATGTTGACGCCGTTGGAAACGGCCTTGACCCACATAGACACTTGATAGCTCTGACCGGCGGTGACCGCTACGGTCTGGTTGAGCATACCGCCCCAGCCGCCGTTACCAATCAGGTTAGCACCGTAATAGCCGGTATAGGCGGCATCGGTGGAAACGGCGGTGGACTGGTGCTTCTCCCAGCCGTTGGTGTTGCCGGTCTCGAAGTTGCCGTTCTCCACCAGGTTGTTCTTCACTTCGGGAACGGGATTTTCCGGTTCGTCCGGCAGTTCCACGGGTTCGGGACCCACAAAGGAGATGTCGTCGAAGTAATAGGTGCCGCCGTCGCTGGCCTGACGGTTCTGGAACACCAGCGTCAGGGAGGTGTAATCACCGGAGTTGACGGTGTGGGACACCTGAGTCCAGTCGCTGCCCGAGGGGGAGTTACGACTGTAACTGTCGTTCAGGTTGACACTCTCGTTGCCATCCTTCACGATGGCGTAGAAAGAGGGACTGCTGTTGGAGCCCTCATACTTGTACCAGAAGGTGAAGACGTAATCGGTGTTCGCCGTCACGTCGATGGTCTGACGCATCATCACCTCGTATTTGGTACTGGTGTTGGTAGTTTTAATGGCATAACTACCGCCGTGAACGTTTTCGGTGGATACGGAACTGCCAGTTCCCAGACTCCAACCGTCGGCGTTGCCGGTCTCAAGATCGCCATTGACCAGCAGATCTACGTCGGCTGCCGCCACGGACATAGCGCCCAGAGGCAGCAGGGTGCACAGCATGGTCAGGGTCAGTGCCACAGCCAATACTTTGCGCAGTTTTACTTGCATAGTGTCTTCCTCCTTATAATTTTTGGGTATAAATAACCATCGTCAGTATAGCAAAAAGGCGGATAAAAATCAAGGCGATGCACAAAAGTGAATGATATATTCATATCAAGTTATAAAGATGTTATGAAACAAGAAAATCCCCGGCAACGGAAATTCCGTTGCCGGGGATCGTTTAGGTTTTGTTACCGCTTATACAGGCTTAGTCGCCGGTATACTCCTCGTCGGTAGTAGCGGTGACAATGCGCTGGGGACCGTAAACGGTCTCGTTAACAACGATGTCGGTGACGTACTCGTTAGAGCTGTGCATGACACCCTTAGCCTTCAGGTTGGTGTAACCGTCGGCGCTGTAACGGGTGATGATGACTGCGCCGTTGTCCTGAATGCGGAAGGTGGTCATGGACAGGGTGTAGTCGGTGCCGTTACCGAAGTTGGGGAAGTAGCCAACGTAACCGGCGTTCAGGTAGGTGAACTTGATCTCCTGCTCATAATACTCGGTGTAGTCCTCGGGATTGGCAACCAGCATAGTGTCGCCCTTAGCCAGATAGATGGAGGCGCCGCCCAGATAGGCGTCGTAGTCACCGGAGTGGTTATGACCATACAGGAAGATGATGTTGAAGCCGGCCTCGCCGCCGTAGTTCAGAGCATCCACGATGTACTTAGCACCCTCACCGGCGCCGTAGTCGCTGACGGTACGCCAGTTGAAGTGCAGCGGCACGTGGGTCATAACGAAGATGGGCTTGTTCTTATCCCAGCCGCTATCGATCTTCTCGTCGAAGTAGGCCTTCAGGTCGTCGCCGACGATCTGGCTGTTTCTCTCGTGGTCATCGTCGTCGCCGAACTGACCGTAGTCCTCCTCGTGGAAGACGAACACGCCATAGGTGCCGCCCACGGGATCGTTGTTGCCGTAGGGAGACAGCATCTCCACGGTGGGAGCGTCGTGGTTACCCTCGGCGTAGACCTTGTTGCCAATGACGAAGTCGTTGGTGAACTCGTCCAGAACGCCGATACCCTCGGTGGCGTTGTCGTGACCGTGGTTGGGGGTATAGTCGCCGGCGAACAGCATACCGTCGAACAGCTCGTAGCCGTCGGTGTTCTTGATGCCGCCCAAGATGGCGTTAATGTTGCTCATGTTCTTATCCCAGGTGCTGGCCTGGAAGTCGGAACCGGCCAACAGCACGGTCTCGCCCATGTCGGAAACCTCATAGGGGTTGATGATAGCGCGGCCCACCGCACGCTTGATGTTGAACACATCGTTGGTGACGGAGGCGGGAGCGTAGTCAACCAGATCCAGGCTCTCGCCGGTCAGGGCGGCATACCAGGTCAGAGAGGCGGTGTAATCGCCGTGCAGGTCATTCAGATGATAACCGTCAGCGGTCAGGGTGTCGCCCAGAGAGGTCTGACGCAGGTTCTGGATAGCGGTACCGGCGGGGATAACGCCGTCGATGCCGTCCACGGCCAGAACGGTGTTCTGAACAGTGTCCACGATGGCATTGTACATGGTCATCTGGTCGCTGTTATAGTTGGGGAAGGACTCGTGGGTGCTATCCTGCTGATAGGCCCAGGTCATATGCCACATAACCTTGGCATTGGGGTTGGTCTTATACTGGTTGACCCAGTTGACCAGATTCTGCAGGTTGCCGAAGGTCTCGGGCATACCGGAGTTGCCGGATACCTGCTGAACGGTGATGACATCCCAGTTCTCATCCTGCAGAGCATCCATAGCCTTGGCGCCGTAGGTGGTGACCCACTCGCCGTTGTCATCGTTCTTGTGATACTCGTAGGAACCGGAGTTGCTGCTGATGTAGTTCCAGTGGGTGTCGATGGAGCAACCGCCCACGTACAGGTTACCCAGGATAACCTGGTCGTAGTCAGCGCTCTTCAGCACGTCGTACAGGTAGTTGCGCATGGCGTCAACAGAGAAGCTGTTGCCGATGGCCAGAACCTTCAGAGAACGACGGACGCTGGCGACAGCCTCATAGCTGTCGTTGGTGATTTCGCCGTAAACGGTAACCTGCTCGCCATCGAGCTCATAGGTGTAGTAGGGACGGGCATAGATTTCGGTGGCTACGTGCTCGTCGGGGATGTTGACGATACGCACAGCGTAGAACATATCGCCGTTGTCCTCGTAGTCGGTCACGTACTTGGCGGGCACCTTGATGACGTTGCCGCCGTTGACGTCGGCCATGGTCATATCGGCGGTGCCGACGGACTCCTGGTTGGTGACGATGGCGCCGGCCTCGATCAGAGTACCGATGGCCTCGTCGTACTTGAACAGCTTCATAGAGCCGGAACCGGACACGTACTGGTTGCCCTTGACAAACTCAGCGCCGGTCACGTTGGTGGAGAAGCGGAAAGCCAGACCGCGGTTGTTGTCGTCTACATCGCGGATGGAGGTGCCGGAGTTCTTCAGAATCTCGCAGCGATCCATCTCGTCGCCGGACAGGTTCTCCAGCTTGATGTCGTCGATCCACAATTCGTCGGTGGTGTTCTTACCGGAGCCGGAGAAGTTCAGCACCAGCTTGGTCACGTAACCGGACTCGAAGGTGGCCTCGTACAGAGTCCAATCCTGCTTGCCGCTCAGATAGTTGCCGGCCAGCTTGGTGTTCTGGTTATTCTGATCCTTCAGGGTCATGTTCAGACCGTTCTGAGGGGTCTTGTACCAGAAGGACAGCTTGTAGGTCTTACCGACCTCCACAGCGATATCCTTCTGGGTCAGCAGGCCGCCCCAGCCGCCGTTACCGATCAGCTTCGCGCCGTAGGTGCCGTTCTTGGCAGCTTCGGCAGACAGCACGGTGGACTGGTAGGTGCTCCACTTGGTCAGGGAGCCGGCCTCAAAGTCGCCGTTCCAGATGTAGCCGTCGAAGGTGGGATCCTTTACCTCGACAATGCTGACGTCGTCCAGATAGACGGTGGTAGCAATGTTGTTGCCGCCGCCGCAGATGTTGATGCGGGTAGTGGTACTCGTAGCTTCAATCTCCAGGGACAAGGCGGACCAGGAGGTGCTGGTGACCCACTTGCCGGTCAGGACGGTATTGGCAGAATCCAGAATCTGGACGTTCACGCCGTTGGCGACAGCCTTGTAGGATAAGGTGATCGCATAGGTGTGGCCGATCTCGGTGGCGAAGTCCTGATAAGCCAGGCCGCCCCAGCCGCCGTCGCCGATCATCTCCAAACCGTACTTGCCGTTCTGGGCAGCGGATTTGGAAACGATGGTGTCGGAGTAGACGGTCCAGGGGGTGATGATGCCGGTCTCAAAGTCGCCGTTGTAGATAAAGCCGTCGTAAGAGGGGACCTTCTCGCCGATGATGGAGATATCGTCCACCAGAACGTCCTCGGAGACGCCGTTACCACCGCCGCAGAAGTTGAAGCAGATGGTGGTGGTGGCGGGGGTCACGTCCCAGGTCAGCTGAGTCCACTCGGTGGCGGTGAACCACTTGGTGGCCAGGCTGGTGCCGCTGGTGCTGCCGTCCCAAACCTGAACGTTGACACCGTTGGAGTTGGTCTTCAGCCACATGCTAACGGTGTAGTTCTGGCCGGCCACAACAGTCACGTTGGTGTTCAGCATACCGCCCCAGCCGCCGTTGCCCTTCAGGTTAGCAGCGTAGCTGCCGCCGTGGGCGTCGGCGGAGGTGATGACGGTGGACTGATGCTTGGTCCAGTTGGTGAAGTCACCGGTCTCGAAGTCGCCGTTGATGACCAGGTTGTCATCCTCTTCTACCTCGGGCTCGATGATCTTGGAGACGACCAGATCGTCAACCCAAATATCCTGAGCCGTGCCGGTATCCTGGAACTTGAACAGGATAGCGCCGCTGGAGTTGGGAGCGGTCTGCACGTTGGTGACGATGGTGTACTCGGCCCACTCGGTGGTGGGCTGGAAGGTCTCGTTGTAGTAGAAACTACCCCAGCTGCCATTCTGAATGGTGATAAACATAGAAGCGCTGGCAGAGGACTTGGCCTTAAAGGTGATCTGATAGTTGGTGTTCTGCTCAAAGCCCTTAACGGTCATGTAGGTGGAGCTGTAACCGCCGGTGGCAGACCACTTCAGGCAGTTGGTGCCGTCGGGGCCTTCGGCCACCACGTTACCGGATTTGAAGCCCAGAACGCCGTCGTTCCAGTCCTTCTCCCAAATGGTCTCGTAGGTGGTCTCGCCGGGATTCTCAGGCTCCACGGCCTCTTTCTTGATGATGGTGAAATCATCGATCCAGTAGTTCTGGGCAGCACCGCCGTCCTGGATCTTCAGCATCACGTTGCTAAAGGTATCGCCGGTGTTGAACTCGATGGAGTGCTCTTGCCAGGTGGTAGAGGTGCCGAAAGACACCTGGTCGTACTCGCCCCAAGAGGCGGTCTGTACGGTGATGTAGGCAGAGTTGCCCGCATCGGTCTTCATTTTGAAATTGAAGACGTAGTCGGTGTTCTTCTCCAAGGTGATAACCTTGTAGATGGTGGCGTAAGCGGAACCGGAAGTCCAATACAGCACGTTATTGGTGCTGTCATCGGGGTCCGCTACGATGGACTGACCGGTGCCGGAAGTGAAGCCGATGTTACCGTCTTCAAAGTTCCAGGTCGAGATGGTCTCGTCCTCTGCGGCCACGGACATAGCGCCCAGGGGCAGCAGGGTGCACAGCATGGCTAACACACCGAGGATAGCCAATACTTTGCGCAGCTTGTTTTGCATAGTGTTTTCCTCCTTTATAAAAATTTTATGCAATTCGCCACCATCAGTATAGCAAAGATTTCCTATAAAATCAAGAACATTATATAGTAATATATAATTAAAATTATCAATATGTAGGAGTTTTTCACAAAAAGAAAACCCCCGGCAACGCATTTTCGTTGCCGGGGGCAGTGTTTATGCTGTCAAGGAATACTCCTTTACGTTACTCCTCGTACTTGCGGTCGTCATCAGCGGTGACCACACGGGAGGACTCGTACACGGTCTCGTCAGGCTCGAAGGTATCGGCGATGACGGTGTTCTTGACACCCTTAGACTTCAGGTTGTGCTCGCCGTCCTCGTCCCAACGGGTGATGATGACCTCACCGGTGGACAGGATGCGGTAGGTGGTGACGGTCAGGGTGATGTCGGCGCCAACGCCGTGGTCGGCACAGTAGCCCACGTAACCCACGTTCATATAGGTGAAGTTCAGGGTTACGGTATCCCAGTTGTACTTGTAGTTCTCGCTGTACTCGGGCACCATCATGCTGTCACCCTTCTTCAGGTACACAGAGCCGCCGCCCAGGAAGTCGTCGTAACCGCCGGAGTGGTTGTGGCCGAACAGGAAGATGATGTTCAGACCCGCAGCACCGGCCTCGTTGAGCGCGTCCACCATGGGACGGGCGGTCTTGGCGTTGTTGCTGGTCTCGGTACGCATGGAGTAGTGCAGCCGCACGTGGCACAGCACGAAGATGGGCTTGTTGCCCCAGCACTCGACCGCCAGCTTCTCGTCGAAGTAGGTCTGCATCATCTCGGCAGAGGCCTCGCCGCCGTTGCCGTACTGATCGTAGTCCTCTTCGTTGATGACCAGCACGCCGTACTTGCCGCCGGCGGGGTCGTTATTGCCGGAGGGAGCCAGACCGGGCAGGTTGGGATCGTCGTGGTTACCCTCGGTGTAGATCTTGTTGCCGCTGACGTAGGGATCGATGACCTGATCCAGGGCTTCGATACCGGTCAGAGCCACGTCATAGCCCACCTGGGCGGAGTAGTCGCCCACGGCGAACAGGCCGTCGAACATACCGTACTTCTCAGCGATGCCGCCGGACAGGATGGTGTTCACCTGGTTGGCGCCCTTTTCGTCGGTAGAGGCCTGGAAGTCGGACAGACCCACGATGACCGTCTCGGACAGATCGGAGACCTCATAGGGGTTGTAGACGGCGCGGGCAGCGGCCTGCATGATGTCGGCCTTGTAATCCGCCACGGACTCGGGCCAGTAGGTGACCAGATCCAGGCTCTCGCCGGTCAGGGCACGATACCAGGTCAGGGAGGCGGTGTAATCGCCGTAGGTATCCTTCAGATGGTAGCCGTCGGCGGTCAGGGTATCGCCCAGACCGGAGGTACGCAGGTTCTGGATAGCGGTGCCGGAGGGAATGACGCCGTCGATGCCGTCCACAGCCAGAACGGTGTTCTGGACGGTGTCAACGATGGCGTTGTACATGGTCATCTGGTCGCTGTTGTAGGTGGGGAAGGCGTCGTGGGTGGAATCGGCCTGATAAGCCCAGGTCATGTGCCACAGCACCTTGGCATCGTGGTTGGTCTTGTTGTCGTTGACCCAGTTGACAATGTTCTGCAGGTTGGTATAGGTGCTGGCCACACCGGAGTCAGAGGACACCTGCTGGATGGTGATAACATCCCAGTTCTCCTCCTGCAGCGCCTCCAGAGCGGTGTAGTTCTGGGTCTTGACCCACTCACCGTTGTCGTCGTTCTTGCGGAACTCGTAGGCGGAGGTGTTGGTGCTGATGTTGCTCCAGTGGGTGTTCAGGCTGCAGCCGCCGATGTACAGGTTGCCCAGGATGACCTGGTCGTAGTCGGCGCTCTTCAGCAGGTCGTACAGGTGATTTTCCATGGCATCCACAGAGAAGCTGTTGCCGATGGCCAACACCTTCAGGCTGCGGCGGATGCTGGAAACGTGCTCATAGCTGTCGGACTGGATGTCGCCATAGACGGTGACTTCCTCGCCGTTCAGCTCATAGGTGTAATAGGGACGAGCATAGATTTCGGTAGCCACACCGGCATCCGGGATGTTGACGATACGCACGGCATAGTCAGCACCGGCCTCATCCAGTTCCATCAGATACCGGGCAGGAACGTCGATGACCTTCTTGCCGGTCACGTCGGCCAGGGTGAAGTCGCTGCCGCCGATGGTGGCATCGTTGGTCACCACCGCGCCGAAGGACTTCAGGTTACCGATGTCGTCGGCGTACTTGTACAGAGCCAGCGTACCGGTGTTCTGCACGTACTCGTTGCCGTTCTCATAGGCAATCTCGGTGCCGTCCAGATGGAACTTAAAGGCCAGGCCGCGGATGCCGTCCTCGGGATCGCGGACGCTGGTGCCGCCGGAGGTGACCAGGTTGTTGCGGTCGATCTCGTCGCCGGACAGGTTCTCCACCAGGATGTCGTCCAGGTAGCACTCGTCGTGAGAGCCGGCACCGGCGGTGGTGGTGGCCAAGCCCGAGCCGGAGAAGGTGATCTGCAGGCTGGTGGCGTAACCGGCCTCAAAGGTGGCCTCGTAATACTCCCAGCCGGTGGAATACTTAAAGTTGAAATACTTGGAAACCAGCTTGTCGCTGCCGTCCTTGACGTTGAAGTTAACGCCGTTGGACCAGCCGCGATACCGGAAGCTGATCTTGTAGGTCTTACCGGCCTCCACGGCGATGGTCTGGTTCAGCAGACCGCCCCAGTTGGCGTCGCCGTAGATGTGGGCGCCGTAGTTGCCGCTCTTGGCGGCATTGTTGGAGAGAGCAGTCTGCTGATAGCTGGACCACTTCACCAGGCTGCCGGCCTCAAAGTCGCCGTTGTACAGATAGCCGTCGAAGGAGGGA
>JAZNSL010000026.1:0-20516 GCA_045591225.1 Acutalibacteraceae bacterium | reverse complement strand
AGTTGGAGAGATATTTTGTCTCCCTAAGACCGCTTGGCCCCCGACTTCCCCAGCCGCCGCGACCGCCCTTGGCGGCCACAAAATCCTCGTCGCCGGACATATCCGCCATCAGACGGCCGGTCTCGTTATCGTAGATCAGGGTGCCGCGGGGCACACGGATGATGCAGTCCTCACCGGATTTACCGGTTTTGCGGTTGGTCTGTCCGTTTTCGCCGTGAGGCGCGGTGTATTTCCGCTGATAGCGGAAATCCGACAGGGTGTTCATACCGTCGTCGGGGCGGAACACGATACTGCCGCCGCGACCGCCGTCACCGCCGTCGGGACCGCCGGCGGCCACAAACTTCTCCCGGTGGAAGGACACGGCGCCGTCACCGCCGTTACCGGCGCGGACCTTGATAATCGCTTTATCCACAAACATAGTCAAATTCCTCCTTTTCGAGGGGTACGCATTTTACATACGCACATACACATCTATTATATAATAGAATGCCCCGCTTGGCAACAAAAAAGCACAAAAAAATTCCCACCTGCTGATGCAGGCGGGAATTTTCATTAGCCATTACTGCTCCTTGGCATAAACGCTGACGCGCTTACGATCCTTGCCCCAACGCTCGAAGCGGACGATACCGTCAGCCTTGGCGAACAGGGTGTCATCAGAGCCGATGCCCACGTTGTTACCGGGATGGATGTGGGTACCACGCTGACGAACCAGGATGTTGCCGGCCAGAACGAACTGACCGTCGGCACGCTTCACGCCGAGGCGCTTGGACTCGGAATCACGGCCGTTCTTGGTGGAGCCAACGCCCTTTTTGTGAGCGAAGAGCTGGATGTTCAGTCTTAACATAGGAATTACACCTCCGAATTCAATAGTTGTACCGCTTGCGGGTACTCTTCTGTGTGTGCCTGGATATGCAGTCGAAAACCGGATAATACATCTTGGCAGGCCGGGATATGATCGGCGACCCTCACGCTCAGGAATCCGTCGTCTTGGGCAATGTCTGCCGCGGCGCCGATAACCTCGGTGATGGTGTTGGCGGTCATAAGGGCTGCGCTGGATATGGACGCGCACACGATATCCTGTCCGTGTTCACCCATACCGGCGTGGCCGGAGAGGGAAAACCCGGTAAGGAGACCGTCGGCGGTCGTAAACCGGACCCGAATCATAACTTAGGCGTTGATGGTGTCGATCTGCACCTTGGTGTAGGGCTGACGATGACCCAGCTTGCGGGCCTTGCCCTTCTTCGGCTTATAGGTGAAGACGGTGATCTTCTTACCCTTGCCGTTTTTCAGCACATGAGCGGTGACGGTAGCACCATCCACATAGGGGGCGCCAACCTTCAGGTTCGCATCGTCGTGCAGAGCGATCACCTTATCGAAGGTGACGGTGTCTTCCTCAGCAGCATTCAGCTTTTCAATGTACAGAGTGTCGCCATTCTGAACCTTGTACTGCTTGCCGCCGGTTTCAATGATTGCGTACATAGGCGTACCTACCTTTTCTATAGACTCGCTGTGCGGGGCGGACGTAAGGTCACTTGTGCTCCCGAAAGAGCGCCCGTTACATGCGGCAACAGCCATTTTAACATACGGAAAGGACGCTGTCAACCGTTTTTTCGCAGATTTCTCGGCAAAAATTCAACAAATATTGGCTTGTATAATCCTTTGGATGGGTGTATAATGTATAAAAGCCCTGTGAAAGGAGTGCGCTTTATGTCCACTACGTATAAGAAAAAAGACACCACCGTCCGCGCCCTGGTGATTACCTTGGCGGCCGCCGCGGTGGCGCTGGGCGGCGCGGTGACCATGCTGGCGGTCTCCGGCTGTAACGAGCAGAAGGAGCCTGCCCCCACCCCGTCTGCGGTGAGCACCACCGAGGCTGCCACCACGACCACCACGACTGCGGCTACCACCACGACCACCACCGAGAAGCGGACCACCACCCGCACCGAGGTTCCCGGAAACGAGCAGTACCCCGATCGCTACATAGACAAGGGTGGTATGCTGCAGTTTGAGGCCGGGGATAACTACGTCCAGGCGGATTCCTATGCCGACGGCGAAATTCCGTGGAACCTGCTGCTGGTCAACGACTGGAACCCGATGGAAAAGGGCTATGACGAGGCGGTGACCATGAAAAAGGTAGACCGCAACGCGGTAAACAACAACCAGAAGGTGGATGCCCGTATGTACGAGGACCTGATGGCGATGCTGGATGCCGGCAAGGCCCACAACATCGGCGTGCAGTCCTCCTACCGTGCCTATGCCAAGCAGGAGCAGCTGTACTGGAACAAGGTGGCGGAGCTGAAGAGCAAGTATTCCGACCCGGTGGTGTACCAGTCTTTGGCCGGCGAGGTGGTTAAGCGCCCCGGCTTCTCGGAGCATAACACCGGCCTGGCGGTGGACCTGTACGGCAGCGGCGATTATTCCCTGACCGAGAGCTTTGCCAACACCGACGCCTACGACTGGCTGATGGAGAACTGCGCCGATTACGGCTTTATTCTCCGCTTCCCCGAGGGCAAGGAGGACATCACCGGCGTCATCTACGAGGCGTGGCATTATCGCTACGTCGGCGACCCGGATATCGCCCACGAAATCATGGATAACGGCCTGTGTCTGGAGGAATATCTGGAGCAGAAGGGGCAGTAAGCCCGTGGCCTTTTCGCAAAAAAAGGTTGACAAATGGTACCATTTCTCATAATATGGAGTGGTAGAGAATCGCTCTCTGCTTTGACAAAACTGTCCGGTTTTTGTTTCCGGACCCTGACGAAAGGGAGAAATAACTATGGTATTTGAAAAAGTAAAAGAGATCCTCAGCGCTCAGTTTGAGGTTGCCGCCGATAGCATCACCCTGGACACCGACATTGTAGAGGGTTTGGGCGCCGATTCTTTGGATTTGGTGGATATGCTGATGTCTCTGGAGGACGAGTTCAACATCGGTGAGGTGCCGGACGAGATGGTGGAGAAGATTCGCACCGTCGGTCAGCTGGTGGCCTATATCGAAGAGAATATGTAATTGGCAAACACAGCAGGGGCAGAGATTTCTCTGCCCCTGTTTTTTGAGAGAGACTAGAGTGACCCTAACAAGGCCCCCTTTAGGCAAGGGAGGCTTTGATTTGTCACAAACAAGGAGGCGGACCCCTATGCAGATAGTCCCGATGGCAGAGGCGCACATCACCGCCCTTGCCGCGCTGGAGCGGGCGTGTTTTTCCACCCCGTGGTCGGCGGACTCCCTCCGGGAGGAGCTGGATAACCCCCACGGGGTGTTCCGGGTGGCGGTGGACGAGTCCGGCGCGGTGCTGGGCTACGTGGGCATGCACCACCTGGTGGACGAGGGATTCATCACCAACGTGGCGGTGGACCCTGCCGCCCGCCGACAGGGTGTGGCAAAGGCGCTGTTGGGGGATTTGTCCGCCTACGGCACCGAAAAGGGGCTGTACCGCATCACCCTGGAGGTGCGGGTGTCCAACACCCCTGCCATTACCCTGTACGAGAGTACCGGCTACGTCCGTGACGGGGTGCGCCCGGGCTTTTACCGGGACCCCGCCGAGGATGCGGCGATCTATTCGCGGTATTTTTGAGGTAACGCACAAAGGCCCACCTCCCTTTAGGCAAGGGAGGCTTTATCCTATTGGAGTTTAGGTGATAACTATGTTAATTCTTGGAATTGAATCTTCTTGTGACGAATGGAGTGGCTCCTGATTTCTGCTTGTCGAGGTTTCGTTTGCCACTCCCCGAGAATGTCGCTGATGCGCCATTCTCCCACGCGGGTACTACCGCCGCCGTTTCGTCCGAAGCGGTGTGCGGATATTTCAACTTTTAGGTGATAACTATGTTAATTCTTGGAATTGAATCTTCTTGTGACGAAACGGCGGCGGCGGTGGTCGAAGACGGTCGGCGGGTGCTGTCCAACGTGATTGCCTCCCAGGTGGAGGAGCATCGCAAATACGGCGGCGTGGTGCCGGAAATCGCCTCCCGCCGTCATGCCGAGGCCATCTCCGGTGTGGTAAGACAGGCGCTGGCGGATGCGGGGGTAACCCTGCAGGACATCGACGGCATCGCGGTGACCTATGCTCCCGGCCTCATCGGGGCGCTGTTGGTGGGGGTCAGCTTTGCCAAGGGCTTGGCTATGGCTACCGGTAAACCGCTGATTCCGGTGCACCATCTCCGTTCCCACATTGCCGCCAATTATCTGGCGCACCCGGAGCTGAAACCGCCCTTCCTGTGCCTGGTGGTGTCCGGCGGGCACAGCCACATCGTGCAGGTGGAGGATTATACCCGGTTTGCGGTGATCGGCCGTACTCGGGACGATGCCGCCGGCGAATGCTACGACAAGGCCGCCCGGGCTATGGGTATGCCCTATCCCGGCGGTGTGGCGCTGGACAAGCTGGCCCACGAGGGCGATCCCGCCGCCTATGCCCTGCCCCGCCCTCGGGTGGAGGGCAGCGACTACGACTTCTCCTTCTCGGGCCTGAAAACGGCGGTGATCAACCGCCTGCACAACGCCCAGCAGAAAGGCGAAGAGGTGAACAAGGCGGACCTGTGCGCCTCGTTCCAGCACACCGTCACCGAACTGCTGGTGGGCAATACGATGAAGGCCGCCGCCGATTTGGGCGCGGACACCATCGTGCTGGCGGGCGGCGTATCCGCCAACTCCGGCCTGCGGGCGGGGATGGAAGCCGCCTGCAAAGAGCGGGGTTACGGGCTGTATGCCCCGCCCCTGTCCCTGTGCGGTGACAACGGCGCTATGGTGGCGGCGCAAGGGTACTACGAACTGCTGGCCGGTCACACCGCCGGTATGGAGCTCAACGCCATCGCCAGCCTGCCTATTACGGAATAAGAAAAACAAAAAGCCGATGCAACCTAGAGGCGCACTCCATAAGGAAGTGCGCCTCAGTTATATTCGCCTATCGGCGAGTGATATTACTTCGTAGTGATATTTGGACTTCGCCCAAGTGATATTCGCTTTGCGAGTTATAAGGGCGAATATAATAAAACTAAAACCGTAGGTTTTAATATCACTTTGCCGAAAGGCAAAATATCACTGTGAGACCTGTCTCACAATATCACGAATAGTTTATCTTTGAGTTAGGTGTAATTTAAAAGCACGTAACGCACTATGACACTTTCAAGCCGAAAGTGTCATTTTTATATAAAAAGAAAAATTGGGAGAAACTTCTTTACAAAGTGTCTCCCAACGGTTGCATCGGCTCTTTATTTGCAAGCAGGACAAAGGCCCCCTTGCCTAAAGGGGGCCGGCAGTCAAGCCGGCGTAGTCGGCGCAGACTGACTGGGGGATTCGAAAAATCGCTTGCGATTTTTCCGTGCTTCGCACAGTATCCCTCCGGCTTTTTCTGTGGCTGGCACCACAGAAAAACCCACCTCCCTTTAGGCAAGGGAGGCTTGGCTTGACTCACATTTCCTTATATCTTCTCCTCGCGGAATCCGTCCGGCCATAGAGTCAGCAGGCTGTCGAAACCGTTCTTTTTGGCAATTTCCACCGCCAGCGGAAAAGCGCAGTCGATGGTGTCGGCGGCGTGGGTGTCTGCCCCCAAAATGATCTTACCACCCAACTCCCGATGGGCGGAGAGGATGAAATCCGCCGGATAAGGAATCTCCCGCCATTTGCGGGAGATGGCGCCGGTGTTGATCTCCAGCACCGGGCACACCTTGACGATCTTCTCCAGGGCGTCCAAAGCGATCCGCTGATAGGCGGGGTCGGTCTCATCCATCAGGCTGAACTTGGTCAGCACGTCGAAATGCCCCACGATGGTGGGCTTGTTTCTCTCCACGTGGGCGGTGAGCTCGTCAAAATACATTTTGGCAAAGGCCAGCTTATCCCCGCCCAGCTCGTTGTTGATGCACTCCATCTGCAGGGACGCGGCGTGGTCGATGCCGTAATACCGGTCCTCAAACACCAACTCGTGGACCGAGCAGAGGAAATAGTCCAACTCTTTCACAATGGCGGGGTCGGAGTGGGAATCCAGCTCGATACCCCGCATAATGGTGATTTGCTCGGCGTATTTCTCTTTCAGCCGGTCCAGCTCTGCCAGATAGGCGGGGTAATCCGAAACCCGCATACAGTAGTCCTGATAGGGGCTGTCGCTGTGGTCGGAAAAACCGATGCAGGGCATCCCCAAGCGGATGGCGGACTGCACCATCTCCTCCATACTGTTCTTGCCGTCGGAGAAGGTGGTGTGGGTATGATAACCGCAATAACGCATACGTAACACCTCGGTAATGCTAAGATATGCCCCCAGTTTACCATAGATGCGGGGGTTTGGCAACGAAAAATCACGCCAATGGCAAGAAAAATCGCCACACGTAGGCGTTGTATCCGTAAGGACACAACGCCAGTTTTATTCGCCCTCGGGCGAGTTATATTGCTTCGCAGTTATATTTGTCTTGCGACAAGTGATATTGCCTTCGGCAGTTTATAGGCGAATAAAATACCACTGAAACCGCAAGGTTTCAATAGCACTTCCCGAAAGGGAAATAGCACTCTGTGCTAAAAGCACAGAATATCACTATAAAAAACCACTACCCGAAAAAGAGTTTGTAGTTTCTCTTCTTCGGGTAGTTTTTATCTTATACCATAACGAGTAGGGAATTTGTGCGGCAAATTCCAATCCTTTTACAGATAACTGTCCTTAGGAACCACCCGTATGTGGATGGCGATTTTGACAGGCTTATTTTTCGGTTTTCTCGGTTTTATCCGCCTTGGTGGTTTTGGCGGTCTTCTCGGTCTCCTTGGTTGCCTCGGTCTCTTTGGCCTCGGTGGTGGGCTTGCCGTCGGGGTACAGCGGGAAGGCCGTAATGCGGTGCATACCCTCCGCATCGGTCAGATAGGACACGTTCACCTGATCCTCCATCACCAGACGGGCACCCAGCACGGTGTATTCGCCGCCCAGATAGGCCTCCTCCAGCACGGTCTCCTGGCAGAAGGCGTCCTTGTCAAACAGGTCCTGCACGATAACGGTCAGTTTGTCTTTTTTAACGGTGGTGTGCACCAGACGGGTGCCGTCGGTGGCCTGTTCGCCCGCGATCAGCTCAGAGACGCGGCAGTGCAGACGGTCGATGTACACCGTCTCGTAACCGCCGGGGTTGTTGCTGGTGACCCAGCTGAGGGAAACCACGGTGTCGGTCACGTTGTGCACCAGACCTTTTTTGGTCAGCCCGGTCTTTGTATACAGCAGGTTCCCCTGACAGTCCTTGACGGTCAGGGCCAGGGTGCCCTCTGCCTCATTGGTATACGCAATGTCCATCACCGCCACCGTATCGTGGTCGTGCCATTGCTTTTCCTCTTTGCCGCCGCAGCCGGTGAGCAGGGTGGCGGTCACCGTCAGCACGGCGCACAGCAGAGCCAAACCTTTATGCCAAATATGTCGGTTCATAGAAATCGCTCCTTCAAAACGAGATTGGTTACTTCATTATAAGGGATATTCCACAAAAAGGCAAGATGTTTTTTGGTATTGCCTTTTATAGGTATATATGGTATAATGCATAATTGACATAATATGGTCGCACAAAGTTTTATTGAAGGAGGCAAAACCCAATGAAAAAACTGTTGGCAATCCTGCTCTCGGTGCTTATGTTGGTGGGCGCTATGCCCCTGGCAGTATTCGCCGAAATGGGCGGGGACTTCCCCTGGACCGATTCCGGCGAAAAGATGCTCGTTGAAGAGGTCTTGGAGCGGGACGGTCTCATCGACGGCATCTGGTTCCCTTGGTTTAACGCCGGGGAGACCGGTCACAACCTGACCGGCAACGACCTGATGGCCGATTATTACAACTCCTCTTCCAGCAAGAACTGGGACCGCGTGGAGTTGGATTATTACGGTGCAGATAAAATCTACCGTGAGATCTACAACCTGAAGGCTATGGGCTACAATATGCTGGCCTATGGCGGCTCCATTATGGCTGAGGGCGTCATCTTCGACGCCAACGGCGACGTGACCGGCATCAAGACCGAGTACCTGACTAACGTCCGCCGTCTGCTGGATATGTGCCGCGAGATCGGTATGCCCGTTATGTGGAATGTGTACTTCCACTGCTCTTCGATGCCCCAGTATTACGGCATCGACGGCTGGAAGGTGATCTGTTCCATGCTGGGTAACAACGCCATCGCCGACAACTACGCCGAGAATTTCGTCCGTCCTCTGTGCGAGGTGCTGGCGGAGTACCCCGACGTGGTGGCTCTGGTGTCCATCGCCGACGAGCCGGAGAACGAGATCAACGACATCGGCTCCGGCGAGCACTACGAGGGTTATCGCGCCCTCTACGGTGTCAACCAAGAGGATATGGTCTACTTCATGCAGCAGATCAACGAGGTGGTCCGTGAAGAGCTGCCGGGCGTGGCTCGTACCGTGGCCTCCAACTCCGGCAACAAGACCATCTACCGCGATTTCGATCTGGATCTGATGGGTCACAACCAGTACACCGACGGCGACACCTTCAAGAGTGTGGAGAGCCTGATCACCGACGCTGACCCCATCCTGACCGAGTACAACATCGGCAGCAGCGCTTCCTACACCGACGACGAGTACGCCGACAAGCTGATCACCTTCCGTGAGTGGATGATCAACAACGGCTACAAGGGCGGCTTCCAGTGGTGCTGGATGACCAACTCCGCCGGCAGCGGCAGCAAGTATTTCCTGCAGCGTTCGGCTTCCGATCCCACCTCTTTCCGTAAGACGGTGACCCTGCTGAAATACTATATGGATGAGTACCGCGCCGAGTATCGCGGCGAGACTCTGGGCTTGGTGGCTCCCGTGCTGTACGCCAACGATACCAGCACCACCACCCTGAAGTTCATCCCCTCTGAAAAGGCGACCAAGATCACCATTCAGCGTTCCGACGACGGCGGTTCCACCTGGAAGACTCTGGTCTCCAACGTGAACCAGGCCGACTACGTGGACGAGTATCTGGTGGGTATCTACACCGATAGCGACACCTCTCGTCCTTCCAGCGGCTATTGCTACCGCATCGTTGCCACCGACGGCACTTCCACCGTCACCTCCGAGCCCAACAACGTGGCTGGCTCGGACCTGGCCTATAAGGAGACCTACACTGCTCCCACCTATACCAAGGGTTCGTACGTGGGCAGCGGTAGCGTGACCTCCTATATGACTCAGCTGACCACCTTCGGCGTGGAGGCCAACCGTCCCCTGAACGAGGCCTTCAACCTGATTGAGAACGGCAGCTTCGAGTCCACCGGCGGTCAGTGGAACACCGATTCCTTCCTGACCTATGCCTCTGTGGTGAGCGATTCCACCACCCCTCTGGGCGAGAAGAGCCTGTATTTCAACACCTCCTCCGTTTCCACCAAGAAGTTCTACACCTTTACCGTGGACGGCCTGGAGGCTAACACCGAGTACACCTTCTCTGCTTTCCTGAAGGGTGCTTATCTGGCCGATGACAACAAGGGCTTTGGCTCTGTGGGTGTCATCGACCCCTATAACAGCCAGTTTATGGTGTGGAAGTCCGCTTATCCCCGCGCTTCCCGTCTGACCCAGCAGCTGTGCCCCACCGCTTGGGATAACGAGTGGCACCTGCGTTCGGTCAGTTTTAACACCGGCGACCGCACCAGCTACACCATCGCCCTGTATGGCTATTCCTCCAAGATGTGGGTGGATGGTCTGGCTCTGTTCGAGTCCACCAACGGCGGTAAGTATGAGAACGGTGAGTCCGCCAAGGCCATCACCACCACCACTTACAGCCCCGCCAGCGGCGCCACCAACGCGGTGAGCGACCCCACCATCAGCAATTCCTCCTACTGGAACGTGGGCGCCGGCTATAAGCAGGGCTTTATGTCCATCGCTTCCGGTGCGCTGAAATATACCGCTTCCTCCGAGCCCAACGGTGTGCGCTACACCAAGTGGATCGACGTGAAGCCGGGCACCGACTATTATTATTCCTTTACTGTTAAGACCACCACCGCCGGCGGCGGTCGCGTGGCCATTCTGGACAACTCCAAGGAACTGCCTCACGAGGTAGTGACCGCCGCCCTCTCCTCCACCGGCACCAAGACCTACACCGGTTGCATCAGCACCGGTAAACACGACCAGCTGGGTCTGTGCGTGGTTGACCTGGGCGGCGTGGCCACCATCGACAACGTCTATCTGTACGAGGGCGGCGAGAGCGTGGAGATTCCCACCGAGCCTTCCTACGACGGCTACATTATCAACGGTACTTTCGAGATCGGTTCCTCCAGCAACTGGGAGAACCTGTGGAACAACAACACCGTGGAGATGGTGACCGGCCGCGACAGCCTGTTCGCGATGAAGGGCACCGCCCTGGGCCAGTACACTCAGGTGCGTCAGAAGATTACCGTGGAGCCCAATACCGACTACGTCATCGAGGTGTGGGCGAAGAACGTGTCCAACACCACTCTGTTGCTCAAGGACAGCTCCGACTCCAACCTGAAGCAGACCGCTCTGCTGGGTAGCGGCTCCACCTGGACCAAGACCACCCTGGAGTTCAACTCCGGCGACAACGAGTTCGTCTATCTGGGCTTTATGGGCGGCGCCGCCGGTGCCACCTATACCGTGGACGACGTGTATATGTATAAGGTAGCGGAGCCCTCCTACGACGGCTACGTCACCAACGGCGACTTTGAGGCGGGCGAGACCGGCTGGACCTACAACAGCGGCACCCACGCCATCGTCACCGATTCCCACGGCGGCAATGCGGCTCTGCAGTTGACCAACCCCGGCACCTGGGCCGAGGGTGCCATCCAGACCTTTGCCGTGGAGCCCAACACCAGCTATACCATCACCTGGTGGTACAAGGCTGCCACCGGCACCGGCACCTTCAACCTGTTCGTGATGAATGGCGCCACCTTTGACAATATGACCGCCGAGGGCGGCAAGGCCTATATGAACAACTATACCGGCGACTGGCAGCAGGGCACCTACGTGGTGAACTCCGGTGCCGCCACCACCATGATGCTGAAGTGGTCCACCGAGGGCTCCAACCCCGGCACCATCCTCATCGACGACATCGTGGTGGTCAAGACCGAGGATGCGGAGTGCACCCACTCCTACACCGCCTCCGTCACCAAACAGCCCACCTGCGGCGCCACCGGCGTGCGCACCTACACCTGCTCTCTGTGCGGCGACAGCTACACCGAGACCATTGCCGCCACCGGCAGCCATACTTATGACACCTTCTGCGACAGCGCCTGTAACGTCTGCGGTGCCACCCGTACCGTCACCCACACCTACAGCGGCGCCTGCGACAACTACTGCAACGTCTGCGGCGCCAAGAAGACCGGTCTGTCCATCGGCGTGTCCCACACCTACGACAACGCCTGCGACGCCGACTGTAACGTCTGCGGCGAGACCCGCTCGGTCAGCGGTCACAGCTACGACAACGATTGCGACGCTACCTGTAACACCTGCGGCACTGTCCGTGACGCAGAGCACACCTACGACAACGCCTGCGATAAGGATTGTAACGTCTGCGGTGCCACCCGCGAGGTGACCGACCACGATTACGTGGAGAGCGTGATGGCTTCTCCCACCTGCGGCAGCGAGGGTATGTCCAAGTTCACCTGCTCTGTCTGCGGTGACAGCTATACCAAGATTCTGCCCGCCACCGGCGAGCACAAGTACACCAACGCCTGCGACACCTCCTGTAACAAGTGCGGCGCTATCCGCGAGATCACCCACAGCTATAAGGGTGTGGTGACCGCCCCCGACTGCGTCAACGGCGGTTACACCACCTACACCTGCACCGTCTGCGGCGACAGCTATAAGGACAACTACACCGAGGCCATCGGTCACAACTATGTGGGCGCCGAGACCAAGGCTCCCACCTGCACCGAGGCCGGTGTGAAGACCTACACCTGCTCCGCCTGTGGCGACAGCTACACCGAGAGCATTGATGCTCTGGGTCACAGCGCCGGCGCCGAGGCCGACTGCGAGAATGCCCAGACCTGTACCGTGTGCGGCGAGACCCTGAATGCCGCCATCGGCCACAACTACAAGGGCGTTGTCACCGCCCCCGATTGCGAGAATGGCGGTTACACCACCTACACCTGTACTGCTTGCGGCGACAGCTATAAGGGCAACTACACCGAGGCCACCGGCCACAATTACGTGGGCACCGAGACCAAGGCTCCCACCTGTGGCACTGTGGGCGAAATGACCTACACCTGCTCCGCTTGCGGTGACAGCTACACCGAGGAGATCGCCGCCACCGGCGCTCACGAGTACTTCTACCCCTGCGATCCCGTTTGTATGAACTGCTACGAGATCACCAACCCCGATGCCACCCACAGCGTGGTACACGTTGAGGCTCTGGAGCCCACCTGCACCGCTCTGGGTAACGTCGAGTACTGGTACTGCTCCGACTGCGGTTCCGCTTGGGCTGACGAGGCTTGCACGCAGATGACCAACCAGATGGCGGTCAAACTGCCTATGGTTGACCACGAGTACTTCTACCCCTGCGATCCCGTCTGCATGAACTGCTACGAGATCACCAACCCCGATGCCGCCCACACCATCATCGCTGTGGAGGCTGTGGAGGCTACCTGCACCGAGAACGGCAACATTGCTTACTGGTACTGCTCCGATTGCGGCACCGCTTGGGCTGACGAGGCGCTGACTCAGATCACCAACCGCTTCAGCGTCATCCTGCCTGCCGCCGGTCACAACTACGTGGGCGAGGTCACCACCGAGGCCACATGCAGTGAGGTCGGCGAGATGGCCTACACCTGCACCAACTGCGGCGATAGCTACACCGAGGAAATTGCCGCCACCGGCGCTCACGAGTACAACTACGCCTGCGAAAAGTACTGCAAGAACTGCGGCGAGAAGACCAACTCCTCCGCCAAGTGTTCCCGCATCTATCACGAGGCCGTTGCCGCCGTCAACTGCATCGAGTATGGCACCAAGGCCTATTATCAGTGCGAGTATTGCGGCGTGGTCTCTCTGGATGCCAACGGCATCCGTCAGACCAACCTGATGAGCATCCGCGTAGCCGGCGACTGCATCAGCGACGCTGAGCATCCCTGCCTGGACGGCAACTGCGTCAACTGCGGTCTGCCGGTGTCTGCCGAGGCCGACCACACCTACTCTCACGACTATGACGTGGATTGCGACCTGTGCGGCACCATCCGCGAAGCGGAGATGCCCATCGCCTTCGGTGGCAACTCCGTCTCCGAGGACGTGTCCGGCTTGGCTTTCCGCTTTGACGTGACCTGCGAGGGTATGGCCGTCAACGGCACCACCGCCAATTACGACAACGCCACCGTCGGCGGCTACAAGCTGATCGGCATGGGTGCTGTCGTCACCAACGGCGTGGCCACCACCGACATTTCCGCCGTGTATCTGTGGGAGCTGACCGACACCACCGCCTCCTATGCGGTGCGCGTCATCAAGATCCCCGCCGATAAGTACGACGTGGAGATCACCGCCACTCCCTATTTCATAGTGGAGATCGATGGTGTGGCCACCACCATCTACGGCGAGGCACAGACCAACACCTTTAACCAAGTGGCTGTACAGCCCGTCGAATAACCCCTAACCCAACGAACCCCCCACCGGGCAACCGGTGGGGGGTTCCTTTTTGCCCCGACCCGGATAGAGCAAAGCCGTGGGAATCCCAAACGGGCGGATGGGGGCATCCGCCCCTGCGTCCACGCAAGAAAAGGTCGATATTGTAAACATTTTATGAGCAGCACAGGTTTTTCTTGTCAGCGTTACTATATTATGGTACAATTATTGTGTATATATATCCACTTGCCATCTTTGGAGGAATTATGACGAAAACCATTCTTTTCAAACGAACGTTGGCGGTGCTGTGCGCCGCGGTGCTGATGCTGGGAGCCATCCCCACCACGGTGTACGCCGTGCTGGGCGGGGATTTTCCCTGGACCGCCCCTGAGGAGCAGACGCTGATGGAGCAGATCCTGGAGCGGGACGGCTTCCTGGACGGCATTTGGTACCCCTGGTTTGACGGCGGCCGCGTGGGCCACAGCCTCACCGGCAACGAGACCATGGTCAAATACGAGGGCACCGGATGGAGCACCGTGGCTATGGATACGGTGGGCGCCGACGAGATCTATCAGCAGATCTACAACCTCAAGGCCATGGGCTATAACCTGCTGGGTTACGGCGGCTCCATCTACGACGAGGGCGTCATTTTTGACGATTACGGCGACGTGCTGGGCATCAAGCAGGAGTTTCTGGACAACGCCCGCCGTCTGCTGGATATGTGCCGGGAGATCGGTATGCCGGTGATGTGGACGGTGTGCTTCCATTCCTCCTCCGCCCCCGGCTATTACGGCATCGAGGCTTACGACATCTTCTCCCAGAAATACTGCAACCCGGAGATCACCGAGCATTACGTGGAGCGGTTTGTCCGCCCCATGTGCGAGATGCTGGGCGAGTATAAGGACGTGGTGGCGCTGATCGCCATCGCCGACGAGCCGGAAAACGAGATCAACGACTCCGAAAAGGGCAACCATTTCAGTTCCCGCGAGATGTACGGCGTCAACCGGGACGATATGGTGCATTTTATGAGCCGTATCAACGACGTGGTGAAAGAGGAGCTGCCGGACGTGGCCCGCACCGTGGCCTCCAACGATAGCGACAAGTCCATTTACGGCGGTTTTGACCTGGACCTGATGGGTCACAACGTCTACCACAACGGCTGCAGCACCCCCGACGTGGAGGGGTATAAGACCGACACCCCCATCATTCTCACCGAGTACAACGTGGGCCACGACCTGCAGCCCGACCCCAACGATCCCGACTACGACCTGTTCACCGACCGCCTGAAAGAGTGGCGCACCAATATGATGGACAAGGGGTATCGTGGCGGCGTGCAGTGGGCCTGGATGAACAACGGCACCCATTCCCGCACCGCCTATTACCTGCTGGATACCCCCAACAGCGGCAGCACCCCCAATACCGATTTCGTGCCCACCGTAGGCGACCTGCGCCATTTTATTGACGATTACCGCGCTACCTACCGGGGCGAGACCATCGTGCTGGATACGCCGGTGCTGTACTGCAACGAGGGCGGCGGCATCGTGGAGTGGATCCCCTCCCGCCAGGACGTGACGGTGACCATCCGGCGTTCCACCGACGGCGGTGCCACCTGGACCACCGTGGAATCCGGCAAAAACCAGTCGGAGTATATGGTGACCTACACCGATTTTGACGGCGAGGTACACGATAAGAACAAATGCCGCTTTGAGGACGAGGTCGTCCCCAACTCTATGTATAAGATCATCGTCAAGGATGCCAAGGGCAACGTGGCCCAGAGCGAGCCGAACAACCAGGCGGGTGTGGAGCTGAAGTATAAGAAGACCACCACCTACACCACTGTTGGCGGTCCCATTGGCATCGGCAAACATTGGAATGCCGCCAGCACCTATCGGCTGTATTCCTTTGGCGAGGTGAACAACCGCCCCGCCACCTCCGACAAAAACCTGTTGAAAAACGCCGGCTTTGAATCTGCCACCGGCGTTCTGTGGAACACCGGCAACTTTATGGATTCTGCCACGGTGATTACCGACGCCACTGCCCCGGAGGGCGACAAGTGCCTGTACTTTGATGCCACCGGCGACGCCTCCGGTAAGTGGTATCGGTTTGAGGTGCCGGTAGCCCCCTACACCGATTACGTGTTCTCTACGTGGGTCAAGGGCGACTTTCTGTCCGAAACCAACGCGGGCAACGCCAGCATCGGCGTCATCGCCCCGGACACCGGCAAGTTTATGTATTATTCCGCCAACAAGGCCTCCCGGGACAACAACCAGATCTACCCCACCGCCTGGGACGGGGACTGGCACCTGCGCAGTGTGGCCTTTAACTCTCAGGATATGACCTCGGTGACCATTGCCCTCTACGGCGTGGGTTCCCACCTGTACGTGGACGATATGGCGCTGTTCAAAAACGGTCACGGCCTGAAATACGTGGGCACCAATATGGCCTCCACCGTCAGTATGGACTTTAACGTGCCCAACACCTACTGCTCCGACCAGAAGAACCTAGTGGGGGATGGCAGCGCGAGCAAAACGGATTTCTGGCAGACCGGCTACGGTTGGCGCAACGGCTTTATGAGCATCAACGAGAGCACCGTTGACTACGGCAACTCGCTGAAATACACTGCCTCCGACGATCCCTACGGTCTGTACTTCATCAAGTGGATACCGGTGGAGCAGAACACCCGCTATGTATTCTCCTTTGATATGAAGATACTGGAGGGCGGCAAGGGCAAACTGGTGCTGTTGGACGACCGTATGACCGGCCCTCAGCAGGCGTTGGCCTTTGAGTGCGACATCGACAACTACGGCGGCGACTGGGCCAGCTACTCCATCGTGGTGAACCCCCGTGGCTTCACCCGCTTGGGCATCGCGGTGTGCGATCTGGGCGGCGCGGCGCTGTACGACAACATCCGCCTGTTTAAGGTGGGTGACGGCACGGATGCCCAGGACCTGTACGTCTCTGATCTGAAAAAGACCGTCAAGGCGGATTACAATGAAACCGCCAAGGTGACGGTGAACGCCAAGGGCGACGGCCTTACGTATAAATGGTATTTTAAGGACAAGGGTGCTTCCCGGTTCTCTCTGACCACCTCCTATACCGGCAAGACCTATTCGGTGAAGATGACCGAGTCCCGCAACGGCTGTCAGGTGTACTGCGTGGTCACCGACAAGTACGGCGCGAAACGGCAGACCAACCCCGCCACCCTGTCCATAACTCCGGTGACCATCACCACCCAGCCCAAGACCACCTATACCAAGATGGGCGCCACCGCCAAGGTGACGGTGAAAGCCTCCGGCAACGGACTCACCTATACGTGGTACGTCAAGGGCGCCGGCAAGACCGCTTACACCAAGTCCTCGGTCAAGACCGCCACCTATTCGGTGACGATGTCCTCTGCCACCAAGGGCCGTATGGTCTACTGCGTGGTGAAGGATAAGTGGGGCAACAAGGTGACCACCAACAAGGCGTCCCTGCGGGAGGCGGTCAGCATTACCGCCCAGCCTAAGACCACCTACACCAAGATGGGCGTCACCGCCAAGGTGGCGGTGAAAGCCTCCGGCGACGATCTAACCTATACTTGGTATTACAAGAACGCGGGCAAGTCTTCTTACAGCAAGTCCTCGGTCAAGACCGCCACTTACTCGGTGAAGATGTCTTCTGCCAGCAAAAATCGCGTGGTCTACTGCGTGGTAAAGGATAAGTGGGGCAAGACCGTCCAAACCAACAAGGTGCGTCTGCGGGAGGCGGCCAGCATCACCACCCAACCCAAGACCACTTACACCAAGGTGGGCGCCACCGCCAAGGTGAGCGTGAAGGCTTCCGGTGATGACTTGACCTACACCTGGTATTACAAGAATGCGGGCAAGACCTCTTACAGCAAGTCCTCGGTCAAGACCGCCACTTACTCGGTGAAGATGTCCTCTGCCAGCAAAAACCGGATGGTTTATTGCGTGGTTAAGGACAAGTACGGCAACACCGTCAAGACGGTGACTGTCACCCTGAAAATGAAATAAACAAAAAACCGACCCAACAACCGTTGGGTCGGTTTTCCTTTGCCTTACGGCATATCGATGACAATGGTCTTTTCCTGCGCCATACTCAGATAGGTGACCTCCAGGTCGCCGTCGGCATTGAGCTTGCCGCCCAGCACCGGCTTCCCTTCGTCGGCATCGGCCAGGGTGTAACTCTCAAAACACACGGTTTCGTCAACGGCATCCCGCACGAACACGTGGTGGGCATTGGACAGATAATCGGTATAGGCCACGGTCATACCCTTGATGCCCAAAACGTTGGCGAATTCCTTGGGTTTGCCGCCGTTTTTCACGTCGCAATACACCGCCCAGCTGCCTTCGGCCAGGGCGCCGAACTGCTGGTGGACGCACAGGACGGTATCGCTTATCGCCGTCACCTCCGGCGGAGCGGTCAGGCCGGTCCGCCGATACAGGGCGTTGCCCCGGGCATCGGAAACGGCACAGGTATAGGTTTTGGCGTTGCCCTCCTGCCCGATGTAACAGTACTCGGTGATGTCCTCGTGGTCGATGGGGTATGGTGACGGCTTCTCCTTGTCGCAGGCGCACAGGGACACCAGCATAACCGCTGTCAAAAGGGTGCAGAACAGCGCCCGAACAGAACGATTTTTCATACTTTGTCCTCCTTAGGGGGATGATTTGCCCTCATTATACTGGAAATATCGATTAAAAGCAAGATTTTTATTGACCGCAGGCGCGGTTTTGGGTATTATATATAATACCCTTATTATATAACAAGGAGTGTTTCGATGCCTGGATTTTTCAATTCACGGGATTTGCAATATAAAGTTCCCTTCGGCGCGGTGTCGGTGGGCACCCCGGTCACCCTCAAGGTGTGTATGCCCCGGGAGTGGGGCTGCCGCAACGCCACCCTGCTGGTGGACCGGGACGGTCTGCCGTCCCAGCAGGTGGAGATGGCCTGGTACGGTATGCGTGACGACAGCCACGAATGGTGGGCGGTCACCTATATTCCCGACCGGGCGGGTCTGTGCTGGTACGGCTTCCACTTGACGGTGGCTATGGGCGAGGGGTACCTCATCCGCCGGGGCGACGGCACCGCCGTCTATTCCCCTGATAAGGACGGCACCCGTTGGCAGCTCACCTGCTACGAGCAGGGCTTCACCACCCCCGATTGGTTGGCGGGCGGTATCCTGTATCAGATATTCCCCGATCGCTTTGCCACCTCCGGCAAGCCCAAGGCCAACGTGCCCACCGACCGGGTGATGCACGGCAGCTGGGACGAGCAGCCGGAATGGCGGCCCGACAGCCAGGGCCGGGTGCTGAACAACGACTTTTTCGGCGGCGACCTGGAGGGCATTCGGCAGAAACTGGATTATCTGCAATCTCTGGGCGTTACCTGCATCTACCTCAACCCCATTTTTGAGTCCCACTCCAACCACCGCTACGACACGGCGGACTACACCCACGTAGACCCCTTGCTGGGCGATGAAGAGGACCTGCGCCGCCTGACCGCCGAGGCCAAGGAGCGGGGCATCCGGGTGATGCTGGACGGCGTGTTCAGCCATACCGGCTCGGACAGCGTGTACTTTAACCGGGAACGGCGCTATCCCCGCGACGGCGCCTACAATTCCCCCCATTCCCCCTACTCCGATTGGTATCATTTCCGCACGTGGCCCAACGACTACGGCTCTTGGTGGGGTTTCCAGACCCTGCCGGAGGTGGAGGAACTGTCCCCCGCCTTTATGGAATACATCAATGGCGAACAGGGTATCGTACCCCGCTGGTTGCGGGTGGGTGCCTCCGGCTGGCGGTTGGATGTGGCGGACGAGTTGCCGGATGGCTTCCTGGATGCTCTCCGCGCCCGGGTCAAGGCCACCGACCCCGATGCGCTGGTGCTGGGCGAGGTGTGGGAGGATGCCACCAACAAGGAGAGCTACGGCCACCGCCGTCGGTATCTGCTGGGCAGACAGCTGGACAGCGTGATGAACTACCCCTTCCGGGATGCGGTGCTGGGCTTCCTGCTGGGTGAGACCGGCGAGGATTTTGTCAACAAGGTGTGGAACGTGGTGGAGAACTATCCCCCCCAGACTTTGCGGCTTTTGATGAACCACATCGGCACCCACGACACCGAGCGGGCGCTGACCTTGTTGGGCGGTGAGCCCATACACGGCCGCGGTCGTCCGTGGCAGGCACAGCAGCAGATGCCCCCCGACCAGCGGGCGCTGGCCTTGCGCCGTCTGCGGCTGGCTAGTTTGCTCCAGTACGCCCTGCCGGGCGTACCCTGCGTGTACTATGGCGACGAGGCCGGTATGGAGGGCTACAAGGACCCCTTCAACCGGGGCACCTACCCTTGGGGCCGCGAGGACACCGACCTGGTGGAGTGGTATCGTTGCTTAGGACGGATCCGCGGCAGCCATCCGGTGCTGGCGGAGGGCGGCTTTGCGCCGCTGCCTTGTTCCGAGGAGGTGGCGGGCTTTGTTCGCCGGGATGCCACCGGGGCGCTGTTGTGCGCCGTCAACCGGGGTGACCGGGAGCAGGTGTTGCGCCTTCCCGGCGACTTCGCCAACGGGTCGGTTTTGGTGGGCGATGGCACGGTGGGCAACGGCTGCTTGGTACTGCCGCCCTTGTCCGGCGTGTGGATGACCGCCGAAACCTCTTGTGCAGAATAAACAAAGAAATGCCGTCGGTTCTCCGGCGGCATTTCTTTGCGCCCTAAATCTTGTGTGAGAAACCGCCAAAAAACCACTAGATTTAGGGGCAAAAAAACATTTAAAAAAAGTGGTAAAAATCGCAAAAAAAGTGTTGACAAACCAAAACTCCTATGGTATTATAGTCGAGCACCGCAAAAAAACGGCACTCGCCGATGAGTGGTAGCACAGCGCAAATACGGCGGTTTCGCGATAGCGAAATGACGGTTGTTGAGACCGTCAAGGCGTATTTGACCGACTTCGCCGGAGGCGAATGTCGAAGGACCTTGAAAATTAAACAGTGTAAGACAAGAACGAAAACACACACAATACCCGTTAATTCTTACTCAG
>JAZNSL010000025.1:0-9397 GCA_045591225.1 Acutalibacteraceae bacterium | reverse complement strand
AGATTTCTTTTTACTATGGATAATTTCTCTTCCTTGCTACGCATTGTATATTTTCTGGGCATACATCCACCTCCCGTTCCTTATGATAGCATAAAAAATAATGGTAGGCACTTTCGTGTCTACCATTATTTTATCACTTCATACCATTCGGTAACGGCGGTTTTTCTTTATCCCGCGAAACCTGCAGGAAAAGGATGCAGTCGGGGTGTGGAGGTGTTTCCCTTTTTGCTCCACAGATTTTTGAACATTTTGATGAAAATTTCTTGAATTTTTTGGAATTTCTCTTGCAAAATGGCAAAAAATTGGTTAAAATATACCTTGGTATGGTATAGCGGTACCGAGAGTACCCTCGCCACGATGAAAAAGCCGCCGCAGACAAGCGGAGAGAGTATACGGTAACGGTTGCGGATAGGGGATGCCTTATCTGTTTTCGGCGTATCTCTGTGTCTGCAACCGGTTTAAAAAGGAGTGTTGACCAAATGTCCAACCGTATGTTTCAGAGCGTAATTCACCAAACCAAAGAGGCCATCGAGCGCACCGTCGGTATCGTTGACGAGAGCTTGACCGTCATTGCCTGCAGCGACCTGGGTCGCGTGGGCGAGGTTTCTGCCCTCTCTGCCGATGCCTTTATTGGTAGCGAGAGTTTTGTGCTGGATAATTACACTTACGTGCCTTTCGGTTCCCGTCCCCATTGCGAGTACATCCTGTTCGTAGAGGGCGCGGACGAGGCGGCATCCCGCTATGCGGCGCTGTTGTCGGTATCCCTCACCAGCATCAAGCAGTTCCACGACGAGAAATTCGACCGCAGCAACTTTGTCAAGAACGTGATTCTGGACAACATCCTGCCCGGCGATATTTATCTCAAAGCCCGTGAACTGCGCTTTACCAGCGATATTTCCCGGGTGGTGTTGCTGATCCGCATCACCAACCGCACCGAGATCTCCGCCTTTGACGTGGTGCAGAACCTGTTCCCGGATAAGACGAAGGATTTTGTCATCAACATCAGCGAGAGCGACATCGCCTTGGTAAAAGAGGTGCGCCCCGGCACCGACCCCAAGGATTTGGAGAAGCTGGCCCGTTCCATCGTGGACACCCTGGGCAGCGAGTTCTATACCCAGGCTATTGTGGGTATCGGCACCACCGTAGAGGGCATCAAGGACCTGGCCGGCTCCTTTAAGGAGGCGCAGGTGGCTCTGGAGGTGGGCAAGGTGTTCGATAACGAGCGCCCCATCATCCGTTACGACCATCTGGGCGTGGCCCGTCTGATCTATCAGCTGCCCACCACCCTGTGCGAGATGTTCCTGCGCGAGGTGTTCAAGCGGGGTTCCATCGAGTCTTTGGATCAGGAGACCTTGTTCACCATTCAGAAGTTCTTTGAGAACAACCTGAACGTGTCCGAGACCTCCCGTAAGCTGTTTGTCCATCGTAACACGCTGGTGTACCGCCTGGAGAAGATCAAGCGGCTCACCGGTCTGGACCTGCGTGAGTTTGATGACGCCATCGTATTTAAGGTGGCGTTGATGGTAAAGAAATATCTCAGTGCAAACCCTGTTAAGTACTAATTGCGCCGGGAAAATTTTCAGCCGCCGGCAGGGGATGTCGGCGGCTGCCCTTGGTTTTTACCAATGATTTTCAGTTGCCATTTGGGGCAGTGTGCGGTATACTGGACCGCAGAGATTATCGCCATAAATGAGCGAGTTTACGACGTTTTGTCTTTACATATAGGAGGCTATTTATGATTGAATTCCGTGGTGTCTATAAGACGTATAGCACCGACAGCCACGCGCTGGAGGATGTAAATCTGCATATTGACGACGGTGAGTTTGTGTTTGTGCTGGGCGCTTCCGGCGCCGGCAAGAGCACCTTCCTCAAGCTGATTATGCGGGAGGAGGTTCCCACCGCCGGTGAGGTGATTGTCAACAATTACCGCCTGACCCGCTTAAAGCGGAAGGAGATTCCCTATTTCCGCCGGACTATGGGCATCGTGTTTCAGGATTTCCGCCTGATCAACACCATGACGGTGTTTGACAACGTGGCCTTTTCCATGCGGGTCATCGGCAAGAAAAAGCGGGAGATCAACCGCCGCGTGCATCACGTGCTGGGTCTGCTGGACCTGGAGGGCAAGGCCAACCGTTTCCCCATGGAATTGTCCGGCGGCGAGCAGCAGCGTGTGGGCCTGGCCCGGGCGCTGGTGAATAACCCCGCCCTGATCATCGCCGACGAGCCCACCGGAAACGTGGACCCCCAGATGTCCCACGACATCGTGGAGATGCTCACCCGCATCAACGAAAAGGGCACCACCGTGTTGATGGTCACCCACGAGCACGAGCTGGTGCATCAGTTTGACCACCGGGTCATTACGCTGAAAAAGGGACACATCGTGTCGGATACCGGCCGCCCTGCCGTGGTCTCCCTGGGGGATGCGGCAGAGATCAAGGGAGGTGCTGAGGAATGAAGCTTCACGTAATCAAGTACCTCATCCGCGAGGGCTGCCGCAACGCCTGGCAAAACCGCCTGATGGCCTTGGCCTCGGTGGGCGTGCTGGTGTGTTGCTTGGTGCTGACCGGTTTTTCCTATCTGCTGTTTGTCAATGTGGATAAGATGTTCCACAACGCCTACGAGCAGAACGTGATGGCGGTGTATATGGAGATCGACCAGACCGAAGAACAGGTGATGCAGGCCAAGCAGGTCCTCCACGATATGCCCAACATCGCCGAGGTCACCTATATGTCTAAGGAAGAGTTTTTGGCGATGTACACCGATTCTCTTCAGGAGGACACGATGGAAAGCTTTGAGGGGGAAAATAACCCCCTGCCGGACACCTTTATCGTATCGCTGAAAGACCTGGCTCTGTTCCAGCAAACTATGGATGAGATCACCGCCATGGACGGCGTGGAAGAGGTGTCCTACGACGCCGGCACCGCCGAGACCTTGACCAAGGTGCGGCGGGTGGTCTTGGCGCTGGGCGGCAGCATCATTGCGGTGCTGCTGGCGGTGTCGCTGTTTATCATTGTCAACACCATCAAGCTGACGGTGTACAGCCGCCGTCTGGAGATCTACATTATGAAATCGGTGGGCGCCACCGACGGCTTTGTCCGGTTCCCCTTTATCGTAGAGGGTGTGCTGGTGGGCTTGTTGGCGGCGGTCATCGGCTACGGCCTGATCAGCGGGCTGTATCGGATGCTGTACAACAACTTCCAGTTTGATAACCCCCTGCTGGCGCTGATTCCCTTTGAACAGCAGTGGGCACAGTTGCTGCTGGGTTTCCTGGCCGGCGGCGTGCTGGTGGGCGTTGTGGGCAGTGTGATCTCTATGGGCAAATACCTCCGTCAAGAAGGGAGTTTGCGCCAATGAGAAAGCTACTACGTTTGCGCGTAACGGCGGTGCTGTTGACCCTAACGATGTTGACGGGTATGACCGCTCTGGGCGCACCGGTTTCGGTGACGGCTTCCACCCGCAGTGAGCTGGAGGCCGAACTGAAAGAACTGGAGAAAAAAGAACAAGACATCAAGGCGGATTTGGCCGCCGCCAGCAAGGACCTGGCCGCCAGCAAAAGCCGCAAGGAATTGTTGGATTCCCAGATTTCCAATGCGGTACAGCAGTTAAATTTGCTGGACCAACAGCTGAGTGCCGTCCGCCAGGAGATCAGCGATAAAAACCAGGCGATCCAGACCGCCGAGGCGGACATCGCCGAAAAGGAAGCGGCTATTGCCGACACCCACCAGAAACTGGGCAGCCGCCTGCGAACCATTGCCAAAACCGGCAACCTGTCCGCCATTCAGCGGCTGCTGAATACCGACAACTATACCGAATACCTGCTCAAGCAAAAAGCGGCGGAATGCATTTCCCGCCGTGACCAGCAGACTATGGATACGCTGGATGCGGCGCTCCAGGAGATCAAGGCCGGTAAAAAACAGCTGGAGCGGGATAAAGCAGAAGTGCAGTCCCAGGAGGCCAGCCTGGAGGGGATCAAGGCCAAGGCTTCGGCTAAAAAGGCGGAGCTGGACACCCTGCACGCGGCGGTCCAGTCCGAGATCGGCAAACTGCAGACCGAGGTATCCGACTACAACGCCGACCTGCAGGAGACCCAAAAGAAGATCGCCGAGGCGGATGCCGCCATTGAGGAGTTGATCCGCAACTCCGCCTCCACCGGCACGTATGATGCGGATATGATGCATTGGCCGGTGCCTACCGTCCGCGCCATTTCCTCCCACTACGGACCCCGTTGGGGCGGTATGCACCGGGGTATGGATATTGCCAACGGCCCGGTGCCCATCTACGGGCAGAACATCGTGGCGGCGGCAGACGGCGTGGTGATCGCGGTGAATGCCTCCAGTTGGTATGGCTCCGGTTGGAGCTACGGCTACGGCTATTGCGTGATTATCGACCACGGTCGAGACAGCCAAGGCCGCACCATCCACACCATGTACGCCCACTGCTCGGCGATGTACGCCAGCGTGGGGCAAAAGGTGACCGGCGGTGAGACCGTCATCGGTAAGGCGGGCAACTCCGGTCAGGTGACCGGTCCCCACCTGCACTTTGAGGTGCGGGTGGACGGCGTTCGGGTGAATCCCTATCCCAACTACGTGCAACCCAACGTGAACTGATTTGGAATTGTGAAAACGAGGGAATGCTATGAGAAGAAGAATTAGTTTAAGCACTACGCTGGCGCTGATTATTTTGGCCATTGCTTTGACCATCTCGATTACGATGATGCTGGCTATGCGCCACTTCAACAACCAGTTGCAGTTGGTCAGCCAGCGCCAGTCTATGTACACCCACATCAACGAGGTGGACAAGCTTGTGCGGGAATATTACCCCGACCTGGACGAGGAATTGCTCCGCCAGGGCATTGCCAAGGGGTATATCGACGGCTTGGCGGACCCCTATGCCGCCTATTATACTCCTGCCCGCTACACCGCAGAGAAACTGCGTATGTCCGGCAAGGCCAACAACGTGGGCATCACCCTGACGTTGGATGCCCAGACCCGCCCGGTGGTGGGTCGGGTGCAAAAGTCCTCTGCCGCCGGTAAGGCCGGCGTGGCGGTGGGCGACGTGGTCACCGCCGTTAACGGCGAGCCGGTAGAGGGCAAGAGCCTGTCCGACCTGCAAAACACCATCAATACCGCCGAAAAGGTGCTGATTACCGTTTCCCGTGGCACGGAATCCCACGGCTTTGACCTGTCCGCCTTTGAGTATACCGTGCGCTCGGTGGAGAGCACCACCCTGGACAACGTGGGATACATCCGCATCTCCGCTTTTTACGACAACACCCCCGACCAGTTCAAGTCGGCAGTATCCGCCTTGCAGGAGAAGGGCGTCACCGGTTTGATCTTTGACCTGCGTAACAACGCCGGTGGCTCTCCCGAGGCGGTCAACGAGATGCTCAGCTACATTATGCCGCTGGGTACCTACGGCACCATGACCGACGTCAAGGGCAACATTACCAAGCTGAACAACACCTCCGGCAGCCAGATAAGTCTATCCATCGCCACCTTGGTGAACGGCAGTACCGCCGGCGAGGCGGAGTTCTTTGCCGGTGTGTTGCAGGATGCCAGCCTGACCACCGTGGTGGGTCAGACCACCGCCGGAAAGGCGAAATATCAGCAGTATTTCCCTCTGGACTCCGACCAGTCTGCGTTGAAACTCACCACCGGTGAGTATGGACTGCTCAAAACCGGCAGTTGGCAGGGCGTGGGCATCACCCCCGCTGTGGTGGCGGAACTGCCTCCTAACCAGGTCAGCGTACCGATGTTGCTGACCCCCCAGGAGGATGCGCAGGTGCAGGTGGCGTTGGAGCAGATATCCAACTCGGATACGCCCACCACGGAAGAGCCGATGTCCACCACCCAAAAAACCACCAAAAAGACCACCAAGAAAACCACCAAGGCTGCCAAGAAAACCGAAGAATAATGCAAAAGGTCCGATGCACCGCCGGTGCATCGGACCTTTTATTGATGTTCGTTATTTAACGGTGATGGTATAGGTGTTGCGATAGTTTTCGCCGGGGTCCAGGTGGATCATATCCGCCTTTTGCATAATGTCCTCCGGCAGACCCACCGGCGAGGGGCTGGCCACCCACGGCTCGATGCACACAAAGGGTGCCTCGGTGCTCGGGGTATGCCAGATGCCCAGATAGGGGGAATCGGGGAATTCCACGTGGACCTGGCGGTTGGAGGAGTCGCTGACCAGAGTAACGCCCCGGGCGGTGTTCCGCAGGAACATAGCATCGCCGTCAAACAGGCTGTGACGCAGGGGCAGACGCTGGTTTTCCTCCAGAGGCAGCTCCTTGATCTTGCCGGTAAAGGCGCAGGTATCGGGGGTGGTGTCCAGCCACTCCGGCTGGCAGGGCTCGTCAAAGATGAGGCTGTAGTTCTCAAAGACCTCTCCATCGGTCAAGGGCACGTTAAAGCCGGGATGACCGCCCACCGCAAAGGGCATCACCACGTCGTCCTCGTTGCGGACGATGGTGGTGACCGCCAGGCTTTCCTCCGTCAGGGTATAGGTCATTTCCAGTACGAAGCGGAAGGGGTACTGGGCCAGGGTTTCCTCGGTGGGCTTGAGCTGCAGGGTAAGGGCGTCGGTCTTTTGGTTGATGACGTCCCATTCCATACCCCGGGCAAAGCCGTGGGAACCCATTTCGTATTTCTTGCCGTTGTAGATGTAGTGGCCGCCGGTCAGCCGACCGCACACCGGGAACAGGTTGCTGGCCCGACGGGCCCAATAGGCGGCATCGCCCTGCCACAGATATTCGGTGCCGTCATCCAGACGGCGAATGGATTGCATTTCTGCACCTACACTGCTGATTTTCACCCGCAGCAGGTCGTTTTCTATAATGTAAATCATACAGATTCCTCCTGTGTTTTTATCGGAGCAGACCCATTATACCACCATTTGGCAAATTATGCAAGGGGCATAACCGACACCAAAAATCCCCTCGGTCGCGGGGCCGAGGGGATAGAGATTTACAGGGTCTTCTTTTTCTTCACCGCGGACCAATTCGAATACACCCGCTTGCCGTCCACCAATTTAAAGGTGCGGACGCGGACGTAGTAGGTCTTTTTAGAGGCCAGACCATAGATGGTTTTGCTGGTGTTGGTGTAGTCAAAAAGGAGCTTAGTCTTGTACGTCTTAAAGGATTTGTCAGCGGAATACTGGATCTGATAACCGCTGATCTGGGTGTATTTTCGGTTAACGGCCACCGTCAGGCTCTTCGCACTGGCGGTGAGGGATTTCACCGAGGTTGCATAGGGCTTGATGGTAAAGGACAGGGTTTTGGTGCCGGTGTAGTACCCGCGCATCTTGACGGTAACCGTGTAGGTGCCCACCTGCTTACATCCGGCGGCGTAGGTGACGGTGTAATCCGTGCCCTTTTTCAGGGCGTTGCCCTTAGCGTCCTTGACGGTCACGGCGGGCTTTTTCACCTTGCCGGAATAGGTAAAAGCGGTGGCGGACAGCCTCACCTTGCACTGGGAGATGGAGGTGGTGGCGGTTTTCAGGGTGACGGTCTTGGTCTGCTTGGCGTTGCCGTATTTGTCTTTCACCACGCAATACGCCTGGCGTCCGTTGTTGTCTTTGGTGATTTTGATTTTATAGGTGTTGCCGCACTGGGCGGACCGGCCAAAGGCTTTGTCGTCCGTGTCCTTGATGTACCAGGTATAGGTCAGCCCCTCGCCGGTGGCCTTGACGGCGGCGGAGGCGTAGGCGCCCTTGTCCACCGTAATGCTCTTGGGCTGGGCGGCAATCTTCACCTTGGTGGGGGACAGCAGGCGGCAGTAGGCGCAGTAGCCGTCGGTCCATTTGTGGTCGCCTACCTTGCGGGTGTGGTCGCAGAGGTTGCAGGTGGCGTCGCAGTTGTTGCTGTAGGAATGGTCGGGGGGATCGCTGCTGACCTTACCGCAATCCGCGCAGGTTTTCCGCTTGGTGCAGGAGGTAGCCACGTAGTTGTGGGGAGTTTTCTTGATTTTGCTTTCTTCCTCCGCGCCGCAGGTGCAGGTGCGGGTATGGGCACCGGTCGTGGTGCAGGTGGGGATTTTGGTCACCGCCCAAGCACCCCAGACGTGGGTCTTTTTGACGGTCATGTGTTTGGAATCCCACTGGACGTAGAATTGATTGCCCTGGTTGTCGGTGAACATATACCGCACGGATTTGTCGGATAACGTCACCTTTTTGGTGCAGGGGATGGTCAGTTTCTTGTTGCCGACGTGGAAAAACCGCTCCGCCTCAACGTAGGTGGTGGCGGTGCCAAACAGCGCCACGTCCCCGGTCTTGGCGGCCACGGTGAGGGTGTAGCGGCACTCCTCGGTGGCGGTGACCTTGGGCTCGGGGGCGCTGTATTTGGGCCAATAGGCGGTTTTCGCCAACTTTCCCCGTTGCACCGCCTTGGCCTGTCGGTTGGCGGGCACTTCGTAATAATAGCACCAGTCGTAGGCGGCGTTATAGGCGCCGCCGGCGGTATTGGGGACCGCCAGCAGTTTTTGGTAGGTGGATTTTCTGGCGGACAGCTCGTATTGCATAAAGTGGAGCTGTCCCTCCAGGGTGGTGTAGTTATAGCCGTGGGAGGCGCACCAGTTGCGCAGAGAGGTGAAGCGGGAGTTGTGCCACTGGCAGATGCCGTAGCTGGTGCCGTGGTCGCCGTAGGCGTTGGGGTTGAAGTTGGATTCCTTTTCGATGTTAGCCAGCACGCCGCAGGCGGCGGCAGTGTTCAGCCCCAGTTCTTCCCGCAGAAAGGTGTAGATGGTGTCGGCGGTACTGGCGGCCTTGACGCTTATGGGCACCGAGGTGACCAGCATAACGGCGGTCAGCAACAGGGTCAGCCCGGACCGCACCAGTCGTTTCCATTTGTTCATACATCTTCTCCTTAACAGAAGCAAAAAATCGAGCGCATACACATTAATTATACCGATTATGGAAGGCTTTGTCAAGAAACCGCCGGGTGCGGTGGACGGTGAGGGCCGGCATTTGCGCCGCAGTTTTCCGAAATTTACCCGGACCACTTGACATTTTTCGTCGGTGATGATACACTAAATGCAATACGTTGATGGGGACGGCTTGTGCCCGGCGGATGCAGAGAGCGCTCGGTTGGTGAGAGAGCGTGACGCCACCACAAAATGCCCACCACCCCGGAGTGCCTACTGAAACAAGGTGGGCCGTCTGACCCCGTTATCGGTCACCAAAGCGCTGTGCTTTGCACGGCGGAAATTGGGTGGAACCACGTAGCTATGCTTCGTCCCTTTGCGGACGGAGCTTTTTTATTTGTACATTCTGAAAAGGAGCGATTGATATGTTGAACATTACCCTGCCCGGCGGCGACGTCCGTCAGGTGGCAGAGGGCACCACGGTGGATGCTCTCTGCCGTGAGATTTCTATGGGTTTGTACCGCAACGCCTGTGCGGCG
>JAZNSL010000024.1:0-5790 GCA_045591225.1 Acutalibacteraceae bacterium | reverse complement strand
ATGTTCATAGAAACCTCCGCAGGATGGACGCGTGTGGATTTAAATATGTACTCATTATATCAATATTTTCATAAAAAGCAAGAGTTTTATTATATTTTGGCATTTTTTAGCCAGAAAAAGACCCCTGCAATGGTTTTTCATTGCAGGGGGCACGTTGTAAAGTTAGATCACTTTACGGAGACTGCCGTATTAGCCGTCGTACTCCTCGTCCTTGTAAGCGCCTACAATACGAGAGGACTCGTATACGCGCTCATCGTCGAAGGTGTAGCCACTCTCGTCAATGGAGTTGGCCTTACCGGCAGACTTCAGGTTGTGCACGCCGTTCTTGTCATAGCGGGTGATGATCACGTCGCCATTCTCCTGAATGCGGAAGGCGCACATGGTCAGAGCGGTGTCCACGCCGGTACCGTTGGTGCCGTAAGAGGAGACGTAACCGAAGTTCATATAGGTGAATTTCAGTTCGGTCTCGATGGGGGCGTTCCGGTAGTTGGTGTGATCCGGTACCACGATGGTCTCGCCCTTGGGCACGTAGACGGCAGCGCCGCCCAGATAATCGTCATAGCCACTGCCGTGGTTGTGACCGATCAGGAAGATGATGTTCAGACCGGCCTCGCTGGCGGCATTCAGGGCGTCCACCACATACTTAGCGCTGGCGCCCATGCCGTCTTTAGCGGTACGGGCATTGTAGTGCAGCGGGATATGGCTGGTGACAAAGATGGGCTTGTTGCCCCAGCCGCTGGCCAACTTCTCGTTGAAGTAAGCGGTCAGGTCCTCGGCTGCCTGCTGGCCGCCGCCACCATAGCAGTTGTAGTTATCCTCGTGGAGGATAAACACACCGTAGGGAGCGTTGGGGTTGTCGTTGTTGCCATAGGGGGGCAGCAGATCGATGCCGGCGGCATCGTGGTTGCCCTGGGTGTAGTATTTGTCAAAGTTGACGGAGTCGGTGATGACGCTGTCAAACAGGTTCAGACCCGCGTTACTGTCGTCAAAGTCGCTGCCCAGCGTGATGGTATAGTCGCCACCGAACAGCAGACCGTCGAACGCACCGTAGCCGGTGTTGTTCTTCACAGAATCGGTCAGACCCTTCAGCACAGCCAGACCGTCCTCGGTGCTGCCGTAATACTGATAGTCAGAACCGGAGATCAGCACGACCTCGGTCAGGTCGGTGGTCTTGTCGGGAGAGGCATAGGCATGAAGGGCGGCACGACGCATATCGTACTCCTCGGTGCCCACAAACTCCGCATTGTACTCCACCAGATCCAGGCTCTCGCCGGTCAGGGTCAGGAACCAGGTCAAAGAGGCGGTGTACTCCTGCTCATCCGCAGAGGCAGTCTGTACGGTGGCCAGGTTGGCCAGAGCGGTATCCACGGCCACGACGTCGTCGTACACCCATACCTTGGCGGTGGACTCGGTCTTGTTAGCCTCGGCCCAGTCAACCAGCGTACCATCGTTGACCACGATGTACTGCCAGCGCTCGTCGGCAATGACGGTGTCGGCGTCACAGCTGGTGGTGGTCCACTGGCCGTTGTCGTCGTTCTTGCTATAGGTGCCGTCGATGTAGCTGCCCAGGATTACCTGGTCATAATCGGCATCTTTCAGCACGTCGTACAGATAGGTGTCAATGCCGTCGGCCTTGCCGATGGTCAGCAGACGCACAGCACGGCGGTTGGCATCGACGCCTGCATAGTTGTTGTGGACGATATCACCGTAGACGGTGACCTGCTCGCCGTTCAGGTCGTAGGTGTAATAGGGGCGGGCGTAGATCTCGGTCTCGGTGGCGTGATCGGGGATGTTGACGATACGCACCGCATAGGCCAGAGAATCCTCGCTCAGATCCAACAGATACTTGGCAGGGATGTCAATGGTCTTCTTGCCGTCCACGCTCTCGTGGGTCATATCGCCGGTGCCGATGGCCTCCTGGTTGGTGACGATGGCGCCGGTGCCCACCAGTGTGCCCAGAGTGTCGTTGTGCTTAAAGAGCTTAATAGAGCCCACGTTGGCAACCATCTCGTTACCGTTCGTTACCTGAGCGCCATTCACGGCCACAGAGAAGCGGAAGGCCAGACCACGGTTGTCATCGGCGGTGTCGCGGATGCTGCTGCCTCCGCTAGTCAGAACCTCCGCACGGTTGCCGCTGTTGGACAGGTCGATCACCATCACGTCGTCCACGTAGAGCTCGTCGGTGGTGCCCTTGCCGGAACCGTTGAAGTGGAGGTAGGCTGTGGTGCCGTCCGCCACAAAGGTGGTCTCGTACTTGGTCCAGATGCCTGCGCTCAACCAAGCAGTTTGAGTGTTGATCTTGTTGGAATCTCTCAGAGCGAAGTTCATACCGTTGGAGACAGCACGATACCAGAAAGAGAGCTGATAGGTGCGGCCTTCCACAACGGACAACTGCTGATCCAGGGTGCCGTTCCAGTCGCCGGGACCCTTGATGCTGACACCGTAGCTGCCGTTACGGGCAGCAGCGGAGGAAACAGCGGTGGACTGATATTTGGTCCAGCCATTCAGGTTGCCGGTCTCAAAATCGCCGTTGGTGGACAGATTTTCCACCGCAACCTCTTCCTTCTCCAGGGAGATATCGTCAACGATGGCAGAGCCGCCGGTGTTGCCGGCCATCATACCCACGTAAATGCTGGTGTGTTCGCCGGTGTTAAAGGTGACACTGTACTTCGTCCACTCAGAGCCGGAACCGAGGGAAATCTGGGCGATATTGGTGGTGTCGTCACCGTCTTTCACCAGGAAGGACGTAGAGGAGGCGTCCTTGGCCCAGCCGGTCAGCGTGTAGTTGGTGTTGGCCTGAACCGACACCTTCTGACGGGTCTGGTTCCACTGGCCACCCTGGAAGTTCAGGGCGTAGGAGCCGGTGTGACCGGCGGTCATAGACAAGGTACAGGCATCATACAGGTTGGTCCAGCCGGTGGTGTCGCCGGTCTCAAAATCGCCGTTTTGCAGCACGTTGTTGGAACCCTTCACCAGGGAGGCGCTGTCGACGATGGCGGTGGCATCGGCCTGGCTGCCCATAACGCTGACGTAGATGCTGCTGTAATCACCGGAGTTAAACTTGATGGTATACTTGGTCCAGTCGGTTCCGGTGAGAGCGGCCTGGGCGATGTTTTTGGTATCGCCGCCGTCCTTGACCAACAGGGTCATGTTGGTGCCTGCTTTGGCCCAGATGGTCAGCTCGTAGTTGGTGTTTTCGTCTAGGTTGACCTTTTGGCGCACCATATTCCAGGCACCGGAAGTGGTGATCTGCAGACCGTAGGTGCTGTTATAGCCCTCCACAATGGAGGTGGTGCAGTAGTCGTACAGGTTCTCCCAGCCGGTGAGGTCACCGGTGGCGAAGTTGCCGTTAACCAGCAGGTTGCCGGTCACGTCGGTCTCGTTCACGCTCGGCTCGGGCTCTTCCGGCTCGGGTTCTTCTTTGCCGTCGGCACGGACCAGCACCACGTCATCAAAGTAGTACTGACCGGCGTTGGCACGGTAGTTGGAGAAGATAATATCGGGGTTGGTGTTGTTACCGCTATTGAAGGGGATCTGCACCTCAATCCACTTGTTGTACAGAGCGGCGTTGGTGATGGTGAAGCGCACACGGGTGCTGGAGGAGCTGTCCACCGTCTTGACCTCGATGCCGTTGGAGACCACAGCAGAGGTGCTGTAGGTGGCACTGTTGTCGCCCACGGTCACCCACCAACCGGGGTTGGTGCCGCTGGTGGCATAGGTGTACACCTTATAGGTCAGGATGTAATCGGTGTTGGCAGAGATGTTCACACCCTGCTGGAACATATGGACAGAGCCGCCGGTCTCGTTGGTCTGCATCACGTTGCCCTGGCCGGCACCGGTGGGGTCCTCCACCACGCCGACGGTGCTTACCAGGTTGGTCCAGTTGGTGTTGCCGGCCTCAAAGTCGCCGTTCTGCAGAATGTTGTAGTCGGCAGGGGCGTCGGGGAGATCGGGCTCGTCGGGGGTGTCGGGCTCGTCGCCACCGATGGTGCCACCATTCACATTGTTGGGGCCCTCGATGGTGATGTCGTCGAAATAGTATTGACCGGCACCGGTGCGGTAGTTGTCAAAACGGAACTCAACAGAGGTGTTGGAGCCGGTGTTGTAGGGGATGGCAACCTCGACCCACTTGTTGGTGTTGGTGGTTACGTTCAGACGCACACGGGTGCTGGAACTGCTGGAAACCGTCTGTGCCGCCAGACCGGTCACAGCAGAGGTGCTGTAGGTGGCGGTGTTGTCACCAAGGGTGACCCAGAAGGCCGCATTGGAGGCGGTGGAATAGCAATACACCTTAAATTTTAAAACAACGTCGGTGTTTGCCTCCAGGGCAACAACCTGGTTGAACATCAGGTCGCAGCCTAAACTGCTTGAGGTATAGGTAGAGTTGGTGTGCATTACCTTACCTTGACCGGAGTTGGTGGGGTCATCCACCACTTCGGTGATGGTGTCTGCGTCGTTGTGCATGGTCCAGTTGGCCGTGCCAGCTTCGAAGTCACCATTGTAGAAGTAGCCGTCGTAGTTCACGTCAGCGGCGCTGACTAAACCAGACAGGGGCAGTACGCCGCACAGCATCAAAACCGACAACAGTACTGCCAAAGCTTTGCGAAATTGCTTCATAATGATTGGTTCCTCCTTATAAATTTTTTGGCGAGTGAGATTCCCCCATCTCACTCAATTATAAGCCATCTTCATTATATACCATATGTAGGAACAGAAAAAGACACAAAAAATCAAAAAACAAGCATAAAACGATATTTTATAGGACACAAAACAGACAAAAACAAGCACAAAAAGAAAGGTTTTTCTTGACAAGGTGGCAGGGGGGGTGTAGGATGGTCATAGAACAACTAAAAACGTTTTAGTAGGTGAGAGTATGTACGTATATCGCGGTGATATTGGTAATACTGTGGACGCTTTAGTGGATATGACCAAGCCTTTACTGATTACTTCAGTGGGTAACATCCGTCCTCGAAGCGTAAAAGAGTTTTTTACCACCCGCCCGGAGGGAAGAAAGGATTATCAGCTCATTTACGTGGCGGATGGGTGCATCCACTTTGACTATAAGAGCGAGGAGCGGGTGGTGGAAAAGGGCCATATGGTGCTCTTTTACCCCGACGAACCCCAAGAGTACATTATGTACTCTAAGGAAAAAGCAGAGTTCTATTGGGTGCATTTCACCGGCTATGACGTAGAGCGTCTGCTGACCGAGTGGGGCATACCCCGGGACCGGCACGTGTTCTGGGTGGGGCTTCTTTCGGACTATCGCTGGCTGTTCTACCAAATGATTCGGGAATTGCAGAACCGCCACGCCCACTTTGAGGAGATCACGTGTATGAATCTGCGCCATTTATTTTTGCTGATCCACCGTCACTTGGCGGGGGCGGAGGATAGCACCACCGGCTTCCACGGCGAGATCATCCAGGCGCTGACCTGGTTTGAGCGCCATTGGCGGGACAACATTTCGATCGAGGAATATGCGGAACGAAATCGAATGACCGCCTGTTGGTTCCGGCAGAAATTTAAGCAATATACCGGCACCACACCGGCGCAGTACGTTATCAACCTGCGCATCACCAACGCCATAAACTTGATGGAGAATACCGACTACAACATTTCCCAGATTGCGGAGTTGGTGGGGTACGATAACCCTTCCTATTTCCGACGGCTGTTCCGCAAGCATATCGGTATATCTCCCTCGGAATACAAAAAAATGAGACGCAAGTAAAGGAAAAGCCCCCTGCATCGGAATTCCCGCTCCCAGGGAGGCGGGGGCCAAGCGGGCTTAGGGAG
>JAZNSL010000023.1:0-19144 GCA_045591225.1 Acutalibacteraceae bacterium | reverse complement strand
AAGTCTACTGCGCCGAAGCGTGCTACCCGTCGCCGCAAAGAACGCAAGAACATCGAACGTGGCGCCGCCCATATCCAGTCCACCTTCAACAACACCATCGTCACCCTGACCCTCCTGCAGGGCAACGCCCTGTCCTGGGCTTCTGCCGGCGAGCTGGGTTTCCGTGGTTCCCGTAAGTCCACCCCCTATGCTGCCCAGACTGCCGCTGAGACCGCGGCTAAGGCTGCTATGGAGCACGGTCTGAAGACCGTTGAAGTTTACGTTAAGGGCCCCGGTGCCGGCCGTGAAGCCGCCATCCGCGCTCTGCAGGCCGCCGGTCTGGACGTGACCATGATCAAGGACGTTACCCCCGTTCCTCACAATGGTTGCCGTCCTCCCAAGCGCCGTCGTGTCTGATTGATAGGAGGTATATTGATATGGCAAGATATACTGGTGCGGTGTGCAAACTCTGCCGCCGTGAAGGTCAGAAACTGTTTTTGAAGGGTGAGCGTTGCTATACCGGCAAGTGCGCCATCGATCGCCGTTCCTACGCCCCCGGCCAGCACGGCCAGGCCCGTATGAAGAAGGCTTCCGAGTATGGTAAGCAGCTGCGCACCAAGCAGGTTGCTAAGCGCTATTACAGCGTTCTGGAGGGTCAGTTCCGTCATTACTTCGAGCTGGCCGAGAAGATGCCCGGCGCCGCCGGTGAAAACCTGCTGACTCTGCTGGAGTCCCGTCTGGACAACGTTGTCTATCGTATGGGTCTGGCTTCTTCCCGTGCCGAGGCCCGTCAGCTGGTGGGTCACAAGCACTTCGCCGTTAACGGCCGTACTGTCAACATCCCCTCCTTCCTGGTGAAGCCGGGTATGGTGATCTCCGTTCGTGAGAAGAGCCGTTCTCTGGAGAAGATCAAGGCCATCGTTGAGGCCAATAGCGCTCGACCGGTCCCCGCTTGGCTGGATATGAACAAGGAGAACCTGGAGTGCAAGGTGGTTGCCCTGGCTAAGCGCGAGGACATCGATCTGCCCATCGAGGAGACCCTCATCGTCGAGTTGTACTCCAAGTAATCGGAGTCACACCCGCGATAATCCGTATTTTACTGCACAGACGTCCGCTGTCCGGCGGCGTCTGCGGCAACACATTATAATAAGGAGGGTTTTTGTATGATCGAAATCGAAAAGCCCCGGATCGAAGCTCTGGATCTGGCCTCTGACGGCACCTACGGCAAGTTTGTGCTGGAGCCCCTGGAGCGGGGTTACGGAACCACCATCGGCAACAGCCTGCGGCGTGTTCTGCTGTCCTCTCTGCCCGGCGTGGCAGTAACCTCCATTAAGATCGACGGCATCCTCCACGAGTTTTCCACCATCGAAGGTGTGAAAGAGGATGTCACCGAAATCGTCCTGAACGTGAAGGGTCTCATCGCCAAGATCAACGGCGAGGGTCCCAAGACCGTGTATATTGAGGCCGAGGGTCCCTGCGAGGTGACCGCCGCCTCCATCAAGTGCGACAGCGAGGTGGAGATTCTGGTGCCCGATATGCACATTGCCTCCCTCAGCGAGGGTGGCCGGCTGTCTATGGAGCTGACCTTGGATAAGGGTCGCGGCTATGTGCCCGCCGACCGTAACAAGCAGCTGCTGAGCCCGGTCATCGGCGTGATCCCGGTGGATTCCATCTACACCCCTGTGATGAAGGTGAACTACACTGTGGAGAACACCCGCGTCGGTCAGATCACCGACTACGACAAGCTGACCCTGGAGGTCTGGACCAACGGCGTGCTGTGCGCGCAGGAGGCGGTCGCCCTGGGCGCCCGCGTGCTCACCGAGCACCTGAACCTGTTCGTGGACCTGTCCGCCGACGCTATGGATGGCAACCCCATCCTGGTCAAGTCCAACGACGAGGCTCAGAGCTCTGTTCTGAGCATGACCATCGAGGAGCTGGATTTCTCTGTGCGTAGCTTCAACTGCCTGAAGAGAGCCCGCATCGATACCGTTGAGGACCTGATCAACCGCACCGAGGACGATATGATGAAGGTGCGTAACCTGGGACGCAAGTCTCTGGAGGAAGTTATCAACAAGTTGGCGTCCCTGGGCCTGGCCCTGCGCGACGACGAAGAATAATCCCACGTCCCACATCGGACGGAGAAGATAAGGAGTGAATATCCATGCCCGGTACCAGAAAGTTAGGCAGACCTACTGCCTCCCGTATGGCTATGCTGCGCGCTATGGTTACTTTCTTGCTGGAGAATGGCAAGATCGAGACCACCGTTACCCGCGCTAAGGACGTGCGTTCTATGGCTGAGAAGATGATCACCATCGCCAAGGAGCCCACCCTGCACAACAAGCGTCAGGTAATGGCTTTCGTGACCAAGGAGTCCGTTTGCAAGAAGCTGTTTGATGAGATCGCTCCCAAGTATGCTGAGCGTAACGGCGGTTATACCCGCATCATCAAGACCGGCGCTCGCCGCGGCGACGCCGCCGAGATGGCCATCATCGAGCTGCTGTAATTTCGCAGTAAGACAAACATTGAGAAAGAGCCTACCCGAAATCGGGTAGGCTCTTTTTTCGTGGATGGAGATAACCCACCGACCCCGCAAGCCTCCTTGCACAGGGGAGCCTTTTCACGCACCGGTCTGGTAAGCCTCCCTCTTGAGGGAGGTGGATTTTCTGCGGTGTCAACCGCAGAAAAGACTGAGGGAGTTTTCTCTGCACACGGATCGCCATACTCCCTCAGTCAAAACCTGCGGTTTTGCCAGCTCCCTCCCGGAGGGAGCCTACGCACCAAACAGGCCTCCCTTGTAAAGGGAGGGGGACCGCCGAACGGCGGTGGAGGGATTGTCACAAGGGACGCACAAACCTTAAACAACCCCTCAGTCCGCGCATTCGCTCGGACAGCTCCCCTTGCACAGGGGAGCCTTTCCCACCACCGACCCAACAAGCCTTCCCCTTGAGGGGAAGGTGGCCGAGCGGGAGCGAGGTCGGATGAGGTGGTCGCAGAGCGAAACGGAACGGATAAATCCGTTCCCTACGTCCACGCACCTGATCTGCACCACGCCCTTGACCTCTTTCGACAGCCGTGGTATAATACACCCGTATACGTGCGAGGTGAGATTATGAAAAAACTGCTGTCGTTAATGGATGCAAAATTGTGGAAATTCCTGCTGGTGGGGGTGGTGAACACCTTGGTGGGCAGTGCCATTATGTTCGGGCTGTATAACCTGGCCCACGTACCCTACTGGCCTGCATCCGCCGCCAACTACTTCCTCACCAGCATCCTCAGCTATTTCCTCAACAAGTACTTCACCTTTCAAAACACCGAAAAGGGCTGGCGTCCGGTCGTCCGCTTTGCGGCCAACATCGCGGTGTGCTACGCCCTGGCCTACGGCATCGCCGAGCCGCTGATGCGGTGGGCGCTGTCCGGGGTTTCTGCCACCGTTCAGGACAATGTGGCGATGCTCACCGGTATGGTGCTGTTCACCGGCTTCAACTATCTGGGTCAGCGGCTGTTCGCCTTTCGGCAGGGCGAGTAAATCGCCCCAAAAATCTGCAAATTTCTTGCTTTTATCCCATCGGTTGCATTGACATTCCTGCGGGTTAGCAGTATAATGGGTTTAATATAAGAAAACAGTCGATATAAGTCAAAAGATAGGGTTTTGACGTCTCTACCCGGTCACCGTAAAGGACCGGCCTATCGACGGGGATCTCCCCGGAAATGGATTTGGCAGAGATGGCACCCATCTCTGCCTTTTTCTGTTTAGGAGGACGTTTATGCAACTTTTGGAGGATCGCATTCGCCGCGATGGCAAGGTTGCCCCCGGCAACGTACTGCGGGTGGACAGCTTCATCAACCACCAGATGGACATCCTGTTTATGGAGAAACTGGCGGAGGAATTCAAATCTCGTTTCGGGGATAAGCCGGTGGATAAGGTCCTCACCATCGAGGCCTCCGGCATCGCCATCGCCACCCTGGTGGCGCAGAAATACGGCGTTCCGCTGGTGTCCGCCAAAAAGTCCAAGTCGTCCAACCTGCCGGATTCGGTGTACACCTGCCCGGTGAAATCCTACACCCACGGCAACGTCAACACCGTGCTGGTGACCCAGGATTACCTAAAGGCCGGTGAAAACGTGCTGATCATCGACGATTTCCTGGCCCACGGCGAGGCGCTGAAGGGCCTGATGAATCTGGTGGAGCAGGCCGGCGGCAAGGTGACGGGTGCCGGCATCGTGATAGAGAAGGCCTATCAGCACGGCGCCGACGACCTGCGGGCGTCCGGCCTGCAGATCGAGTCTCTGGCCCGGGTGGCATCCATGAACGACGAGACCGGAGAGCTCGTCTTTGTCGAGGACTGACAACGTACCTAACCGCCGGAGAGCGGTAAATATAATTTGTTTGGAGGAAAACAAAATGAAAAAGATCCTGGCATTACTCCTGTCCGTACTGATGCTCTTCTCTCTGGTTGCCTGCGGTGGCACCCAGAAGCCCGCCGGTGAAGGCGAGGAGGCTCCCGCCGAGGAGCTGAAGGTTGGTTTCATCTTCCTGCACGATGAGAACTCTACCTACGACAAGAACTTCATCGACGCCGCTAAGCTCGCCTGCGAGAATATGGGCGTGGAGATGGTTCAGAAGACCCAGATCCCCGAGTCCAACGAGTGCTACGACGCCGCCATCGAGCTGGTGGAGGTTGAGGGTTGCAGCATCATCTTTGCCGACTCCTTCGGTCACGAGTCCTTCCTGATGAAGGCCGCCGAGGAGTATCCCGAGGTGCAGTTCTGCCACGCCACCGGTACTCAGGCTCACACCGCCGGTCTGGATAACTTCCACAACGCCTTTGCCCACATCTATCAGGGCCGTTATCTGGCCGGTGTGGTTGCCGGTATGAAGCTGAAAGAGATGATCGACGCTGGCAAGATCACCGCCGACAAGGCCAAGATGGGCTACGTTGGCGCCTTCACCTTCGCCGAGGTTATTTCCGGCTACACTTCTTTCTATCTGGGTGCCAAGTCCATCGTTCCCGAGGTCACCATGGACGTTAAGTTCACCGGTTCCTGGTACGACGAGACCAAGGAGAAGCAGGCCGCTCAGGCTCTGATCGACGGCGGTTGCGTTCTGATTTCTCAGCACGCCGACTCTATGGGCGCTCCCACCGCTTGCGAGGCTGCCGGTGTTCCCAACGTTTCCTACAACGGCTCTACCGAGGCTGCCTGCCCCAACACCTGGCTGATCTCCTCCCGCATCAACTGGGCTCCCTACTTCGAATATATGATCACTCAGGTTAAGAATGGTGCCGCCATCGACACCGACTGGGCCGGTACCATCGAGAACGGCGCTGTGGCTCTGACCAACCTGGGCGCTTCCGTGGCTCCCGGCACCGCCGAGAAGCTGGAAGAGGTTAAGGCTCAGATCGTCTCCGGCGAGCTGCAGGTGTTCGACACCGCCAACTTCACCGTGGGCGGCAAGAAGCTGGAGAGCTATCAGGCTGACGTGGATACCGACGCCAACTACGAGAAGGACACCGAGGTCATCACCGATGGCATCTTCGAGGAGTCCAAGTATCGTTCCGGTCCCTACTTCGATATCGAGATCGACGGCATCACCCTGCTGGACCGTAACTACGGCTAATATGGCGTAACCACTGATTGCGCCTTGGTTGCCATTCTCGGTGGCCGGATTTCCGCCGGAAAAGGCCAAAACACGCGGCAATACATACCGTATTACCTGCGTTTTTAGCCAATTACCGACAAAAATCCAACTCATCGATAATCACAACCCGTTGCACTCAGCGGTTACATAGAAACAAAGATCGTTGTTTCGTTAATCAGAAAATCGGATATAGGCGGAGCCCCGTGGTGGGCTCCGCCTTACCCCGTTTTTAAAACACCCAGTGCCGAAGGGTGTGCTGTGCCCGACAACACAGCCTTGAGCATTGCAGAAAAGGAGGTAACCCAATGGCAAAAGCGGCTATTGAACTGAAAAACATCACCAAAACCTTTGGTAGTGTGGTGGCCAACAAGAACGTCAACCTGACGGTCAACAAGGGCGAGATTCTCTCCATTCTGGGCGAGAACGGCTCCGGCAAAACCACCCTGATGAATATGATCTCCGGTATCTATTTCCCGGATGAGGGTCAGATCTTCATCGATGGGGAAGAGGTGGTCATCGCCAGCCCCAAGGATGCCTTTGACTACAAGATCGGTATGATTCACCAGCATTTCAAGCTGGTGGACGTGTACACCGCCACCGAGAATATCGTGCTGGGCCTGGAGGACAAATACGACCTGAAAGAGGCGGAAAAGCAGGTGGCAGACATCTGCGGTCGCTACGGCTTTGAGGTCAACCCCAAAGAGAAGATCTACAATATGGCGGTGTCCGAGAAGCAGACGGTGGAGATCATCAAGGTGCTGTACCGTGGCGCGGACATCCTGATTCTAGACGAGCCCACCGCGGTGCTGACCCCTCAGGAGACCGAAAAACTGTTTGCGGTCCTGCGCCGTATGCGGGACGATGGCAAGGCCATCATCATCATCACCCATAAACTCCACGAGGTGCTGAGCCTGTCCGACCGCGTAGCGGTACTGCGCAAGGGCGAATACGTGGGCACCGTCAACACCGCCGAGGCGGACGAAACCAGCCTCACCGAGATGATGGTGGGCAAAAAGGTGGAGCTGAACATCCACCGCGCCGACCCGGTGGACCCCACACCCCGTCTGGAGGTACACCACATCAACTGCTCCAACCGGGAGGGTGTCAAGGTGCTGGACGACGTGTCCTTCACCGCCCACGCCGGCGAGATTTTGGGTATTGCCGGTATTGCCGGCTCCGGCCAGCGGGAACTGCTGGAGGCCATCGCCGGCCTGCAAAAGCTGGATAGTGGCGCGGTGCTGTACGCCAACCCCCAAACCGGTAAAATGGATAACCTGGGCACCAAGACCCCCCTGCAGATTCGGGAACTGGGTGTGCGGTTGTCCTTCGTCCCCGAGGACCGTTTAGGTATGGGTCTGGTGGGTAATATGGACATCGTGGACAATATGATGCTCCGCAGCTATCAAAAGGGCAAGGGCCTGTTCCTGGAGCGGAAAGCCCCCCGGGATCTGGCGGAGAAGATTATTGAGGATCTAGAGGTGGTCACCCCCGGTGCTTCCACCCCCGTCCGCCGTCTGTCCGGCGGTAACGTGCAGAAGGTGCTGGTGGGCCGTGAGATCGCGGCCTCTCCCACCGTGCTGATGGCGGCCTATCCCGTCCGCGGCCTGGACATCAACTCCTCCTACACCATCTACAACCTGCTGAACCAGCAGAAGGAAAAGGGTGTGGCGGTCATCTTCGTGGGCGAGGACCTGGACGTGCTGTTGGAATTGTGTGATCGCATTCTGGTTATTGGTTCCGGACGCATCACCGGTCTGGTGGATGCCCGCACCGCCACCAAGGAAGAGATCGGTCTGCTGATGACCAAAACCGAGGCTATGACCGTGGAAGGAGGTTCGGACAATGGCTAAGACAGAGAAAATCAAAAAACACCACGAACCTCTGATTCACATCTCCAAGCGGGACGATATGCCCGGCTGGCAGGCGTGGCTGATCCGCTTAGCCGCGATTCTGTTGGGTTTTCTGGTGATGTCGCTGGTGCTCACCGCCCTGTGCAACACCTCTTTTGGTAAAGCGGTGACCTTTGGCGACGTAATGGAACGGCTGAAATTCAGTCTGTTCGGTCGTCTGTTCGAGGGTGGCAAGGCCACCCAGCTGTGGGGCTTCCTGCAAAAGACCGCCATTCTGCTGTGTCTGTCTTTGGCGCTGACCCCCGCCTTTAAGATGAAATTCTGGAACTGCGGCGCCGAGGGACAGGCTCTGTTCGGCGGTCTGGCCGCGATGTATTGTATGATCGAGTTCGGCGGCATCCTGCCGGAGGCGGTGCTGGTACCGGTGGTGATCGTGGTCAGCATCCTGGCGGGTGCGCTGTGGGGCTTCATCCCCGCCCTGTTCCACGCCCATTACGGCACCAACGAAACGCTGTTCACCCTGATGATGAACTACGTGGCCACCCAGCTGGTGTGGTACAGCAAGTTCGTCTATGGCGGCAGCTCTAAGGTCATTACCCCCGTTTCCACCGGCGCTCTGCCGGTCATCGGCGGTCTGCAGTATCTGCTGAACGTGCTGGTGGTGGTGGTGCTGACCGTGCTGATGTATATCTACCTGCGGTACAGCAAGCAGGGCTACGAATTGTCGGTGGTGGGTGAGAGTCGCAACACCGCCCGTTACATCGGTATCAACGTCAAAAAGGTGGTTATCCGCACCATGATCATCTCCGGCGCCATTTGCGGTATCGCCGGTATGCTGTTGGTGGCGGGCACCGACCACTCCATCAACGAAAACACCGTGGGCGGTCAGGGCTTTACCGCCATTATGGTGTCCTGGCTGGGTCAGTTCAACCCCTTTATCATTGCGGCGATGTCCCTGCTGGTTTCCGCCCTGCAGATTGGCGCCGCCGGTGTGGCGGACCGCTATTTCCTCAACAGCGCCTATGCCGATATGATGGTGGGTGTTGTGGTGCTGTGCCTGGTGGCCTGCGAGTTCTTTATTCGGTATAAGATCCGTATCCGTTATAACAAGAAGGGAGGTGCCGCCGTATGATGTCCTCTGCATTTGTTTCCTACCTGAGCACCTCCATCCCGTTGGCGGTGCCGCTGCTGTACGGTGCCACCGGTGAGATCGTCACCGAGAAATCCGGTCACCTGAACCTGGGTATCCCCGGCATTATGTACGTGGGTGGTATCAGCAGCGTTATCGGCTCTTTCCTGTACGAGAGCGCCTATGGCGATGCGATGAACCCCGTTTTGGCGGTGCTGATTCCGCTGCTGTCCTGCATCGTCGGCTCGGTGCTGATGGGTCTGCTGTACAGCTTCCTCACCGTCACCCTGCGTGTGAACCAGAACGTTACCGGCCTGGCCATCACCACCTTCGGTGTGGGCCTGGGTAACTTCTTCGGCGGCTCGTTGGTGAAACTGGTGGAGAGCGACCTGCCCAACGTCACCCTGACCCGGACTATGAAATTCTTCCATCTGGGTATTCCCGGTTGGGAAAAACTGGGCTGGTTCGGACAGATTCTGCTGTCCCACGATTTCCTGACCTATCTGGCTATTGTGGTGGCGGTGGTGGCCTCCCTGGTGCTGACCCGCACCCGGGTGGGTCTGAACCTGCGGGCGGTGGGCGAGAACCCCGCCACCGCCGATGCCGCCGGCATCAACGTCACCCGCTATAAGTACTTAGCCACCTGCATCGGCAGTGCCATTGCCGGTCTGGGCGGTCTGCAGTACGTAATGGTGTACGCCGACGGCGTGTGGTCCAACAACGCCTTTGGCGACCGTGGCTGGATGGCCATTGCCCTGGTTATTTTCGCCCTGTGGAAGCCGGTGATGGCGATTATCGGCTCTTTCCTGTTCGGTATGCTGTGCAACCTGACCTTCTATATGGACAAGTTCGGTATGCCTATGGGTGAGGATACCCAGACCCTGTTCAATATGCTGCCCTACGTGGTGACCATCATCGTGCTGATCATCACCAGCATGCGCAAAAAGCGGGAGCATCAGCCCCCGGCGGCGCTGGGTCTGCCCTATTTCCGCGAGGAACGGTAAGAAAAACGCAATACGGGACAGAACCGGTGGTTCTGTCCCGTTTTTGAAAGGAGCACCAATATGGATAAGCAATACGAATCCCTGTTTACCCCCTGGAAGATCGGCAACGTGGAGATTAAAAACCGCATCGTGCTGTGCCCTATGGGCGGTACGTCGCTGTTCGGCTGGTTTGAGCTGACCGGCTGTAAGTTTGATAAAGAGGCCGCCGCCTTTTTCCTGGAGCGGGCCAAGAACAACGTGGGCCTGATTATCCCCGGCATTGCCCCGTTGCGGGATACCTTCTGGGGTAAGTGGCTGTGGCAGAACCCCAAGATGTTTGAGGACCTGAAAGAGTTTATGGACGAGATCCATAAGACCGGCGCCAAGCTGTTTATCCAGCTCACCGCCGGTATGGGTCGCAGCTGGGCCATCACCGATCTGGTGGGTCCTCTGCACAAGAATAAGTTCACCCGGGCACTGATTAAGCCGGTCATCGACACCAACCACGAGCTGGCTTCGCCCAGTCCGCTGCCCAGCCGCTGGGACCCGGAGATCATCACCCCCGAGATGACCAAGGAGCAGATTCACGAGATTATCGAGGCCTTTGCCAAGACCGCGAAACTGTGTAAGGATGCCGGCGTGGACGGCGTGGAGGTCCACGCGGTACACGAGGGCTATCTGCTGGACCAGTTCACCATGGAGCTGACCAACCACCGCACCGACGAATACGGCGGCAGTTTTGAGAACCGCTATCGTTTCCCCGTGGAGGTGGTGCAGGCCATCAAGGGTGCCTGCGGCGAGGATTTCCCCGTGTCGGTGCGTTACAGCGTGGAATCCAAGGTCAAGGAGTTCCGTTACGGCGCTCTGCCCGGCGAGCAGTATGAGGAAAAGGGCCGCAATATGGAGGAATCCGAAAAGGCCGCCAAGTACCTGCAGGATGCGGGCTACGATATGCTCAATGCCGACAACGGCACCTACGACTCCTGGTATTGGGCCCATCCGCCTCTGTATATGCCCCAAAACTGCAACCTGGACAGCGTGGCGCATATCAAGAAGTTCGTGGACATCCCGGTGGTGTGTGCCGGCCGTATGGAGCCGGAGGTAGGCGCTCAGGCGGTGGCCGAGGGCCGCATCGACGCCGTGGGTATCGCCCGCCAGTTCCTCACCCACCCGGAGTGGATCACCAAGCTGATTGAGGACCGCCTGGAGGACATCAAGCCCTGTATCTGCTGTCACGCCGGCTGCTTTAACTTCTCCTCCGCCAAGGGTCACGCCAACAGCCAGGACCTGACCGACACCATGGGTCTGGCCCGTTGCGCCCTGAACCCCCAGACCATGCAGTCTAAGAAATACCACCTCACCCCTGCCAAGAAGCAGAAGAAGGTGGCGGTTATCGGCGGCGGTATCGGCGGTATGGAGACCGCCCTGGTATGCGCCAAGCGGGGTCACAGCGTGACCCTGTACGAAAAGAGCGGTCAGCTTGGCGGTGTGTTTATCGCCGCCGCCGCTCCCTCCTTTAAGGAAAAGGATAAAGAGCTGATTGCCTGGTATCGCCGGGAGATGACCAAATACCCCATCGAAATCAAGCTGAACACCGAGGTCAACGACCTGTCCGCCCTGAACGCGGACGAGGTGGTGGTGGCCACCGGTGCCACCGCCCGCCGTCTGCCCATTACCGGCGCGGGCACCGCCGTGGAGGCGGTGGACTACCTGCTGGGCAATAAGCAGGTAGGGAATAAGGTCGTGGTGGTGGGCGGCGGTCTCACCGGCTGTGAGATTGCCTACGACCTGTACCTGCAGGGCAAAACTCCCGTGATCGTGGAGATGCAGGACGACCTGATGCACGGCAGCGGTGTGCCGCTGGCCAACACCAGCTATCTGCGGGACTTCTTTAAGACCAACGCGGTGGAGGTGCATCTGGAGACCCGGCTTAACGCCATCACCGAGCACGGCGTTTCGGTTACCAATCCCGACGGCACCGTCGCCCACATCGACGCCGACGACGTGATTCTGTCGGTGGGCTATATCCCCGCCCCGGTGGCCAAGAAATCCGCCCACGTCCACGTGGTGGGCGATGCAGATAAGGTGGGCAACCTGCGCACCGTTATCTGGCAGGCCTGGGACGTGGCGATGAAGATCTAATTAATAATTAGTAATGAGAAATGAGGAATGGGGGCAGCAACTGCGTTACCGTAGAAACTACGCTAATTTCTCATTACTCATTGCTCATTCCTCATTGACAGAAAGGATGATAGTATGTTCTTAACCGACGAGCAACAGGCCATACTCAACGGCTCTCAGGGTGAAACCATGGCGAAAGTATGGAAAACCCTCGTGATGTACGGCGACACCTTCGGCGCCGACAAGATGGTGCCGGTGACCTCGGAGTACAACCATCTGGTGACCTCTTTTGGCCTGAAAATGATGACCCCCGTGTTCGATTTGATGCAGAAATTGATTGACGACGGCGCCGTTTCTCAGCAGAAATTCTCGGTTGACCCCCGTCCCGTGGACAAAAACGTCCCCGCCAACTTCCTGCAGAACCTCATTTTCAATAAGATCATGTACGCCACCCAAGGCTCCTATGAGGAGCAGTTAAAGGAACTGGGCCTAATGAACGACAACGCCTTTACCTGCGCCTGCTATCTGGACCAGGTGGGCAACACCCCCAAGATGGGTGACGTGCTCTCCTGGGCAGAGTCCTCCGCCGTGGTGTACGCCAACTCGGTGCTGGGCGCCCGGTGCAACCGCAACTCCGGCATTATGGACATTATGGGCTCCATCGCCGGCTACGTGCCCCATTTCGGTCTGCTGACCGACGAGGGGCGCCGCGCCACCTGGATCGTCAAGGTGGAAACCTCGGAGAAACCCGAGGCCCAGCTCCTGGGCTCCGCCATCGGTATGAAGGTGATGGAGGACGTGCCCTACGTGATGGGTCTGGATAAGTGGCTGGGCCACGACCTGACCGACGAGGCCTGCGCCTATCTGAAAGATTTTGGCGCCGCCACCGCCTCTAACGGCGCGGTGGGTCTGTACCACATCGACGGTCTGACCCCCGGGGCCAAGGAGCAGGGCGGTGGGCTGATTACCGACACCGCCCGGGTGTACGTCATCGACGATGCCGAGCTGGAGCGGGTGAAGAACGCCTATCCCGTGATGTGGAAAAACCCCGATGCGAAGCCGAAACTGTGCTTTGTGGGTTGTCCCCATATGAGCCTGCAGCAGTTAAAGGATTGGACCGTGGCGGTGGAGCAGGGTCTGGCGGAGGCCGGCAACAAAAAGGTGCTGATCCCCACCGTGTTCACCACCGCCCCGGCGGTGAAGGCGGAGTTTGAAAAGACCGAGTACGCCGCCCGTCTGGAGAAGACCGGCGTGATCCTGTCCTATATCTGCCCGCTGATGTATATGAACAATCCTCTGTGCAAGAGTATGCCGGTGATGACCAGCAGTAACAAGCTGCGCACCTACACCACTGCCCGGTATTACACCGAGGCGGAGATTCTCCACAAGATTACGAAGGGAGGCAACAAGTGATGAAAGAGTTTAAAGGACGCGTGGTTGCCCCCGGCACCGTGAGTGCCCCTGCCGTGGTGTCCCACGGCGGCTTCAACACCCTGGCTTCCCTGCAGGGTGCGTTGCAGTTCGGCGATAAAAAGGCCACCTGCGGCGACCAGAACAACCCCGACCTCCACGGCAAGGAGCTGGCGGGCAAGGCGGTATGCCTGCCCCAGACCATCGGCTCCACCACCGGCGGTCTGGTGCTGTACTGCGCCTGCGCCATGAACCGCCAGCCCGCCTGTATGCTGTTCTCCCAGCCCATTGATTCCCTTGCCGCCGCCGGCTCCATTCTGGCGTCGGTGTGGCTGCCGGAGGTGCAGATGCCGGTGGTGGATAGCCTGGGCGAGGAATTCCTGGACTACGTCAAGGACGGTATGACCATCACCATCAAGGACGACGGCATCGTCGTGGTGGAGTAAACACCAAAACCCCATCAAGCCTTAGGGTTTTACTGTTCATCCTAAACAAAAAAGCCTATGCAACCATTGGTTGCATAGGCTTTTGTATTCCTTAAATCTCCGGGTCGGTGACAATCTTCTCCGGGGGTTCTTCCAGCAGGGCGGGGTTCTTGAAATACTCCTTCATCCGGCGGAAGCACTGGGAGAAATAATAGCCGCTGGCGATACGCTCGTCCATCACCAAGCCAATGGGCAGGCACTTTTCGTGGACGATCTCGCCACTGCGCAGGCGGCGGGGCACCTCACGGGTGTTGCCGGCGGCCATCACCAGACTGGTGGTGCCGAAATCGTAGGCGTGGTGATAGATGTGGTTGGTGCGGATACTGGCCAGGTTGGTGAACACCATGGTGTTGTGCATGGGGCTGGCCTTGATGATGGCCTTGGGCAGCATGTTGTGCCAATCCATCCATTTCAGGATGCTCACGCCCACCCGCAGCAGACCGGGCAGACCCACCAGCACCTTAATGATTTTGTCCGTGGGGTTCTCGTCCGCCAGGTCGCGGCTGGCCTCCACGTATTCGTTGATGCGGCGGTTCACGTCCAGAATGGTGTCCTCCGGCTGGAGATAGATCTTGTTCATGGTCTCGGCGCCGGTGGCACCGGTTTTCAGCACCACCATACCGATGGCGATCTCGTTGCGGGCGTAGATGCGCTTGTTCACCACAAAGCGGTTGAGGGCGGGGTATTCGCACAGGGTGCGGTTAAAGGCCGCCATAATCACCGCCATGTGGCTGAGGCTGACACCCTCTTTCTTCTTCTGGCGGATGTATTTCTCAATAGGCTCCAGAGGAATGTCCAGGGTGATGGAGTTCATAGCATCGCTACGTTTTTTCATAATATGGGCCACCACCCGGTACATAGGGTCGGAGTGGCGCAGCAGTTTACCGTCGGCACGATCGAACAGCATAAACAGCCTCCTTTGAAGGGGGTTTGGTTAACAATTTGTTCACAATTACAGATTATAGCATAAGATTCGTCACAATGCAACCCAAACCGACAAATTTACAGAATTTCCTTGACGGTCAGCACCCCGTCCGCCACCGTAAAGCGGACGTTGTACCCGGCAAAATCCATACCGTACACCCGCTGGGGGTCGTTTTGGTAGGTGGGGCGGGGGTCGTGCCCCAGCACCGCCAACAGACTGCGGCGGGTGTCCTCCGGCAGGGGGTCAAGCAGTTTCTCCGGGCAGTTTACCTGCACCGCCCGGTCGGTGAGCCCCGCCACAAACCCGCCGGCGGCCTCGGGGTGGCTGTCGGTGTAGGCCAGATAGGGCTTGATGTCAAAGATGGGGGTGCCATCCATCAGGTCCGCGCCCGCCACGGTGATCACCGGACCTTCGGGGGTGTCCAGATCCACCGCCACCAGCCGTACGCTGGACAACCCGATGGGGTTGGGGCGGTAGGGGGAACGGGTGGCAAACACACCCATACGGATGTTACCGCCCAGCCGGGGCGGACGCACCGTGGGTGACCAGCCCTCCTGCTTCACCTGGGAGAAATGCCACACCAGCCACAGGTGGGAGAAATCCGTCAACCCCCGCAGGGCGTCCGGGTTGCGGTATTCCGGGCAGAACACGATGCGGGCGATGATGTCCTCCACCACACCGCTCTGGCGGGGCACGCCGAACTTGGTGCCGAAATCGGTGCGGATGTGGGCGATGGGTTTTAGGGTCAGGCTCATAGCAGATTCCTCCAAGGGCGTGTTTTTTCCATTATACCATAATCCGGGGCAGGGTGACAAGACCGTCCCGAAAATTCCGCAAAAACCACTTGAATTTTCTGGAAAGAGTGGGTATACTAAAAGTACACCAAAAAAACCAAAAGGAGGCTGTTTATTATGGAACTGAAAGGCACCAAAACCGAGCGCAACCTGGCAGAGGCTTTTGCCGGCGAGAGCCAGGCGCGCAACAAGTACACCTATTTCGCATCTGTCGCCAAGAAGGAGGGCTATCAGCAGATTGCCGCTATCTTTGAGGAGACCGCCAACAACGAGAAAGAGCACGCCAAACTGTGGCTCAAGCACCTGAAGGGCATCGGCGACACCGCCGCCAACCTGAAGGCCGCCGCCGAGGGCGAGAACTACGAGTGGACCGATATGTACGAGGGCTTTGCCAAGGACGCTGAGGAGGAGGGCTTCACCGCCCTGGCCGCCCAGTTCCGCATGGTGGCCGCCATCGAGAAGACCCACGAGGAGCGGTATCGCAAACTGCTGGCTAACGTGGAGATGCAGCAGGTCTTTGAAAAGGCCGGCGAGACCATGTGGGAGTGCCGCAACTGCGGTCACCTGGTCATGGGCAAAAAGGCCCCTGCCGCCTGCCCCGTCTGCGCCCATCCTCAGGCCTATTTCGAGGTCCGCAAGGAGAACTACTACTCCCTGAACAGAAAAACGCCGATGCGTCAGCATCGGCGTTTTTTGCGTTTATTCATATTTTTTCGCGCTGCGGAATTCCAGCGGGGAGCAGAACCGTCCGCCGCCGAAGGGGCGCAGGAGGATTCCCTCCACGTCGGGATAAAATCCATAGTAGCGGGCGGGGTAGCTCAGGGGCAGACACACGCAGGCATCGTACACCGCCCGTTCCGCCTGTTCCAGCTCCTCCCGTCCGCCCTTGAGGGCGGCGTTCACCGCGCCGGTCACCGCCTTGCTGTTCAGCGAGGTGAAGTTGTCGGCGGCACCCGGCAGGAAGCAACACAGATTCTCTGCGCCGGTGAGCCCTGCGGGAACGTAGGTGTAGATGGCGGCCTGGAAATTGCCGCTTTTCACCCGGCTTTCCAGCTCCGCTTGGGGCAACAGGGTCAGGGTGGGGGCAATCCCCAGATTTTTCTGCCAGGACTGGACGATGTACCGGGCCAGGTCGGCGCTCTGCCCGTCGTCCGCGGCGATCAGCTCCGGCCGCAGTTTGCCGGTGCCGTCGGGGTATAGGTCGGTCAGCCCGCTGTTCATAGCCTTGCGGGCGGATTTGGCGTTGGTTTTTGGGGTCAGGCGGTTCTCCTCGCGGCGATAGTCCTCACCGCCCACCGTGGCCTCCGGGGGAATAAACCCGTCGGCGGGGGTTTCCGGGTTGGTGGGCAGGGTGGACAGGTATTCCCGTACGGTGTCCCATTCGATGCTGTCCCGCAGGGCTTGGCGCAGGTTGGCATCGCAGAGGTAGCCGTCGGCGGTGTTGAGCCACAGGCACCGCACTGAATCCATCAGGGGTTGTACGGTCAGGCTGTTTTGCAGGCGGGTAGCCTCGGCCACCGTCAGGGGTGCCGCATCCAGATTACCGGTCTGCAGGTCCTCTGCGGGGTTTTCACTGCCGATGACAAACCGCACCGCCTCCGGGGCAATTTCCGCGGCGGCGTGGTAGCCCTCGTTTTTGTAGAGGAGCAGGCTTTCGTCATGGTTCCAGGCCGCCAGACGGAAAGGTCCGTTGGTGATGAGGTGCTTCACTTCCAACCCGTACCGCCCGCCGGTGTATTCGAAAAAGGCTTGGTTGCAGGGCATATAGGGTGTGGAGGCCAGTTTAGCCAAAAAGCCGTCGTCCGGCTGTTCCAGGGTGATGGTGAGGGTGCGCGCATCCACCGCCTTGACCCCCAGAGCGGACAGCTTTTTCTTGCCGGTGTGTACCGCCTTGGCGTTTTTGATGCCGTACAGCTCGGTGGCCAGCGGCGAGCCGGTGGCGGGGTCCAGCACCCGCCCCATACCAAAGGCGAAATCTGCCGCGGTCACGGGGGTGGGGTTATCAAAGGGGGTTTCCTCACCCTTGACGGACAGGGTGGTCCAATAGGCCTCTTTGAGGGTGAAGGTGTAGGTGAGGGCGTCCTCGGACACCGTCCAATCGGCGGCGGCGGGAATCGGATTGCCGTCGCCGTCCAGGCGGGTCAGCCCCTCGAACAGGGCGCTCATCACCGTCACCGCCGGGGTGTCGGTGGTCATCTGGGGGTCCAGACCCTTGGGCTCGGCATCGATGAGGAATCGGAATCCGCCGCCGGTGCCGTCATCGCCGCAGCCGGTCACCGCCGCGCACAGCAAACACACCGCCGCCAGCAGAGCCGCCAGTTTTTGTTTCATCCCGATTCCTCCTTTCGTTCACTTTCTTTTTATTATAACAAAATCCCCGATGGATTTGCAACCCATCGGGGATATTTTCATAAATTCTTTACACCCGGTCGAAATGCCGCTCGATCACTCGACTGCACCCTTCGGGGGAATACCGCCAATGGGTCAACGGCCCGGCGGTGATAAAGTATTCCGGTAGGGCGGGTGGCTGGTCGTTGTCGGTGGCGTCGATGAGCGCCAGCTTGATCTTCAGCTTTTCCGGCTGAACGCTCTTGATATACACCGCCGCCTGCTGGCCCACCCGTACTCCGGGATGGGGCTCTGCCAACCCCGCCAGATTGGGAGACAGCTCCACGAAAATGCCGTAGGGCTCCACCGAGCGGACGATGCCCGCCACCGTTTCCCCCACCTGAAACCGGGAGGCGTTCTCCTCCCAGGTGCCCAGCAGTTCCCGATGGGACAGGCAGATGCGGTGGTTATCCAGAGAGGAAACCACCCCCAGTATCTCCATACCCACCCGCAGACGGTCGGCGGGGTGCAGTATGCGGCTCACCGAAATGTCTGCTATGGGCAGCAGTGCCGGCAGACCACATCCGATATCGCAAAACGCCCCAAAGGTCTCCAAGCGGGTGATACGGGCGGGGATCACGTCCCCCAGCTGCAGATGGTCGAGGAATTCCTCCCGGCACCGCTGTTGGGCGATACGGCGGGACAGCACCGGGCGGCATCCCGCCTCGGTGTGCTGAAAGCCGGTCACCACAAAGCACACCGGCTTGTTCACCCGGGTGATGAGCACGATGTCCTTGACGGTGCCCTCGGCGATGCCTACGGCGCCCTCGGTTCGGGGTATGATGCCCTCGCCGCAGGGCAGGCGGACGATGAGGTTGTGGTCCACGTCACACCGCACCGCCCGTCCTTCTAAAAGACGTCCCTCGTCCTTGGCCTGCATCAGGGCGGTGAGGGTGGCGGTGGCGGCTTGGTTTTCGGGGGTGTCGATGAGATCCCCCTCCGGCAGATAGGTTACGGTGGTATCTTTCATTGGTGTCAATCCTTTCCTTTCACTTAATAGATACTTATGCATCCGTTTCTCCTAGCATACCCTATTTGGTCCACAAAAAAAGGGGATTTCTGCCGATGGCAAAAATCCCCTTTACAGGTTGCGTACGTACGATTAGAAGAACAGCCCCTTGAAGAACAGGGACAGCACACCCATCAGCACCGCGGCCAGGCAAACGCCCAGTGCAATGGCGGGGATGGATTTTTTCTTGGGGATGTCCAGCATGGCGGCGATCAGCGCGCCGGTCCAGGCGCCGGTTCCCGGAAGGGGGATGCCCACGAAGAGCACCAGACCCCATGTGGCATATCTTGTGACCTTGTGGGAATGCTTGTGGGCCTTGCCCTCCACCCAAAGGGCGATTTTATCCAGATGCTTCACCTTCTTCATCCATTTGAGGATGGCGCGGATGAAGAGCAGGATAAAGGGCACCGGAACCATGTTGCCGATGACGCAGG
>JAZNSL010000022.1:0-47910 GCA_045591225.1 Acutalibacteraceae bacterium | reverse complement strand
TCTCGCCCCCGACGGGGTCTTACTTTTTTGCTTTACGCCAAAGAATACTTTTCGGTGTACATATCAAACGCCTGGACAAAATCCTCATTGTTGTGCTTAATACCGTGGAGGTAATTGTGGATATCGTAGGCGTTGTGCTCGGTCTCGATGATGGCCACCGCCACATTGGAGCAGTGGTCGGACACACGCTCGAAGTTGGTCAGCGCATCCGACAGCACAAAGCCCATCTCAATGCTGCACTCACCGTGACGCAGACGGCGGACGTGGTGAGAACGAATCTTGGAAATCAGGTTATCAATCACTTCTTCCAAAGGCTCAACCTGAGCGGCCAGCTCTACGTCATTCTCCGCATAGGCACGGTCGGTGATATCCAAGATCTCCCGGATAGCCGCCGCCAGCACCTTCAGCTCCTCTTTAGCCTCGTCGGTGAAGTCCAGGCCCTTTTCGTGGAGCTCCCTGGCGCTACCGGTCAGGTTCAGAGCGTGGTCGCCCAAACGCTCGAAGTTGCCGATGGCGTGGAGCATCTTGGAAACTACCTGGGAATCCTTTTCGGACAGAGAGCGGGAGGACAACTGCACCAAATAGGTGCTCAGCTTATCCTCGTTCTCGTCCAAAGTCTTCTCTGCGGCACGAATCTCCTCTACCACCTGCTCGTCATACTTCGCAAACAGGCCAATGGCACGGAGCACGTTCTGGCGAGCCAGGGCGCACATACCGATGGTGGCGCTGTTGCTCTCAGAAACAGCCACAGAGGGAGAATTCAGCAGACGCTGATCCAGGAACAGACCCTTGCGCTTAGGCTCGTCCTTGCCATCCGGTACCAACATCTTGGCGATCTTCTCCATCAACTTGCTCATAGGCAACAGCAAAGCCGCAGTCAGCACGTTAAAGATGGAGTGGCAGATTGCCACAGTGAAAGCAGACGCCTGCTCATTTTCGGTCAGGAAAGGAATGTCGGGGACAAAAGCAATCAGCACCATATAAGCAGCCAGCCACACCACTGTACCGATGACGTTCATCGTCAGATGGAGTACCGCCACGCGCTTAGCGTTACGGTTGGTGCCGATACAGGAAATCATAGAGGTAACGCAGGTACCGATGTTGGCGCCCATTACCAGGGGAATGGCGATACCGTTGGAAATAGCACCATTCATCGCAAAGGTCTGGACGATACCGATGGTAGCGGCAGAGGACTGGATGATACCGGTGAAGACGGTGCTAATGAGCAGCAACACTAACGGGTTGCTAAAGGCGGTCAGCAGATCGCCGAACTGGTCGATCTTAGACAGCGGGCCTACGGCATTACCCATCATCTCCATACCGTAAATCAACACGGCAAAGCCAATAAAGATGGTACCGATACTCTTTTTTTGGTCTTTTTTGGACATCATCACCATCACGGTACCGATGAGCGCCAAAATGGGAGCAAAGTTCTCCGGCTTGAGCATCATTACGCCCAAATTGCCCTCGATACCGGACAAAGACAAGATCCAGGAAGTAAAGGTGGTACCGATGTTGGCACCATAGATAACGTACAGCGTCTGGGACATGGTCATCAGACCGGAGTTAACCAGACCCACCAGCATAACAGTGGTAGCCGAGGAAGACTGCACCGCAATGGTGATGGCGGCACCCAGCAGAATGCTGATGAAGGGGTTGCCGGTGGCAGTCTTGAGGGTACGCTCCAGCTTACCGCCGGACATCTTCTCCAGGTTGCCGGACATCACGTTCATACCGAACATAAAGAATACCAGGCCGATTATCAAACCAATAACGATTTCTAACCAGGTTTGTGCAGGCACCTCTGCAAAGGTAGCAGGCATTGAAATTCCTCCTTTTGAGTAAACATAAACGCTTGTTTTTTCTGCAATTGTATATGATCGGACAGGTTGTCCGGGGTTGTTCTTGGTTGTGAGCAAGACGCATACAGCGTCAAACTCCCCCATAATGACTTTATGATAGCATATACCACGCAACATTTCAACGATTTTCTTGCAAAAACGTCTTGTCAAATCCCACAAAGTATTTTTCACAAAACCGCCGATTTTACACAAAAGGAAGAGAAAACCGCCCCTCAAATTTCGGGGGCGGTTTTGTTTGGTTTATTTGGTTTTCTTGTACTTGATGGTGGACCAGCCGGAATAGACTTTTTTGCCGTTCACGGTTTTGTAGGTCCGCACACGGACGTAGTAGGTGGTTTTAGCTTTGAGACCGGTGAGAGAAGTGCTCGCCGTTTTGTAACTGGTCACGTTCTTGGTCTTGTAGGACTTGAAGGATTTGCTGGTAGAATACTGAATCTGATAGCCTGTCACCTGAGTGGATTTCTTGGTCCACTTGACGGTCAATTTCTTACTACCAGCAGTGAGAGAAGACAGCGTGGTCTTGGCGGGGTTGATCTTGAAGTACAGGGTCTTGGTGCCGGAGTAGTTGTCCCTCATCTTGATGGTGACCTTGTACTTGCCCACGTTCTTACGCCCGGTGGCGTAGGTAACGGTGTAATGCACATTCTTCAGTTTGGTGCCCTTGTGATTGATCACGGTCACGGTGGGCTTTTTCACCTTGCCGTTGTAGGTGTAGGAGGAGGCGGACAGGCTCACCTTGCACTTGCTGACGTCAATGGGGTTGATCTTGTAGGTCAGGGTCTTGGTGCCGGAGTAGTTGCCTTTCATCTTGACGGTGACCTTGTAGGTGCCCTTATCCACGCTTTCGTCGGAGTAGGTCACGGTATAGTCGGTGCCTTTGGTCAGGGGATAGCCCTTGGGGTCTAACACCGTAACGGTGGGTTTCTGCACCTTGCCGTTGTAGGTGTAGGAGGTCTTGGACAGGGAAATGTCCATCAACGATATGGGGAGCTTATTTACTCCTATGGTAACGGTCTTGGATTTCACCGTGTTGCCGTATTTATCGGTGACGATGCAGTACACCTTGCGGCCGATGCGCTCGGGGGTCAGCGTAATGTCGTAGATGTTGGTGAACTTGGTGCCGGAGCGCCAATATTTGCCATTGTCCGTTACGTCGCTGGCGTACCAGTTATAGGTCAGCCCTTCACCGGTGGCGCTGACGGCAAGAACGATTAACTCGTACACGTTGGCGGTGGCGCTCTTCGGCTGGGTGGTGATGCTCAACGTCTTGGGCGACACTTCACCGCAGATGGAGCAGGTGCCTTTTTTCCAGGCGTGGTCTTGCTTGTCGCCCTCGGTGTGGCCGCAGGTGCTACAGGTCTTGGGCGCGAGACAGGTGGCGTCCGCATAGTCGTGACCCAGAGCGGAGCCGCTGGTAGCACCACAGATGGTGCAGGTTTTAGCCTTAGTGCAGGTGGCATCTGCGTAGCTGTGCCCTAAAGCGGAACCGCTGGTAGCACCACAGGTCTGACAGGTCTTAGCCTTGGTGCAGGTAGCGGCGGCGTAAGAGTGTGTAACACTGCGCGTGTCACCGCAATTGTTACAAGAAGTATCACAACTATTTGTGTAGGAATGATATACTGCTTCAGACATAGCCGATGTTACTGTAAAGTACAGCACATAACCATCACCCGATGTAAACTTGTACCGTACATTTAAATCAGTAAAAACCACTTTTTGTGTACACCTAAGTGTGTATGCCGAACTCTGTGCGGATAAATACACTTCTGCAGGGGTTGTATCTGTTGCAGACCAATACAATGTGAGTTTATAATTGGCGGGAATGGTCACACGATAATCACAAGATTGTGTGTATTTGATTTTAAGTGAGGCTACTTGATCCGTATACGACTCGTTAGCGGGATTAGGACCTGCTTCCCAGTAGTTTGCTGTATTGGATATGGCGAAATGCAGATGATATCCAGACGAGTTGCCTGTAGTACCTACTTTACCTATAGTTTGTCCTGAGGCTACACGTGCACCGTAATAAACGTTCGCAGGGATGCTATTCGGAGCCATATGGGCGTACTGATAGGTTCTACCATCATCACCACGAATAACCAATCCGGTGCCGAAACCATCGCAGTCACCCATACTGCCATAATGCTGACTTCCGCAAAGATATATTCCGCTGACAGTTCCACCCATAGCAGCTACTACGGTAGCATTAGCGATGCTTCCGTCAGAAATGTCGATTGCGTTATTATTGTGGTATCCTTGCGACAACGTTTTATGCCCGGGGACAGGCCACACCAAGGTAGCGGCACTCACCGCACTAAACGGGATACAAGTCAGCAACAGCACCGTTGCCAACAGGACGGACAAAAGTTTTCTTTTCATTTTGCATCCTCCTAAAAAATAAAAAAGTGCGCAGCGGTCGCTACGCACCGAAAAATACATAGCTCCACTGTCGCCAAACAAATCTGCATGCACACAAAAGTATATGCAAATAGAGCATCTGTATTTTTACCTAGAGATAAAAATACACATACTTCTGTGCGCAGTATATTTAGATTTGTTTGGCAATTATTAGCATACCACAGTTTTTTCAAAATTGCAAGAGTAGGGGCGAACTACGTTCGCCCGCGGGCGGCAGGTTGCCGCCCCTACGGAGTCTATCCAAACCGGTTGTAATGGTACGCTCCGCGACCACCTCATCCACCGCCGTTCCGCGGTCCCCCCTTCCGCCCGAGGGGAAGGCTTGTGAGGTCGGTGGGTGAAAAGGCTCCCTCCGGGAGGGAGCTGGCAAAACCGCATGTTTTGACTGAGGGAGTATGGCGAGCCGTTTGAATCCCCCCTGTCGCCTTACGGCGACATCCTTCGCTCGCCGCGAGACGGCCCCCCTTTTGTCTGCTTCGCAGACATTTTCCCCCGCTATCGGGGGAAATCAACCTTTAGGCAAGGGGGGCTTGTTAAGTCGGTGCATGGGTGTAGGCAAAAGAAAGAGCCGAGGCGTAATGCCTCGGCTCTTCCCTATTGGTTTCGATATTTTATGTTGGTTTCTGTCTTACTCCTGGGCGCGGGCGGCGATAACCTTATCTGCCACCGGCTTGGGGGCTTCCTCATACCGCTCAAAGGCCAGGGTGAAATAACCGCGGCCCTGGGTGGTGGAGCGCAGCATCACCGCGTAATCGCCCAGCTCGCCCTGGGGCACCTCGGCGTCGATGCAGGTCAGCTCGTCCTCGGCGGGGTTCATACCCAGCACGCGACCGCGACGCTTGTTGATATCACCCATAATGTCGCCGGTATTGTCCTGGGGCACGTACACCGCCAGGTGCATCACCGGCTCCAGCAGGATGGGGTTGGCGTCGGCGATACCGGCCTTATAGGCCAGAGAAGCGGCGGTCTTAAAGGCCATTTCAGAGGAGTCCACGGGGTGGTAAGAACCATCCACCAGGGTAGCCTTGACACCCACCAGAGGATAACCGGCCAGCACGCCTTCCTTGGCGCAGTCCTGCAGACCCTTCTCCACCGCGGGGAAGTAGTTCTTGGGCACAGCGCCGCCGAACACCTTCTCCTCGAATACCAGCTCTTCGCCCTCCCAGGGCTCGAACTCGATCCACACGTCACCGAACTGACCGTGACCGCCGGACTGTTTCTTGTGACGGCCCTGAACCTTGACCTTGCGGCGGATGGTCTCGCGATAGGCCACCTCCGGCTGGGTCAGGGTGACCTCAGCGCCGAACTTGGCTTTCAGACGGGAGACGATGATATCCAAATGCTGTTCGCCCATACCGGACAGAATCAGCTCGTTGGTTTCCACGTTCTTCTCCACCTTGATGGTGGGATCTTCCTCCGCCAGACGGGCCAGACCGGTGGCTACCTTTTCCTCGTCGCCCTTCTTGGTGGTGTTGACCGCCATAGACAGGCAAGGAGCATCAAAGGGAACGCCGGGCAGGGTCACGGGGCAGGAAGGCGCGCACAGGGTGTCGCCGGTGCCGGTATTGACCAGCTTGGCAACGGCACCGATATCGCCGGCGCCGATGAAGGGAGCCTCCTCCTGCTTCTTGCCGCGGACGTAGAACAGTTTGCCCAGGCGCTCGGTCTCGCCGGTGCGGCTGTTGAGCAGCGCCATATCCGGGACCACCTTGCCGCGGATGACCTTGAAGTACACCATCTTGCCCACGAAGGGGTCAACGACGGTCTTGAACACGGTGGCCACGGCGGGGGCGTCCTCGTCCACCTCCAGCTCAATGGGATCGCCATTGGCATCGGTGCCGGTCTCGCCGGCCACAGACTCGGCCCAAGGCGCCAGCCACAGCAGACCGGTCAGCAGCTGGTCGATGGCCTCCAGCTCCTGAGCAGAGCCGCAGAATACGGGGGCGATCTCGCCGCGGCGAACACCGGTGGCGATGCCCTTAATCAGCTCGTCGGGGGTGAACTCCTCGCCGGAGAAGTATTTCTCCATCAGTTCCTCGCTGGTCTCGGCCACCGCCTCATTCATAGCGGTGCGCAGACCCTCCAGACGGTGACCCATATCCGGGATGGGCACCTGCTTGGCCTTACCGTCCTCATAAGTATAAGCGCGGTACTCCAGCAGGTTGACGTAGCACTCTACCTTGTGGTCCACCACGTGGGGCACGACCATGGGACAGACCATAGGGCCGAACTTGCCCTTCAGGTCCTCAAACACTTTATAGAAATCCGCGCTCTCGCGGTCCAGCTTGTTGACAAAGAAGATGGTGGCGATGCCCTTTTTCTGAGCGGCGGCAAAAGCCTTTTCGGCGCCGACGGTCAGACCGCTCTTGCCGGACACCACGATGACCGAAGAACCGGCGGCACGGACGCCCTCACGCAGACCGCCCACAAAGTCAAACAGACCGGGGGTATCCAGAATGTTCATCTTGGTGTTCTTCCACTCTACGGGAACCAGAGAGGTGGACACCGACACCTGACGGCGGATCTCCTCCGGGTCGAAGTCGGAAACCGTGTTACCATCCGCTACCTTGCCCAGACGGTCGGCCTGGTAAGCCAGATAATACATCGCCTCGGTCAGCGACGTTTTACCCGAGCCGGCATGACCGGTCAGAGCCACGTTACGGATGGTTTTTGCGTTGTAGTTTTTCATAGATGCACGCCCTTTCTGTTCACCTATCCCCTGCCTTTGGCTGATTTTCACAGCAAAATGCAGCAGATTAGGATAATTTGCACAAAAAAATTAAACAAAACGTGTTTGTCTTGTACGATTATACTACATCGGGATGGGTTTGGCAACACCTTTTTGTGAAATTTTTTAAAAAATATAGTAGAATATGTTTTATACATTAGACAGTGGATGAAAATCGCAACGCAAAAGGAAAACCCCGGTCGATGACCGGGGCTTTCGAGGTTTTTAACCGTTGGGATGATGCTTGATGGTGTTTTTACCAGTTTTGCGGCTATAAGTAAGCGAATACACCTCGCCGTCGTACTCGAAGTAGATTACATAAGTGGTATCCCGAGTAATCCATACCTCGCCTGCCTTATAGCGCAATTTGATGTCCATACCCGCTTTGGCCGGGATAATGAAATCGGAACGATCTTTGCTCAACATATAAATCGACTTGATGGAGGAACTGTTAATGTAGTTCTTAACAGAACCACGGGCCAGGATGGTGATGGCCTTGCTACCATAGTTATTGATAGTAATCTTATCCAAAGTGGTGATGTACTCCTTGGAGGAGGTGGTGATGGTTACGTCCGGTTTGGCGGTGTTCACCGTCACCTTATAGGTACCCTTATACGTTTTCCCCTTATAGGTAATCTTGGCAGTAACCGTCACCGTACCCTTTCTGAGGCCTGTCACCACACCTTTAGCAGAAACCTTTGCAATCTTCTTGTTGCTGATAGACCAAGTGACCTTGACGCCGGATAGATTGCTCTTGGCGGTGAGCTTCAAGGTCTTGTTGCGGTTCACACTCTTAGAGGAAGCAGAAACGGTCACCTTAGGATTCTGTACGACCACCTTCACGCGGTGGGCGATGGTGCCGGACTTGACGGTAACGTAAGCCGTACCCGCTTTGACCGCGGTGACAATACCCTTAGAGCTGACAGTTGCCACCTTTTTGTTGGAAGAAAGATAGGTAATCTTGGTGTTACTCTTGGCACCAAGGCTTCTATTTTTGTGGATGACCAGGGTCATATCCGTCTTGAGGGTAGGCTCAATGGTATAGGCCAGAGTCTTGGTGCCGGAATAGTTACCCTTAAACGTGACTTTCACCTTGTGTGTGCCTACCCTTTTGCAGTTAGTGAGCCATTTTAACGTGTAGTTGGAAGAACTAATCTTATTGCCCTTGCTGTCTTTGATGGTCACGGTAGGCTTTTGCACCTTACCGGTATAGGCATAAGTTGTTTTGGAAAGTTTAATGCTGGAGATTTTGTTAACAACTGTCTTATCTTTTTCCAGTTTGCACACCGAACATCGTTTCAGAGTATAGCCATTAGCGGATTGCGTGGCTTTTTTGATTATGGTTTTGTATTTGTGGGAAACACTCACCTCACGAGTCCACTCGCACTTATTACATGAGTCATCGCACTTACCACTATAGTAGTGCGAACTGGGGCAGGTATTATAATGCCATTTGGCATTAACGACATCATAGTTAGCGCCCGCATCAGAGTTAGCGTACCGATAGTTATCAAAATCATCATAGACGAGGACAAAATCGTTAATCGTTAAGTTTTTCTTGGAAGTTTTCGAACCGGTATACCACACTGTTTCTAACTTAGTACAATTGCGAAACGCACCGGTACCAATCTTGGTAACGTTCTTGGGAAGAGTAATTGAAATTAGCTTTTTACAGTTGTTAAACGCTCCATCACTAATGGTATGGGTGCCAGACTTGACCACATAATGACCGGAGAGGGATGTCTTCGCTCTATACAAATTATTTCCGATATACAGCACACCATTTTCCCAGTTGTTTGTGTTTTTATAATACGCTGTGTTATCAAAAGCACCGCCCTCAATTTGAGTGCTCTTTCCTAAAAACTTGACTTTATTCAGTTTGATACAATTCTCAAAGGCACCATATTCATCCATTTCGGGTTCTACAGACCCTGTGATGTAAGTTACACTAGCAGGAATCGTTATTGATGTCAAAGTTTTGCAATCATAAAAGGCACCAATCAAATCTGGCATGCCATAATAATAATTTCCTTCATAATATCCGATTTTTACCACCGGATAACCGCCTAGTTTGGAGGGAATCACCACGTCGCCACCGGAGCCGTTGTACTTAGTAATGGTGGCTTTGCCGCCCTTCACGGTATATTCGTAATCTCCGCTGGTAGCGGCACTGGCAGGCAAAGTGAACATGCCCACCGCAATTGCTGTTACCAACAGCATAAGAGCAAATATGGTTGCCAACAGTCTTTTCATTTCTTTTTACCTCCTAAAAATAAAAAAGTGCGCAGCGTGACGCTACGCACCGAAAAATACATAGCTCCCACTTGTCGCCAAACAAAAATCAGCATCGTACAAAAAGTATATGCAGAAATAGAGCATCTGTATTTTTACCGGAGATAAAAATACACATACCTTCTGTACGAATCTATTGATTTTTGCTTGGCAAATCCATCATAGCATAGGATGGCAAAAATTGCAAGAGGCGGTTTGCGGGACCCTGCGGGCATCGTCCCTGCGGGGTTGGTTTGGGGTTGGTGCAGGTTTGTGTGGGCGGCTATCTGCCGCCCGATAATAATCCCTCCACCGCCGTTCGGCGGTCCCCCTTCTCCTCAAGGGGAAGGCTTTGTCCGGCTCAATGCGGGTCTGTAGGGGCGGGCGTAGCGAAGCGACACGAGCGGCAATGAATGACAGTCCGGTGGACTGTCAGAACCGCGAGTGGACCGAGCCGCAGCGAGACCCTCGACCGCCCGAAAGCCTCCCTCCTCGAGGGAGATGGCCGAGCGCAAGCGAGGTCGGAGAGAGTAACACGCAGACTCCCTCAGTCACGGCTTCGCCGTGACAGCTCCCTCAAGAGGGAGCCTACGCCCTGCTCGAAACAGTAAAGAGAAAAAGGCCACCCGAAACGGGTGGCCTTTTGGCTATTTTGACGGATTACAGGTCGCTGAACAGGTCGGCGTTGTATTCGCCGGCGGCGTACAGCGCCTTGAAGCTCTCCACAACCAGGGGCTTATCCTCGGCGTAGGTGACGCCGAACCACTTATCGGGGGTGGGCAGAACCTTAACAGACACCTTGCCCGCCTTCAGCAGGTCGCCGATGTGACCGGGCAGCAGGTACTCCGCCTTCAGCTCGTTGCCGGCAATGCCGTCCAGGAACGCGGAGAAATCCGCCTCCAGCATAGGCAGGTAGGCCGGGGTCAGACCCCAGAAGTTCATAGACACAGCGCCCTCGGCATCCAGAACCGTATCGCCGGTGGCGGCACCGCCGTCAGCGGTCTTGACAATGTCACCGGTCTCCACCACGTCGGTCAGGTAGTTGTCGGCGTTCACCTGGCACACGCCACGGGTCACGCCGCCGTTGTCGGACAGGGTGTTCTTCAGCTGGAAGCCGGCCATACAGAACTTGGTGTCGTCGGCCTCGTTAACCAGGAAGGTGTGCAGCTCTTTAAAGGCCACCTTGCCATAGTAGTCGTCGGCGTTGATGACCACGAAAGGCTCGGTCAGCAGATCCTTAGCGGCCAGCACAGCCTGGCCGGTACCCCAGGGCTTAGAGCGACCTTCGGGCACAGAGTAGCCCTCCGGCAGAGCGTCCAGAGCCTGGAAAGCATAGCCCACCTCTACATCGTTGGCGGCGCAGATGGCCTCGATGCGGTTGCCGATGATCTCACGGAAATCCTTCTCGATGTCCTTACGGATGATGAACACGATTTTGTTAAAGCCGGCCTTGATGGCATCGTGGATGGAATAATCCATGATGATCTCGCCATTGGGACCTACGGGAGCCAGCTGCTTAATACCGCCGCCGAAACGGGAACCGATACCAGCCGCCATAATCAACAGAGTGGTTTTCATAGTACATTTCTCCTTTTATGTAAAATTTTATTAACCGATTTTGTCGACGCAAACACCGCCGTAAGGACGGATGTTCAGCACGTGGCAAGAACCTTCGCCAAACACCTGCTCGATAAGAGTCTTGAACTCATCCAGCTTGTTCAAAGGTACAAAGTTCTGGGTGGTGCCGCCAAAGCCGCCGCCGTGGACACGCCAGGCGCCGTTGTCGTCCAGCACCCGCTGGGCCAGCGCCAGAGCCAGGGACATACTCTGCTCGGACACGTCGCAGGCGGCGTACACATTCTGCAGATACTCGAAGGAAGAGTTGCCGGAATCGATAACCAATTTCTTGAAGCCCTCAAAGTCGCCGCTACGCAGAGCCGCTACCTGCTCCACCACCCGCTCGTTCTCCTGCAGGAAGTGGATGGCGCGCAGTACGGGACGGTCGCCGTGCTCCTCACGTAGTTTGCCGATGTTGGCGATGAGGGTGTCCATATCGGTCTCCCGCAGGACGTTCACCCCCAGAGAAGCGGCCACCGCCTTCATCTCCCCGGGGACAGCGGCGTATTCGTGGGTCAGGTCGGCGTGGTTGCCGCCCACGTCCACGATGCACAGAGCGTGACCGGCAGCGGCGAAGTCCACGTCCACCTTCTCGATGATGGGGTTCGCCGGGTCGGCAAAGTCGATGGTGATGATGTTGCCCACCGAAGAGGCCATCTGGTCCATCAGGCCGCAGGGGTTGCCGAAATACACGTTCTCGGCGGACTGGGCGATCTGGGCGATCTCCACGGCGCTGACCTTGCCGTCGTTATACAGGTGGCTGAGGATAACGCCGATCAGCACCTCGAAAGCGGCGGAGGAAGACAGGCCGCTGCCCTTGAGCACGTTGGAGGTGGCGTAGGCGTCAAAGCCGCCGATGGCGTAGTCCAACTGGCTGAAGCGGGCGGCAGTACCGCGAATCAGAGAGGCAGAGCCGTTCTGCTCGCTGTCCACCGGAATCAACTCGGCGGTGTCCACCGACAGCATAGGATAGCCCTCGGACTGCATACGGATGACCCCCGCCTCGGTGGGACGCACCACCGCGATCACGTCCAGATTGACGCTGCCCGCCAGCACGCGACCGAAGTTGTGGTCGGTGTGGTTACCGCCGATCTCGGTACGGCCCGGGGCGGAAAACAACATCAGGTCGCCCTCCTCACCAAAGGTGGACACAAAGCCCTCTACCGCGTGGGCATAGCGATGGCGCTGGGCCATCACCTGATCCTCGCCGTATAAAGCGGCGAAAGCGGCATCGTAACCGCCGGTATGAATTTTGTTCAGCAGAGTTGCAGCAGACATAACATTCTTCCCCTCTCCGAAATTTTGACAAATTGCTACTTTTATTATAGAAAACCTATCCAAAAAGTGCAACCCTTTTATTTGGCAAATATATGGACAAATGTTGCATATTGTGGTATACTGACCCCATCGGTACGTAAGGAGAGGTCTTATATGGACAATAAGCGGTATCAATTTCAAGATGCGTTGCGGGAAAACACCGGTCTTTCGGTGTACAGCACCGGGTACGAACAATGCGACAGCAACCACAGCTGGGGTCCGGCGCTCCGGGACCACTACATCATTCATTTCGTGGTGTCCGGCAAGGGAACCTTGCGCTGTAACCAGCAAACCTACACGGTGGAAGCCGGTCAGCTGTTCATCATCTATCCCTCTCAAGTGGCGGCCTATCAGGCGGACGCCGACCAGCCCTGGCGGTACAACTGGGTGGGGTTCAACGGCACCGATGCCGGACGGTTGGTGAAAATGACCGGACTATCCCCCGACCACCCGGTCATCCCCAGTGACGACCCGGACAAGACCGGCACGCTGTTGCGCCGCATCGCCGATGCCGGCGACAACACCGCCGCCGCCGATGCCGAAATGGCGGGTTGCCTGTATCTGTTGCTGGCACACCTTATCCGTATGAACAGCCGGCATCCGGCGGGAAACCCCCACCAGACCTACGTATCCAACGCCCTGCGGTATATCCAGTACAACTACGCCAACGACATCGGCGTATCGGACATCGCCCGGTACGTGGGTATCAGCCGCAGTCAGTTGTACCGCGCATTCTTGCAGGATTTCGGGGTTTCCCCCCACAATTATCTCCAGACCTACCGCATCAACGAGGCCTGCGGCCTGCTCCACGACCCCGCCTTTTCGGTGGCGGAGGTGGCAGGTTCGGTGGGATTCAACGATCCCTTGTATTTTTCCCGAGTGTTCAAGTCCATCAAAGGAATCACCCCCACGGATTATCAGCGCAATCACCGAAAAACCTAAACAAAGAGCCGATGCAGTGCATCGGCTCTTTGTTTATTCCACGGTGGTCAGTTCCTCCCGCAGACGGCGGATAATGCGCTTTTCCAGGCGGGATATGTAAGACTGGGAGATGCCCAGGCGGTCCGCCACCTCCTTTTGGGTATGCTCCCGCTGACCGCAGATACCAAACCGCAGGTGCATGATCTGCTGCTCCCGAGGAGACAGCCGCGCAACGCAACTCAGCAGCTGCTGGCGTTCCGCCTGAGCCTCCAAATCCCGATGCACCTCATCCGGGTCGCTGCCCAAAATATCCGACAACAGCAGTTCGTTGCCGTCCCAGTCCACGTTGAGCGGCTCGTCAATGGAAATCTCGCTCCGTTTTTGGGCGTTTTTGCGCAAATACATAAGGATTTCGTTTTCAATACAGCGGGAACTGTAGGTAGCCAGTTTGATATTTTTCTCCAAACGGAAGGTACGCACCGCCTTAATGAGCCCGATGGTACCGATGGAAATGAGGTCCTCCAACCCCACCCCGGAGGATTCGTATTTGCGGGCAATGTACACCACCAACCGCAAATTGTGCGTGATCAGCAGGTCTCGGGCGGACTCATCCCCCGCCTGTAATCGGCAGAGAACCGCCCGTTCCTCCTCGCTATCCAGCGGTGCCGGAAGCACATCCGACCCGTGAATGTAGTGAACGGATCCGCCGCCAAGAAACCGTAAAAACCGCGCAACCACGCGGGTTATCCACCTGTAAAGCATATCTACTTGCCACCCCATTTTCGCAATTGTTCGCCCATAGCGGTGCCAATAAGGCCCCGGTATTCTCCCCGTCCCAGACGTTGGCACACCGCCACGTAGCAATCCCCCAGAGGCTGTTCCCCCTTGGGGGTCACCAGGGCGGTTTGGGTGGGGATAAACGCCGGGAGCAAGCCGCCGCCGGCCACCGTATCGTAAGGAATCAGCCGCCAGCCGCCGCCCACCGGCAGATCCTCGGCAGGCGGTACGGCCAGCAACTGTTCTGCCACCTCCTGCTCCACCACCAGCACCGGATAGCCGGAAAAAGGTTCGGTCAAATGGTTGCCGCTGTCGTAAAGGCACGGGAAATCCACCTGTTTCTCGCCCACCGTCAGACGAATCCGAAAGGTATGCCCTATCGGGGCGTTTCTGCGGAGCAGATGATCCGACAGCCACATAATGCCGTAGCACAGCACCGTAAACCCCACCAACAACAGCGGCGGGACGCTGTAATACACCACCCCGTTGAGGACGTAAAAGCCCTGCGGAGCCACAAAGAAATACACCGCCCCGCACAGCCCCGCCAAACCCGCCGACAGCACAAACAGCAACAGCACCCGGCGGGCAAACTCCCGCCAACCCTGCCACCGAAAGGCAATCAGCACCATCACCAGTGCCGCCGCCAGCTTGGTGGCCAGGTCCAGCCACACCGAAAAGGCAGGCAAAAACAGCACGAAGCAAGTGAGTGCCCCTACCAAAGCCCCCACCGCCAACCGCCACGAACGGGCACCGCCGCCCAGCCGCCGTCGGACGCCCAACAGAAGCAGGTAGTCTATCCACCAATTGAGCGCCAATAAAATGTCTGCATAAATCGTCACCGCTGTCACTTCCCTTAGGCAGTATTATAGCCTAACCCTGCGGGATATTTTGCCGAAAAGGGGTAACCGGCGCAAAAAGGGACTTGCTCTGTTCTCGGTATGTGTGGTATAATGTCCCATAACAACGAACTAAGGAGCAACGCCTATGGAAACCATCCGCACCGACCAACTGGTGGCAACCCAACTTAACGTGGACGTGAACACCGCCGCCGCCCTCATTATGGAGGGACGCATCTGGATCGGCAACGTACCCGCCGACAAGCCGGGTACGCCGCTGCCCGCCGATACGGTGGTCACCTGCCGGGAAAAGGCCAAAAAATACGCCAGCCGTTCCGGGTATAAGCTGGAAAAGGCGCTGGGGCACTTCGCCATCGACCCTGCGGGGCTGACCGTGTGTGATATTGGCGCCAGCAACGGCGGATTCACCGACTGCCTGCTGCAAAACGGCGCCAGCCGGGTGTTTGCAGTGGACGTGGCCTATGGTATTCTGGACTATAAACTGCGTATTGACCAGCGGGTCACCGTGCTGGAGCGCACCAACGCCCGCAACCTCACCGCCGAGCAGCTGGGCGGCACCATCTGCGATATGGTGACGGTGGACGTGTCCTTTATCTCCCTCAAGCGCATTTACCCCGCCATCCATCGGGTGCTGAAGGACAGCGGTCAGGTGGTGACCCTCATCAAGCCCCAGTTTGAGGCTAAGCAAAAGGAACTGGGCAAGAACGGCATCCTGAAAGACCCCGCCGCTACCCTGCCGGGATTGTTGGCGGAATTGTTCGCCTGTGCGGCAGAAAACGGGCTGACGGTGTTGGGATTGACCGTTTCCCCCATCCACGGCACCAACGGCAACGTGGAATATCTCGCCCACTATCGCCACACCGCCCCCACCGAAGAGGATTTGGCAAAGTATGACCAAATGATTCAAGACGTGTTGGATCTACAACCGGATGTGTAAATTGTCATAACAAGCCAAAAGGAGCCACATTCCCAGAATGTGGCTCCTTTTTAATGATTATTCAACTGGTTCAAAAATATAGAAATCATCCAGCACATCCGGGTAAACTCCAGGCTCGGCTAACTCGACTTGTACTCGACTCAACCAAGTCCCTGCCGTCTTACTAATCCTCCACTTGATCGTATCGCCGGTATCATTAAGTTGGATAACCACCGTTGCGGTGGGTGCTCCCATTCCCGTTTCGTGGATAGTATACTCTGCTTTTTTAAAGCAAGACCAAGGAAGACCACTTTCGGCAAAGCGACTCTCAAAGAACGAGCGCACTTCCGAATCGGTGAGCACATTATTAATACCCAACATAACGTTTTGACGCAACTCCGCAACCCGTCCGGTTTCAGCATCTACCATACAAACCGGTGCATGGACTTCCATCGGTTCGCGGTATTCCCATAGCCAGCGTCCGGTTTCTTCATCCTGCACCGCTCCTTTGTATTCAAAAACATGATCTCTCCCATCGAAATACAGAGCTATTTTGGGCGAAGGAATCTGACCATGTACCACAGTAGGCACAGTCGTCGCGGGTGCATCGGTTGGTACGTAAACGGGATACCCCGTGAATGAGGCGGATGCCGTCGGGGTGGACGACACCGGAGTAATCGCCTCTGCCGTCACCTGGGGCGGATAGATCTCCTGCACCATGCCATCGTGGGTTACCACGTACTCATCCCCCACTTGGGGATTCAGGTCGGGACATTTCTTGAAGTTTACCCATACCTCGGTGAACTTCTCCTTGTCGTAGCACTCCATCAGCATAGCCGTATCGGTTACCTGCTTCACCTTGCCAACAAAGGTGTTGGGGTCAGCCGTTTGAGCGGAGGTGGTGCTCCCCGTCGTGCCGGAGGTGGTGGAATCGGAGGCGCTCCCGCCGGGGTTGATAGCCTCGCCGGTCACAGCATCCAAATAGATGGTGTTGAACAGTGCCGAATTTTTGGGTTCACCATCCTGCGTAGCCACCCTACGAGAACCCATCCTGTACCGACGCGTATCGGCGGTGGGCCTTTCCATCACGTAAACGGTGGTGTAATATCCACTCTCTTGGTCCGGCACATCCAGTTGGACATTCCAATATTCCACCGCGATCTCGATGGCTCTTTCTTCGCTGATAAAATCATTATTCAGCGGTGTGGAATAAAGCCGGGACATCGTCTGGGCCGTCACCTGAGGCGGATAGGTCTCCGTTGCCTGTCCGTCAAAAACGACGGTGTATTCCTCGTACATCTGAGGGTTCATCCCTGCGCCATAGCGCACCCACACCACATCAAACTGCTCTTTATCGTAGCAGTTTAGCAGTACGGCCTTATCCGTCACGAAAATGACCTTTCCCGAGATCGTACCGCTCTGCGCGATAGCAGAGGAATCCAAATCCAGTTCGCTCTCCTCTGTGTCACTCATGGCCAAGGCGTACACCGTATCGCCCAGCACCGTGCCGTCGTAGGTACCTTTGAGCAATTTGCCAATGTACGGCAGACCGCGACCATACAAATACTGCGTGTTGACGCGGATTTTCTTGCCGATCAGTGCGGCATCGTCCGCCTGCACCACATCCAGCACAAAATGTCGCTCCGCCTTATTCCATTCGGCAAAATAGCCGTAAAGAGCGTGGGTACCCTTGATGGTGCTGCCGCCATCCGCCAACAGGAAATCCCACCCGCCCAACTGCTCTTCCGGCAGGGTGGCATATTTCTCGCCATTGTACAAATACCCGGAATCTCCCCAGGTATCCAAACACACGTAATAACGGGTGTCACCATCTAAGGAGAAATAGGCGTCGAACAACGGGGTCTCGTTCGACGGGGCATCGCTGTCCCACTTCAGGTCTTTCAAGAAATCCCGTAATTTCTTTTGGTTATATTTTCCCAAAGAAAAGCCGCCGGAAACCTTGGAGGCCTCTTCATAGGGCATCGGGTGACCTAAAGACTGCCAAGAGTTTTTCTTCGTCACCGCAACATCCGTCTCGTCGGTATCTGCCCCCTGCGTGGTCGTGGTCTTTTGGGTGGTGTCGGCGGTGGTATCTGCCGACGGATACGGGGTCACATACGTGCAGTCATCACGAGGTTGGAACACCTCGGCGAAGAACTCCTGCTCTTCGGTCGTGTTTTCGTGATACCGCTTGCCGTCGTACACCATCGTGTAGTCCTCGGACACGTAATGAACGGTGCCGTTGAGTTCAAACGCCCAGCGGTACATAATGGGCAGGATGTCAATCGTAGCGGCATCCAGCCACTGAGCGTCGTTCAGCAGCTGATACAGGTACATCTCCTCATCAGCACTAAGCCGATCCCGCCATAGTTCCGCGCCCTTGGTCGGGTCGGACACCGCCACGTCAAAGGCGGCGGCATAGACGTTCGCGGCCACTTCACCGCGCACCACGGCGGTGTACTTGGTGGCATCGTTCAGCGAGGTGTTGGGCACCGAACACAGCATAAACCACTGGCCCAAAGCCTCGTCCTGCATATACGGCGAGTACACGTCCACCAGTAACTGCAGGGTGGTGCCGTTATCGGCATAGTCCAGGGCCACAATACGGGGGTCTAAGGAGCCGGAAGGCCCCTTGAAATATACCGCCAGCAGGACGTTGTGGGCAAAGAAGGTTTCGGTATAGGCCTCCTGCATCTGGTGAGCGGGGGTCAAGCCATCCTCCTCGGCTCTATTAAAAGAGAAATCCTCAGCGTATTTCTCGATAAAGGCATCCAGTTCCTCTGTGGTGGCAATGGGCACCACCGGCAACCACTGGGTGTCCGGACCCACCGGCAGGTCCTTATACAGTTCCTCCTGCTTCTCTTGGGACAGCCAATTCATACTTGTAAACACGTGGGAAACCGTAAACATAGAGGCATTGGGCTCGTAATACGGCTCGTCATACAGGCCGAAATGCTCCTCGGCGGCCGCCAACGTCTTTTTGTGGTGGGCATCGTAATGCCCATCGGTATCAAAGGCCTTGCCCCAATACCGCATAGGGTATTTCTCCCGAATAGTGGGAGCATAGTACGTACCGTCATCGGGGGTCCAGTATTCCACCAAGGAATAGCCGCTACCCTCCATATCCACCGTAATTACCGTGGGACAATGGCTGCCGGACTGGGCCTGCAAAGCGCCGTTTTCGTCCAGGCAATATTCCTCGTACAGCACCATGCCGTACACCACGGTCTTGCCGTTCTTTAGTTTTACGCCGAAAACGGTGTGGGCCTCGGTGGGATAGGCATCCCCGGCATGGTCCCCTGCGTTCTCCTCCAGTATCACGTGGGTCAAATAGGCATCCAGTTCATCCGACACGGTGGTCTGCGGATCGGTCAGCAGACATACCGCCGCCACAACAGAGGCAATCACCGCCACGATTATCAGCCAAAAGGCGGGTTTCTTGTAGCTAAGCACCGCCTTAATACGGCTCTTGACCCCGGTCTCGCCAAAGGCCAAGGGGCAGGCGGTAATCAGGTGGCGCGGGGCACTGCAAGCCAGCAGGGTCTCGGAGTAGCCTTTTCTTTGGGAAACGTCCATATCCCGAATCACCTTTTGGTCGCAGGCGGCCTCGATATCCCGGCACAGCAGGACGTAACCCAGCCACAGCAAGGGATTAAACCAATACACCGTCAACAGCAGGAAACCCAGCGGCTTCCACCAATGGTCCCGCCGCTGAATATGGGCCTGCTCGTGGGCCACCACGCTGACGATATCCGACTCGGACAGGGTGGTGGGCAGGTAGATACGGGGACGGATAACCCCCAGAATAAAGGGCGTGGCGATGCGGTCGCACTGCCAAATGTTATCCCGGAGCCGCACCGATTCCCGCACCCGCCATTTTAGCCGCAGGGTGGTGATCAGCATATACAGCACCATCATCACCATACCCAGCACCCATACGTAGGCCGCCAATATGGACAGCACCTGCATCGGGTTGACGCTGTTGTTGGGCTGGGGTGCAAAGTTGTTGGAAATGATGGGGTTTACCACGTCATCCACCACCGGCACGCCGCTGTGGATAGAGGGGGTCTCGTACAGAAAGCTGTCCACCGGCACCGTTTCGGCACTGGGAATCAGGCTGAGCACACTCTCGATGGAGATGGGACAGATCAGCCGGATCGCCACCAGCACCCACAGCAGACAGTGAATCCACTTGGGTGCCCGACGGAACAGTAAACGGAGCATCACCACCGCCAGCACCAACCAGCCGGCGGTAATGCTCATATTGACCAAATGCAGAAATACGTTCTCCATAATCAACCCTCCTCGTAACCGTCGATGAGACGGCGAATCTCCGCCACCTCGGCGGCGGTCAGGCTCTTACGGGCGGTAAAGGCCGCCACAAACGCCGGCAACGAGCCGGAAAAGGACTCCTCCACCACCTGCTCGCTCTGACGGGCATAGAACTCGTCACGGGTGATGCAGGCGGTTACCGTTCCGCCGTCATTCCGAAACAGTCCCCGCTCGGTCAGCCGTTTAAGTACGGTATAGGTGGTGGTGCGTTTCCAGTCCAGTTGGGATTCACAAGCTTTCACCAGGTTTTGGGTGGTCATCGGCTCGTTCTCCCAGATGATGTCGGCAAAACGGGATTCCACTACACCCAGCTTCCAATCGGTCATAGTTTCTACCTCCTTTTTGTTCCTTTGGTTGTCTACAACCTGTCGTCAAGTATAGTCTACAACGTGTAGACAGATTTGTCAAGAGGGTTTTGCAAAAAATATTTTTCCGCATAGCGGAGGATTCGTGTGCGGGCTAAGCAAATGACGCCAGCAGTGCCGGGGTGTGCTTACATTTGCTGACACTTGTATACAAATCGTCTGCAGAAACCAGGGAAGGCTCCCCTTGAGGACGCAAGGGGAGCTGTCGGTGCCAACCGACTGAGGGGATTCGATAAGAACACAACCCCTCCACCGCCGTTCGGCGGTCCCCCTCACCTTACACAGGGGAGGCTCTTTCCTAAAGGGAGAGGCTATGGAACATTAAAAATATCGGACAGCGAGAGAGCTGTCCGATAGGTGCTATGTAGCTTTTTTATTTTTCCAAAGGCTCCGCATACAACAACGTCATTTCCACCGCGAAAATACGAGGCGGTAAGGAGGGCATCACCAGATCCTCATACACCACGCTGTACACCTCCCCTATTTGGGGCGTAACGGCGGGCGTGTTGGCATAATTGACCCATACGGTGTCAAACTTTTCCTTATCGTAACAGTCCATCAGCGCCATACCGTCATTCACCTCCAGCACCTTACCGGTGAAACAGAAGGCGTTTGACGCCTCCTCCGTGGTGGACGTGGTCGTGGTGGTAGTAGTGGTGGCGGATGTAGTGATTGTTGTCGCGGCAGGGATATGCTCCGGGTCCGGACTCGGCTGAAGCACCAACAGATGCCACAACGGTATCCCCACCGTCACCAACAGCATCACCGTCAGAACCACTCCAAAAACAATCACCGCAAAGACAAACCATTTCTTTTTCATATCCTTACTCCTTGATCATCCTTATTCAACACGGAAACACAAAGCCTCCGTCCAAACGGACAGAGGCTTTGAAGATTACAGTTTGGAATAGCCGTGGCCGTTAATGAGGGCATCCAGTCTGACCCCCGCCTTACACTGGGGACATTCGTGGGCCAGGTGGCTGGAATAATCCGGCAGGTCGTTGGGGTTGAAGCAGGAACGGACGGTGTAACCGCCCACCGCGTCGGTGGTGGCAAAGATGGAGGAAACGCCCACCACGTGACCGCCGTAGTAATCCACCGCCTGGATAGCGCCCAGGGCGGTGTAGCCGGTGGTAACCGAGGCCGCCAAAATCAGCACGTGCTTACCCTCTACCATGGGAATCAGGTTATCGCGGAGCAACAGCTGACTGCCGGCGGTATGCTCGGGGGTCATCACGTAAATGGTCTTGTGGGCATTCATATTCATATACCCGCTGCGGGTCAATTCCTCTGCCAGACAGGTGGCGATCACCTCGGTGCCGTCCAGGCACAGAATGGTATCCACGATGGTGGTGGTGTCGTAATACGGCAACAGTTCCTGCGCCACCGCCTTGGCCTCGGACAAACGGGTCTTTTGGGTGGTGACGTCGATATAATAATTGGTATGGCTGTGGCTGGTGGCAAAATGCCCCTGGGTCACACGCAAAAACAAATTCTGGCGTTTGGTGGGTAGTTTAAACGTTTTTCCGGTCGGCATAACGGACCTCCTTCAGTTTAGTGTTCCTTTATTATACAACAGTCCGCACAATTACACAAGAGAAAAAATAAAAACATTTCTGTTTTTTGTGCATTACGCTAAATGTCGGCGGCGTTTTTCGTGTTATTCGCCATCGCCGCGACCGAACTGGCAGTCATTGTTGCCGGAATGGGTGGTGAACATTTCCAGCATATTCACCGGGTCATCAAAGTCCGCCAGCCAGCCCTCCCGGGCAATATCGAAATGGCCCTTTTTCCGCTCTTCCAAGAAGGTGTTCCACTCCATCTGCTGAATGGACATTTGAATACCCAGCTCCGCAAAATCCTGCTGCATGATCTGTGCCGCCGCCACGTGGTTGGTGCCATCGTTGGTAAGATATTCGATGGAAATGGGTGTTTCGGCAGACAGTTTCCCGTCCTTATCAAAGCGGAAGCCCGCCGCCCGCAGGTATTCCCTGGCCTTTTCCAAAGTCTTATCAAAGGTATCGTTGATGGCGTTGACGTCGTAATAGGCATTGGCGTTAGCAGTGGCCTTGAACAGACCCCCGTTGCCGTCCGCCATCCCCAGCGGGATATAGGAAGAGGCCGGAACCTGGCCGGTCTGCCCCACCGTCTCACAGATGGCGTTGCGGTCGATGAGCAAGTTAAAGGCCAGCCGCATACAGGCCGCCTGCTCCGGGGTTTTCCCCGCGAACAGGTCGCTGTTGGCATTGAAGCCCACGTAATAGGTGCCCAGATTGTCGATAACGTGAAGCTGCGTATTCTCCGACTCCAGCAACCCGGACAGCACGTCGGTGGGTACGGTGTCGATCACATCCACGTTGCCGGCATTGTAGGCCGCATAAATGGCGGTGGCATCCGACGACAGCATACATTCCAGCTTATCCAACGTCACCTCGGATGCCCGATGGTAATAGGGATTTTTCTCGTAGGTCATAGACACGTCGTGGTTCCAGCCGGTGCACACAAAGGGTCCGTTGGACACGAACCCCGCCTCGGTACACCAGGAGCCGGGATTTTCCTCATCCAACGCCGCCGACGGCACCGGGAAAAAGGTGGGCGACGCCAGCAACCCCTCCATATACGCGCAGGGGTTTGTCAAGGTGAACTCCAGCGTGGTAGGGTCGGTGGCGGTCACCGCCAACTGGTTGGGATAGCCCTCGAACATATTGAACATATAGCCGTAATCGGCGGCGGTGGCGGTGGATGCCGCCCGTTTCCAGGATTTTTCAAAATCCGTGGCGGTCAACTCGCTACCATCCGACCAGCGAAGCCCGCTCCGCAACGTCACCGTATAGGTCACCGTGCCGTCCTCCGCCGGGTCGGAAACGGTGTAGCCGGTGGCCAGATCCGGCACGGTTTTGCCGGTTTCATCGTAGGTAAACAGACCGGCAAAGGAATTCACCACCAAGCAGGCGCCGTCCACCGTGCTGTTCAGCGCCGGGTCCAGAGTGCTGGGTTCGCTGGACAAATTCACCCGCAAGGTGTTAGAGTCATTTTGCAGGGTTACCTTTTCGAAAAACTTATACCCGAAGCGGTTGGCGTACACACCGTCCACGTAATCCTTGGCCATATACACGTCGTTGTAGTAATACAGCGGGATCACACAGCCGTTGGCCATCAGCATATCCTCTGCCTGATGCATCAGCTGGGTGCGTTTGGCCTTATCGGTCTCGGTTTTGATGCGGGCAACCAGGTCGTCGTAGGCATCCCACCCGTTAATGGGGTCTACAAAAGCATCGCTCACCAGCTCGGCGGCATCCCTTGCGGGGGGTTCTTCCTCTTGGGTGGTATCCTTACCCTTACAGGAGCACAGGGTAACCAACACCCAAAAGGATAATAAAACAGAAAACAGTTTTTTCATAGTATCCTCCCAGAAACATCACACATAATGACAGGCACACCGATGTCCTCCGCCGTAATCCAGCAGGGACGGACGGGCATCGGCACAACGTTCCGTAGCCCGTGGACAACGGGTACGGTACGGACACCCGGAGGGCACGTCCAAGGGACTGGGGACGTCTCCGCTGGGGATGATCCGCTGACGGCTTTGGGCGGTGTCCGGGTCCGGGATGGGCACCGCCGACAGCAGCGTTTGGGTGTAGGGATGCAGAGGGTGGCTGTACACCGCCTCCGCATCCCCTATCTCCACGATGCGGCCCAGATACATCACCGCGATCCGATGGGAGATATGACGCACCACCAGCAAATCGTGGGCGATAAACAGATACGCCACGCCCAGACGCGCCTGCAACTCCTCAAACATATTGATCACCTGAGCCTGGATAGACACGTCCAGCGCTGACACCGGCTCGTCACACACGATAAACTCCGGCTGCAGAGCCAACGCCCGGGCGATGCCGATACGCTGACGCTGACCTCCGGAAAACTCGTGGGCGTACCGGGTGGCGTGCTGGGAATTAAGGCCCACGTACCCCATCAGTTCCAGCACCCGCTCCCGACGGTCTTTCCCGGTGGCGCACAGCCGATGCACGTCCAAGGGTTCCCCGATAATGTCCTCCACCGTCATCCGCGGATTGAGGGAGGAATACGGGTCCTGAAACACCATCTGCATCTTTTTCCGCATACGGCGGATGTTCTGCCCGGTGACCTCCTCGCCATCCAAAACCACCTGTCCGGCGGTAGGCTCGTACAGCCGCAACACACTCCTTCCTACGGTGGATTTGCCGCACCCGGATTCCCCCACCAAGCCGAGGGTTTCCCCGCGATTGACCGTAAAGGACACGTCGTCCACCGCCTTGAGTTGAGTGCGATGCCAAAAGCCGGTGCGTACCGGGAAATATTGTTTTAAGCCTTGCACACGTAAAAGGCAATCATCCATCGCCGCTCACCTCTTTTCGCACGTTTTCCCAGCAAGAGGCGCGATGCCCGGCGCCGAAGGACAGTTCCTCCGGCATAGTGTCCACGCACACCGCCATCGCCTCCGGGCAACGGGCACAAAAGGGGCAACCCACCGGCAAATTCAGCAGGTTCACCGGACTGCCGGGGATAGGAACCAAGGGCTGTTTTTCTCCCTCCGCCGCCGGGATGGAACGGAGCAGACCCTTGGTGTATTGGTGGCGGGGATGGTAAAACACGTCCCGGACGGTACCCCGCTCGCAAACGCGGCCGCCGTACATCACGATCACGTGGTCACACATACCCGCCACCACCCCCAAATCGTGGGTTACCAGCAGCACCGCCAAGCCCATTTCCCGTTGCAGTTTGGCAATCAGCTCCAAAATCTGGGCCTGGACGGTAACATCCAGGGCTGTGGTGGGCTCATCGGCAATCAGCACATCCGGCTCACAGGCCAGTGCCATAGCGATCATCACCCGCTGCCGCATCCCCCCCGACAGTTCATACGGGTATTGGGCCAACCGCCGAGACGGGTCGTTGATACCCACCATCTCCAACAATTCCACCGCCCTTTGCCGGGCTTCCCTGCCCCGTTTATCGGTGTGCAGGGTGATGGATTCCAGCAGTTGTTCCCCCACCGTCAGCACCGGGTTGAGACTGGTCATAGGGTCCTGAAACACGATGGAACAGCATTTGCCCCGAAAACGGCGCATCTGTTGTTTCGACCACCGGGTGACATCCTGACCCTTATAGTAAATTCCGCCGCCTACCACCCGTCCGCCGGCAGATAATATCCCCATAATGGAGTAGGCGGTGACGCTTTTGCCGGAGCCGGATTCCCCCACCACGCCTAAAATCTCACCGGCATTCAGGGTGAAGGATACCCCGTTCACCGCCCGCACCTCACCGGCCTCGGTGAAAAAGGAAGTATGCAAATTTTCCACACGGAGCAAGGGTTCCGGCATCATCATCACCTCTTCAGTTTCGGGTCAAAGGCATCCCGCAGACCGTCGCCCAGCAAATTCAGGCTCAGCACGATCAGGCATATCATCAGCGCGGGAAAGAGCAGTTTATAGGGATGGGTCTGGATGCCCTCCCGGGCGGCATTGGCCAGCGACCCCAGCGACGGCATGGGCGCTTTCACGCCCAGACCCAAAAAGGACAAATAACTTTCCGTAAAGATGGCAGCGGGAATCTGCAACGCCACCGCCACAATAATCACCGACAGGCAGTTGGGCAAAATGTGCCGCAGAATGATGCGGGTGGCTCCTGCACCCACCGACCGCGCCGCCAGCACGTATTCGTTCTCCTTGACCGACAGGATCTGACCGCGGACCAGCCGGGCCATCCCCACCCAGTAAAGCAGACCGAACACCAGGAAAATGGACAGCATATTGGTGCCCAGCTCCGCCGCCCACGTACCGGGCGGAAACACCAGCACCTCCCCCAGCACCACCGACAGCAGAATGATGATCAGCAGATCCGGGAGGGAATAGATGATGTCCACCACCCGCATCAGCACCAAGTCCACCTTGCCGCCAACGTAGCCGGAGATACTGCCCACCACCAAGCCGATCACCAGCACGATCAGACTGGCCACAAACCCCACCGCCAAGGATACCCGGGTTCCGTACACCACCCGCACGAAATAGTCCCGACACAGTTCGTCGGTGCCGAGGATGTGGGGAAACAACCGCTCTCCGGTGCGTTGCATATACTGCATCTCCATCTCACTGTACTGAAACGGTGCCAGGTTTTTGGCGCCCAAATCCCGCCGACCGTCCACCTTGAGTATCTCATCGTAGCCATAGGGCACCGCGTAGGGTAGCACCACGATACCCACCAGTATCACCGCCAACAGCGAAAGACTCAGCACCGCCAAGGGATTGCGGAGCAGACGGCGGATGCCGTCACGGAAAAAGGTGGTGCTGTCGCTCATCACCTCTTGCTGGGCCTTTTCCTTATCGGTCAGTTTGCGAAACCGCACCATATCCAACTGGGCACTCAGGCGGTTTTTGCGGAGACGTGCCTCGTTATTGCTCATACTATCACCATCATTCCAACTGGATTCGCGGGTCTACCACTTTGTATAATAGGTCGGACACCAGGTTTGCCGCCACCATAATCACCGCCAAAAACACGGTGGTAGCCATAATCATCGTGTAATCCCGATCGTTGATGGCGGTGATGAATTTACTGCCGATACCACCCACCGTGAAGATGGTCTCCACCACCATAGAGCCGGTGATGATATAGGCAATCTGGGGACCGGCATAGGTGATCACCGGCACCAACGCATTGCGCAGGGCGTGACCGAAAACCACCCGCCACGGGGCAACGCCCTTGGCACGGGCGGTGCGGATATAGTCCTGCCCCAGCACGTCCAGCATCCCGGTTTTGGTCAGGCGGGTAATATAAGCCATAGGGTACGCCGCCAAGGACAGCACCGGCAACAGGTAGTTGGGGTTGCCCGGGCTCCACACCGGCACCCATTGTAGGCGAATGCAAAACAGTAACAATAGTAGCGTCGCCAGTACGAAGGAAGGCACGGCGGTAAAAAAGGTGGAAAAGAACACAATGGTACGATCCGGCCAGCGGTTACGGGTCAGAGCGGCGATACACCCCAGCACAATTCCTAACACCGTAGCCAGCATCATTGCCATCAACCCCAACCGGGCGGAAATCGGAAAGGATTCGCCGATGACGGTGGAAATCTCCCGTCCGGTTTTCAGCGATACGCCGAAATCCCCTTTGAGCAAATTCCCAAACCAACGAAAAAACTGGATATACACCGGATCATCCAAGCCGTACCGCTGGTTGAGGGCCTCCACCGTGGCGGGGTCCAGCGCCTTTTCACTGCTGAACGGACCGCCCGGCACCGCCTGCATTGCCCCAAAAGTGAACACGCATATCATCAGTACCGTCACCACCGCCAGCAACAGCCGTTTTGCCACATACACCGCCAACCGCGCATCCACACCCCTCAGCTCCTTTTTGCTCGTATTCGGTTTCAGTATGAGCGAAAAACGACAAATCATACCCCAAAAAAGAAAAAACCTTCAGCCGCAGCCGAAGGTTTTTTGTTTGAGAATATTACAAAATAATGAGTTCTTTTTTGCTGGCGGTAAGGTTGAGAGAGCCGGTGTCGGTGATGTACACCATATCCTCGATACGGACACCAAACTTGTTTTCCAAATAGATGCCGGGCTCCACCGTCATCACCATACCGGATTTCAGCACCGTTTCGCAACGGGGACTAAAGGCGGGGTTTTCGTGGATCTCCACACCCACGCTGTGGCCCAGGCCGTGACCGAAGCAACCCTCGTAGCCGGCGGCGTTGATGATGTCCCGGGCGACCTTGTCCACGTCCTGGCACACCGCACCGGCACGAATCACCTTTTCGGATTCCAGCTGGGCGCGGAGCACCGTATCGTACACCAGGCGCATCTCATCGGAAGCCTCCCCCACCGCCACGGTACGGGTCATATCCGAATGATAACCGCCCACCACGGCACCGAAATCCATGGTGACGAAATCGCCCCGCTCCACCACCTTATCGGTGGGAACGCCGTGAGGCAACGAGGAATTCTTGCCGGACACCACGATGAAATCAAAAGAAACGCCCTCGCTGCCCAACCGGCGCATAAAGAACTCCATATCCAGCATAATGTCCTTTTCGGTGCGACCGGGACGGATGTGGTCCAGAATGTAAGAGAAGGTCTCGTCGGTCATCCGCTGAGCCTCACGGATAAGGCTTAGCTCCGCCTGGGTCTTAATAGACCGCATATCCGCGATGATGCCGTCAAACTTATCGCTGTCCGACACCGTTATACCCGCCAGGTTTTGGCGCAGAGAAGCCAACCGGCTAACAGGGGTGCTGGTGGTCTCGATGAACAGCTCCTTGATGCCGTACTGCTGACACAGCTCCGACACCTTGGCGGGCGGAGACTGGATCACGGTGCAACTGTCCACCGTGGCCTTGGCCTTTTCAAAATAGCGAAAATCAACGAGGAATACCGCCTCTTCCCGGCAAATAAACACCGAGCCGGCGCTGGAAGCAAAGCCGGTGAAATAGAATCGGTTGCAATCGCTGGTAATCAGCAGAGCCTGACCCGCCGCCAATTCCCCTTGGATGCGTTTTACGCGTTCTTTAATCATATCGTAACACTCCTTACAGTTCTTTCAGCACCGCGCACAGATAGTCGTACACACGGGCGGTGGAGGACACCGACAACCGCTCACGGCAGGTGTGGATGGCCTGCATATCCGGGCCGATGGACACGGCATCCAAGCCGGGTAATTTTTCACAGAACAGACCGCACTCCAATCCGGCGTGGATGGCCAGCACCGTGGGTGCTGTGCCGGTTTGGGTCTCCCACACCCGGCACATCACGTCACGCAGACGGGAATCCTTACGGTATTCCCAAGCGGGGTAATGACCGTGGGTGGCGCAAGTGCCGCCGAAACGCTCTGCCACCGCCGAAAGGGCGGTCAGCAAGGCGGTTTTTTCATCGTTTTTACTGCTGCGCACCGCAAAAGTGGCGTAGAGGGCATCCGCCTTGGTGGTGAGAATACCCAAGTTGAGGGAGGTCTGCACCAAGCCCGTAATATCCGCGCTCATAGCCTGAATGCCGTTGGGTACGGTGGTGAGGAAATCCACCACCCGAGCGGTAGACTCTGCCGTCAGCACCCGGTCAGCGGTGACGGGGGTTACGGTAAGAGTCAGATGCGGGTCGGTCTCCGGGCGGTTGGCCTGTGCAAAGGCTTCTGCCAAGGCGGTCGGGTCCGCGGCACAGGTTATCACCGCCCGGCACATAACCGGAATGGCGTTGTCCTTTTGCCCGCCGTTTACGGAAACCACACGGCAAGGCAGGGTTTTGAGGAAGTTACCCATAGTCACGTTGGCATTGAGGCGGCCTTTGTCAATCTCCACACCGGAATGACCGCCCTGTAACCCGGACAAGGTCACGGTATAGGCGAGATCTTCGTTGGGTTCATAAGCCAAAGGCAGGGTAATCTCCGCCTTGGCACCGCCGGCACAGCTGACGGTCAGCACCCCCTCCTCCTCCGAGTCCACGTTGATGAGCAGGCGGCCCTCTATATCCGAGGCGTCCAGACCGACGGCACCGTCCATACCGGTCTCCTCGTCGATGGTGAACAGCACCTCTAAAGGCGGGTGGCACAGGCTGTCGGATTCCAGCACCGCCAGGCCCATCGCCACCGCCACGCCGTCGTCACCGCCCAGGGTGGTGCCGTGGGCAAACACCCAATCGCCGTCCACGTCCACGTCCAGGCCGTCGGTGGTAAAATCCATAGCGCAATCCGGGGCTTTTTCGCACACCATATCCAGGTGACCCTGGATAATCACCGGCGGGTGAGTCTCGTAACCGGGGGTGGCAGGCTTCTTGATCAGCACGTTGCCCAAAGCATCCTGCCGATACCACAGGTTGTGGGCTTTGGCAAAAGCCACACAATAATCGCTGATGCGGGCGGTATCACCCGAGCCGTGAGGAATGCCGCAGATCTCTTCAAAATAATGAAACACCCGCCCAGGGTGTAGGTGGGATAGTTTGCCCATAAGGGTCACCTCGTGAAACGTATTTACTTCAATAAATAATACCATAAAAAACGCAAAATAGCAAGGGAAAAACAAAACAATCCCTCCGACCTCGTCGATTTCGGCTTTGCCGAATATCGCCTCGGCTACCTCCCTCTCAAGGGGAAGGCTTGACTACCCCTCCGTCAAAAATCAAAGATTTTTAACACCTCCCCTGACAAGGGGAGGCAAGAGCAGGTGCAGCGGCAAAACGCATAAAAATCACCCCTGAAACGGGCGTTTCAGGGGTGAAGGGGTTTTGCTTTACAGGTTGCAAAGCTTTGATTTTACCGGGTTTACAGCTTGTCTACATCCGCATCGGTGATGAGGTGGAAATCGGCGGCCACCAGCGCTTTTTCGGCGGCATCATTGTCGGTGGGGCGCAGAACCACGTAGGCGTGCTTCTCGGTACGGGCCATAAAGGCGTACAGATACTCTACGTTGATACCGCTCTCAGCCAACACACCCAACGCCTTGGACAGCATACCGGGCTGGTCGCCGATCTTGACACCCACCACGTCGGTGGCTTTGATCAAATAGTCCTTTTGACTCAAAGCGGAAATGGCGGTCTCGTTGTCGTTAACAATCAGACGGAGCAAACCAAAATCCTGGGTGTCCGCAATGGACAAAGCCCGCAGGTTGACGTTATTCTCCGCCAGCGTGTCGGTGATGTCCACCAGACTGCCCTGCTTATTTTCTACAAAAACCGTTAACTGCTTCAATGACATAATGGTTCTCCCCTTTCTTAATCGTGCAACTTACGCTTATCAATGACGCGGACAGCCTTGCCCTCGCTGCGGACAATGCTCTTGGGTGCCACCAGATGCACCTTGGGATTGATGCCCAGCATCACCTTCATCGCCTCGGACAGCGCCTTTTCCCGCTCGGTGATGCCGCCCACGGTATCCGACAGCATATCGGCAGTCATCTCCACGTTGACGTCGAAGGTATCGTTGTTGCCCACGCGGTCCAGAATGATCTGGTAGTTGGGCTCATAGCCCTCTTTCAGCAGTACCGTTTCAATCTGGCTGGGGAACACGTTAACGCCGCGGATGATCATCATATCGTCGCTACGGCCCATGGGCTTGGCCATCTTAATCAGGGTACGGCCGCAGGAGCATTTCTTACGGCTCAATACGCAGATGTCTCGGGTGCGGTAGCGCAGCAGCGGGAACGCCTCTTTATCCAGGCTGGTGAACACCAATTCGCCCTTGGTGCCCTCCGGCAGTACCTCGCCGGTGTCGGGGTCGATGATCTCGGCATAGAAGTGGTCTTCATTGATGTGCATACCGGTCTGCTCGGAGCACTCGAAGGATACGCCGGGGCCGGTGGTCTCGGTCAGGCCATAGATATCGTAGGCCTTGATGCCCAAGGTGTTCTGAATGTTCTGGCGCATCTCCTCGGTCCAGGGCTCGGCGCCGAAGATACCCGCCTTCAGCGGAATCTGATCGGGGGTATAGCCCTGCTCTTTCAGCGTTTCGCCAATGTAGGCGGCATAGGAGGGAGTACAGCACAGAATGGTGGCAGACAGGTCGGTCATAAACTGAATCTGACGCTCGGTGAAGCCGGAGGACATCGGCAGGGTCAGGCATCCCACCTTATGGGAGCCGCCGTTAAGACCGGGGCCGCCGGTGAACAGACCGTAGCCGTAAGCCACCTGGCACACGTCCTCGTCGGTGCCGCCCGCCGCCGTAATGGCACGGGCACAACAATCCTCCCACAGGTCCACGTCCTTTTGGGTGTAGAAGGCCACCACGCGGCGACCGGTGGTACCGGAGGTGGACTGGATACGCACGCAATCCTTGAGGGGTTTGGCCAGCAAGCCGTAGGGATAAGCATCCCGCAGATCCGCCTTGGTGAGGAAAGGCAGTTTGTGCAGGTCGTCAATGCTCTGAATGTCGTCGGGGGTAACACCCTTTTCCTCCATCAGGTTGCGGTAGTACGGAACGTTGTCCCATACGTGTTTGACCTGCTTGAGCAGTTTCTCGGTCTGGAGTTTTTTCATTTCCTCCAGAGGCATGGTTTCGATGTCTTTTTGATAGTAGCGTTCTGCCATTTTGTTTCGTCCTTTCTGCAAAAAAATGATTGGCTCGGGATGCAGAAAAACAAAAACGTCCTCTGCATTCCGCTTTGGAATACAGAGGACGAGATAAATCCCGTGGTACCACCTCTATTTACCGCTATCTCACAATAGCGGCCTCCGGGTGCCAACACACCCACACCGATATAACGGTCGAACCCGTTTGGCCTACACAGGTAAAGGTATCCCCTTTCCCTTCAGCCAACGACTCGCAGAATGAATTCACCGACTGTACATTACGGCATCGCACCAACCGCCGCTCTCTGAAAATGGTATTTTCGGGTACTGGTTTCTGCTCAAGCGTCTTTATGTATAGCATTTTACCACCATAATATTGAAATGTCAATATTTTTGGTAAAATTATGCACGATAACCCAGGTCAAATGCGATTTTATTCATTTCCACAAACTTCGGGTTCACCGTATTCTCGATGGCGGCGATCCAGCGCTCGTAGGGAATGTCGAAATACTTGGCGGCACGGCCCATCAACACGATGTTCACCGCCTTGGCGGAGCCTGCCTGACGGGCCAGAGTGAGGGCGTCCAACGCCTCCACCGACAGCCCCTTGGCGGTCAGCTCATCCAGTACACCGGCAGGGTATTCGGCGGCGCCGATAATCACCGGCATCGGGTCGATCTGCTGGGTGTTGACCACGATGCGGCCGTCCGCCTTCAGATACTTTGCATAGCGGGCCGCCTCCAGTTTTTCGAAGGCGATGATGACGTCTGCCTCGCCCTCGGTAACGATGGGAGAATACACCTTTTCGCCAAAGCGCACGTAGGTAACCACCGATCCGCCGCGCTGACTCATACCGTGGACCTCGCTGACCTTAACGTCATAGCCCTCGTCCACCAGCAGGCGCCCCAACAATTTGGACGCCAGCAAACTGCCCTGACCGCCCACACCGACGATCATCACACTGGTCGTTTTCATATTCTCCCTCCTTTACTCAACGATGGCATCAAAGGCGCACAGCTGTTTGCACACGCCACAGCCCACGCACAGGGTGTTATCGATTACCGCTTTGCCGTCCTTCATACTGATGGCGGGACAGCCCAGGGTCATACACCACTTACAGGATCTGCACTTATCCGCCTCCACCTTCAAGGGCGGCAAAGCCTTTACGGATTTCAGCAGCACACAGGGACGGCGGGAGATGATCACCGAAGGTTCTTCGGCGGCCAGCTCCTCTTTGATAACCGTTTCGCAGGCCTTTAGGTCGTAGGGGTCCACCACCCGCACCCGGTTGATACCCAGCGCCCGGCACAGCGCCTCCAGATCCACCTTAGCGGCAGGATCGCCCTTGATGTTGTAGCCGGTGGTGGGGTTCTGCTGGTGACCGGTCATACCGGTAATGGAGTTATCCAGAATGATCACGGTGGAATTGGTGGCGTTATAGGCCACGTTCACCAAACCGGTCATACCGGAATGCATAAAGGTGGAATCGCCGATAACCGCCACGGATTTTTGCTCCGCCTCGGCACGGCGGGCCAGATTAAAGCCGTGGAGACCCGACACGGATGCACCCATACACAGAGTAGAATCCAGCGCATTCAGGGGCGGTACGGCGCCCAGCGTATAGCAACCGATGTCGCCCAAGGCGGTAATCTTGTTCTTTGCCAACGTATAGAACAGACCCCGGTGAGGACAGCCGGCGCACATCATCGGCGGACGGTTAGGAATAACGGAATCCGCGGAAACGCTGGGGTTGGCCTCCTTGCCAAAGGCATCGGCGATGGTCTTTTGGGAGAACTCGCCCAACAGGGAGAACTGCTCCTTCCCCACCACGTCGATGCCCAGGGCACGGACGTGGGTCTCGATGACGGGGTCCAGTTCCTCAATCACGTACAGTTTCTTCACCTTGGCGGCGAAGTCCTTAATGAGCTTGGTGGGCAACGGGTACGGCATACCGATCTTCAGCACCGAAACGGTATCCCCCAACGCCTCTTTGACGTACAGATAGGAGCAACCGGAGGTGATGATACCCACCTCGTCAGAGTGCATCTCCACCGTGTTAAATGCGCAGTTCTCCGCCAGTTCCCGCAGGGCATCGGTGCGCTGTTCCACAATGGGATGGCGCCCAATGGCGTTGCCCGGCATCATAATGTATTTCTGGGGGTTCTTGACGTATTCCTTGATGGGGGCTTCTTCCCGCTGGCCCACGTCCACGATGGACTGGCTGTGAGCGATGCGGGTGCACATACGCAACAGCACCGGGGTATCGTACTGCTCGGACAGACGGAAGGCCGCCTTGGAAAAGGCATACGCCTCGGCGGAATCCGCCGGCTCCAGCATAGGAATCTTGGCCGCCATAGCGTAGTGACGGCTGTCCTGCTCATTCTGGGAAGAGTGCATAGCCGGGTCATCCGCCACGCAGATAACCATACCGCCGTTAACGCCGGTGTAGGACAGGGTGAACAACGGGTCAGCCGCCACGTTCAGACCCACGTGTTTCATAGCGCAGGCGGAACGGGCACCCGCCAGGGAAGCGCCAAAAGCCACCTCGCAGGCTACCTTTTCATTGGGTGCCCACTCGCTGTGGATGTCGTCGTATTTTGCCAAAAACTCGGTAATCTCGGTGGAGGGAGTGCCGGGATAACTGGACACCACCTGCAGACCGCCGTCGTACAGACCGGCGGCCACCGCCTGATTGCCTATCAACAACTTCTTCATATTCTATACCTCTACATCAATTAAGATTTGTTCTGCATAGCCACCAGACCCTCGGCACCGTACATTTTGCGGAGCTTGGGTTTCTCGATCTTGCCGGTGGGGTTACGGGGTACCTCGGCAAAAATGATGCGACGGGGTCGCTTGTACCGGGGCAGGTCCAGACAAAACTCTTCAATCTCTTCCTGGGTGCAGGTCATCCCCTGCTTGACCTCGATAATGGCGGCAGCAATCTCGCCCAACCGCTCATCCGGCAGACCGATCACTGCCACATCCTTGATCTTGTTATGAGCCGCCAGGAAGTTCTCAATCTGCACCGGGTACAGGTTCTCACCGCCGGTGATGATCACGTCCTTCTTACGGTCCACCAGGTACACAAAGCCGTCCTCATCCTGCATTGCCATATCGCCGGTAAACAGCCAGCCATCCTTGAGGGTGTCGGCGGTAGCCGCCGGGTCACGGTAGTAACAGGTCATCACACCGGGGCCTTGCAGACACAGTTCGCCCACGGCACCCGGCTGTACCTCTGCCCCATCGGGGTCCACAATTTTGATTTTCCAGCCGTAGCCGGGAATGCCGATGGCACCCACCTTGTGGACGTTCTCCACGCCCAGGTGTACCGCACCGGGACCGATGGACTCGGACAGGCCGTAGTTGGTATCGTACTGCTGATCCGGGAAATACTCCAGCCAGCGTTTAATCAGACTCTGGGGTACCGGCTGGGCACCGATATGCATCAGCCGCCATTGCTTCAGGTTAAAGTCCTTTAAAGACAGTTCGCCGCTGTCCAGAGCATTGAGAATCTCTTGAGCCCACGGCACCAGCAGCCACACGATGGTGCATTGCTCCTCGCTGGCGGCGGTGAGAATATGCTTGGCCTTGGCGCCCTTGAGGATCACCGCCTTGGAGCCCGCCAGCAAACTGCCAAACCAGTGCATCTTGGCGCCGGTGTGGTACAGCGGCGGAATGCACAGGAAGTTATCCTCTCGGGTCTGGCCGTGGTGCGCCTGCTCCACACGGCAGGAGTGGATCAAGCTGCGGTGGGTATGCAAAATCGCCTTGGGGAAGCCGGTGGTGCCGGAGGAGAAGTAGATGGCGGCCTCATCCACTTCCGTAAGGGTGCACTCCGGGAACATACCGGAGCACTCGGAAATCAGGTCGTGGTAATCATCCGCAAACATGGGACAGCCGCTGCCCAGATAAATCAGATGACAACGGCGGCTCACCTTGTCCGCCACCGCCTCTACACGGCCGATAAACTCGTTGCCGAAAATCAGCACGTCCGCCTGGGCCAAATCCAGACAGTAATCGATCTCATCCGAGGAATAGCGGTAGTTCAGCGGTACCGCCAAGGCCCCCGTCTTTAATATACCGAAATATACCGGCAACCAGTCGATGCAGTTCATGAGCAGAATGGCCACCTTTTTACCCTTGCCGATGCCGTTTTGCTGCAGCATATTGGCAAGACGGTTGGCCTTTTCGTTAAAGACCTCCCAGGTGATCTCCCGGCGGTAATGCCGGGCACGGGGGGTAGCCTCAACCAGCTCAAACTCGTGCCACGTGGCCCGGCGGGTCTCCGGCTGGTCCGGGTTGATCTCCACCAACGCAACGTCCTTGGAAAACTCACGGGCATTTCTTTCTAATAGGTGTACAATGGTCATAACAGAACACTCCGCAAACAATAAAAATCTACCAATAACTTTACCACTTTAAAGTGCGATTGTCAACCATAATTCCGCGGTTTTCTCCGGATTTTTGGGATTTTTTTGCATTTTTTGAAAAAATGGAAGAATTTTGCAAAAAGCTATTGACAATTTCGCTTTAAAGTGCTAAAGTGTTGCTTAACAAATTTAACGCTTTAAAGCGTGTAACCCGGAAGGATGATTCGTATGTCCCTGCAAATCCCCTCGGTCAGTAGCCTGCCGCTGTTGGCGGGGCTGTCCACCACCGCCGTCATTACCATCCCCATGCTCTTCTGCTTCTTTGGGCTGATGATCGGTGTTGGCTTGGCCTGCCGCAAGCATTCCACCAACGTAGACGGCTTTGTGCTGGGCGGTCGCAACGTCGGCCCTTGGCTCACCGCCTTTGCCTTTGGCACCTCCTATTTCTCCGCCGTTATCTTCGTGGGCTACGCCGGACAGTTCGGCTGGAACTTCGGCCTGGCCTCCACCTGGATCGGCCTGGGAAACGCCTTTATCGGTTCGCTGCTGGCCTGGACGGTGCTGGGACGGCGCACCCGGGTGATGACCCAGCATCTGGAGTCCAAGACCATGCCTGACTTCTTTGAGAAGCGCTACGATTCCAAGAATCTAAAGGTAATTGCTTCTTTTATCGTGTTCGTGTTCCTCATCCCCTACACCGCCTCGCTGTACAACGGTCTGTCCAGTCTGTTTAACAATGTGTTCGCCATCCCCTACTGGGTGGTGGTGGTGATGATGGCGGTGCTCACCGGTGTGTACGTCATCTTCGGCGGATATATGGCCACCGCCATCAACGACTTTATTCAAGGTATCATTATGTTGGCGGGTATCGTCACCGTCATCGCCGCCGTGCTGATGCAAAACGGCGGTTTCTCCGCCGCGGTAGCGGCACTCAATGCCAGCCCCCAGGCCGGTCCGGCTTTTACCTCTATGTTTGGCCCCAATCCCCTGTTCCTGCTGTTCGTGGTGCTGTTGACCTCTCTGGGCACTTGGGGTTTGCCCCAGATGGTGGGCAAATTCTACTCCATCAAGGACGAAGACTCTATCAAAAAAGGCACCATCATCTCTACCCTATTCGCCGTGGTGGTTGCCGGCGGCTGTTACTTTCTGGGCGGCTTCGGCAAGCTGTATTTTGAAGATATGCTGGCGGCCGGACACATCTCACAGGCCGGCGCGGTGCTGTTTGATAAAGTGATTCCCACCATGCTCCAAAGCCTGGCACCCGTGGTGGTGGCGCTGATCATCGTGCTGGTGTTGGCTGCCTCCATGTCCACCCTGTCCTCCCTGGTGCTGACCTCTGCATCCACCCTTACCCTGGACGTGGTGGTGCCCCTGAAAGAGAAAAACGGCACGGTTAGCGAAAAACAGCGGGTGTTGATCATGCGGTTGTTTATCGTGTTCTTCGTGGCGGTTTCCGCCGTCATTGCCATTCTCAAAGACAGCATTTGGAAAGACTCGGTGTTTATCGCCCAGATGATGGGCGTTTCCTGGGGTGCATTGGCCGGTGCGTTCCTGGCACCGTTCCTGTACGGCCTGTACTGGAAAAAGGCCACCAAGGCCGCTGTGGCAACCAGCTTCGCCTTTGGCACGGGACTGGAGATCGTCCAGCTGTGCATCAGTGTCGGCTGGCTGTCGGTGAAGGGCGTACCCGCGCTGGAGTTCGTATTCACCAACTCCCTGTATTCCGGTGTGTTCGCTATGCTGGGCGGTCTGGTCTTGGTGCCGGTGGTCAGCCTGTTTACCCAAAAGACCCTGCCGGAAGACATTGAAACCAAGTTCAGTTGTTACGACAAGCCGGTGGTCACCAACCAAAAAACCTCATTAGGATAACGAAAACGCCCTGACGGCTGTCAGGGCGTTTTACTTTATAGATTATTAATCCCAGTCAAGGGCACCATCGTTCATACTGATGTCACCATCGTAGTTGTCGTACTCGATGTCGCCGTACACCAGCAAGATCTCATTATCGCACAGATACAAATAATACGGACGGGCGTAGATCACGGCATCCGACTTATTCAGAGGGATATTGACCACGCGGGCCGTGAAATGAACAGCATCCTCCGTGACCTTGCTCAGGTATTCCACCGGCACGCTCACCGTGCGGTCGGACAGGTTATCCAGCGTCATTTTGCCGGGATTGGCACCAATACCCACGTCGTTGCTGACGATGACGCCCGCCGTCATCAGATAGTATTCCTTGCCGCCTGTGGGCTTCACCTTAGCATCCAAGAAATCGGCGGTGTGATCCCCATTTTTGCGGGCACCGGTGGTGGCCAAGGTGAATTCAAAGGACAGGCCCAGCTCCTCCTCGTTCATCTCCATACGGGCGGTGGGTCCACCCGACAACAGCTCTTCGGGGTAGAAGGGATTGGAATGGGATACCTGCACATCGGCAAAAATCGGCTTGTGGTCAGAGGCGCCCTGCACGTCCGCATCCCCCACCACGGTGAAGTATTTGGCGGTGACGCCGGCGGAATACAGGATGTAGTCGATGCCGCCGCGGTTGTTTGCGTGGGAGGTCATACCCACGTTCACCAACTGCTGGATGGGCGCATCGCTGTAACCGCTGTTATAGTCGCCGGTGGAGATGATGGGACAGCCGTACACGTTTTTGTAATACTCAATACGGTCCGCCAGCTCGCCGGTCTGGGTGACGCGGTTGGCCTGTCCCTTGGAGTCTTTTTCGGCGTCCAGGTGGGTGCTGATAAACACAAACCGCTCGCCGGTGGCTGTGATTTCAAACAGCGCCATACTGATGTACCGCATCCGCTGGATGCAACCCCAGTAGTTTACGGAATAACCAATAAGCTCGTTTTCAACAAGGGTAAGAGTCTTGGTGTTGTACATCATGGTGGTGCACATCCAGTCCTTCTTGCCCAGGCTCTCTGCCTTTTCCAGATACTGCTTTTCCGGCACGTCGGCATTGACGAAGGCGTAGTCCTTCAGATTCTCTTTCAGAGATACGTGCCACTTATAGTTGCACTCCTGAAAGCCGATGACGTCCGGGCGGTAGTAGTCAATGCAGGCGGAAGCACGGTCGCCGCGAGTGCCCAGAGGCTGACCCCAGCTCCAACCGCCCAAGGATTCGTCATTGTCCACCAGCACGTTGTAGGACATCACCCGCAGGTTGGTGTCGGCGGTCCGATCCTTAGAGGACGAGCCGGTGTAGGCGTACACCGACAGGCAGCTGCCCACCAAACACAGAGACAGCAGACCGCACAAAAAGGCTTTTGAAAAGGTTCTCCACACGTTCATAGCGTTGTACCTCCTTGTTGTTAATATGTACCATTATAACACATAACAGCAAAAAGAACAACCCCTAAAGCAAAAGAAAACCCCCGGTTACCGAAGTAACCGGGGGTCACTTATTGCGTTAGCAAGTTAGAGTGGCTTTCGTACCATCTCGGGAAAAAGGTGTCTCACACCTTTTTCATAGGGCGGTAACGAGTCTAACGATTAGTAGGTACTAAAGGAGACTTCGCACCATCTCGGGAAGAAGGTGCGAAGCGCCTTCTTCGGGGGGCGGTAACGAGTCTAACGGTTAGTTAATACTAAGAACCGCCCCGGTTACCACTCCAGAACGCCGTCGTTGCTGTCGTACTTGTTGATGTAGTTGGCCTGCTGCAGATCGTCATAGACGATGATCTCGCGGCCCTCATACTCGAACACGTAGTAGGCACGGGCGTAGATGATGGTATCCTCGTTGGCCAGAGGGATGTTGGTGATACGCACAGCAAACTGAGCGGAATCAGCCTCCAGGTCGTTCAGGTACTTAGCGTTGACATCCAGCACCTTCTTGCCGTCCACGTCATCCTTGGTCATATCAGCCAGACCATAGGTGATGTCGTTGGTGACAATGGCGCCCATAGCCAGCAGCTTGTAGGAACCGCCGTCATCGAAAGCGTCGATGGTGGCATTGGTCAGGTCAGCCTGAGTAGCAGTGCCTTCCTTCACGGCAACGCCGGTGGCGTGGATCTTGAAGCCGAAGGCCAGACCCAGCTTGTCAGCGGTCATCTCCATACGGCTGGTGCCGATGGAATCCATCACGTCGTACTTATCGGTCTCCTCGTCGGCCACGTACTTCACCAGAACGTCGCTGTTCAGGTAAGCAACCAGCTCGTCGGCGAAGACCTGCTGACCGGCAGCAGAGGGGTGCCAACCGGCACCGGCGGTGTTGGTGGTCAGACCCAGGAAGTACAGACCCTCAGCGGCGCCGCCGTTGGTCTCGATCAGAGCCTCCAGCATCTCGTTGTCGTCGGTCTTCATCATACCGCCGATCCAGACGATCTTGGAGTTGGGGTTCTTGGCGCGGACCAGATCCAGCATCTCCTGATAGCCGGCCTCACGCAGGGAGGCATCCTCCTGGTTGGCGATGTCGTTGGTGCCCAGAGCGATGACCACCACGTCGGGCTGACGCTTGGTGAAGTCGTACTGGGTGGTCGAGTCGTAGTTATAACGCTGAGCGGTGTAGACAGTCTGCATAGTCAGGGACTGATAGCCGTACTTACAGCCCAGGCCGGACCAGGCAACGTCGGAGAAGTCGGCGCCCAGAGCCTTAGCGGTCAGGTAGGGATAAGCGGCGGTGGCATCCTGCCACAGGGGGCTGTCAGCCTGATCGTTGCCGGAGACACCCAGAGCACCGTAACCGGTGGAGATGGAGTCGCCGATGAACTCGATGTACAGACGGATGTCCTCGGGCTTGTCGTTGAACTCGCCGTTCATCACGATGGAGGAGATACCCACCTCAGCGCCGCGATGCTCGGTCTGACGATACACCTCGAAGGTGTGGTTGCCGGCGGGCAGATCCTCGGCCAGCACCAGCTGGACGGAACCGGTCTCGGTGATGCGGCACTCGGCACGGTCCTTCTGCACGCCGTCCACGATAACGGTGAAGTAGATACCGCCGTAGGTAGCGTCGGTGTTCTTGATGGAGTTAACGGTCAGGTTCAGAGCCACGGTGCCCTCGCAGTTAGCAGAGAACTCCACGCCGGAGGCGGAGAAATCCAACCACATAGCGCCGTCCTTCAGGTAGGTACGGCCTTGAGTCTTAATGTAATCCTTAGCGGTCTTGATGGGGGTAGCGTACTCATCCAGGAACTGGATGTCGGCGAACACGGCATTGTGGTCGGAAGCGCCGTTGACAGCCGCGTCGGCAACGGTGGTCTCATACAGGTGAGTGGCCATACCGTTGTAGAAGATGTGGTCGATGTAACGACCGGCGGTAGCATCGGTGAAGCCGGCGTCGGCCACCTTGTACCAAGAAACGTTATCGTCGTAGGTGCCGTCCAGGCCGGAGTTGAAGTCACCGCCCCAAACCACGGGCAGCTTGTTGGTCTCGGACAGCTCGGCCACGTAGGCAGCGGCCTCTTCCAGCTGCTGAGGACGCCAGTAACCGGCACCCTCTTCGGCAACGCCGTCGCCGTTCAGATCGTCGGTACCAACCAGGTCACCGGCGTCGGGGTGGGTGGCGGCGGCGATGAACTTCTCGCCGGTGGCAATGACCTCGAAGAAGCCCACGTTGACGTAACGCATACCCTGGGTGCCCCAGCGGCTGACGGTGTTACGGAACAGGTCGGTGGACAGCAGACGGACGGTCTCGGTGTTGTAGGCCAAGCAGGTGTACAGCTTGCCGTTGTTCTGAGAATCCGCGCTGGTCATCTCACCGAAGGCATAGTTGGTCATTTGGGCGGTAAAGGCATCGTACCACTCGCCGGAGAACTCCTCGAAGGCGATGACGTCGGGCTTGTAGTAGTTGATCATCGCGAAAGCCTTCTCGGGACGGCCGTCGATGGCAGAGCCCCAAGAATAGCCGCCATTTTCGGTATCCTGACCAACCAGCACGTTGTAGGTCATGAAACGGATGTCGGCGCCGGAGGTCATCTCCTCGGGATACAGACCGGTGTAACCGGTGGTAGCCTTGGTCATCACGATGTCATCGTAGTAGACGTTGCCGCCGTTAGCGACACCCTGAGCGGGATAGATCACCAGAGAGGTGTACTCACCGGAGTTGAAGGCGATCTGATAGGTGGTCCACTCGGTGGAACCGGTGAAGTAGTAGTTAGAACTGTTCAAAGTGACAGCCTCAGCACCGTCCTTGATGTAGAAACGGGGCTGACCGCCGGAGGCAGCCAACTTTGCCTTAAAGGTCAGGACGTAGTCGGTGTTGGCCTCGCAAGCAACGGTCTGCTTAACGAAAGCACTATATTTAGCGGTAGCGGTACCCATCAGGGAGAAATTGCCGTTGGCAACGTTGTCGTCCCAAATGATCTCGCCGCCGTCGGCAACGGTCCAGCCGGTCAGGTCGCCGGTCTCGAAGTCACCGTTGGTGATGTAGCCGTCGTTGGAGGGAGTCTCGTTGCCCTCGGGAGCTACGTCAGCCGGGTCGGGACCCTCGACGATGATATCGTCGATGTAATAGGTGCTACCGGTATCGGTGGTGGCACCCTGAGCAAAGGTGATGTACATGGTGCTCAGTTCCTGAGAGTTAACCGTCTGGGAATAAGACTTCCACTCGGTGGTGGCATCGCTGATGTTCCACTGGGGATAGCTGGTAGAACCAGAGCTGGTATCGGAAGTCTCACGAGTGTACATACGGAAGATATTCGCGGAACCAGCGGTGGCCACCTTCAACTTGAAGCTGATGGTGTAATCGGAGTTGGGAACGACATCAATGGTGGTATACGCATACGCACCATACTTGGTGAGAGAGGTACCCAGCAGAGAGTAGTCGCCGCTGTAGGAATCCGCGTTGGTGCGCTCACCGTACTTGATGGTCCAGCCGCCGGTTTCCTCTTCAAAGCCGCCGTTGTCCACACGGCCGAAGTCCTCGGGAACCTCGGGGACATAGGAATCCAGGCTAGGGCCGGTCATCACGATGTCGTCGAAGTAGTAAGTACCACCATCGGAAGCCATACGGTTAGACCATACCAGCGCAATGGCATCGTTATCGCCGGTATTGAAGGTGTGGGTAGCCTGATACCAAACGCCAGCCTCAGTAGGATAAGAAGTCAAGCTCTTGATGTTGGTGGAGTTATCGGTGGTCTGAGCATACAGGTAGAAAGACGCACCGGTGCCGGTGGCATTATCGCCCTCGTAGTAGTACCAGAAAGTAACGGTGTAATCAGAGTTGGGAACCACGGAAATGGGGTTCTGCTGCATCATACCCTGATACTTGCTGGCGGTGTTGGTGGTCTTATGAGCATAAGAACCGCCGTGGACGATGTCAGACTGAATCTCGCCGTTGTAGCCGGACTTCCAACCAGTCAGATCGCCGGTCTCGAAGTCGCCGTTGACCACAAAGTCACTGGCATCCTCAGCAAAAACCACAGCGCCCAGAGGCAGCAGGGTGCACAGCATGGCCAGCACAGACAGCAGGGCCAATACTTTGCGCATTTTGATTTGCATAGTGTTTTCCTCCTAAAAAATTATTTTGGAATAACTGCAATAGTGGAGAGTGGACGGCTTCCGTAAAGCCGCCCGTTCCGATGAGAGTGTTCTCTCATCATAAGCAGCGGCAAACCGGTACGCAGGGAATCACGACTATCTCCCCCAGCGCTCGTTGCGACGCCCGAGAGAACATTCTCCTACTATCGGGTTTATTATATAATATCAATACAAAAATTGCAAGAATATTTATCCATTTGTTGTTAGGCAGAATGGACAACTTTGGACTAAAGGATTTGGTGAAAAAGACAAGAAAACGCGGCGGTGGCTCCCCCGCCGCTCTCGATTTGCCCGTAAAGGGGTTCAACTTGCCACACGCCGCAAACGGCTTGGTTGACAGGGTTGTGGCGAATTGCGAGAAATATGGTCGGTATGGTATCCGCTTAGGCGGGATGGAGACAAGGCCCCCTTGCACAGGGGAAGGCTTGGCGGGATGTCGCGAGCGCCGTCCCCTACGTCTAGCACGGTGTAGGGAATGCATTTATGCATTCCGAAATTGGAACGGATAAATCCGTTCCCTACGGTGCAGGTGTAAGGTGGGACGGAGTCCGTAGGGGCGGCAACCTGCCGCCCAAGAACAATCCCTCCACCGCCTGACGGCGGTCCCCCTCCCTTTACAAGGGAGGCTTGGGGGAAATCGACCTCGAGGGGAAGGCTTGCGGGATGAAAAAAACACCGCCCGGCGGAAAGCTCCACGGGGCGGTGTTTTAACTGCAATTATTCGACGGTGATGATCTCGGGAAGTTCGCTGTAAATAATACCGTAATCGGTCTCAAAAGCCACACGCACCTTCAAGTCACCCTTGGCAGGGGTATAAATGCCGTAGCCGTTCTTAATATCCGTTTCGGTCAGCAACGTGATACGCACGGTGGCGTTGGTATGACCGTTCATCCACTGCACGTACAGCGGTTTCGCGTTACTGGCAGAGAAGGATACCTTGACCCGGCGGGTGCCCTGGTAATGCTCACCCTTGGACACCGCATCCACCGACCGCCAATAGCACCATTTGGAGGTCTTAGAACCGTTGGACAAGCAAGCTTTGTAACTGCCGGCTTTCAGCCCGGACAGTTTAATGACGCTGGCGATATCCTTGGTCTGCACCAGTTTCCAGCCGCCGTCCACCCAACGATAAATTTTTACGTCGGTGTAGGTGCCCTTATTCAGTACGTCCAGCACCACCGTTTCGCTGGTGCGCCAGTTGGCCTTATCGCCCTTGCGGGGGATGATGGCGGTGTTGTAGGTCACCGTCTGCGCCTTTTCGGAGCCCACCGCCACGTATTCACTGGCGGTGTAGGTGACGTTCTTCAGCTTGGAATAGCGGCAGTATTCGTACTTGCTGGCGGGGTAAGCATCCTCCATCGCGGAGATGGTATACGTCTTGCTATGCACGTCCGAACCGGCCGCCTCGGAGATACGGAACTTGACAATATTGCCGTACTGATCCCGCGTAATGCCGGTGATCATCAGCACGTGACCCTGGCCGGCAATGGTGTCGCCCAATTTCAGTTCCTGCAGATCCTGGTTGGCCAGCAGTTTCATACCCGGAATCTGGGTCCACTGGTAAGAGGTGTAGTTTGCCTGAATATTCAACGCGTAACCACAGGCGGTGCTGCACACGGCACCGTAGTAGGTTCTGCCGTTTTTGTTGTTGTAATCGCCCAAATCCACAGAATACAGATAACTCTTGGGATTCTGCAGAGCGGTCATAAAGGTGTGGAAGCTGATATTCTGGGGTACGTACGCCTGCTCGATCTTAGAGGAGCTGTAAGGAAGACCTTTCTGCTGCACGTTGGCAGGCCAGGTGCTGAGGTTCTGGGGGATGGCGTTGATGGGCGTATAGGTGATGTTCACCATCTGCTCCATATTCCACAGCGCATTCTGCACACCCTTGTTTTCCGGCTTATCCTCGGTCAAGATGAGCTCTGCCGGTTTGGTAGTGGTGGTGGTCTTCTTGGTGGTCGTGGTAGTCTTCTTGGTGGTGGTAGTGGTCTTTTTCGTGGTCGTCGTGGTCTTCTTAGTGGTGGTTGTCGTTTTCTTGGTGGTGCCGGTCCCCTTAGTGGTCGAGGTGGTCTTGGTGGTCGAGGTTATCTTGGTGGTAGACTTCGTGGTGGAGGTGGTGGTCTTCACCGTAGTCGTGGTGGTGGTAGGCTTGGTCTCCACCTCCTGCGCCTCTTCCAAGTAATCTTCGTACATCTGGGTGCCGGACACATAGGCACGGAAGCCGGTAACACCCTCCGGGATCGGCATCGATTCGCCGTCCGTCTTTAGCAAGAACCGAACGTAAACCGCCTCCTCGGGAACGATATCCAACACTTTTTTGGCCTTTACCATAAAGAAGTCGGCATTGCCGAGGAAGCCGTAATCGCCATCGTAGTAGTAGGCATCAAAGGTAACGCCCACCGGTTTTACCAACACGTCCTGCACCGCCAAATAGCCGGTGCGGTTGTAGCCGGATTTGGTAGTTTCTGCGCCGGTAGTGGCAGAAAGGCCGCCCTCGTGGAAGGTTAGCGGAACGATACCGTGCTTCTTGTTGGCGGTGATAATGATGTCGTCCTGCACATCTGCCGGGTTGGTGACAACGTCGTCATCGGGGTTATCCAGCACCGCAAAGCGCACCGCTGTGGCCGCAGAAGGAATGCCCAAATCCCCCAGCACCGTCCAGTTATCCACCACATCCTGTGTAGACAGGAAACCCTCGGCACCATAATAGTAGGCGCGCAACTTAACCAGCGGCGTGCCCTTGGAATCCGCCGGCAACCGCACCATCAGGTCGGTGTTGTTGATGAAGTCACTACGGACGGCTTGGTCGTTTTCGAAGTCGGCTCCGGTGTTCACGTTCAACGAGCCCGTGGTCCAGTCCATAGAACCGGTGGCCACGGAATAACGCACCTTTTTACCGCTGGCGTTGGCAGACTTAATATCGCCGTAAACGGTAACGGATTTGCCGGCGCTGTCCTTATACACAAAGTAGGGACGCACATAGATCAACGTATCTTCTCGACTCTGAGGAATATTGACGATACGCGACACAAATTCACCGTAGTTGTTGCTTCGGTTATACAGGTATTTGCCCGCAATATGGGTTACACCGCTGGCTCCAATCACCATAGCATTGGGGTTGTTACCGACGGCCTCTTTATTGGAAAATACGGCACCCAAACCGGACAGTTGATACGTCCCGTCGCCAAATTTCACCTTGGCGTTGGTGAAAACCGCCTTGCGTTGCTGATCGTAGAAAAGACCAGTGGCGGTCACCCGAAATCGAAACGCCAGCGCCACGACGGAAGAGCCGTCGCTGACCTTGGCATGCACCTCTGCGCGGCTGACACCCATCAAGGATATCAGGTCCTTGGGGTCGTCGGTAGTGGCGACGGCACCCACCGGCAATAAGGCGCATAACAGCGCCACCGCCAACAGCAGTGACAGCCATTTTCGCAACGAAAATTTCATAAAATCTTCCCTCCAAAAGTAAAGGATTGTGTCTATATTTCAGGCAAAAAGCGCAAATTTATCCAAATATATATTACTATATATTAGCTCAATTTGTCAATCCCTATTTTGCCTACTCCCCTACTGCTTGGACGCAAGAAAGCCCTCGCTCCCGCAGCCGGCGGGGGGTTTGTTTAGGAATGGGTTGGGGGG
>JAZNSL010000021.1:0-13181 GCA_045591225.1 Acutalibacteraceae bacterium | reverse complement strand
TGAATAAAAAAAGAAAATAATTTTTCTTGCAAAAACTCCGCCCATCCCCCACAAAAGAAAGGGGGCCCCGGCCCGGGCCTTCACCTCTGCGGTTTTCGGATGTATCTTAGATGTACCAGTTGTAGGCACTGATGGCGGAATCACCGTATACGGTGTGCTGTACGCCGTTTTCATCCTCATAGATGAAGTAGGAGCGGAAACGAACGAGGGTATCCTTGCCCTCTTCGGGGATGTTGATGATGCGGATGGCGAAGGAGGCGGTATCCTCGGTCAGATCGCACAGATACACGGCGGGGATGTTTATCACGTTGACGCCGTTCGCGTCCTCAATGTCGCACAGTTCATCGCCCGTGTTCCATGCCACGGCGCCCATGCCCACCAGCTTGTAGCCGGCGATGGTGGCGTTGTCGTAGACGGCTTTGGTGCCCTTCTGGGTCATACCCTCCACAGGGATGTAGAACTGCATCGCCAGGCCATTCACGTCCTCGGAGATGGAACCGCCGTAGAAAGAGACCTTGACAGCCTCGCGGGCTGAGCCGCAGGTGTTGCAGTCGTAGTCAAAGGCGTTATCATACACGTGCTTGGCGGTGGTGGGCAGACCCGTAGTCAGGCACAGGTCGCACACGTCCGAACATTCAATGTGGGAGTGAGGGGCTTCACGTACCTCACCGCACAGGTTGCAGTCGGCGTCGCAAACGTCGTCGTATGCGTGCTCGCAGGGCAGGTTAACATCGCGGATGGCGCCGCAGGTGTTGCAGTCGGCATCGGCATCGTCGTCATAGACGCACTCGTGAGCATTGTTCACGATGTCCATGGTGTACTGCAAGCTCATGCTCGCGGTGTTGTTACACTCGATGGCCCACATAGGCTTTACGGGCGGGGCACCGGCAGAGCCCAGGCTGCCGCCCAACGTGGTCTCAATATAGCCGTCGCCGTCGGTGTCGGTGCAGGCCGTTTTGGTCACTTCACCGGTGGAGGTGTTGACCGTGACGTTATAGAACACGGTGTCGTAGCACAGCAACTCCACACCCTTGGTGGCATAGTCGGCGTTCAGAGTATCGTCCTGGAAATAGACGGTCTGACCGGCGCCTACGTAGGCGGTGAAATTCGTGGACTTCACCTTGATGGGGTCGCTAAAGGTGCCGGCGACGATCTTCATATTGGCATAGACGGTACCGGCGGCACCATCCTTGGTGGCGATGTGCACGGTGATGGGATCACCCACCGACACGGGCAGGGTCATAATGGGGCCGTTCCAAATAACGCCGTCCACGCAACCGCCCGTATAGGGCAGACCGTTCCAGTCGATGGTGATGTCGTAGTCCACGTCCTTATATTTATGCTCCAGCACCAGGATACCGTCCTTTTCAGGGGTGAAGGTGTACCACAGGCCGCTGTTGTCCTCGGCAAAGGTGGGGTTGAGCAGATAGCAGTCCACGCCGTAGCCGAACCACTTATCGTTGGCGTTGATGGGGTCGTCCTGGGTGCCCTCTGCGGCGAAAACGCCCACAGACAGCATGCTCATCAGCATCAGACAGGACAGCAGGATGCTGAGAATTTTTTTGGTCTTTTTCATAAAAAGGCCTCCTTTAAAAATAAATGTAAGATAGGGATATTTCCCTCTCTCCAAAATCGGCATACCCAAAAGGTATTACTTCCCAGCAATTATAACACAAAAGCCAAAGAAACGCAACACTTTCCAGTGCTAAAGTGCTAATGCGTTTTACATATAATTTTTGAGTACATTTTGTGCAGATAACCAAAATTACAAAAAAGAAGGCTCTGTCAAAACGACAGAGCCTTCTCAGGTGGGTTGTTTACAGATACCTTATGCGTCGATTCCGCGGATGCGCACCAACTTGTAGATGAAGACGTTGGTGGATTCGTACAGGTCGCGGAGCATCGGTCCGTTGTTGTAGGTATCGCCGCTGATGGCGTTGGATTCCATAATTTTGCCATCCCCCAGATAGATACCTACGTGGTGGATCTCATTAAAGAAATTACAGGAACTGCCGTACTTACAGTTGGCGATGGAGTAGTAGATCAGATCGCCCGCCTTGGCCTGGTTAATGTCTGCCACGATTTCGCAGTCGTAGTCCTCGTTGACCAGCGAATAATACTGTCTATCCACGTTGTTGATAATGTCCACGCCAACGGCGCCGAAGACGGTCTTAACAAACTGGCTGCACGTAAAGGCGGTGGGGGTCTCGGAATCGCCCTCGTTGCCGTAGCCCTTATCGAAATGACCGATACCGGCGTTGATGAGTTTGGCAATGTCGGTGTCACCGGTTGCGGAGGCATAGCCGTTTTTATCCAGCTTGTAGGTGATACCGCCCACCACTACCGACGTGTTGCGGAGCATGCCGCTCTCGTAGTCGAAATAATACAGCTTGTTGCCCGCCGAGGCGAGGCCCTCGGCCATCAGTCCGGTGGTGGGATAGAAGTAATAGGTTTTCCCGCTGATCTTCACCCAGCCGGTGTTCATACCGCCGCCGGCTTTTACGGAGTACACATCGCCGTTGGGGCGGCGGTGTATGCGGGCGACAGAGGCGCCGGTGGCAGGGTCAAAGTAGTATTTCACGTCGTTGTGGACGTAGTATCCGCTGATGGCGACACCGCTGGACTCCTTGAAATAATACTTTTTGCCGTCAACGGTCTTCATGCCCCGGGCCAATCCGCTTTCGGAGGCTTTGTTGGTGAAATAGTAGATGCGCCCGTCAACCTTCTGCAGGCCGTATTTTCTTTTGGCGGTCTTGGCATCAAAATAGCAGTAGATGCCGTCGATGTTGCGCAGGCCGGTGGCCGCCTTGCCGGAGCTGGGCTCGAAATAGTATTCGGACCCGCTCAGCGTAACCAGTCCGGTGACACGGGCGCCGGTGGTCTTGTTGTAGTAATACTTACTGCCGCCGGAGGATACCATCCCGGTTACCATTACGCCGCTGCTGTTAAACAGGCAGGTGATCCGCTTGTCGTTGGCGGTGGTCACCAGCTGTACGCCGGTGCGCATAATGCCGTCGTCACCGAAGTAATAGGTCTTACCGCTGATGGTGGCCAGACCGGTCTGTAAGCCGGAGGACTTAACGTACAGCCGCTCACCGGCCGCCGTGGTGGTCCAACCGCTCTTACGCTTACCGCTGTCAAGATAGTAATAGTATTTGCCGTTGATTTTTTGCAGGCCGGTCAGGGCGGCCAGGTTAGAGGGGCTGAAATGGTATTCGCTGCCGCTGACCTTAACACTGCCGTACTTGGCACCGCTCTTGGTGAAGTAATAGGTCTTGCCGTTCACCGTGCGCACGCCGGTTTTCATCTTGCCGTTCTTATCAAAATAATACAGGGCGCCGTCGATCACCTGCAGGCCGGTGACCGCCTTGCCGGCGGCATCGTAATAGTATTTGGCACCGTTTTTGGTGACCCATACCTCCGAGCGGGTGGGACGGGTGCCGGAATAGGCTTTGTTGGTGGCCTGGGAGAAGTAATACTTTTTGCCGTTAACGGTCTGCTTGCCGGTCATCGCCCAGCCGTAGGAGCTGAAATAATACTGTGCGCCGTTGATCTTCTTCAATCCCTTGACGGCGCGGAAGGTTTTCGGGTCAAAATACGCCTTGCGCACCACGTTGTTGCTGCGGATGTAGCACCAGCCGGACACAGCGCGGCCGGTGACGGGATCGAAATAGTAGATATGACCGCCGATCTCGATTCTTCCGTATTGCACGACGCCGTTTTTGTTCAGGTAATACAGCCCGCCGTCGATCTTGGTCAGGCCGGTACCGGTGCCGGAGGCACCCTTGAAATAATACGTGTTGCCGTTGGTCAACTTCACCAGACCCGTTACGGCGGCGCCGCTCTCCGGGTCGAAGTAATACCGCTTATTACCGATGGTGCGGAAACCCGTCCGCATCACACCGATGGAATCGAAGTAATACAGTTTTCCGCTGACCTTGGTGAGGCCGGTGGCTACCGTTTGGTCGGACTTGATGTAATACTTTTTCTTGTTGATCTCAACGAATCCGCTCTTGGCCTTGCCCTTCGGCGCGAAATAATAGCGAACACCGCTGACGGTGATGATGCCGGTATCCAAATACCCGTTGGATTTGAAATAGTATTTCCGGCTGCCGATGGTGGTCAGGCCGGTCTTGGCGGCATAGGTGGTGGAGTCAAAATAGAATTTGATGCCGTCCAATTCCACCCATCCGCTGACGGCGGCGCCGGTGGCGGGGTCAAAATAATAGCGTTTGCCGCTGCGGGTGACCAGTCCGTACTGCATCGCGCCGCCGGTGTTAAACAGATAGGTCTTTTTGCCGATCTTCAGCAGTTTGTCCTTGACCATAACGGAATCCGACCCCAGATAATAGGTGTTGCCGTTGTATTCAATAAAGCCGGTCTTGGCTTTTTTGGTCTGGGGATCGAAATAATAGGTCTTGCCGTTGACGGTCTGCATAGAGCCCAGGGCCATACCGTAGTTGTCTTTCCCGGCGGAGAAGTAGTACAGCGCCCCGTTTATCTTCCGCAAGCCGGTGTAGGGCTGGTCTTTGCCCTCTTGGAAGTACATATAGTCGTTGAGACCCACCTTGACCAGACCATAGGTTTGGGCACCCGTTTCGTGGTCGAAGAAATATTCCTTGGACCCGATCTGGGTCAGGCCAAAGGCCATGGCGCCGGAGGTGTAGAAATAATAGGTCTTCCCGGAGATCTTGGTCCAGCCGGTGGCGGCGGCGTGATTACTGCCGAAGTAGTAGGTGCAGGATTTGGCGGGCAGATACAGGAATCCCTTTGCCGCCGGTCCGTCGTCGGTGAAGTAATAGGTTTTGCCGTCGATCTTCTGGAGACCCACTTTTTTGCGGTTGTTGGCTTCGCTGAAATAATACAGATTACCGTTGATGGTCTCCAGACCCGCGGCCAGACGGCCGTTGTCCTTCGCGTAATAGTGATAGCCGTTATGGGTAAAGAAGCCGGTTCGGTTCCATTTCAGCTGGGCGCTTTCGCTGACCAGCTGTTGCCCGTCGCCGCCTGTCACCACACAGCGATAGTAGTTGCCGATGCTGGTGGGGGTAACGGTCTGGGTGATGCGGGTGGCATTTTTGGAGATGGTCTTCCAGGTCTCGCCGTCAGCGGATTTTTGCCAGGTAAAGGTGTTGGCGGTTCCGCCGGCCTGAATGGTGAAGGAAACGTCCTGCCCCAGTTCGCCGGACACGCTTGTCGGCTGCTTGGCGATATGGAAAGAATCGGACAGGTTCAGCGTCACCGGGTTAGAGGTCTGTTGCCGTCCGTCGCCGTCGGTGACGATGCAACGGTACAGCCAGCCGTTTTTGGTGGCGGTGGCGGCGGTGGTGTAATACGTATCCGTGATACTGCTGGTGGTCCAGCTTTCACCGCCGTTGGAGCTGATCTGCCACCGGCAGGAGGTGACGCTGTCCGCTGCTTTGACCTCAAAATAAGCCGTTCCGGACACACAACCCACCCAGTCCTGGGGCTGGGCAAGGATCAGCTTGGCCTTGTCGATCAAGGATGCCGGGTCGGTATACCCCACGTTGCCGTCGTCGTCCCATACCTTACAGCGGTAGGAGCGGGCAAACGTGTCCCGATCGGCGGTCAGCGTGCAGACGGCATCGGCGATGTCCAGGCTGTTCCAAGTGGTGCCGTCGGTGCTGTATTGCCACAGGTACTTCAGCCCGGCCCCGTCGGCCGTAACGCGAAAGGTGGCGGTTTCACCCGTTTCGCAACGGACGTCCTGCGGCTGTGCGGTGATCTTCACCATACCGGCTACCCGTATGGTGGCCGTGTCGGAGGTAAGGGTGTTGCCCGCGGCATCCGTGATGACACAGCGCAGGGCACGGCCGTGGTAGGTGTTGTCCACCATCGCCTGATAGGTGCTGGCGGCGGTGTCGGTATTTTCCCAGGTCTCGCCGTCGTCGCTGTATTGCCACTGATAGCGCAGATCGTTGCCGGTGGCGGACACCGAGAAGGTAGCCATTTCGCCGGAGTCGGCGGTGACGTCGGCGGGCTGTTTTTGGATGGTGATGCGGTCTTTGACCAGTAGCCGCGCGGTGGCGGAGGTGACGGAGGTGCCGGCGGAATTTTTGATGATACAGCGGAACAGCCGTCCCTGGTGGGCGGTGGTTACGGTGGTGGAATAGGTGGCTTTGGTAACCGAGCTGTTTTTCCAGGTCTTACCGTTGTCGTTGCTGTACTGCCATTGATACGTCAGCCCTTTTCCGGTGGCAACCACCTGGAATTTGGCGGTGGCCTTGAGGGCGGTGATCACGTCTTTGGGTTGCTCTTTAATGGTGAGGAGGTCGGTGATCAGCAACCGGGCCGAGTTGGAGACCACCTTTTTCCCGTTGGCATCGGAGACGGTACACCGGTACAGACGGCCGTGCAGGGCATCGGTGGCGTTGGCGGTGTAGGTGGCGGCGGTGATGGGGGTGGTGGTCCAGGTGGAGCCGTTATCATCGCTGAAATACCACCGATAGGTCAGCCCCGTGCCGGATGCCGCCACCTTGAACTTGGCGGTGGCTCCGTCAGCGCAGGTGATGTTTTTGGGTTGTGTTTTGATGGTAGGGGTGGTGCCGGCAGAGACGGTTGCTCCCTCTGTGGCAAACGGCGGCACCGTTTGCGTGAAGAAAAGCAGCACCACCAGAAGCAGTACGGACAGTCTTTTCCCGATTTTGATCATAGACCATCGTCCTTTCCGAAAAATTATTGCCTATTATTATAGCATAAACGCCGGGGGATGTCCAGCCCTTTCCGGGGCCTTGCCGTACCTCTTAATAGGTTTGCTGCATCTCCTTACCACAACAGACGGCTTGCGGTGGAGCCAACCGCACTGCCGTTTCGGACGGCAAAAATGGGATGCAGAACAACAAAAAACGGACTATGGAAGAGTCATAGTCCGTTTTAGCGCTATTTAGTTCTCCAACGGTTTCATCGTGGGGAACAGGATAACCTCGCGGATGGTGTCGGCGCCGGTGAGCAGCATCACGCAACGGTCGATGCCGATGCCCATGCCGCCCGTGGGGGGCATACCGTATTCCATCGCGGTGAGGAAATCCTCGTCCAGCATCTCGGTCTCGTCGTCGCCGCGCTCGCGCTGTTCCACCTGCTTCATAAAGCGGGCGCGCTGGTCGATGGGGTCGTTCAGCTCGGAATAGGCGTTGCCCATCTCGCTGCGGCAGATAAAGAACTCAACACGCTCGGTCAGACGGGGGTCCTCAGGAGACCGCTTGGTCAGGGGAGAAACCTCCACCGGGTACATGGTGATGAAGGTAGGCTGTACCAGATGCTCCTCTACGCGCTGGTCGAAGCAGGCGTACAGGGCGTTGCCCCAGGTGGGCTCGGCGGCCTCGTTCAGCTCCACACCCTTGGCCTTGGCGGCGGCAACCGCCTCGGCATCGTCGGTGATGGCGTCAAAATCAATGCCCACGTACTGCTTGACCGCCTCCACCATGGTCAGGCGGGGCCAGCCGGGGGTCAGGTCGATGTGCTCGCCCATCCAGTCCACCTCATAGGTGCCCAGGATCTCTTTGGCGGCGCCGGACAGCACGCCCTCGGCGATGTCCATCATATCGTGGAAATCCGCATAGGCCTGATACAGCTCAATGGAGGTGAACTCCGGGTTGTGCTTGGGGTCCATGCCCTCGTTACGGAAGATACGGCCGATCTCATACACCCGGTCCATACCGCCCACGATCAGACGCTTCAGCGGCAGTTCGGTGGCGATGCGCATATACATATCCAGGTCCAGGGTGTTGTGGTGGGTGATAAAGGGACGGGCAGAAGCGCCGCCGGCGATGGTGTTGAGCACCGGGGTCTCTACCTCGATATAGTTGCGGTTGTCCAGATAGGACCGCATATACTTGATGAACTGGCTGCGGATGATGAAATTCCGCTTGACCTCGGGGTTGACGATCAGGTCAACGTAGCGCTGGCGGAACCGGGTGTCGGTATCCTTCAGGCCGTGGTATTTCTCCGGCAGGGGACGCAGAGACTTGCTCAGCAGGGTGATGGCGGTGGCGTGGATGGAGATCTCGCCCATCTTGGTGCGGAATACCCAGCCCTCGATGCCGACGATGTCGCCGATATCCCATTTTTTGAAACCGGCATAGTCCTCTTCGCCCACGTCGTTGCGGCTGACGTACACCTGCATACGGCCGGTGGTGTCGTGGAAATCCACAAAGCTGGCCTTACCCATAATGCGGCGGTTCATCATACGGCCGGCCACGGAAACCCGAATCGGCTCGGCGGGCTCAAAGCCCACGCCCTCTTCGATGGGGCCGTTTTCGGCGATATAGGCGGCCTCTACCGCCTCAAACTCCTTGCGGATGTCGGCGTTGTAGTTGGTGAAATCGTATTTGGTGATGGCATAGGGGTCCTTGCCGGCCTCCTGCAGGGCGGCCAGCTTATCCATACGCACACGGACCAGTTCATTGACCTGCTGTTCGGTCAGCGGAGCGGTCTCGGGGGTGTTATTCTGGTTGCTCATAGGGACACTTCCTTTCCGGAAAGGATTACTTGCTGATTTCCAGCACGGTGTAGATGACGGTGGTGCCGTTGGGCAGGATAGCCTCGCCCTTTTCGCCCACCTTGAGGCCCATCACGGCCTTGCCCACGGGGGACTCATCGGAGATGATGCCCTTGAAGGGGTCAGACTCGGTGGCGCCGGAGATGGTGTAGGCATACTCCTTGCCGTTGGCCTCGATGCGGATCTTGGAGCCGATGTGGACGTGGTCGCCGGACATCTCGCTCTCATCCAGGATCTTCACGTGCTTGAGCTGAACCTCCAGCTCGGCGATGCGGGCCTCCAACAGAGCCTGGTCGTTTTTAGCCTCGTCGTACTCGCTGTTTTCGGACAAGTCGCCGAAACCACGGGCAACACGGATTTTCTCGGCGGCGTTATCGCGGCCTTCGGTCTTCAGATACTCCAGTTCCTCCTGCAGTTTCTTAAAGCCTTCGCTGGTCATAATGACTTCTTTCATTGTGGTCACTCACCTTTCAGGTAATTGATGGCATACTGCCACCTATAATTTAACTAATATATTATAGCACTATTTATACAGATGTCAAGTGGCGGTTTTTGGTTTGCCAAAGCCTCCCTCTGTGAGGGAGGTGGCACGGCAATAGCCGTGACGGAGGGAGTTTGCCCTACCAAAAAAGAAAAGTCCTCGGTGGTATCACCGAGGACTTTTTCGCTTTATTTCGTCTTAGCCGACTTTACAGTAGACCAGGCGGAATAGACCTTTTTGCCGTTGACAATCTTGTAGGTGCGTACCCGGACGTAGTAGGTCTTTTTCGCAGATAGACCGGTGAGGGTGGTGCTGGTCTTTTTATAGCCGCTCAAGGTCTTGGTCTTGTAAGACTTGAAAGACTTAGTGGTGGAATACTGAATCTGATAGCCGGTCACCTGGGTAGCTTTCTTGGTGATAGCCACCTTCAAGGATTTCTTGCCGGCGGTGAGGGATTTCACCGTAGTTTTGGCGGGGTTGACCTTGAAGGTCAGGGTCTTGGTGCCGGTGTAATTGCCCTTGAACTTAATGGTTACCTTATAGGTACCCACGTTCTTGCGACCGCTGGCATAGGTTACGGTGTAGTTGGAAGAAGAAATCTTGTTGCCCTTGCTGTCCTTTACTACCACCGTGGGTTTCACAACCTTGCCATTGTAGGTGTAAGAAGTCTTGGACAGTTTCACCGAAGACGCTTTGTAGATGGTGGTCACCTTGCTGGCGGTGTAGTTGCACCGGGTGCACACATTCTTAACTTTACCATTGGCGGTGGTGGTAGCTTTGGTCACCACTTTCTTGTAGCTATGTCCTAATTTGCTACCGCTGGTGGCACCGCAGACCTTGCAGGTCTTAGCCTTGGTGCAGGTGGCGGACTTATAATCGTGCTTGATGGTGCGGGTAGCACCGCAGGTGTTGCAGGATTTATCGCAAGCATTAGTATAGTCGTGCTTGGCTTTCCCAACACAAGAATTATAATGCCAAGTGGCATTGAGAAGCGGGTCATTGAGCTTTTCAATGGAGATGGCGGCGGCTTGCGTTTTAGTGCCGGTGTAATTGACATCGGTCAAGTTGTCACAAGAGAGAAACGCACACCAATCAATGGCGGTGACACTATCCGGAATAGTTACCGAAGTCAGGCTGGTGCAACCGTAAAACGCATTAGCCCAAATGGTGGTGATGCTATCCGGAACGGAATAAGTAGTAGAGGATTTACCGACAGGATATCTAATGAGCGTCGTTTTACCTTTGTCAAACAACACGCCGTCTTTAGAACTGTAATAAGGGTTATTTTTATCAACAAGAATTTCGGTTAAGTTAGGGCAGTCAATAGAGCCCTCGAAAAAGCTTTCGCCCAAAGTTATAGAGACTATATTGTAGCAAAATTCAAACGCACCCCCATAGAAAGAGATAACGCTGTCCGGGACGGAATAGGCTCCTGTTTTACCGCTAGGGTATCGAATAAGCTGCTTTTTATCTTTGTCATACAATACACCATCTTCAGAACTGTACTTAGGATTGTCCTTATCAACAAGAATCTCGGTCAAACCAGCGCAATGTTCAAAAGCATGCCATAAAGTATCGTTCATGCTAGCGGATATGGTTACCGAGGTTAACTGATCACAGTTCCAAAACGCACCACTTTCAATCGTAGTAACACTATTGGGGATAATATAGGCGCCGGATTTGCTACCAGGGTATTGGATGAGTTTGGTTATGTTTTTGTTAAATAGCACGCCCTCTACAGCACTAAAGGATGTACTATCATTATCAACAATAAAACTTTTTAGATTATTACAATAAATAAATGCCTGGCTACCAATAGAGGTGATACCACTATGAATGGTCACCGATGTTAATTTGTCACACCAAAAAAAAGCACAAGTAGCGATAGAAACAACACTTTCTGGAATAACATAAGCGCCAGATTTATTGCGAGGACATTGGATAAGCGCTGTTTTGTCTTTATTAAAAAGTATTCCTTCATCGGCGCAATACATAGGGTTGTCTTTTGCTACACGAAAACTAACAGAATTATGAAATGCTAGTTCGCCGATAAAAGTGACGCTATTGGGGATGATTACCGAAGTCAGATTATAGCAACTGTTAAAGGCCCAAGTGCCAATGCGGGTGACACCATCCGAGATGGTCACCGAGGTCAGGCTGGTGCAATAGGAAAACGCACCCTCACCAATGGTGGTGACGCTGTCCGGAATAGTCACCGAGGTCAACTGAAAACAACCAGAAAAAGCATACATACCAATACTATTAACACTGTCCGGTATAATCAACGAGGTTAGGTTGGAGCATTCGCAAAACGCATAATCGCCAATGGTGGTAACGCCGTTGGCGATGGTCACCGAGGTGATATTTTTACCCCACGGAGCGTCGTCACCGTTATAAAACAAACCATAGCCTCCCATCGCACCATTCCCAGAGATGGTCAAACGAGTTCCGTTAAGTGTCCAAGTACAATCACCGGTGGTGCCGGATGTAGCCGCACTGACACTCACGGCAGTCATCGGGATGCAGGTCAGCAACATCAGTGTTGCCAATAAGATGGACAACAATTTTTTCATAATAACTCCTCCTCGCATTAGCGGATTTTTTTACCATATCTATTTTATCATACGCCTCTGCTTTTTGCAAGGGGTTCGGTGTGCTTATCCCCTCTTGCAATTTCGTTTTATTATGGTATAATAGGTGAGATTGCGAAAAAGAATGGATCTCCAGAAACGAAAGGAACGACCTCTATGTCTACTGAAACGACCGGATTCGCCGGACTGGGTATCAGCGACGTGACTCTGCGGGCGCTGGACGCCATGGGCTTTGCTGCGCCCACCCCGATTCAAATGCAGACCATCCCCCTGGTGATGGACGGCCACGACGTCATCGCCAAGGCCCCCACCGGCACCGGCAAGACCTGTGCCTTCGGCATCCCGCTGATCGAGTGCCTCAACGCGGATATGAAGGACCTGCAGGCCCTGGTGCTGTGCCCCACCCGTGAACTGTGCGAGCAGATCACCGCCGACCTGCGCGCCCTCATCCGCTTCAATCCCGCCATCCGCATCGCCGCCATCTACGGCGGCACCAGTATGAACCGCCAGGTGGATGCCCTCAAAAAGCATCCCCACATCGTGGTGGCTACCCCCGGCCGTCTGCTGGACCATATGGGCCGCGGCAACGTGTGGCTGGGCAACCTCTACACCGCCGTGCTGGACGAGGCGGACGAAATGCTGAAGATGGGCTTTATCAAGGATGTGCGCCGCATCCTCAATGCCACCCCCGGGGATACCCAGGTGGTGATGTTCTCCGCTACCATGTCCCGTGAGGTGATGGACGTGGCCTGGGAATACCAGCACGACGCCATCGAGGTGCAGGTAAAATCCGACGGCGAGAGCCGCCCCAACATCCATCAGTATCTCATCCACTCCTCCGGCTCTCAGCGTATGGAGGATATGCTGGCCATCATCAAGCAGGAGGATTACCACCGGGTGATGGTGTTCGCCAATATGAAGGTGTCGGTGAAACAGCTCACCGAGCGCATCAACAAGCGTCACGGCTCGGTGGATTGTCTCCACGGCGATATGCCCCAGTCCCTGCGCAACAAGGTGATGCAGAAATTCCGGGACAACAAACTGGAAATGCTCATCTGCACCGACGTGGCCGCCCGGGGCATCGACGTGGAGGACGTGGAGGCGGTGTTCAACTACGACATCCCCGACGAGAACGAGTATTACCTCCACCGCATCGGCCGTACCGGCCGCGCCAAGCGGCAGGGTGCCGCCTACACCTTTATGACCGACCAGGACAAATACCGTATGCGGGACATCCTGAAATACACCAAGTCGGAGGCTGTCCTGATGGCCTTTGACGATGAGGGGGTTCTCCGACCCGCCGCCGAGCTGGAAGCGGAAGAGGAATCCTGATCCCTATATAATACCTTTATATAATATATAGGTGTTGCCCCAAATACGAGATAAAACCGAAAAATCCCGAAACCGCTGAAAACGGTTAAGTCGGATCGTAGCCATGTCGTTCTGTGAGCCAAGGAGTTGGAGAGATATTTTGTCTTCCTAAGACCGCTTGGCCTCCGACTTATCCCTATATAATACCTTTATATAATATATAGGTGTTGCCCCAAATACGAGATAAAACCGAAAAATCCCGAAACCGCTGAAAACGGTT
>JAZNSL010000020.1:0-6485 GCA_045591225.1 Acutalibacteraceae bacterium | reverse complement strand
CAAAATCTCCTCGCCTTGCGGTCAAAGATTTTGAAAAGAACGGATTTTTGTTCAGTCGCGGCAAAAACGCAGCCAATACTGCCGTATTGGCGAGTATTTTAACAAAGAATGAGCAAAAATCCGCCTTTTCAAAACGTGGTTTGGGTTTTACTGCTCACCCTATAGGGATAGCATCCCCAAAAGCGAGCCGATGAAAAACGGAAAATTAGTCCAATTTATAGCCAAGGCCGTTCAGGAAGCCCTGGCGGTTGCGCCAATCCTCCTTGACCTTGACCCAGCACTGAAGGTTTACCTTGGTGGCAAACAGCTCCTCCAGCTCGGTGCGGGCGCGGGAAGCGATCTCCTTGAGCATCGCGCCCTTCTTGCCGATCACCATACCCTTGTGGCTGTCCCGCTCACAGTAGATGTAGGCGTCAATGTCCAGAATGGTACCCTTGTCGGTCTCCCGCTCGCCCCAGCGCTCGATGTCCACCGCGATGCCGTGGGGAATCTCCTGACGGAGCAGGCGGAGCATCTTCTCCCGGATCACCTCAGAGGCAATGGCCTGTTCGGTCTGGTCGCTGGTGGCATCCGCCGGGAAGAAATGAGGGCTCTCAAAGGTGAACTGTTTCAGCTCCTCCAGCAGGCTGTCCAGGCCGTCGCCGGTGACGGCGGAAACCGGCACGATGGCGGCAAAATCCATCTGCTCTTGCCAGGAGGCAATGCAGGACAACAGCTGTGCCTTATCCGACACGGTGTCAATTTTATTGATGGCCAGAATTACCGGCACCTTCTTCTGCCGCAGTTGGGTGAGCAGGGTCTGCTCCTCTTCCCGTATATGGGTGCGGGGCTCGGTCACCAACAGACCCACGTCCACGCCGGAAACCGCCTCGCCGATGGAACGCACCATAAAGTCGCCCAGACGGGTGCGGGGCTTATGGTTGCCGGGGGTATCCAGAAACACCAGCTGGGTCTCCTCTTTGGTCACCACGCCCATAATGCGGGTGCGGGTGGTCTGGGGCTTGTCCGAAACGATAGCCACCTTTTTGCCCACCAGGGCATTCAGCAGGGACGATTTGCCCACGTTGGGACGCCCCACAATGGCAATAAACGCCGAAAACGTATTCATAGTGTATCCTCTCTTATCACAAATCCACCCTGCCGCGGACAACCGAGGCAGGGTGATGGTATTATTCCTCGTCTTCCAGCACGTAGCTGCTGCCCCGGGGCAGACCGACGGACCGCATCACGGCCTCTTCCTTTTCCCGCATACGGACCGCCTCTAAGCCGCCCTCTACGTGGTCGTAGCCCAACAGGTGAAGCATCGAATGGACGCTGAGATAGCCCACCTCACGCTGTAAGGTGTGACCGTATTCCTCCGCCTGGGCCCGGGCACGCTCCATAGAAATCACGATGTCGCCCAGCATATACGCACCGGTGGCGTGGTTTTGGTCGTACACACCGTCCTCACCCAAGGGGAAGGACAGCACGTCGGTGGGGGCATCGATGTTCCGTTGCTCCAGATTGATCTGGTGAATCTGCTCGTTGTCCACCAAGGACACGTCCACCTCGGCGGAACCCTCGAACTGTTCCAGCTCCAGCACCGCGTGACAGCAACGGCGGATCAGCATACGAATACCTGTGGGTACCTTGATGGCCTTTTGCTTGTTCTCAATGTTGACTTTGATCTTATCCATTGTGCTTCCCTCTCTTTTCTTCGTTTTTATGGGAACGGGCGGTCTGCGCCCGGGCACGATCGAACTTTTCATAGGCGGCGATGATCCGCTGTACCAACTGGTGACGGACCACATCCGCCTGGCTGAAGGAGCAGATGGCCACGTCGTCCACGTCCTGCAGAATCTTCATCACCTGTTTGAGACCGCTCATCTTGCCGTCCGGCAGGTCGATCTGGGTGACGTCGCCGGTGACCACCATCTTGGAATTGAAACCCAAACGGGTCAGGAACATCTTCATCTGCTCCGGTGTGGTGTTCTGGGCCTCATCCAAGATAATGAAGCTGTCGTCCAGGGTACGGCCGCGCATATACGCCAGCGGTGCGATCTCGATATCGCCGCGTTCCAGATAGCGGTGGGTGGTCTCGGCACCCAGCATATCGAACAGCGCATCGTACAGCGGGCGCAGGTACGGGTCCACCTTGCTCTGCAGGTCGCCGGGCAGGAAGCCCAGTTTTTCACCCGCTTCTACCGCGGGACGGGTCAGAATGATGCGATCGATCTCCTTGGCCTTATAGGCCTTGACCGCCATCGCCACCGCCAAATAGGTCTTACCCGTACCGGCAGGGCCGATGCCCAAGGTAACGGTGTTTTGGGCAATGGCCTGGGTATAGGTTTTTTGACCCAAGGTTTTCGGCTTGATGGGTTTGCCCTTGGTGGTGGCGCAGATGGTATCTCCGCCCAACTGACGGACGGTGTCCTCTGCTCCTTCGTTCACCAAGGTCATCACGTACCGTACGTTCTGCTCGGTCAGTTGTTCCCCTCGCTCAATAAGGTGGAGCAAACCGCTCACCGCCTTGGCGGCGGTCATCACGCCGGGCTGTTCGCCGCTGATCTTGATGTGGGTGTCGCGAATGAGGATGTGAACGCCATAGGCCTGCTCCACCATCTTGACGTTACTGTCGTAACTGCCAAACAGGGACACCGCCTGTTCCATCCGATCCACTTCAATGATGTGTTCTTCCATAAATTCTTCCCCATTTTTTATTTATATCCCATTATACCCCATTTTTTCGGGTTTGTCATTTGTCAAACTGCATAAAAAGTTACTCATTTTTTCTCTTGTCGGCGTCCTCATCGGCGATAATCCCCTCGATGGGTACCTCCACGGCGATATTCTCACGACATTCGTAGATGGCACTCAGCACGTAGACTCCGTCCACCACCTTGCCGATTTCGGTCTGTTTTTCAAAATTTCCCGGCAAGAACAAGCGGTTTTCCTGCTCTGTCAGTTGCGCCTTAGCCTCGGTTTTGGCTTGCTCCGCAGTGCGCAAAAAGGGCTCAGAAACCAAGCGGCGATAGTAGGTGGTGGTTATCCCCAAGGGTAACTGCACCCCTCGGACGGTGAGATGGTGTGTGGTCTGTTTTCGGAGCAAATCACCCTGTAAAGGTGTTTTACTGTACAGCGGAAAATCCCAGCAAAGCAGCGAGAAAACGGGACAGCACACCATCTCACCCTCCGGCACCCACCGGGTATCCGCCAACGGCACCGACACCGTGATACGGCGGCGGGTCCGGGCCCACACCTCGCCGTAGGAGCGGTATAATTTCTCGCCCAGGTCGGTGGGAACCCGACCGGTGATCAAGGTGGTGCCGGCGGTGACCGCCTCCCCCTCCATCACCAACGGCAGACCACTGCGGGATTCCACCTGCAGAATCAGTCCGTCGCAAGATGCCACCAGATCCGACGGGCGGGAAAGGTCGATGATATCCGGCGGAGATTCCCGCTCCCTGGCCTCCAGGCGCACCACACAGTGGCTGGGGTTGGCGGTGATAAAGGACAGGGTGGGTAGGTCGCCGGTGCCCTGCAGTTGCAAGGCTTTCACTTGGATATCCTTCACCCGCGCGCCCAAAGAAACGCCCCATTTTTCACCCACAGCCAAAATGTCATCGGTGGGTGTGGCGGTGTTGCCCGCCACCTCGATCACCCAGATCCGCGGTGCCAGCAAGCCCAAAATCAGAAAATACAATGCCACCCCCACCAGCAACCCTTTGCGGTGGCGGTACCGATGCCGCCAAAAGGGCAGGCCGTGCTTGCGGTCGCACCGCATCCGCATACAAGCCCGCCGGGACAGAGGACGTATCTGCCGATAATGCCCGGCAAAACAGCAAAACCGCACCTCCTCTGCCCGATGGCGGACATTCCACACCGGGATGGCGGCGGCGGTCAGATCGTTAAATAACCGTTCCGGGTAGCCACCCTCCGCCTTGACCCGCACCCATCCGGGAAACCAACGAAACCAATTGGACAGCATAGCCTCACCTACCTGAATTCAATCCGTTGCAGAGCGCCCGATACGATGGCACCATCCGCCGTCATACAGCCCATCTCCAGTTCACAGCCGTACAGCACCACCTCACCAAACCCGGTGCGCAACGCCACGTGATCCTCGGTGTAGGCGGTGATCCCCCGGCAACCCGACAAATACACCCGATTATTGCCCTCCACCTCCATGAAAAAGCCGCCCGTTCTCTCCACGCCATTCGCCTCCTAACTTAGGGTAGAGCAAAATCCCTATTTCTAGAATTTGTCGCTCTACCCTACGGTAATGTATGCGCGAAGCCGGGCATTCATACCCGCCGGGCGGCTTTCATATAGTAAACACGAAGGAGGGATTGACGTGTTTGTCCGCACCCTGACCAAACAGACGGTGACCGCCACCGGGACCGGAATCGCCCTGATGGCGGCGGGAATATTGTTGCTACGCTATCCCGATGCGGTGGCCACCGGCATCAGCCGTGGGATGGCGGTCTGCACCGCGGTAATCATCCCCACCCTATATCCTTTTATGCTGTTATCCGGTCTGCTCACCGATTCGCCGCTCTGCCGTACGCCGGGGCGTGTCACCCGATGGGTCACCCGGCGATTGTTTGGGTTGCCGGGATGCTGTGGACCCGCTATACTGCTGAGCCTGGTGGGCGGTTACCCCGCCGGGATGCTGGCGGCGGCGGGGCTGTATCGCCAAGGGCGGATCAACGCCAAGCAATGGCACCGAATGTCCGCCTTTTGCGTGGGTGCGGGACCGGGATTTATCGTAGGAACGGTGGGAAGCGGGCTGTTGGGCAACGCCAAGGCCGGGTGGCTACTATACGGGGCGCAGGCGGCCACCTCGCTGGGGATGGGGATATGGCTGGGGCGGAGACACCACGGAAAGGTCGATGAGGTCACCCCGCCGCCGCCAAAACGACCGATGGCCGAGATGGTGGCGGACAGTTGCCGGGCGTTGCTGACCATGTGCGGATTCGTGGTGGCGGCGGCCATGGTATTGTCGCTGGCGGAGGTGGTGGGGGTAGCACGGGCAGTGGCATCGGTCACCGGGTGGCCCGCCGCGGGGGTTTCCGCCGGGTTGGCGGGGGTGCTGGAGGTCAGTTGCGGATGTATGGCAGTGGCAGGCCTGCCGCTGGCACCCCTGTGGTTGAGCCTGATGCTCAGCTGGGGTGGGTTATCGGTGCAGGGGCAGTTGGCCGCCATCCTGCCGGAAAAACGGTTGCTGACACCGGGGTTTTGGGGGTATCGACTGGTCCACGGGGCGGTCAGCGGCGGGGTAACGTTGCTACTGTTTCGGCTGTCCCCCACCCATCTGCAGGTGATGGGCAACTCCCCCTCTGCCATTCCCTATTCCGTGTCCGCCCAAGGTTCGGGTATGCTGTTGTGCCTGACTTTTTTGGCAATGTTGTATTTTTCTCAAAAAAAGACTGGAAATCGCGAAACGGGTGTGCTATAATAGGCGGTAGTCCAAAGGAGGTGACCGCCGATGCGCCGGAAACTGTACGGAAACAACATCCAGCCCTGCTGTGAATATTGCACCCACGCCCGCCGCGCCGCCGACGGTCGCGTGATGCTGTGCCACCACCGAGGTATCGTCCCGTTGTATCACAGCTGTCGTAAGTTTAAATATGACCCCCTCAAGCGGGTTCCCTACCGCCAGCCGGCACTGCGGAAATACCGCCCGGAGGAGTTCATTCTGTAACGGGGAGAATTTTCGAATTTTTTTGTGTTTTTCTCTTGACAAGTGGCAAAGTGTTTGCTATAATACCCCTCGTTGCAGAGAGATGCGGCTGTAGCTCATCTGGTAGAGCGCCACCTTGCCAAGGTGGAGGTAGCGAGTTCGAGCCTCGTCAGCCGCTCCAAAATGTAAAGACCAACCTTTCGGTTGGTCTTTTTTCATTTTGCGCTGACTCGGGCTCGGACTCCGAATTTTGTCCATCGGACAAAATTCATAGATTATAGCAACGACACTTACCGGCGGTTGCACACCACGCTACCCTTGCTATAATCGGAGTTCAGAGCCTCACAAAAAGACCGACCTCGATGGTCGGTCTTTTTGTTTTTAGGAATTGTGCTTTACTTGAAGGGAAACTCCCTCCGTCTGTGGCTTGCGCCACAGACACCTCCCTCGAGAGGGAGGCTTTCTGGAGGGCGCAAGACCTCTCCCACGGATTATAATCAACCTCGGTATGTGTCTGTAGGGGCGGCAATCTGCCGCCCGCGGGTGGGAAACCCATCCCCTATGGTGCCGATTCATCACTCGTGTGTAACCTCGCCTCCGGCAACACCTCATCCGTCACCTACGGTGACACCTTCCCCTCGAGGGGAAGGCTTTTCGGGATGGGGAACCCATCCCCTACGGTGCCGATTCATCACTCGTGCGTGGTCTTGCCTCCGGCAACACCTCATCCACCGCCGTTCGGTGGTCCCCCTGTCTCGCTGCGGCTCGGTCCGCTCGAGGGGAAGGCATATTCTATTCTGTATACCGCTGACTTTTCCACCTT
>JAZNSL010000019.1:0-8177 GCA_045591225.1 Acutalibacteraceae bacterium | reverse complement strand
TGAGGTCGATTTCCCCCGATAGCGGGGGAAAATGTCTGCGAAGCAGACAAATGGGGGGCCGTCTCGCGGCGAGCGAAAAGGGGGACCGCCGAACAGCGAAGTCGGAGGGCCAAGCGGTCTTAGGAAGACAAAATATCTCTCCAACTCCTTGGCTCACAGAACGACATGGCTACGATCCGACTTCCCTTGAGGTCGATTTCCCCCGATAGCGGGGGAAAATGTCTGCGAAGCAGACAAATGGGGGGCCGTCTCGCGGCGAGCGAAAAGGGGGACCGCCGAACAGCGGTGGATGAGGTGGAAAGAAAAACATATTTTGTCGATGGTTGCTTCCATCAAGAACTTTGATTTTCAGCAACGTTATCTTATGTCTAAAATACAAAAAAACTGGTGGCAATGCTTTCCGTTGGAGATTCCTATGGATTTAAAAACCAAAACCCCGTCTTTTTACCACGAAAATCGCCGCAGTTGTCGGACACACTAGTGGAGATTACGAAAACGAGGTGTGGTGAATGAGGCAATTTTGGCGCATTTTTTACGGATTGGCGGTGGTTGCCAGCGCGCTGATCTTAGCGGCGGTGGGGTACGTGTCCGCCGTTATGCCGGATACCTTTACGGTGGGTGAGGGTCAGTCGGTGCAGGTGGGTCGGTTCATACAAGGACACTCCTTGACCACGGCGAAATCCTCCCTGTCGGCGGTGTCCCAAAAGGCAGGGAATCGGTATTCTTCGCGGTTATATCTGATGGGCATCATCCCGGTAAAAGAGGTCACCGTGACGGTGGGCGAAGCCCGCTCGGTGATGGTGTGCGGCACACCCTTCGGCATCAAGCTGTACACCGAGGGTGTGCTGGTGGTGGGTCTGCAGGACGTGACCACCGCCGCCGGCAACCGTAATCCGGCGGCAGAGGCCGGGGTGTGCTTGGGGGATACCATCCTGTCGGTGGATGGGGAGGAGGTCACCTCCAACCGGGATATTTCCCGGCTGATCAACGCCAGCGAGGGCAAGCGGGTGACCCTGCGTTTGCGGCGGGACGGGGTAGAGTTTTCCGCCTCGTTCATACCGGTCCGTCCGGCGGATGAAAGCGGTTACAAAGCCGGAATTTGGGTGCGGGACAGCACCGCCGGCGTGGGCACGATGACCTTTTACGATCCCGCCACCGGGGTGTTTGCGGGGCTGGGTCATCCGGTGTGCGACGTGGACACCGGCGAGGCGATGCCGCTGTCCGGGGGTCAGGTGGTGCCGGCGCGGGTGTTCGGGGTGACCAAGAGCACCGCCGGTACCCCCGGCGAGCTGAAGGGTGCCTTTGAGCCGGGGCTGTTGGGCACCCTTTGCCGCAACGAAAGCAACGGCCTGTACGGCACCTTGACCACCCTGCCGTCTCCGGCGGTGAGCCTGCCGGTGGCACGGCGCCAGCAGGTAAAAGAGGGCAGGGCGCAGATACTCACCACCGTGGATGGCTCCCAGCCCCGGTATTACGACGTGGAGGTGGAGCGGGTGCAGTATGGCGGCGGCACCGCCGCCCGCAATATGGTGGTGCGGGTCACCGACCCGGATTTACTGGAAGCCGCCGGCGGCATCGTCCAGGGGATGTCGGGCAGCCCCATTATCCAAAACGGCAAACTCGTCGGTGCCGTTACCCACGTCCTTGTCGATGACCCAACCAAAGGCTACGCAATATTTGCTGAAAATATGTTAGAAACGGCGCAAAGCGTTGCAAATAGGCAAGTAAAAGAGGCTGGATAAACAAAAAGCAGTAAGGTTTTTACGCCTTACTGCTTTTCTAAATTTTCACATTGCTTTTTTGTGGAATATTATTGTATAATATAAAAGACACAAAAATTCAACTGAGAGTAGAAGATTTCCCGAGTGCAGTTATTTTAGAGTATAACGACTTGTGATATAATTAGGTTGATGATAAAAAGTAAAGGGGATATGATATGACATTCGGTGAAAATCTTAAAACATTACGAAACGCTCGTTCTATTTCGCAAAAAGATTTAGCGGTAGAACTTGGTTTTTCTTTTCAAAACGTCTCAAAATGGGAGAGAAATGAAAGTCTACCAGACATTGGAACATTGATTGAAATTGCAAAATTCTTTTCTACTACGACAGATGCGCTTCTTGGGTTTGCTCCTGAAGAAAAATTTTCAACACTTACAATTGACAAGAACGAAGTTGATATTTATTGTACCTATCCAAAAACAGAAACGCAAGTTACAGGTAAGATAGTATTTGTAATTGATTGCGAAGGTAAAATCACCGGTACAGTGTTCATTCCACATATGCGTGCATATAGAACCGGATATATACGAAATGCGTATGAACCTTTTGAGGAAAGAAGCACGCTTATTTACGAACATACCTATCGATCACGCCGCGAGAATATTGTTGACAACAAGCGAATTAAAATACCCGAAAACGGTTTTTTGATAGCTGTGTCAGATAATACTTTTGCCGCAAAAAAGATTATGAATTTTATCATTCCCGAGGAATACTCTGCCTATTTAGATCCTGATACACATTCAGGTTACTATAACGGTAGGAATGGGAAAAGCTTATTCAGCGATATTTTAAAGCATAACGAACTCGACGATATTACTGTAAAATTAACTGATATCGGCATTATTTTAAAGAAGCCGTTACAAACGGTTGATCCTATGTCGGTTAATATCGAAACGCTTGCTAAAATTGTGCGGAAAGAACTTCAAAAGGAACACGATAAACAAATTCAGTACCTTAAAGATAGAATTGATGAACTTGAGGATATGATTGGTGACAATGAAAGTAATATTGATGATTTAGATGGACGAATTAATGAGATTGAAGCTAAATTTTCAGAAGCAAACTCATAAATAACTAGAAATGCAAAGAAGACAAGGGATTTAGTTCGCTTGTCTTCGCTTTTTTGTTGGTCCTATTATCACACACTCGTCTGTTTTTGGTGTCCCTATCTTTCAATAATTTTTCGATTTTGAGGTTATAATAAGTTTTTGTGTCGTAAAAACGGCTAATTTAGGCGGTTTTTTCGAAAAAACAGATAAAATTCCTAAAAAAGATGTTGGTCCTATATTGACACACTCGTGAGCGGCTCGCCGCTGATACAGGACGGCAAGCTCATCGGCGCCGTCACCCACGTGCTGGTCAACGACCCAGAGCGGGGCTACGCCATCTTTGCTGAAGATATGCTGTCCACCGCCGCCACCGTGGCCCAGCAGACCGCCCTAGACAAAGCCTCGTAAAAAACGAGCCTGTGGTATTATGCCACAGGCTCGTTTTTTGCTTACACTATCATTGCCAGTTTTTCGGCCGTTTGATACCGCTCGTCTGGGCTGACGGCGGTGCACCGCCGTATCACCCAACCACCCCATCCGCGGGCCAGTTGTTCGCTGGGATGCTTGCCGGTGAGCATCACGTTAAACAACACGCCGACAGCGTAAATGTCGGTGCGGGCATCGCTTTGGGTCAGTCCCAGCTGCTCCGGTGACGCATAGCCCACCGTACCCATAATTTTGGTATCGCGGGTGGCCTCGGTCACCTGGCGGGAAATGTTCAGGTCAATGAGCACCACCCGTCCGTCGTTGGTCACCATCACGTTTTCCGGCTTGACGTCCCGGTGGACGAATCCCTCTTTATGCAATACCGACAGGCCGTGGCACACGCCGCGGATAACCGCTTTGGCCTCCCGATAGGTATACCGCTTGGTCTGCATAATATCCGCCACCGTGACCCCCTCGATAAACTCCTCTAATACGGTGGTGCCGTCCTCGTGAGGGATCACATCGTATACCTGGGGCAGATTGTGGCAGGCGATGCCGCACAGCATCTCGTATATCGGCACGGGATGACGGAATTGGCGAAGGATCAGATTCCGTTTCATCTCCCGATGCCGCAGATGGAGCACCCGGCATTCGTTTTTATCCGCCAATACCTTTACCAGTTGATAGGTATTCAGCAGACTATCTAGGTACTGTTGTCCGGTCATACCCCACCTCCGTAAACAGCTCGTACAACGTCATCGTAAATGATTTCCCTAAAAGCATTGTACACGCAGTTTTGATCCATTCCATTTTCCAGTTGATAAAGGGAATATGGACTAGATACATTGGAGGGAGATGAGCTCCGCATGTACAGATACAGCAGATATTGCGCACAACCGGTCCATTGATTTGCTATGGTGGCCGTCACTTTGGGCAGTGTACCCGGACAGAGATATTTGGTGCCGGTGGTTGTGAAATACAAGCGCTCCATATTGTTGCACTTTCGAAGACTTGCACTAGTATTATAAGAGCCAAAAGATATGCATTCCGGAGGCAGATACAGCCGTTTGACGGTGGGTGCAATATCCGTGTCATTAAACCAGCACCCCTTCGTTTCATATCCTCTGCTGACGGCTACCACCGGCTTGCCGTCGATGACGGCAGGCACCCGGTAAATACCGTTGGAGGTGGGACGGTCAAATCCGATGACAATGACTCCCTCATTTACCGGGATGCCGGAAACGGTCTTGGTGCAATAGTTGTAATTGCAGACAGAGCAAGCAGGATATACGCCATAGCTGACACAGGCGTTCTTTACCGTGCTTTCGGCAGCTTTGTAATACCAGGTGATCTCCTCGATGGGCAGACCGTCCTCGGTGGTATTGCCGGGGGTGGCGGTCAGCCAGTAACTGCCTTCGGGAGCGGCGGTGGTGGCCTTCGTGGTGGTCTTGGTTGTGGTGGCCTTCGTGGTGGTCGTGGTTGCGGCCCTGGTGGTCGTGGTTGTGGTAGCGGGGGGCGTGTCCGTCTCGGTGGGACGGGTGGGGCTGGTGCTGACCGTGGAGGGGGAGGGGGTACGGGTCGTGGAAGTATAGCGGGTGGTATACCGCCCATTCCCGCTGTCCGTGACGGTGGTGGTGACCACGGCCGTGGGATACACCAAATGGCGGCTGGTGCTGGCGTTGGTCTTGTTTTCGGTGGCTTTGCCGGTGCTTTGGGTCGTAGGCGCGGCACCATTTTTGGTGGTTGGGGTGGTCTTAGTGTTGTTGGCGCCGCCGGCGGTGGTTGTGGTGGACACCTGACTCTTGCCGGTGGTCACCGTTGACCCAGTATGGGTAATATCCACTGTGCCGCCGTCGGCGGTTGCCCCGGAGGGTTTATGGGTGCCGGCGGTGGATTGCGACAGGGTATGGCCGGGCTGCACCGGGTCTGTGTTGCCGGCGGTTGCCCCGGAGGGTTTATGGGTACCGGCGGTGGATTGAGGCAGGGGATAGTCGGGCTGTGCCGTGGTTGTGTTGCCGGGTTCCTCGCCGTCGGCGTCCGTATAGCCACCGTCGGGGGTGGTTGTGCCGTTGCTTGGCGTTTCAGCCCAACCGCTTTCGGTGGATAGCGGCTCGCTTTCGGTGCTTGGTAACGGCGGCGTACCCGAGGGCTCGGCGGTATCGGTCGTTGGTAATTCTGTCAGCACGTCCGATACCGGTAGGCGGCTGTACCCCCAAAAGCCTATTCCGCTCACCAGCAATAGCAATACCAAAACGGCGGCTGTTAATTGCAGCCACCGTGTGAAGGTATATTGGGGCGGGGGAATCACCCGCTTATGGTTCAGCACGGTCATACAGTCTATGCAAAAACGCGCATTGTCTGCTAAAACCGCACCGCAATGAGGGCAGGTTTTTGTGCTCATATTATCCCAGTGTCTCCAGATCGTTTTCAAACAGGATTTCGTTAATTTCGGGTACGGAAAGTCCTCTTTTCAGGCCGAAGATGACGGCACTGTCAAAGGGGAGCTTGGCATACAGCGGGGGATAGCCGGCCCGCCGGAGCAGGGTTTGGGTTTCCTCCGGGGTCAATTCCATCCCCACAGCCAACGCCAACAATTTGCAACGGTCGGGGTGACGCTTGCCGTCGAAGATCTGATAGCCGTACACCTCGGATAACTCGGCTTTTTTGATCACCCGTGCCTTGCTCAAATGTTTTTGCTCCAGCAGTTCCGTCAGCAGGGCGGACAGGTCCTGTGCGATCAGGGAGGGTTTATTCTCCTCGTAAAAGGTGTGGAAATCCTCGCACAATTCCAATTCTTTGATGATCTCGCCGGTGTTCTTTGTCATGGCATACCCCTCGCTTGTCGAAATGCGTATGCTATTAGCATAACACACAAAATGTTTTTGTCAACTATGCTTTTAGCATAAGACTTTTGAGGGGGAAACCGGTATAATCAGAGCAGGATTATGTTCCGTTACAATTGCGGATGGTCTGTTGTCAGCATCGCACTGATGGGGATTTCCAGTGCCCGGGCAAAAATGACCAGGTCGATGTCGGTCACAAAGCGTTCGCCGTTTTCCACCCGGCGGATGAAATAGTGGTCTACGTCAAAGCCTAACAGTTGCATTTTTGCGGCCAATGCCCGCTGAGAGAGTCGTTTTTCTTTGCGTATCTGCGCAATGGTCTTTCCCACCAGGTTGTTGGTGCCGTCGGCAGCTTTGATCTTAAACATAAAATCCACCTTCCGTAAAATTTGTTGAAAACTATTTACATTTTCATCATTTTATGTTATTCTAGGCGATAAGATGTTGAACACTATTCAACACTTGGCGGATTATATCCAAGCAAATTCTTTTTTAGGAGGAAACAAAATGAAAAAACGCGTATTGTCCATCCTGCTGGCACTGGTTCTGCTGGCAACCTGCATTCCTTTCACAGCCTTGTCTGTGAGCGCCGCTACCGGCTATTACATTTTTGATGCCATTTCCATTTCTGCCGGTAAAACGTATACCAAGTCCTGGACCAGCTATACGGACTCTAACGATTGCTATAACGAGATCACCGTTCCGTCCCGCGGTTACGTTACGTTCTCGATTTCCAAGCCTATCGACGACTACGGCGAGGTGTCTTCTTTCGAGTTGGAGTTGTACGATTCCGATGCACAATTGGTCTGGTCTACGGATACTTCCCATCAGAAAAACACCTTCTCTCCCAATTATACCTACAAGATCGGTCTGGCCCGCGGTACCTACTATATGAATATTGAGCCTAATTTTTATGTGACCTCCGGCTCGATCTCTTCCACCTACAAATACACCTGCACCAAGACCAAAACCTGGGAGATCGAAAACAACAACAACAGCACCACGGCAACCGCGTTGACTTTGAACAAAAAATACAGCGCCGTTTATGGTGAGGGTGACTATGGTGATGACGATTATTACAAAGTAAAACTCACCAAGGGCAAGTCCTATCAAGTGGTTGTTGGTAATGCCGCCCAATTGGACGAGGGTACCACCATTCTCAAAATGTACGATCCCTCCGGTGACCGTAATTATGATGTTTATCTCGGCTCCGGCAGAGCCAGTGGTACTTCTGAGATTTACGATATTAAGGCGGAGATGAGCGGTTGGCACTATATCCAGTTTGAGAATGAGTGCGATGAAGCCGGCATTTCCTACACCATTCAGGTGAAAACCAAGCCTGTTTCCATCTCGAAGCTGAAGATCAGCTTGAGCACCACCTCTTACACCTACAACGGCAAGGCGAAAAAGCCCTCCGTGGTGGTAAAGACCGCTTCCGGCACCAAGCTCTCCGATTCCAACTACACCGTGACCTACGCCTCCGGCCGCAAGAACGTGGGCAAATACAAGGTTACCGTTAAGATGAACGGCGTTTACTACACCGGCACCAAGACCCTGTATTTCACCGTCAAGCCTGCCAAGACCTCGGTGACCGGTCTGACCCCCACCAAGACCCAGCTGAAGGTACAGGTGAAACGCCAGACCCAGCAGACCACCGGCTATGAAATTCAGTATTCCACCAGCAAATCCTTTAAGTCTTACAAAGTTGAGCGCATCACCCGCAGTAAGGGCAGTGTGTGGCTCACCGGCCTGAAGTCCAAGACCACCTACTACGTCCGCGTGCGCACCTATAAGGTCGTGAACGGCACCAAGTATTATTCCGGCTGGTCCACCATCAAGTACAAGAAAACCAAATAAAAAGAACTAAAACAAAAAACGAGCCTGTGGCATTATGCCACAGGCTGGTTTTTCTATAAGCGAAAACCCCCGGCTAAGCCGGGGGTTTTTATTGTAATACGAAAACCACGCGTTAGACGCGTGGTTCGGTAAGAATTACATAGTTGAAAATGACATAAAAACTCCCTTTGTGTATAATGGAATTGCGGTCTGCCAACTGCAATTAGAATACACAAAGGGAG
>JAZNSL010000018.1:0-15523 GCA_045591225.1 Acutalibacteraceae bacterium | reverse complement strand
CAAGACCGTCAGCACCTCGCTGACCAGCCTGAAGGCTAAGACCACCTACTACGTCCGCGTACGGACCTACAAGGTTGTCAACGGCGTCAAGTACTACTCCGGCTGGACCACCATCAAGTACAAGAAGACGAAATAAATCCCCAACAAAAAATCCCCGACCATGAGGTCGGGGATTTTTTTATACGCTTTATTCCAGCTCGAAAGCACCGGTATACAACTGATAATAGGTGCCCTTCTGCGCCAGCAGGGATTCGTGGTTGCCGCGCTCGATGATGCGGCCGTGCTCCAGCACCATGATCACGTCTGCATCCATAATGGTGGACAGGCGGTGGGCGATGACGAACACGGTGCGGCCCTCCATCAGCTTATCCATACCTCGGCTCACGATGGCCTCGGTGCGGGTGTCAATGGAGGAGGTGGCCTCGTCCAAAATCAGACAAGGCGGGTCAGCAACCGCCGCACGGGCAATGGCGATCATCTGGCGCTGACCTTGGGAGAGGTTGGCGCCGTTGTTCTGCAGCAGGGTGTGATAGCCCTCAGGTAGACGGGATATGAAATCGTCCGCGCCCACCAGCTTGGCGGCCTCGCGGCATTGGTCGTCGGTGGCCTCCAGGTTGCCGTAGCGGATGTTGTCCATTACGGTGCCGGTGAACAGGTTGGTCTCCTGCAACACGATGCCCAAGGAACGGCGCAAATCCGCTTTTTTGATTTTGTTGATGTTGATGCCGTCGTACCGCACCTTGCCGTCCGCAATATCGTAAAAGCGGTTGATCAGGTTGGTGATGGTGGTCTTACCGGCACCGGTGGAGCCCACAAAGGCCACCTTTTGACCCGGCTCGGCGTATACCGAAACATCGTGAAGCACCGGCTTGCCCTCTTCATAGGCAAAGTCCACTTCGGTCAGCCGGACGTCTCCCCGCAGGGGGGTATAGGTGATGGTGCCGTCGCCGTGGGGGTGTTTCCAAGCCCAGTGACCGGTGCGTTTAACGCTTTCGGTGATGGTACCGTCTTCGGCGATGTTGGCCCGGACCAGAGTCACGTAGCCGTCATCCACCTCCGGCTCGGCATCCATCAATTCAAATACCCGCTGGGCTCCGGCCAGACCCATAGCGATGTGGTTGATCTGCTGGGTCACTTGGTTGATGTTGCCGGTGAATTGCTTGGTCATCTGCATAAAGGGGGCAATAATGGCAATGGAAAAGGCAGAAAAACCTACCAGACTGAAGTTATCCATACCGCTGATATAGAAGATGCCACCAATAAAGGCGCAGGCAACGTACAGGATATTGCCGATGTTCATAACAATGGGGCCCATACAGTTGGCGTAGGCATTAGCCCGGGAGCAGTCCTCGTATAGTTCATTGTTTAGCCGGTCAAAGTCATTTTGCGTTTCGTCCTCGTGGCAGAACACCTTAACCACGCGCTGACCATTCATCATTTCCTGAATAAAGCCTTCGGCTTTAGCCACAGATTTTTGCTGACGGACAAAATATTTGGCCGAGCCGCCACCCATTTTCTTGGTTACAAGGAAAATGGCGAAAACACCGATCAGCACCACCAACGTCATGGGAATGCTGCGATACAGCATAATGATCAGCACAGAAATAACAATGACGCCGGACTGGAGCATGTTGGGCAGGGATTGGGAGATTAACTGCCGCAGCGCATCAATGTCGTTGGTGTAGTGGCTCATAATTTCGCCGTGTTGGTGGGTGTCGAAAAATTTGATAGGCAGATTTTGCATGCCGTCAAACATCTTTTTGCGCATTTTGTGCAGAAAACCTTGGGTGATATAGGCCATCATTTGTCCTTGAATTGTCATCAGCACCAAGGAGATGCCGTATAGGGTTACCAGAGTGACGATCAAGGACAAAATCTCGCCGCCGACACTTTCCCAAGAGAGGTTTTTTAGGTCGGCATTTTCAATGATTGCCAGAATTTCACCGGTAAATAGGGCAGGCATAGTGTTGACAATTGAGGCGAACACGATGCACACGATGACAATGGGTATCAGCACGGGATAAAATTCAAACAACAGCTTCAGCAAACGGGTCATCGTGCCTTTTTTTACCTTGGGACGGGGTCCCATCGGACCACGACTGCCAGGGCCTTTCATAGGAGGTTTACTCATCCTGCTCGCCTCCTTTCGTTTGTTGCTCATAGATTTCTTGATACATTTCGCAGGTTTCCAGCAGTTGCTCGTGGTTGCCGGCGGCCACGATCTTGCCGCCTTCCATCATCAAGATTAAATCGGCATCCATAACTGAGGCCACACGCTGGGCGATAATAATTTTGGTGGTTTCGGGGATGTATGCCTTGAACCCGGCCCGGATAAGAGCGTCCGTGCGGGTGTCCACTGCACTGGTGGAATCGTCCAAAATCAGAATTTTCGGTTTTTTCAGCAGTGCCCGGGCAATGCACAGACGCTGTTTCTGACCGCCGGAAACATTGGTGCCGCCCTGCTCGATATAGGTATCGTAGCCTTCGGGGAAAGACATCACAAAATCGTGGGCCTGGGCCAGTTGACAGGCTTCGGCGATTTCCTCATCGGTAGCTTCCTTGTTGCCCCAGCGCAAGTTGTCCTTGATGGTGCCGGAGAACAGCAGGTTCTTTTGCAACACCATCGCCACGGCACCGCGCAGGGTTTCTATATCGTAGTCCCGCACATCCACGCCGCCTACTTCGATGGACCCCTCGGTCACGTCGTATAGACGAGGAATTAGTTGAACCAGCGTGGTTTTACTGGAACCGGTACCGCCCAATACACCCACCGTCATACCGCTGTCAATCTTCAGGTTTACGTTGGAGAGGGCGGCGTGTTCAGCGGTCTTAGCGTACTTAAAGGAAACGTTGTTGAAGCGGATAGAGCCGTCTTTAACCTCCATTACCGGGTTTTCCGGGTTGGTCAGGGTGGATTTCTCTCCCAGCACTTCGCCGATACGTTTAAAGGATTCGGCAGACATGGTGAGGGTCACGTAAATCATAGACAGCATCATCAGTTGCATCAGAACCTGCATGCCATAAGTGGTCATGGCGGTGATGTGGCCGTAATCAAAACCGCTACCGGGTGTCAGAACCAACTGGGCACCCACGTACAGCACAAAGGCCATATTGAAGTATACGCACAACTGCATCAAAGGGTTGTTCAGCGCAACGAGGCGTTCTGCTTTGGTAAAGTCGAGACTGATGTTTTCGGAGGCGCTACCGAATTTCTGTTTCTCGTATTCTTCGCGGGAGAAACCTTTGACCACCCGCATACCCCGGACGTTTTCCTCAATGGACTCGTTAAGGCGGTCGTATTTACGGAAAATCCGACGGAAGGTGGGCATAGCAAATCGAGCAATCAGCAACAGTCCGCCGGCCAATATCGGGATCATCACCGCAAAGGACCAAGCCATTTTGCCACCGTAGAGAGCCGCCGCGACCACGGAGAAGATCAACAATAACGGTGCACGTACAGCGATGCGGATGAGCATCATATAAGCCATCTGCGCGTTGTTGATGTCGGTGGTCATACGGGTGACCAGCGAAGAGGAGGAGAATTTATCGATATTGGTAAAGGAAAAACTTTGCACTTGGTGAAATATGTCCCGCCGCAGATTTTTAGCAAAGCCTGCGGAAGCCTTGGCACTGGTATAACCGGCGATGGCACCACAACACAGGGAGAGCACCGCCAACAGAATGAGCAACAGGCCGTTAGGGGCAATGTCTGCCAACGTCAGCGTTTCGCTTTCGTCTATCAAGGTGATCAAGTTGCCGGTGATCGCCGGAATGAAGCATTCAATCACCGCTTCTAAGGTGATAAACAGCAACGTGAGGAAGGTGGGGAGTTTGTATTCTCGCACACAACCCAAAACTCGTTTGTACATAGGCATTCTTCTTTCTGTGATTAGTTTGTGAAGGGATATTATTCCTCACCGAGGATATCCGGGGGCGGTCCCTTCATCACCGAGCGGATTTCTTTGGAGATGTTGGTGTATTCAATCAGACGGTCCATACCGATGGTGTCGATAAGCGCACCGATATCTTGATACATACTCTCGCGCATTTTATGTGCCGTTTCGGTTCCCGATTCCGTCAAATTGACCTCTACCGTTCGCGCATCTTCGCTTCCGGTTTGTCGGTAAATCAAACCTTTCGCTTCCATCTTTTTCAGAAGCACGGCAACTCTTGCCGTGCTGACGTTCATAAATTGGCTGATGGAGCCTGCCGTCATCGGTTTACCGGCTTCGTATAGAAATCGCAAAACAGCTCCGATACCAGCATTGGTTTCGTTATGCTTTTTCATAAATTTTGCCGGGTGCGATTCATCCAGCAAAAGGGCAATTTTCTCGATTTGTTCTCTGGTAGCCACAGGACACCTCCTTTTGATTCGCTAACTGGGTTAGATTATAGCATTTGCCCGTGCCGATGTCAAGACAAATATATAAACATTCTACTAAAGTGACCGGTATTTGCAAACAAAATCCCCCGGCACCGCCGGGGGATACGTATTCTGTTTACGCGTTGCGGAAGGTGTCCCGTTCTATTAGGGTGGTGGGCAGGACCAGGGGGCTGTCCGGCTGTTTGCCCGCCAGCAGGGCATCCATCACAGAAATGGCGGCGTTGCTCAACTTTTCCACGCCGCAGTCCACGCTGGTCAGCTCTGGGTTGGCGCATCGGGCGATGAGGGAGTTGCCAAAGCCGATGATGGGCATATTCAGGCCGGTGCGCAGCAGTGCCTTTTGGGCGCCCAGCGCCAGGATGTCCTCGGCGCCGATCACCGCATCAAAGGTGACCCGATTCACCAAAAGCCGTTTGATGCACTGGTTTACTTTATCGATGTCGCTGTCCACCTGTACGGTCAGCGCCGGGTCGTAGGTCAGCCCCGCGGCGGTCACCGCCTGGCGATAGCCCTCCAACTGCTGGCGGCAGTCGTGGGTGCTTTGGTCGTAGAGGAACAGCACCCGGCGCCGTTGCCGCCGCATCATAGCCTCCACCAACTGCGCCACCGCCGTTTTGCGGTCGCTGTAAATGGAATAGACCCCGGGTGCGGACAGCACGCCGTCCACCAGGATCACCGGCACGGTTTGGGCGGCGGCGGTCAAGGGGGAATGGTCCATTTGGTCGTAGTGCAGAGGGTTGAGGTATACAATGGCAGAAACCCCGTACCCCAGCATCTTGTTCAGGGCCTGTTCTTCTTCGGCGGGGGTGGTGCCGCTGTCCGCCAATAGCAGTGCCAGACCCCGCTGGGTCAGGGCGGCTTCCAGCCCGGCCAACACCGGGCCGTAATAGGGGTCCTGCATACGGGAGCACAGCACGCCCACCGCCGGGATGCTGCCGGTGGCGGCGGGTGCATCGCCGTTGTTGCCCAGCTTGCGGGCCAGCTCGCTGGGGATATAGTTCGCCTCGTCGATCACCGCCTGGATTTTGGCGCGGGTGGCGGCGCTGACGTTGGGATTGTTGTTCAGCACGCGGGACACGGTGGCGATGGATACACCGCATTTTTCGGCAATATCGTAGATGTTCATAAGGTAACGCGAATAATCCGCACCTGTTTTGAAAAGACGGATTTCCGCTCCTCCTTCGTTAAAATACTCGCGAACACATACAGTGTTCGCTGTGTTTTGTGCATTGGATGAGCAAAAATCCGCTCTTTTCAAAATCTTCGACCTCAAAATGAGGAAATTTTGAGGGATTTTTGCTCGATTTTAGCGAAGCAAGGCTGTCGCCTTGCGAGATGAAATCGGGTGAAAAGCACCAAAATATACCGTTTTGAGGCAGGTTCGGATTACTCGCGTCACCTTACGGTAATCTCCTTTCTGTAACCGCTTACAATCCCCAGTATAATCCACATTTTTCCAAAAAGCAAGAAAAACTTACACAGCGGGACAAGTTTCTGCTCACCCTAACCGCAAAATTGCGGTCTGTCCCCTTGCAATTTTCAAATAGGGGGTATATAATGTTTTATTGAATGCAGAAACGAAAGGCAGGCGAAAAGAATGGCCGCAAGAAGGATTTCTCCCGCTATGCGGGGCAATCTACTGTTGTTGCTGACGGCGGCCATCTGGGGTTTCGCCTTTGTGGCGCAGAAAGAGGGCGGCGCCGAAATGGGCTCCCTGACCTTCAACGGCGCGCGCTCATTGTTGGGCGGCGGTCTGTTGGTGGCGCTGCTGCCTTTACTGGATAAAGCGGGTTTGTCCCAAAAGCCTGCCACCCCAAAAGAACGAAAAAACCTGTGGCTGGGCGGTGTGCTGTGCGGCGTGGCGCTGTTTACCGCCACCAACCTCCAGCAGTTGGGTCTTGCCACCACCACCGCCGGCAAAGGCGGGTTTATTACCGCCCTGTACATCGTGTTGGTGCCGGTGTTCGGCCTGGTCATCGGCAAACGCACCACCCTTTATAACTGGCTGGGTGTGGCGTTGGCGGTGGGCGGTCTGTACCTGCTGTGTATGCAGGGAGAGAGCGGCATCGTTGCCGGCGACCTGCTGGTTTTGGGCTGTGCCCCGGTGTTTGCCATCCAGATTCTGCTGGTGGATACCTTTGCGCCCCGCACCGATTGTATTCGGCTGTCCTGCATCCAGTTTTTTACGGTGGGTGTGTTGAACCTGCCCCTGATGTTTTTGTTTGAACAGCCCTCCTTCACCGCTATGGCGGACTGCTGGGTATCTCTGCTGTATGCGGGTCTTTTGTCCAGCGGTGTCGCTTACACCCTGCAGATCGTGGCCCAGAAGCATACCCACCCCACCACCGCCTCGGTGCTGATGAGCTTTGAGTCGGTGTTTGCGGTGCTGGCCGGTTGGTTGCTGATGCCCAACGAGCGTATGACCCCGTGGGAACTGGCCGGTTGCGGCGTGATGTTTGCGGCGGTGATCCTGGCCCAACTTCCCGGTAAGAAAGGAACTTGATTATGACCTATCCCGGCATTACCGCCGAAAGCCTGTTTTTGCTGGCGGAGAACCGCTTTCAGGACAGCAAGGCGTTTTACGAAGAAAATAAGCCCGCCATCAACAAGACGGTGGTGCAACCCCTCCGCCAACTGGTGGCGGATATGACCCCGGCGATGCTGGAGGCAGACCCCCTGTTGGGCGGTCACGTCAGCCGGGTGCGGCGGGATAACCGCTTTACCCACGACAAGCGGATGTACCGGGAGAATATGTGGATCGTGTTTATGCGGGACAAAAAAGCGTATAACTGGTGCGTTCCCGCCTTTTATCTGGATTTTTCCTTGACTCGCGCCGAGTGGGGCTTGGGATTTTACTCCGCCACCCCCGCCATTATGCGGGCGCTTCGCCGCCGTGTCGAGGCGGATCCCCTGCGGGCACAGCGGGCGGTGCAGGCGGCGGTGGATGCCGGCTTTGTGCCCTGTGGTCGTCCCTATGCCAAGCCCCGCAGCGCCGAGGATACCCCGGAACTGCTCCGCTTTATTTACGATTGTAAGAGTGTGGATCTAAGCCGCACCGAGAGCGCCGATTTTGTGGCAGAGGAGGACCTGCCGGAGCGGTTGCTGAAAGGATTTCAGGCACTGGTGCCCATGTATCACCTATTGATGGAGGCGGTGGAGGAAGCCATCGGTCTCCGTGAAGTATAAGGAAGTGAACGTATGTTAGAAAGAATTAAACAAGACGCCACTGTGGTCGTTACCGAACTGTTGGCTACCGCCAACCTAAAATCCGGCGACCTGCTGGTGATCGGCTGTTCCTCCAGCGAGATGGTGGGGGAAAAGATCGGCACCCATTCCAGCGTGGATGCCGCCGGTGCGTTGGCACAGGCGGTGTTACCCCTGCTGAAAGCGGCGGGCGTCCATCTGGCGGTGCAGTGTTGCGAACACCTGAACCGGGCGCTGATTATGGAGTCCGCCGTGGCGGAAAAATACGGCTACGAGCCGGTGAACGTAGTGCCCCAGCCCAAGGCGGGCGGCTCCTTCGCCACCGCCGTGTGGCAGAGTATGGAGTGTCCCACCGCCGTGGAGCATATCCGTGCCCACGCCGGCCTGGACATCGGCGGTACCCTCATCGGTATGCACCTCAAGGAGGTGGCGGTGCCGGTGCGCCTGAGCGTGAAGACCATCGGCGAAGCCCCCATCCTCTGTGCCCGCACCCGCCCGAAGTTCATCGGCGGTGTCCGTGCGGTGTATGACGAAACCAAACTGTAATTCAAAATCCCAAAGGAGTGTATCAATATGAGTTGTAATCACGATTGCAGTTCCTGCAGTGAGAAATGTAGCGAGCAGGACCTTCGCAAGCCCCTGAACCAGTATTCCTCCATCAAAAAAGTGGTGGCGGTGTCCAGCGGCAAGGGCGGCGTGGGCAAATCCTCGGTGACCGCTATGCTGGCGGTGCTGATGGCCCGCCGCGGCTATAAGGTGGGCGTGCTGGATGCGGATATCACCGGTCCCTCCATCCCCAAGGCCTTCGGCATCACCCGTCACGCTATGGCCAACGAGCTGGGCATCATCCCGGAAGAAACCCATATGAACATCAAGGTGATGTCCATCAACCTGCTACTGGAGGATACCAGCGCCCCGGTGGTGTGGCGCGGTCCCGTGGTGGCGGGTGCGGTGACCCAGTTCTGGACCGACGTGGTGTGGGGTGAATTGGAAGTGCTGTTCATCGATATGCCCCCCGGCACCGGCGACGTGCCCCTGACCGTGTACCAGAGCATCCCTCTGGACGGCAACGTTATCGTCACCACCCCTCAGTCCCTGGTGCAGATGGTGGTGGGCAAGGCTCACAAGATGGCGGATATGCTGGAGGTGCCGATTCTCGGCTTTGTGGAGAATATGAGTAGCGTCAAGTGCCCCGACTGCGGCAAGGTGATTCCGCTGTTCGGCGACGGCAAGGCGCTGGAGCAGACCGCCGCCGAGATGGGTGTGCCGGTGCTGGCGAAACTGCCTATGGATGCTAACGTGGCTGCCCTGTGCGATGCCGGCGAGATCGAGCGGGTGGTTATTGACGAGCTGGCTCCCGCCGCCGATGCGGTAGAGGCCCTGCTGAAATAACTATCGTAGGGGAGGAGCTCTGTGCCCTCCCGCAAAAAAAACCGAGGCGTGAGCCTCGGCTTTTTTCGTTACCACAATTTAAAATTATGCGCTTTCACGTAATCTTTCAGGAAATACACGTAGAACAGCACCAGGCCCACCGCCAACAGGGTCAGCGCCGCCACCAGCAGGTAGTGCCACCATTTCAGTTTAAGATTGGGCTTCTCCGGTAGCATCCGCAGGCGGTACAGGGCGGGGGACAGAGCCCCCAGCACCACCGCAATGAGGATGGCCTCGATGGGGAACATCACCAGGTTTTTTACGATGCGGGTGAGGTTGATGAGGTTATAGGCCTCCGCCTTTTCCACCCCGAAAAACACCAGATAATACCACTTCATGATCACCGAGGTCAGCACCACGTTGCTCACCATATTCACGGCGAATTTGGCACTCATAGCCCGGGTGACGGTGAGCCGCCGTTTCCAAAACAGCAGACCGAAGATGAAGGAACTGCTCATATCCACCAGCATAAAGGGCAGGAAATAGGGACCGTCGGGATGGAGCAGATACCCCAGGGGGTCGCTGACGATGGCACCCACCACGCCCACCACGGGGCCGTACACCATGGCCCCGACGGAATTGAACAGACCGGCCACGTTGATGTTCAGTCCCGGCGCCAGCGGGATCTCCAGCATCTTGCACACCGCCCGCAGGGCCACGATCATAGCCGCCAGCGCCAGCATACGGGTGCTCTTGAGGTTGCCTGCCGCCTCTTTCCAGTAGGCGGCGGAGAAAACGGACGGATTGACTAACGGGGAATGGTTTTTGGACATAAAAATAGCCTCCTTTTCTGTACAGATTTGCCCGGGGCAGAATACAGAAAAAAGAGGACTTTTCTCGGTATGTGACAGCGGGATGCAACCCCCGAACCGCAAGGAACGGTTTCCTTTTCGTCCGGCTGACAACTCCCCGTTCAGCCGACACTTCACGCTCGTGGGTTTACTCTGTATCTTGTAGGGTATTGTAGCACAGCTGAAAGGGTTTGTAAAGAGCAAAAATAAAAGAGGCTTGTTGCTACCTGCGACAAGCCTCTTTATTCTTACTGAAAGCTCAAATCCAACAAACCCCGGGCATCCTCCCAGCGGCCGTTTTCGTCGTTGGCGCCCAGCACCACGGCGATGGTGGTGTGGCCGTTTTTGGTGGCGCTGGCGGCCAGGCAATAGCCCGCCTCGTCGGTGGTGCCGGTCTTAAGGCCGGTGGCACCCTCGTAGTAATACCGGGATTCCTCATCCAACAGTAGGTTGCTGTTTTTCCAGGTCACCTGCCGCGCGCCCAAGGTCACGTTCACCTCGTCGGTGGCCAGCACCGGGGCGATGACCGGGTCCTCCAAGGAGGCGATGCAGATTTTCAGCATATCCTCGGCGGTGGTCAGATGCTTGTCGGCGTGATAGCCGTCGGGGTTTTCAAAGTTGGTGTTTTTGCACCCCAGTTTTTTTGCCATGGCGTTCATTTCTTTGCAGAATGCCTTGACGGCGGCAGATTTATCCAGGTTTTCGTCCCCGGCGATGATCCGTCCCACCTGCACCGCCGTGACGTAGGCGGCATCGTTGCCGGATTTCATCAGCAGCGCCTGTAGCATCTGGGTGAGATTCAGCTGGTTGCCGGACCATAGGTCCGCCACGCTGGAGCCGGGCAGCACCAGACTCAGCTCATCCCCTACGGTGAACACGTAGTCCTTGGGGGTGTGCTTCACCGCCACCAGGGCGGTCATCAGCTTGGTGAGGCTGGCGGGGGCGCATTTTTCGGCAGGCTGTTTGCTGTACAGCGTCTCCCCGGTGGTGACGTCATATAAGATCACCCGCCCGGAAAAGGTGTTGCGGTCGATAAACTCCTTGGGCAGGGTCTGCCGCGGCGCGGTGGTGGTCGTGGGGGCGCTGTCCTCCGGGGTTTCCGGGGATTCTGCGGCAGGGGCCCACAGGAACTTGTACAGGATTCCGCCCGCGATGCCCGCCACCAGCAGGCACACCAAAATCACCACGGCGGCTGTGGATTTGCGCTTTTTCTTTTTGCGGAAGATGGTTTTCGCCATACATCACGCCGTCCTTTCGACTGAATTCCCATTCATTCTACACCATTCCCGGCAAAAAAGCAATAGCCTTATTCTACCTTTACGCCGGTATAGTAATATTCTAATATTTCCTTGTAAGTATACCCCTGTTTTGCCAGATAATCGGCGCCGTGCTGGCTCATACCCACCCCGTGGCCGTACCCTTTCACCGAAAAGGTAAAGACCCCCTCGGCGTAGTCCACGGTATAGGCCGCCGACCGCAAGCCGAACAGTTTCCGTATTTTGGTGCCGGGCAGGGTGGCATCCCCCACCTTTTGGCTGTGGACGGTACCGGCATCCGATAGGGTGGCTTCGCCAAACCATTCCTCCGGTTTATCTGCCAGGGTGACCGCCGGCTCCACCTCCGCCAGGATGCCCCGCACTTCCTCGGTGGTAAAGGTGCCGGTGGAATGGTAGCCGGTGGCGGTGCGGTCGCCGGGGCTGGCCACCGTCTGGAGATAGGGCACCTCGGCACCCCACACCTCCTCGGCGGATTCGGTCTGTCCGTTGCTCACCGCGTGGAAGCAGGCGTCAATAAGCGCGCCGTTGTAGGTGATGGTTTCGCCCCACACCGCTTCCACCGCGGCGGCGATTTTTTGGTAGTACGTATCGTAGTCCTCGCCCCACCGCTGACGCAGTTTTTCCTCGGTATAGTCTTGGGGGAACTTGTCGTTGGGGGTTACGAAGTCTGCGCCCTTCAGGTCGGGGTCGGGGTTTTCCTCTTGGGCTGCCCGCCGCCGCTGGTAATAGGTGTACGCCGCCACCGCCTGGGCTTTCAGCGCTTCTTCGTGATAGCTGGCGGGCATCTCCATGGCCAGGGTGCGGATGAGAAATTCCCGGTCGGTCAGGCTCACTACTTCATCTCCGCACAGCATCCGAAACACCGTTTCCTCCGGCTCGTTTTCTGCGTCGGCGATGGCGGCGGTGGTGGTCGTGGTGGCGGCGGTGGTGCCGGGCTCGGCGGTGTAGCGGGATAAGGCGGGCATTGGGATCAACAGCAGGACCAGTGCCAACAACAGCAAAAACAGGCCATAGCCTTTCATACGCGATCATCCTTTCGGTTTGTCTTGACTTTGCCACGAAAAAGGGGTATAGTAAAGAGAAGGTTTTTGGGTTTGTCCCAGAGAAACTATATGTGGTCGGGGGCGGAAATATGTCCCGACACAGAAAGGCGGAGAATTATGACACAGAAAAACAACGTGTTGCAAAATATACTGACCGGCGTAATGCTGCTGTTGGCCGGGGTGGGTACCGTGGCGGTGGTGGCTATGCGGGTGTGGCTGACCCCTGCGGTGCGTGACTGGGAGACCGGCCTGTTTTCCTCCAATTATCTGGTGATCGGTCTGATGCTGTTGTGTCTGATCGCCCTGTTGGTGATGGGCCGTCTGTGCGGCCCTGACCGCCGGGAGATCACCGGCACGCCCTCTGCGGCGCTGGGCGTCACGGTGCTGGTGACGGGTCTTGCTCTGGCCGTCTGCGAGGGACTGAACCTGCTGGGCGCATTACCCACCCTGCTGGATACCATCCGCACGTCGATGCTGGGCGGTGCGGGTCTGTTTTCTCCCATTCTGCAGGTGCTGCAGTGTGTGGCCGGTATTGCCGCCGGCGGCACGTTGATCCTGCTGAGTATGCGCCTGTTCTCCGAGGGTGCCACCCGCCGCGGCATTGCCCAGTGGAGTGCTCTCCTGCCGGTGGTGTGGATGTGGCTGCGCCTGATCAACTACGAGATGTCCTATGCCAGTATGGTGCGTTTGGCAGACAGTTTCTTCGGCTTTGTGATGATGCTGTTGGAGATGTGGTTCCTGTTCAAACTGGCCCGCTACGTGGCGGGTGTGGGTCGGGTGCCTATGGGCAGTCTTTTGGCCTGTTCTCTGAGCACCGCCCTGTTTGCGTTGTCTGCTCCGGTGGTGCGGCTGTGTATGTATCTGTTGCAGGATAACGCCGCTTACGAGGCTTCTCTGGCAACAGTGGTGGACTTTGCTATCGGCGTGCTGGCCGCCGGTGTGGCCTTGACCTTGGCTCTCAGCCGGGATGCGGTTCAGGAGTCTGTTCCCTCTTCGGTGGATGCCGAGGCCGCGGCAGAGTTTGCTTCTTCGGAGGCGTACGTGGTGGCGGATCTGATCGACCTTTCCCCGGATGAGGAGGGTACCGATTCCTCCGAGGAGACCAACGCCGAGTAAATTCCGGCATAGAATACGCTCCACACCGGGGATAGGGTGTCTTGCAATAGTTCCTCCTCGGTGGGGCATCCGTATAAACGGACGTTGGCGGGCGGGTCACAGGCCGGCCCGCAGGTAAAAATAACCGTGTTTTCACTATGCACCAGACTGCCGTCGTGTAGTCTGGTGCATTCTTTTATCAAGGCGAGGGTTTCCGTGTCCGGGAATACCCCGTTGGCGGTGACCGCCACCACCAGTCCGCCGCTTTGCTCGTGGAGGCGCACCCACACCGGCTGGCGGGGTGCCGTCTTACAGGCATCCCGGACCACGGCGGCGGTGACCGCCGCCAGCACCCGGGGATGGAACAGCGTACCCTTGCCGATGGCGGTGGAATGGGCAGGGAACAAAAACAGCGGTTGCCCCAGACGGGCGCCCAGCCGTTGGGCGGCGCACAACAGCGCCTGTATCAGCGGCGCCGGATTCCCCCATACCAGCGGGCGGGCACATCCGGCGTTACGCAGAATATCCCGGCACTCCAACTGCCCCAGCTGTTTGAGCTTATTCAGGTATTCCCGGCGCTGGGCGGGGGTTTGCTCCTCCAGGGGCGGTGCGGATAGAAAAAAGGATGCCAGTTCTTCCCGTTTGGCACCTTCGGTGGGGAAGGGGCGGTGTTCTTGTGGTGTCATAAAGGTCTCCTTTTATGGATAATTCATAGTGTTTTCAGCGGAAAATCGTGGACTTTGTATAAATCACCAAAAGTAGAAAAAAGTAGTTAAAAATTAAACAAACATCTTGCAATTTGCGAAAAATTGCGGTAAAATAATCCCAGACTGCGTCCTAGTAATGCAGATTATAATTTTTGGAGGTATTTTATCATGGCTGTTAAAGTTGCAATCAATGGTTTTGGCCGTATCGGCCGTCTGGCTTTCCGTCAGATGTTTGGCGCTGAGGGTTACGAGCTGGTCGCTATCAACGACCTGACCAAGCCCAGCATGCTGGCTCACCTGCTGAAGTACGACACCGCTCAGGGTCGTTACGACGGTCACACCGTTTCTGCCGACGACGAGGCCGGCACCATCACCGTAGACGGCAAGGTCCTGAAGATCTATGCCGAGAAGAACGCCGCTGACCTGCCCTGGGGCGACCTGGGTGTCGAGGTTGTGCTGGAGTGCACCGGCTTCTACTGCTCCAAGGAGAAGAGCCAGGCTCACATCGATGCCGGCGCTAAGAAGGTTGTTATCTCTGCCCCTGCCGGCAACGACCTGAAGACCATCGTCTTCGGCGTTAACGAGAACACCCTGACCGCTGATGACACCATCATCTCTGCTGCTTCCTGCACCACCAACTGCCTGGCTCCCATGGCTAAGGCTCTGAACGATTACGCTCCCATCCAGAGCGGTATCATGACCACCGTTCATGCTTACACCGGCGACCAGATGGTTCTGGGCGGTCCCCACAGAAAGGGTGTCTTCCGCCGCGCTCGTGCCGCTGCTGTAAACATCGTTCCCAACTCCACCGGTGCCGCTAAGGCTATCGCTCTGGTTATCCCCGAGCTGGACGGCAAGCTGATCGGTTCCGCTCAGCGCGTTCCCACCTGCACCGGTTCTACCACCCTGCTGGTTGCCGTTGTTAAGGGCAAGGACATCACCAAGGAGGGCATCAACGCCGCTATGAAGGCTGCCGCTTCCGAGTCCTATGGCTACAATGAGGATCAGATCGTGTCTTCCGACATCATCGGTATCCGCTACGGTTCTCTGTTCGATGCTACCCAGACCATGGTTGCTAAGATCGACGAGGACACCTATCAGGTACAGGTTGTTTCCTGGTACGACAACGAGAACTCCTACACCAGCCAGATGGTCCGCACCATCAAGTATTTCGCTGAGATGTAATGTTTGAGAACTATTGAGTTCGGCTTTAGGCGCCACTCTCGGCGGCTAGGCTTCCGCCATAGAGACCACCCATACTCGGTAATACATACAGTATTACCTGCGTTGGTTGCCTCTCTCTGACGAAAGCCTATCTCACCGATAGCGACACCACAGCCTCATCAGCAGTTCTTGTGACCGCCATTGACGGTTACCATGTTCTCTGGATAGTGTACTGCAAAATCACGACAGCTTCGGGTGTCGGGATTTTTTTGTTTCGGTAACATGCTTTACTTTTCTCTTTTTTTTCCACGAAAACCCTCCTTTTGAATGAATAGGTTTTTGAGTTGTTACTTTTCAGTGCGATTTCCCAGAATACATGGGAAAAGAATTCAATTTGCAATTTGAAGAAAAAAGTAATCAAGAAAAG
>JAZNSL010000017.1:0-12911 GCA_045591225.1 Acutalibacteraceae bacterium | reverse complement strand
GCGGGAAAAAGATTACCATCCCGTTTCTCGTTCCAAAGAAAACAGCAGTCTTACGACTGCTGTTTTCTTTGGTTAATCTTCTACAATTTTGCCGTCTGCCACGCGGATCACCCGGTCGCAGATGTCCAGCGCCGCAGGACGGTGGGAAATGCACAGGCAGGTACGGTCAGGCAGGGTGCGCAGGTTCTTCAGCACCCGCTCCTCGGTGGCCTCATCCAGCGAGGCGGTGCACTCATCCAGCAGCAGGATCGGCGCACCGGACAACACCGCCCGGGCAATGGCCAAACGCTGGAGCTGGCCCTCCGACATACCGGCGCCGCTCTCACCCAGCAGGGTGTCCAGACCATCCGGCAGCTGGCGGATGGCATCCGCCACGTCGGCGATCTCGGCGGCCTTCCAAATAGCCTCATCCTCTACGTCGCCGCAACAGAAGGCCACGTTCTCGCGGATGGTGCCGGAGAGCAGCATATTCTTCTGAGGAACGTAGGCAAACAGGCATCGGGTATCGGCGCCCAGGGTCAGGGTCTCGCCATCCAGGTTGGCGGTCAGGGTGCCCATCGCAGGGGGATAGAAACCCAACATCAGCTTAAACAAGGTGGATTTACCGATGCCGGAATAGCCCGCCAGCGCCACGAATTCACCCTTGTTCAAGGTGAAGTTGGCGCCGCAGAGCACCGGCTTATCCTCATCGTAGGAGAAGCGCACGTCCTTGGCCTCGATGGTCTGCAGACGGCTGTACAGCTCTTCACCGGTGTACAGCTGAGGCAGACGGGGTTCATCCGGCAGATTCTCCAGCTCCATTATGCGCTCGGCAGAGGCCAGCATATTGTAATACTGAGGCACGATGCCGGACATATTCATAAAGGGCGCACGAATCTGGCTGACGATCTGTAACAGGGCGGTCAACGAACCAAAGGTGATGGCCCCCACAGCCAAACGGACGGCACCCCACAACAGAGCAATGTAATAACTGCCATTAAACAGCAGGTACATCGCCGCGTGGGACAGACTACTCAACCGCGCCCGTTTCATCTTGGCTTTGAAATTGATGTTCAGCAGGTTATCCATTCTTCCGCGAACAGTCTCTGCTCCACCAAAAGATTGAACCACCATCCAATTGTACAGCGCTTCTTGAGTAAAAGCTCTACCTTTGCCATCCGTAGCTTGGCACTCTTTATGGAGAACCTTCATCCGTTTTCCATAAAAACGACTGATGATCAGCATTACCAATCCAAAAGCACACAAAACAGCCGTGAATTGCCAATCCATAGTCAGCAAGACCACCAAGCAGGCAATCAAACTGGTCACCATAGATACAATTTGAGGGATCGTATCCACAATGCCGGAAACCACCACAGCGCTATCACTGGTCATTCGATTAAGAAGTTCACCGGAATGGAACGTATTTACTGCTTGCCACTGTTTATGAAACAATGTATCAAAAATGCTATCTTTGATACGAACTTCTATTTTTCCGTTTACCCAATTACTGGAATTGATATACCAAATTTTCAGAAAAATACGTACAGCCAGCAAACCAAGTAACGCCAGACCGGGAACCCAAAAGCCACCGTCCTCTGTTCCGGTTGCTCTATCTATCACCTGCTGTGATAGCAGGGCAAACACAACGGTACTACCGGCAGAAACACCGCTAATCACCGAAAGTAACCCAATGCGCCATGCAAAAGGCTTTGCCATTTCCCATATCCATTTTTTTGCGGTTTTGGCAGGTTTCATTTCTTACTCCTTGTCCGGGGATACCGGAAACACTCACTTTCCCTTATACGGGAACAGGCGGCGGAACCGCCACTCCAAACGGCGGTCCAGCCAGATCATCGTCTTACGCAGCGGCAACAGCCGATGCCACAACAACCGATGGCGACGGTAGGCGAGGCTATCGCACTCCCACCGCTTACCCATACGGATAAAGGCGGCGGCACGGGCCACGATCTGCTCCGGGCGGATACCCGGCTCGATATACGACTGGGCATCCCCCATCATAGTGTACTGCAGGCCGTCACCGGCAGAAGGATACACCGCCTTGCGGCCGAAACGGACGGCCTTTTCGCCGTCGTCCCGCTCCACAATGCGGTGCAACACGTATTGACCGTTTTCACGGCGGTAAAAGGGGACCATACCGGGCTGTAAGGCGGTGGGATCGCAGGGGGTCAACACCACCTGATCCCGCTGATGGCGCAAAAAGGGACTCATACTGTTGCCGGTCACGGTCAGAATGACCTCCTGACCCTGCTCCAGGCACTCCAACATCAGCGGAGACAGCTCCCGCAGCGGGATCTCCACCACCGTATAATCCGGCTTGTGATTACTCATCCAACAGGCCCTTTTCACGCAGGGCGGCAACATAGGCGGTCACGTCCGCATCCGCCACCTCGTGGGGCACCTCGTACTCCGCCAACAGAGCATTTACCAGCTCATCGGCGGTGCAGGACTGCTGCAGCTTGTTCCAAATGAACGCACCGGTCTCATTCAGGGTGATGATGCAACGGAAATCCACAGCCTGAGAACCCACCGGTACCACAATATGATTTTCGCCCACCTGGCGAAGCAAGAAACCCTCTTTGATCTTCATATCAATTCTCCTCCTTGGAAAATAATTCGTTATAAACCGTTTCCACAGCCTCGTGGCTGATGTTGCAGGTCAGGCAATAAATCGGCACGGAAGCCAACAATTTCTCAGCAAACTCAATCAGTTTCTCACCCACGCTGGCATCGTAATAGGGACGGGCGATCTGAGAGGATAGGTAGAAATAGCTGTCCAGGGCATTCAGCCGACGGATGCTGTTGGTCTCGCCCCGCTCCACAAACACGATGGCCCGCAACGGCACCTGCTTGTTGCAGTTAAAGGCGGTCTTACCACTCCAGGGCGTACCGCACAAAATCGCCTTATCCTCTTCGAAGATGATGGCCGGCTTATCGTCGTTGATGATCTCCACCTGGTCGCCGAACACCTCTTTCCACAAACCCACGTGGGTGGATTTGCCGGTGCCGGAATTGGCGGAGAAGGCCACGCCCTGGCCGTTCCAAGCCAAAGAAGAGGAATGCAGCACGCCACCCTCCAGCACGGTCAGGCGATCCTGGAAGGCAAAGCCGGTGAGCGAATACTCCCACTCCTGGTTGGAGAAATAGGGGTGATTCTGGCTGCGAAGCAGATGAATCTCCACCTTGGTGTAATCGTCGTTATAGTAAGTCGCCAGGAAAATGCGGCCCTCGGGGTCACGGCTGTAACGGCAGTAATTGCCGTCAGCAAGACGGAGAATGGTAGCGGCCTTGACCTGCTCCACCATCTCGCCCTCGGGACAGATCACCTCGTCCTCCAGCTGGACGATGATGTCCATCTCGGACGGGCGGTCATCCTCCCGCAGATAATCCGCATACCGCACCGCGGCCCATTCCGGATGGGCGCTCTGAATACGGATCGGTATACCGGCAACGCTTAATTTCATCATAGTTATATTCCCCCTGACAAGCGGACATAAATATACATTATTTATTATAGCAATGTTTTTCCCATAAGTCAACTAAAAAAAGGAGCAAGGCAACCGCCTTGCTCCTTTTTGGTTCAGCGCGGCGTTTTTGCGCCGGCGTTAGGGGATTTTTTTGCTTTTTTCTGCTCCAGATGTACCCGCAATTTATGGGCGGTCACCAGCGCCTCCAAACGGCGGCGGTCATACAGAGGGGGTATGGTGCTCATCCCACCACCTCCGCAAACAGCGTATCACCGCGGTGATAGGGTGTCCCTTGGATACGGGGCAGAGCCTGCAGATACCGTTCCAGATAACGGTCGTAGGGCACCTCTTCCCCATCGCTCAGGCACACCAGCGCCGCCACACCATAGGTCATGGCCGCCACACTGCGCCAAGACAGGTCGATCTCCTGACGCAGGTTGGCCAGGGGCACAAAGGCATCCTGCCGTTCCCGTTTCCACAGGTCGCCGTATATCTGATTCACCGCTATCAAGCCGCTCTCGTTACCGTCCCCGGCAGTCAGCCGTTCCGGTCGATTCAGCAACGCATACGCCTGACGCAGAACACTTAGTCCGGTCATACCGTCACCTCCGATAAAGGGGATCAGTAGACGTAGGCGTAGATGCCGGTCTTCAGACTATCCTTGATGACCACGTCGTAGTACAGGCGGTAATCCAGCTTCCAGGCATCCGCCTTCAGGTTGTGGGCGGGGTCAAAGCAACGCACCTGGTCGGTCTTCTTGATGAGAGACGCCGCACGGCGGGGCAGCAGCAACAGACCCACGTTTTTGGCGGAGGTGGCGGGAATAAAGCCGCCGGCCTCCTGACCGCCGGTGGTGCCGTCGTAGAAATTGAAGGCGGTCTTCATACGGCTGTTGGGCACCGGCAGAATGGACACGCCGTTCAGGCTGGTGACCTGGGTGTGCAGTTCGCCCTTCTTGAAGTCGTTCATCACCAGATGGCGAGAAATTTCCTCGCTGTTCTGCAGGGCAGACAGCATCTGACCGTCTACAAAAGCCACCAGTTCCTCGTCATAGCCTACGGCATCCTGCGCTTTGGCGATGGCCTCGGTCAGCATCTTATAGGCATCCTCGGCAGGGGTGCCGGTGACGGTCTGGGCGGCGGTAACCGCATAGCCGGACAGCTTGGACAGCACGTAGGCGTCCACCTCCGGCACCACCTTGGTGCGGACGAACTCGCCCATGATCTGGCCCGCCAGATCGGCAATGCCGGACTCGTCGTTGTCCTCACGGTCCAGCTGGAAAGAGCGGCCGCGGTCCATAGCCAGCGTAAAGGGCTTGGCGGTGACCGACACGGTGCCGGACACAAAGCCGGTATCCCGGTCGTAGTCGCCCAGACCGGAAATATTCATCTCGGGGATCATCACCGTTTTGGTGCCCACAAACTTACTGCGCAGGTGGTTGTCCGCCATAAAACCGGTCACCGGTTTCTGGACAACCGCCTGATCCAGTTCGTCGGTCATTTTGACAGAAATACTCTCCAGATTCAAACTCATTTTTACATCGTTCCTTTCATTCACAAAATTCAAAGTGCCGAGCGGAATGCTCTAAGGAAAGCATCCTGCTCGGGCGGGGTCTCTATGGCCCCGCGGGACAGGCTGCCGGCGGAGCTGAGTGCCGCACGTCGGCGGGCGGCATTGGCAGTTGCCACCCGCTTTTCCTCCTGCCACCGATGACGCAGATAGGCATCCAAAAGGGGAATGCCCTCCTCAGCCGCGGTATCCAGCACGCTGTCAGGCAATTCGGTGGGGCTGACCAGGTGGGGAAACTCCTCGGCGAGGGCGATAAAATCGGTGGCCAGGCGGGCGGTCACGTCCTCCGGCAGGGTGTCGGGCAGGACCGTCTCCGGCTCCGGGGACACGGGGGTCTGTTCCAACGTTTCGGGTTGCGTACACATCGCTGCCACCTCCCGTTATCCTGCCAATTCCTGCAACAGGGAATCCAGTTGGGGGACCGTTCCCTGGGGCAGGCGGCTGAGATACTGCTTGGCGGTGATGGCACCGCTTTGGTAGAGGTTGTCCAGGGTTTCCAGCGTCTTGGCAACACTGAAGCCCTCACCCTCTCCCGCATCCACCCGAATGCTGAGCAACAGATTCCGACAGACCCGGGCGTCAAAGGGTACGTACCACACCGACCGCCCGTCGGTCACCTTCAGCGGGCGGTTGCCGTACATGGTCATCCAGAACTCCGCCCACACCCGGGCCACCTCCTCCAAGAAGCCGTAAAAACGGCTCTGCATGGCGGAAAGAGGCATCAGCGAAGCCTCCCGCACCGCGATAATGGCGGAGGTGTTCTGGGGCTCCACGTCGCCCAGCAGGGTGGTGCTGACCCCCGCCTGGGCCATGGTGTCCCGAATCAGGCTCTGGACGTTGGCATCCAGCTGGGCGGAGAATGCCGGCGGATTCACGTACCGAACCGCATTTTCCATCTCCTCAGGGGTGCCGTACACCGGCACCACCTGGCCGGGGTCGTTGGTGATGGGGCTGGTGACCACGTCGCCGTTGACCAGCATAATAGGCATACCCATCATCATCACCGCCCATACACCGGCGGAAGCGGTGCGGTTGATGGCGATCTGGTTGGGGATGAGGAACGGCACCTCGCTTTCGCCATAGCCGTGATACCGCTTCTCTTCCCAACGGAACAGGGACAGTGGGTACAGCCGTACCCCCACGTTCCACACGCCGCGGACGATCACGTCGCCGCAGATCTGGGTGGCCCACACCGAGCAGGTACCATCCTCGGCATAGTCCTTCCAGAAGCGGGTCAGCAGGGTGACGTGACCGGCATTTCCCTCCTGCTCATCCCCTTTTATGGCCTGCCAGCTACGGCAACCGTAAGCCTTGGCCCGGCGGCGCACCTCCGCCACCGGACGGCGCTGGGCAATCAGCACGTAGGGCTGCTGCTGGATATCCTCCAGGGTAGGATCGCCCAGATACACCTGCTCCACCTCCAGCACCTCGGCGGCAATATCGCCGCAGATCGGGGTGGTGCGTGCCCGGTCGGCGTACAAGCCGGTGGGGATGCGGTCATCCCAATAGGTGTACAGCACACCGGTGCCGGTGAGGTAGGCATTGCGCAACACCCGTTGCTTCAGGCACTCCAGTTTCAGGCGGTTGGCGGTGGTGGCAAAATAATCGGTGAGTGCCCCTGCCATCGCCTGTGCCGCGGCGTCGGGTGACAAGGTCTCCACCTTGTCACCCTGACGCAGGGCGTTGCGGTAGCCCTCCACCTGCCGGGTCAGGGCGGGGGTCACCGGCACGCCCTCTGCGGAAAACCGCACCGCCGTAGGTGGCGTACCCACCACCGCCATCTTATAGTCGCCGATGCGCTTGATGACGTTGTACCGCACCAGCGGGCGGCTGTCGCCGCAGTTGACCCCGTGCCACTGGTCGCCGGAATAGAACCGCTCGTTGATGCGGTTCTGCTCAAACATACCGCGTTCACCCAACTGCCGTTTATAGTCCACGCCGACCCGGTACTCTGCCTGCACCTGTTCCGGCTGAATGGTCTTGGTTTTACTGCTCATTATCGTCCTCCTTGATCTCCGGCATCACGGTGCCGTCGTAATACAAAAAATTATGGGTCTGGGTCCATTGCTTGCGGTGGGATGGCGCGGACGGTGCCGTCGGCTTTTCTACACCATTTATGGGCAACCATTCCAGCATCACGCTCCGCACCGCCACGGCCATCACCGCACCGCACAAGACCCCAAGAATAAATACCATTTTTGGCTCCTTTCTATCCCTTCCACCCACCGCGGACCGGTCCGTAGCGATAGGTTTGCCGCGGAGGCTTTGCCCCGCGGGGCAGGTCCTCCATCGCGTACCGCAACGCATCCATCAGGTGGTTATCCCGGTCACAGGGGGTGTTGCGGTAGACCCCTTCCCTGCCGTCCTCCTGCCACCGATAGGCGCCCAGCTCCTCTGCGGTGTGGGCGCACCGGGGATGCACCAAAATCCGATACTCCTGCAACCGGGCAATGCCGGCAAGCACCGAATCCCGTCCCTTTGCCGCCGGTTGCAGGCGGGTAAGTCCCAACCGCCGCAGGTCGTCATTGGACTTGGGCTCTGCCGCATCCGCTCGGATGCGTTCCTTTTGATACCCTTTCTCGGTAATCATAGCGGCTATATCCCGGTTCAGCATCCGCTTTTGGTAATGCTCATCGTAGACGTACAGCCGTTTCTCTCCCTCGTCCACCGCCGCCGCAATAAAGGCGGTGGGATCGTTGGTATAGCCGTAGTCCAACCCGAAGATATGCCGCACGCCCTCCCGCCGCAGGTCGCCCAGGGAAAAGACTTCCACCGACCAATTTTCAAATACCAGCCCTTGGCTATGACCCCATTCTCCCAGTCCCGCCACCGCATACTGTCGGGGGTTTTGCCGGCGCATACGCTCAAATATCTGCCGATCGGTATCGTCCAAAAATTCGTTACACCGATAGTCGGTGGTCATCACCAGGACTTGGGGGTCTTCCCGGTCGAAGAAACGGCTTTTCAGCCAATGGTTTTCGTTCCACGGGTTGAAGGTGATGGTGGTTTGCTTAAAAAGCGGCGGCGGCATCTCTCCACGGGGCACCGACAGATCCAGCTTGTCAAAATCCGCTTCCCGGGCAATTTCAAAGGCTTCCTCCAGCCACACCCAGCACAGATAACCGCGATCCACGGTGGTGGAGGCCAGCTTCTCCACGTTGTCCAGACCGCGAAACAGAATCCGTTGCCCGGTGGGGGTATAGCACAATTCCAGCGGCTCCCGACCGGCGCGCCAGAGGTGTTCCACCCCCAAGCGCCGAATGGCCCATTTCAACTGGGCGTAGGTACTGTCCGTGTGGGTGCGGTGGACGTTGCGCACCACCAGCAGGTTGGCGTCGGGGTATTTCATCAGGTGGTACACGTACCACAAAGCGGTGGTGGCGGATTTTTTGCTGGCTTTGCCGCCCTTCACCACCCGATATCGCCGCCGACAATCCCAAAACCGCCGATAACCGCCACCCACTACGTCCGGCAAATATACCGCGGTCATATCAGGCCTCCGCATAGCGGCGCATCATTGCCATCGCTTCGCACAATTCGTCCATTTCCTCTTCCAGCAGCGCCACCCGCTTATCGTAGTTATGGATGCGCCCGGTCAATTCCCGGTGGCGTTGTTGCAACTGGCCCAGAGACCGTTTGTACTGTTCCATCAGTTCTTTCATTATCAGTCAGGGATTTCCTCCTCTCCTACAAACACCACCGGTCCCTCCGATGGGCCGGACTCCTCCCGTCCGGTTTTGCCCTTTTCCACGTCGTATCCGGCGTGGTTCTTCAGATACAAAATGTGCATATTGGGGCTGGTTCCCCGTCGCATAGCGTGTTCCATTACGCTGGCGGTGGCCTCGCCGCCCGCCTTTTGGATGGTGGCGATCTTGGTCGCCAGGCTGCGGCTTTTCCCCATATCCTGCTGTTGCAGAATGCGGTGGAACAGCGTCAGGTCCATATCCATTTCCGCCGCCAGCCGCTCCACCGTCAGCGGAACACCCTGGGCGTCGGCGTACGCCTTCGCCCGGTCTATGGCGGCGCGGATGTCCGCCAATCGCCGCTTTTCCAGCGGTGTGTTGTGCACAAATACCACCTCTTTTCTTCGATTTCACCTTAAAAAAGTGCAAAAAAATACGCCTAGGTCTCAGAAGGATTCCCCCAGCGTCACCAGTATGCAAGGCTGCCAGCCGGTGTGCCCCTCCCACATACGGGACGGCGTCACCTGTAACCCATCGCAATAATCCTCGAATTCCATAGGCCGTTGGCCGTCGTACCGAAAAATTACCGGTGTCTCCGGAGGCATCTCCTGAGCCAGACGCTGCCAATCGCCAAGCACCAAGAATATCACCTCGATTCAATTGTTAGAACTTTGCTCGGCGTAACCGCCTGGCCGCCGGTGCCCTTCGTCACCCGCAAGCCACAGTCTTCCCCCTCACCGTCCTCCACAACAACGGCTTGTTTTATTTGCTAACCGAACATTTGTTCGTCTGTATATTATTGTAAACTTGTTTAACGAAACTGTCAAGAGGTTTTGAGGAAAAATAGAATAAATATCCCCCCGCATAGCGGGGGGTATTTCATTTTCGGGCATAGCCCTAATACTACTGGCTGCGCTGGGGTGCGCTGTGAGTTGGCCTGCCAGCCACGCATTGAATACTAGTTACCCATAAATGGGTTGCACAACCCACCTAGGCTCCCTCTGACGAGGGAGGTAAGGCACAAAGCATCCACCTTTTGTTTTATATCACTCATTCTTTTCATCGCTAAAGCTCTTTCCAACCACGCGACTATCGCGTGGTTTTCGCTTACAAAAAAGCATGCTATCGAATTGATAGCATGCTTTAAATCAATCGTTCTTACGCTCTGGTAGTCATCATATCTAGCAAACAGTCAAGTAAACGGTCTTTATTGAAGTGTTCTTCAGAATACTTCTTGGCATTGTTTGCCATCGTCTCTCGTTCCTTCGGTGTTAACTGCATCATCGTTTGTGCCGCTTCAACCAAACGGTCTACCTCAGGGGGTACCGCTAAACCACACTGGGCATCCGCAATAAGTGCGGCACTCTCGCCACCGGCAGCAGCTAAAATGGGAGTTCCGCAGGCCAAATAGGTCTGTAATTTTGCGGGCAAAATCAAATCAAACAACGGGTTAGAAGAAAAAGATAGATATGCACAATCGGCAAAATGGACATATCGATTGGCTTCTTCCTCACTAACGCGACCAACAAAAATCACATTTTCTTGTACACCGTATTTCTCAACAAGTCTCTCCAAGCGCTCTTTGGCACGTCCATCGCCCACCAAATACCAGCGAATGTTCTGGTCTTTCAGCTGGGCAGCGGCCTCCACCAGCAAATCTAAACCTTGTGCATCACCGATATTTCCGGTAAATACAATGTTGAAAGCGTCGTCAGCAAAAAAGGATGGTTTCTCCACGTTGGAGAAATCCGTCTCGGCGCAAAATTGAGGGTAATATACCGTCTTATGAGCAGGAACACCCTTTTCTTGCAGGTTCTTCACATACCCATTCGATGTACATAAAATGACATCGCTGTATTTATAGATACGATTTACAATTTGATTGATCACAAAGGTAAGCGGTGGCAATCGCAGCCCCAACACCTCATGAACACTCTCAGGCCACAAGTCTTGCAGATAATAGTATATCGGAGAACCAAACTTCTTTTTATACGTTATGGCGGGCAATGCAAGTGTAGCAGGAGATAATCCAAATACAAACACTTGATCGTATTTCTCCTTACACCGACGCACCCAACGATTTCCGGAAACTACGAAACTAATGCAGTTTCGAAGCAGACCTAAAGCATTGTGACCACGTGGGTATGTCTTGACACGATGAATATGTACGCCGTTCCAGCTAGACTCATAAGGAATGTCAAAACCATAGCCCTCGTAAATCTCTCCCTCAGGATACTGCGGATAAGCCGTCATAACGGTAACATCATGGCCTCGCTCTACCATTTCTTGACAGATAGCATTGATGCGGAATGGTTCCGGGTAAAAATACTGGGAAACCACCAATATTTTCATTGTTTTTCCTCCGTAGCAATTGCATTTTCCTTCTTTTCTCGATTCAACTGTCCGGTGCCGCCTTCAACCACACCTTTACGGCGCAAAACAAATAATACCGTGCGAAGAATGCACTTACAGTCAAAGATAAAGCCCATCTTCTCGACATATTCGCCATCTAACTTAGCTTTTTCGTCAATCTCAATCTCGTCACGGCCGTTAATCTGCGCCCAGCCGGTAAGACCGGGACGCACGTCATTGGCACCATATTTGTCTCGTTCCGCAATCAAATCATCTTGATTCCATAAAGCAGGACGAGGGCCAACTATGGACATTTTACCAGTAAATATAGACCAGATTTGAGGCAACTCGTCTAACGATGCCTTGCGCATAAAGCAACCGGCCTTGGTAATCCATTGCTCAGGATTAGCCAACAGATGGGTTGGCATATTCGCAGGAGTATCAATATACATACTGCGAAATTTAGGCATCATAAAAGTTTCCTTGTGCATACCGACTCGCTTTTGCCAAAACAACACTGGCCCCTTAGAGTCGCACTTAACAATAATGGCAATAATCAGCATCGGTAACAACGCCACTATCAGAGCAATACCGGACAATACTAAATCAATTAAACGTTTGAAACACTTCTTGTACATTAATTATTCCTCCTGTGCACTGTAATACACAGTGCCATGCAGAATTTTAGTCTGAGATGGTACTTTTTGATTAGCAGGCACCACAGCGTTGCAATCAATATGGCAACAAGCACCTACCTCCGCATCGTGATTAACCACAGCACCACTTGAAATAATGCTTCCCTCACCCACTAAAGCGTTGGTATTGACCATCGCCATAGCCTCAACTATCGAGGCGTCGCCAATCTTAGCAGAAGGCATAACCACCGCACGCGGATGTACCAGTACCGGCAGAGAAAACCCAGCCAACCGTAATCGACTGATCCATTCCGCTCGTAAAGCAAGGTTGCCGATAGCGACAAATGCATGAGAATACTGATTGATGAACTGAGTATAATCCTCCAACTTGCCTACCGCGTGAGATTTATTATCATCCAAGAAGGAAATAGCTTCATAAAAGCCCATAGATTCAGCCACTTCCCTTGCTACAGCACCATACTGACCGGCACCTAAGATTAGTAAACTGCTCATGTAATCTCCCTCCTCCTTTGTCGCACTTAAAACGACATTGATTTATACCCAATCGATATAATTATATAACAATTAAAAATAAAAAGCAAGTTAAATATTACATAAACATACAAATTACCCAAAACATTAAAAATTCTCTGCTAAACAACATCAAATAATAAAGGAACTACTAGAACCCGGGGGAAGATTTTGACGAAATACCATCTCCAGAATATGGAGCGCCAGCGACATATTCGAGGACGCCGAACGATAGGCAGGATCAGTACGCACTGAAACGGCGCCGCTTACCTCCAGCACTATCTTCGGAATATGGAGCGCCAGCGACATATTCGAGGACGCCGAACGTGAGCTGAGAATAGCACAAACTTCAACGGCGTCCAGTTCGCCTGCGGCGAAGTCGGTCAAATACCCCTTGCCGGTCTGGAAACGTGTTGGCGCCTACTCGACATTCGCCTGCGGCGAAGTCGTATAGTTTGCGGGCAAGCCGCAAACTAGAGGTATCTCCAGTAAACATAAGAAAAGACCTGGACGATTGTCCAGGTCTTTTCTTATGTGTTGGCGCCTACCTATCTTACCGGGCCGCTTCCAGCCAAGTATTGTCGGCACGAGTGAGCTTAACTGCTGTGTTCGGGATGGGAACAGGTGTACCCTCACCGTCATCAGCACCAACTGAGTGTATCGCCGCCGACATT
>JAZNSL010000016.1:0-31965 GCA_045591225.1 Acutalibacteraceae bacterium | reverse complement strand
AAGAAAGGTGAAGAAGATGATCTTAGTAAATACTGATTACATCAGCGGCAAAGAACTCGAAATGTTAGGTCTTGTAAAAGGAAGCACTATTCAGTCAAAGCATATCGGAAAGGATATCTCCCAAAGCTTTAAGACCTTAGTCGGTGGAGAACTTAAATCCTATAATGAAATGATGAACGAAGCACGTGCTCTTGCTACCAAGAGAATGGTCGCAGAAGCCGAAGAACTCGGTGCGGATGCTATAGTCAATATTCGTTATGCTTCCTCCGCTATTATGCAGGGAGCCGCCGAAGTAATTTCATACGGTACGGCAGTTAAATTTATTGAAAAATAATTCATTTTTAGATCAACAAAAATCAAGATATATTTTCGAAAGGGCGGCGACTCGAAAAAGTCATCGCCCTTTTCACATCTCAATTTGAAATTAAAAAAACAATTGGAAATTCTACTCATAATTTCTACAAAAAGTGTGATACTAACAAAGAACAAAAACAACAACTCGTCCCAGATAAGAACTTTGGTAGTGTCGTACTTTTTGGATGGAACGAGGCTGATTTTGAGCAAACCGAAAATGCCGAAAACCCGCATAAAATAAGGCTTTTCGGCACATTTTTAGAGTAGAGAAAAGGAGTAAAATATATGAAAGCAACCGGGATTGTGAGAAGAATTGAGGCTCGTGTTATAATAACACAAAAGTGCAATAAACCCTTATAAACACTGGCTTTTCGGGCGATTTTTTGAAGAAAAATTTTTGACGAAAAACAGCATATTTTGACCTATACATAGCAAAAGCGGAGTGGAAATCCACTCCGCTTTTGCTATCAATTATTTTTACAATAAACTTCTATTCCGTTCTTGTTTATTTCGTTTAAAACATCAGAAAATGTGAATTCAAATTCTTCTTTGATGTGTTTGTTTTTAACACCGCGATAAGCGGTTTTCCCAAGTCTAACATATAGCAAGTCCACACTGACAACAACGATGCGGTTTTCGTCGGTTTCGTTAAAGTGAGAAATTTCCGAAACTAGCGTATATGTATATCCTTCTTTGGGTCTGGAAGTTAATTCTTCAAAATCCTTTGTGATATATAAATATTTTGGCTTGATATCAAGGTTGTATTGTTTGGCTTGTGCAATAAACGGTTTTAGCAATTCTCTTGTTTCTGCTCTTATTTCCCGCTCCATAGGAACAACTTCGTCTGTTAAATGCAACTTGATTTGTGATTGCTTTTTTGCTTTGCGTTTGTCAATCCATTTTTTAGCATCCTCAAACAGATAGCCTGTTATTGTTCCGTCCCAATACTTTTCAAGCAGGTGTTTTGTTCTAAAACTCTTGCGGATATGCCCGTTCATATAAAACCGGATTTTGCCCACATTTGAGCCTTTGATGCTAAAAACATTGGCATAAAAAAATTCGAAGATACTTACTCTTGGAGATAGGCTTGTGTCCTCAACCTCGATAGCGTATATATCTTTCCATAAATATCTTTCAACAGGAAGAAAAAGGTAGCATAAAGATACACCTTCATTGTCAAAAGCATAACAATAGGGAGTAAATATTGCGGAAAGTACTATAAGAAGTAATGCCACTATACTAAAACCAAAACCCCAACCAATAAGGTTATCAATAAAAAAACATATTGAACCCCACATAAAAAATAAACCTAAAACAATACAAAAGTTAAAAAGTTTATTCAGTGCGAATTGTTTTCTTTTGTTCATATAAACACCTCGTTAAATTTATTATAACACTTTTACCTTCAAAAGTAAATCCCGCAGTATAAATCTCCACCGTTTACAAATACTAACATCACAATTTGTAATATAAGGAGAAATGTATATATGAAAGCAACTGGGATTGTGAGAAGAATTGATGATTTGGGTCGTGTGGTTATTCCAAAAGAGATTAGAAGAACTATGAGAATCCGTGAAGGGGATCCGCTGGAGATCTTCACCGAGAAGGACGGGGAGGTCGTATTCAAAAAATACTCCCCCGTGGGGGAGCTCTCCCCCTTTGCGGTGCAGTACGCCGACGTGCTGTCCCGGGCCTGCAACATGACCGTGCTGGTCTGCGACCGTGACCACGTCATCGCCGCCGCCGGGCCCAACCGCAAGGAGTTTTACGAGCGGCGGGTTTCCGCCGGGCTGGACGACGTGATGGAGAGCCGCCAGACCTACGTGGCGGTGGTGGGCGGCAACCACCGCCTGCAACCCGTGGAGGCGGTGACCCGCTTCGCCGCGGTGGCCTCCCCCATCCTGGCCGCCGGCGACGTCACCGGGGCGGTGTGCCTCATCCAGCCGGAATCCGGCGCCTCCCCCGCCGAGGGTGACGTGCGCCTGGCCCAGGTCGCCGCCGCTTTCCTGGGCAAGCAGATGGAAGAATAATGGAGATGGCCGTAGCACGGTACTCGTCCTAGGGCGCGTTGCCATCTCCCCGAGAATGTCGCTTTTGCTCCATTCTCCCGGGCTAGTTCAATGACGGGGATGGGCCCCTATACTGCCAGTATATTAGTTTCTTATTATGCGTTTAGTATATTAACAATCCCTCCACCGCCGTTCGGCGGTCCCCCTCGCTCGCCGCGAAGCGGCCCCCCTTTTGTCTGCTTCGCAGACATTTTCCCCCGCTATCGGGGGAAATCTGCCCTTTACACAAGGGAGGCTTTGTCGGACTAAGATAGCAAAAAAAGACACGCTCTGCATGGTGCAGAGCGTGTCTTTTGATTTTGTGAAAGGATTTTCCGTCTGTTGACGGGTTATTGGGCGAACCAGAAAATCAGATACATCAAGCCGAACAGCACCGCCATACCGCCGCACACCGCCAAGGTGGGCAACAGCATCATCCGGAAAGCGCCCCAAAAGGTGCGCCATTTCTCCCGGCCGGTGGAATAGGACGGGGTACTGTTGAAAAACTTGCCCGCGCCGGCATCCACGCCGGACATATCCGCCAGAGAGCGGCCGTCGTCGATATAGGTGATCTTCTCTTTCTTAGCCATAGGTCGTATTCCTCTTAATCCGTGGTTTCATCCAACAGGTGGCATGCGGCGAAGTGGCCCGGCTCGTGCTCCTTATACTCCGGCACCACGTGCTTACAAATCTCCTTGGCATAGGGGCAACGGGTATGGAACCGGCAGCCCTTAGGCGGGTTGGCAGGAGAGGGAATGTCGCCGCCCAGGGCGATGCGCTGCATCTTCTGGGTGGGGTCCGGGTTGGGCACGGCGGAGAACAGCGCCTTGGTGTAGGGGTGCAGAGGATTACGGAAAATATCCTCTTTGGTGCCGAACTCCATCATGGCGCCCAGGTACATCACGCCGATCTTGTCGGAGATAAACTTAACCACCGACAGGTCGTGGGAAATGAACACGTAGGCCAGATTCATCTCCCGCTGCAGTTTCTTCAGCAGGTTGATGATCTGCGCCTGGATGGATACGTCCAGGGCGGAAACCGGCTCGTCACAGATGACCAGCTGGGGGTTCACCGACAGGGCGCGGGCGATACAGATACGCTGACGCTGACCGCCGGAGAACTCGTGGGGATACCGCTCGAAGTAGTAGTCCCGCAGACCGCATTTGTCCATCAATTTCAGCACGTAATCCTTGACCTGGTCCTTGGGCACGATCTTATGCACCTTGACCGGCTCGCTCAGCAGACCGCCCACGGTGTCGCGCGGCGGCAGAGAGGAATAGGGGTCCTGGAAAATGATCTGCATCTGCTTGCGGATCTCCCGCATCTGCTTGGACTTATACTTGGTGATGTCCTTGCCGTTGAAGATGATCTGACCGGCGGTGGGCTCGTGCAGTTTCAGAATGGCACGGCCGGCGGTGGTCTTACCACAGCCGGACTCACCCACGATGCCCAGGGTCTCGCCCGCCTTCAGCTTAAAGGAGATGTCGTCCACCGCCACCAGCTCACGGGTGACCTTGCCCAGCAGGGTCTTCTGCAGGGGGAAGCATTTACGCAGGTGGCGAACCTCCAGCACGCAGTCCGGGTCAAAGGGCTGGGCCAGGTCCTCGGCAATCTGCTGTTTGCGCTTTTCCTGATAGGCGGCAGCCAAAGCCTCGTCGTCGTATTCCACGGCGGTAGCCATTACCTTTTCATCAGCCATTGTCTGCCTCCTCTCCGTACAGGTGGCACGCCACAAAGTGGGTGGGGCTTACCTGTACCATCTTGGGATACGCGCCGTTGCAACAAGCGGCGCACTGGGCGCAACGCTCCTTGAAATAGCAGTGGTCCGGCATATTGGTGGGGTTGGGCACATTGCCGGGGATGTTGTACAGCTCGGTGCTGTCGTCCAGGGTCATGGTGGGCTTGGACTTCTGCAGGCCGATGGTGTAGGGGTGGCGAGGATCCTGGAAGATCTCCATCACGGTACCCTTTTCAATCACCTTACCGGCATACATAACCACCACGTAGTCCGCCATCTCGGCAATGACGCCCAGGTCGTGGGTAATCAGCAGGATGGAGCCGTCGATCTTGTTCTTGATATCCTGGAGCAGTTCCAGAATCTGGGCCTGGATGGTCACGTCCAGCGCGGTGGTGGGCTCGTCGGCGATAATCAGACGGGGCTGTGCCGCCAGAGCCATAGCGATCATCACACGCTGACGCATACCGCCGGACAGCTCGTGGGGGAACGCATTATACACGTTCTCCGGGATGATGCCCACCAGACGGAGCATCTCATAAGAGGTGTCCTTGGCCTGCTGTTTGGTGGCGTCGGGGATGTGGATGAGGGTGACCTCGTCCAGCTGTTGACCGATGGTAAACACCGGGTTCAGGCTGGTCATAGGCTCCTGGAAAATCATGGAAACCTGCTTACCGCGGATGCGGTGGATCTCGTCAATGGGCATTTTGGCGATGTCGTAGATCTTCTCCTCCATCACCAGGTTGCCGTCCGCGTCCTTGACGGGGTTGCCCTTGGCATCCTTTTTGTAGTCGTAGGACTGGAACCGGATGGAACCGTCGGTAATCTGACCGGTGGGGCCCTGAATCAGGCGCATCACCGACATACTGGTCACCGACTTGCCACAGCCGGACTCGCCCACCACACCCACCACGGAGTGCTTGGGCACGTCGTAGGAAACGCCGTTCACCGCCTTGACCACACCCTGCTCGGTGTAGAAATAGGTGTGCAGATCCTCGATCTCCAGAATGTTATCGGGGTTCTTCATCTGGGTGGTGAACTCGCTCTCCTCCGCCTTGCGGTGCTTGTAGGCCTCCAGGCGTTTGATCTCCTTGTTGTTGGCCTTGGCGATGGCGCGAATCTCACGGCCGGTCAGATAATTTCTCTTTTCATTCTTTTCGGCCATAGTTATCGCCTCGCTTTCGGGTCGAGAGCATCCCGCAGACCGTCGCCCACAAAGTTAAAGCCCAACACGGCGATAACGATGCAGATGCCGGCGGGAACCCACACGTTCAGGTGGTTCTGCAGAATGTTCTGGTCGGTGGAGATGATGTTGATCATAGTACCCCAAGCGGCATAGGGAGCCTTAACACCCAGATTCAAGTAGGACAGGGTGGCCTCGTACAGGATCATACTGCCCAGGGACAGGGTCATCTGCACGATCAGCTGGGGCATAACGTTGGGAACCAAGTGCTTGAAAATCTTGCGGCCGGTGGAATAGCCCATAGCCTCGGCGGCCACCATATACTCCTGCTCACGCAGGGAGAGGATCTGGCCGCGGACCAGACGGGCGGTACCGGTCCAAGAAATAAAGGTCAGGTAAATCATCAAGAGATAGATGCGGTATTTGGCATCGATCTCGGAGGCATCCAGCAGGGTACTGATAATCAGCAGGATCGGGATGCCGGGCAGGCACATCAGTACGTCGCTGATACGCATAATCAGGTCATCCACCCAGCCGCCGAAGTAACCGGCGATACCGCCCAGCACCACACCCAAAATAGTGATGAGGAACACGGCGATAAAGCTAACGGTCAGCGAGATACGGCCACCGTACATCAGGCGGACGAAGATATCGTAGCCCTGGCTGTCGGTGCCCAGAATGTGCCGGGAGGAGGGCGGCGCCAGGAAGTTATCCTTCAGCGCCTTTTCGGTGGTCTGGCGGACGGTGTAGGTCTGTCCGTTCACCGTGTAGGTGGTCTCGGAGACCGCATACTCCACCTTACCGCTCTCGTCCAGCTGGATCTCACCCCACTGGGTATACAGCAGAGGACCCACAAAGCTGAACAGGAACAGGCTGATAACCATCACCAAACCGATGATGCTCAAACGAGAGCGGAAAAACCGCCGAATCACCATACGGTTGGGGGACATCAGGCGAACATTTTTATCCAGAGGGACTTCCAATTCTTCCGTGGTTTCCACGGCGGGGGTTGTATTCTCTACCATCAATGTTCACCTCACTCCAATTTCACGCGGGGGTCAACCACCGCATACATCAGGTCGGCCAGCAGGATACCCAATACGCTCAGCAGAGCCAAGAACATATTGTAGCCCATAATAAAGGGGATGTCGCCGCGGTTCATGGCGTCCAGAGCAATCTGTCCGATACCGGGCAGACTGAACACCTGCTCGGTGATGATGGCACCGGAGAACAGGGTGGGCAACAGACCCGCCAGCGAGGTCACCAGCGGAATCAGGGTGTTGCGGAAAGCGTGCTTGTTGATAACCACGCTCTCCTTCAGACCCTTGGCACGGGCGGTGCGGATATAATCGGAATTCAGCACCTCCAGCATATTGGTACGGGTCATACGCATACGGGCACCAATGCTGAGAATGACGATGGTGAGAATGGGGATGATCATATGCCGCACGTAGTCCAGCAACAGGCCGACACCCGCCTGGGTCACGGTGGCATCCACCAGACCCGAGGCCGGCAACCAGCCCAGTTTAAAGGCGAACAGGTCCTTGAGCATATTGCCGAAGAAGAAGGAGGGCAGGGAGATGCCGATCATCACCAGCACGGTAACCACGTAATCCCGCAGACTGTACTGGTGGGTGGCGGCAGTGATGCCCAAGGGAATGGCAATCAAGAACTCGAAGATGGTGGCAATCAGGGCAACCGCAAAAGAAATGCCCATATGCTCGGCGATAACGCGGGCCACCGGGATACCGTACACAAAGCTGGTGCCCAGGTCGAACCGGCACAGGGCGGCCAGCCACTTGAAGTAGCCGCCCAGGATTCCGGCAAAGCTGTTGTCGCCCAGGCCGTACATTTGGTACATGGCCTGCACCGTTTCCTCACTGACGGTGGCACCGCCCTGGTTGATGGCGTTGATCTTATTCTGGATAAAATCAACCGGCATCAACCGAATGAGGAAATAAATTATCATAGACACGCCCAGCAGAATGATAACCGCCAAGCTCAGTCGTTTTACAATATACTTAAACATAATTTCCTCCGATTGTCGGCGGTGTATTATTCGGCGAACTCAACTTCCCAAATGCGATCCAAGGGAGAGGAATAGGGGTTCATAGAAGAGGCGTCCGGCAGGCTGTCGGCCTTGATCACGTTGGAGTTGAAGGCGTACAGCACGCTACGCTGATAGACAGGCAGTTCGATGGCCAGATCCAGGATCAGGCCCATGGCCTCCTGATACAGCTCGGAGCGCTCCTCTTGGTCGTTGGTGGAGCGGGCATCCTCGATCAGCTCGGACAGATCGTTCAGGATGGCGGTCTCCTCGGAGGTGCCGCTGTTGCGCAGGTGGTCATAACCCCAAGCCAGGGTGGAAGTAGCGGAAGAATCCTTGTGGTAGACCTGATACATATCGGGATCCAGAGCAGAGCCCCAAGCGGCGGCCCACACAGCCAGAGAACCGGTGTTGATCTTGGTCAGAGCCTGAGTATCGCAGACGACCTCGACCTGCCAACCCATATCGTTCAGCAAGGTGGCGGCGTCACGGAACACCTTGTAGGTGGGGTGATCCTGCAGGCTGGAACCGGCGATGGTGAACTTCACCTTCAGGTCGCCGTCACCGGCGGAAACGCCGGCCTCACGCATATACTTCTCCACGCTGGCACGGGCCACTTCCTCTACCCAAGCGCCGTCGGGATACTCATGGCCGTTATCCTCGGCATCGGCGCCATCGGGATACGCCCAGCTGACCTTGGACATGGGCCAGAAGATCTGAGAGGCGGTACCGGCACGGTAATAGTCCAGAGCCAGAGCGGTGTTCATGGCGCACATAATGGCCTTACGCAGGTTGATATCCTGCACCTGCTTGGCGTTGATGCCGATGTAACCGTAACCCAGCTGGTCGGTGGTCAGGGTGACCATACCCTTCTGGGACAGGTTCTGCAGTTTATCGTAGTTATCGGTGGTCAGAGAGGGAGAGATGTAGTGGACGGTGCCGCTCTCCAGGTTGGCGATGGCATCGTTGGAGCTGACAACCTGATAACGCAGTTTTTCAATCTTAGCATTCTCGATGCCGGCGCCCACGGTGTGGAAATTCTCGTTGCGCTTGAAGTAGGCAACGTTGCTGGCATAGAACTCGCTGTCGGAGGGGGTGTCGGAGTTGCTGGAGTTGGTCACGCGGTAGGCACCGGCGCCCATCGGCAGCTTGATGTTGCGGGTGGACTGGACGATGTCGCTCATAAAGTCAAAGCTGGCGAACTCCACGCCGAACTGGTTGCCGGCGATGTCCACGCCCACCTTGCTACCCTCGCCGTAATAGTGCTGGGGAGCCACGGTCAGAGCAAAGTTCCAGATAGCCTTGGGGTCAACGCCGTTGATGGTGATCTGCAGGACGTCGTACTCCTCGGCATTGGTGACGGTGCCGTCCTCGTTGTGGGCGGAGGCCACCTTGTACTCGGTGCCGTTGACGGTAACGGTGGAGCCGGCCTTATCGATGTGGCCCAGGGACACGATACCGGAGATGTTGGGCACGGCCAGAGAACCGTCGTCGGCAATGTTCTCGTGCAGGATAACTTCCTTGGCCTTGGCGTAGAACTCGTTGTTCAGCTTGGTGCCGGTGGCCCAGTACAGCAGGATCACGTTCAGCTCGCGGGCGATCTTATCGTTGTAGATGTACTCGATGGCGGCCTCTTTGGTGTTGATGCCGTCGGGGTACAGGCGGGTCAGGCCCTTGATCTGGGTGCGATCCTTCTTGCCCTCGGCATCCTCGGCATACTCGGTCTCTACGTAACCCTCGGTGTACATGAACTTGAAGATCTCGTCCTTGAACTCCTCGTGGGTGTCGTAGGGAGCGTCGGTGTAGGACTCCTGGGCGCTGGTGTAGTCGTCCTCCAGCTCTTCTTTGAACAGCTTCAGGGCGTACTCATAGTCCTCCAGCAGGTTGGAGGCGGACACCTCAGAGGGGTTGTTGGAGATGGCGGACTGGTAACCGGAAGACACGGTATAGCCGGCGATGGCGGTCTTCATAGCGTTGTAGGAAACCTCCTTGGTGGAGGAAGCCTTCAGCTCAGAGTTGAACAGGTTCACCAACTCCATAATGCGGGCGGTGGCGCGGGTGGTGGCCTGAGAAGAGATCAGGTCGTCACTGCCGTCGGTGGCAGAACCCACGGTCTGGGTGCGGTACTCCTTCAGACCCAGAATGTCGGTGGAGTACAGGGTGTTGGAGCCGGTGTAGACCGGATCCAGATACACGTAGTAGTTGAACAGCACATCCTCCATGGTCAGGGGCTGACCGTCGGAGAACTGGATGCCATTCTTCAGCACGAAGGTGTAGGTGGTGGTGTCGTCATCGTTCTCCACGATGTCGTAGTCCTTGGTGACCACAGCCTCGTTGTCACCGTAGGCAACCTCCACCTTGCCATCCACGTACTTAGAGCCCAGCATACCGATCTGGGTCATAGCCACGATGGTGCCGTCGGCGGCACTGGTGGAGAAGAAGGGGTTAAACAGACCGTCCAGCTGCTCGGTCATCACCACGAAAGCGTCGGCCTTGCCGCCGCAGCCGGTCAGGGTGGAGCACATACCCACGCACAGGGCAATGCTCAGCACCACAGAAAGAATTTTCCGTTTCACAAAATCGCTCCTTTTCTATTTATTGGATTCGTGTCAGTCCACGAATTCCAGGGTTACGGTATTACCGACCACCGTGATCTTCACCCGGTCGGGGGTTTTGCCGGTGGCGGCGCAGGTGATGCCGGAGAGGTCAACCTCACCCGCGTTACCAATACCGCACAGCAAACCAATGACGTAATCGTCGGTGGCGAAATAACAATCGGAATCCACCGTCAAGTGACCATCTTTGATGATAAGGCCGGTGATGTCCGCACCCTTATCCAGGGTGCCGCACAGCAGACCGTAGGCGGTGCCCGCCATACGGGCGCCCTTCTTGATCTCAAAGGTCACGTTCTCAAAGGTCAGGTCCTCCAGCTTGGCGCCCTCGCCCAGAACGCCGAACAGACCGGCATTCAGCTTGGAGTTGTTGGTCTGGGACAGGGTCACGTTTTTGATGACGTGGCCGTTACCCTTGATGGTGCCGGTGTAGGTGCCGTACATCAGGGAAGAGGGCCAGTTCTCCTCGGAGAAGTCCAGGTCGGCGTGCAGCACGTAGCTGCCGGTAACGCTGGCGTTGTCCGCGAACTGTTCGGCGGTATAGATGTGATACCACTCGCCCTCGGTCCAGTCGGTGTACACCTTCATCACCGCGCCCTCGGCAACGCCGGTGTCGGCATTCACCTTTCCGGTGTGGGTGATGGTGGCGGCGGTCACCGGCTGTTTGCCGGCGGCATCCAGATACGCTTTTTCAAAGGTATAGCCGGCACGGACGGGGAAATCGTGCATATCCATGGCGCCGGTCTCCTCGTTCCAGGCGGGCACGGTCAGCTCACCGCCGACAGCCTTGCACACGTAGGTGCCGATCAGCTCGTCGGGGTTGCTGCGGTCGTAGAACTGCACCTCGAAACGGGGTACCCAAGCGGCATACAGCGTCAGCTGGGGCTCGGTGGCGGAATAGGTGCCGTCAGCCGCCACCTGCAGGGTGTCGGCGGTGAAATCCCAGGGCTGGCTGTAGGTGTAGACGGGGTTGCCGTCGGCATCGGTGCCGCTCTTGGTGCGGCCGGCGTACCAGCCGGCCAGCAGATAGCCGCTCTTGGAGGCCTCGAAAGCGTCGGTGCCGCGATTACTGTCGTTGGGGGCCAGCAGGGCGATGGACACCTTGCCATCGCTGCCGGGGGTCATCCCCTCCAGATTGTAGGAGTCCACGATCACGGAGGAGTTGGTGGTGAAGATACCGCCGTTGGCGTCGTAACGGACGCTGACGGTGTAGCTGTCCAAGTCATTCTGCTCATAGGGGGTGGGGTCGGGACGCATACCCAGCAGAGCGATCACCAGCGCCACCACGGCGGCCACACCGGCCACCGCCAGCAGACCCAGACCGATCATGCGCCACGGGAAGGGCTTGCGGGGTTTCTTGGGAGCCTTTACGGGAGCTTCCTCAACGATTTCCTCGACAGGGGCTTCCTCGATGGTTTCCTCGACGGGAGTTTCCTCGACGATTTCCTCGGCGGGGGTTTCCACGATCACCGGGTTGGCGGATTCGTTCAGCGCCACCGCGGGAACAGCCTCGGCAGGGGTTTCCTCGACAACTTCCTCTACGGGAGCCTCAACCGCTTCCTCGGCAGGAGTCTCTTCGGCGGTCTCCTCCACGGGGGCCTTCTTCTTGGCGGGGATCAGCTTCTTAAAGAAGCCGCTCACCACCGGTGCCACCTTTTTCCAAAGGGTCACCAGCAGAGCCACCGCCGCCAGAATCAGTGCCCACGCCTTTTTCAGCACCGCCCACAGCCACAGGCCGAAGCGCTTTAAGTTGCCGGGCAGAGCCTTAAAGAAGCCGGGGATGCCTTTGATAAACTTCATAAAGGCACCGGGGATAGCCTTGACAAACTTGACAATGTTGCCGGGGATGGCCTTGAACCAGTTGCCGATGTCCGCCAGGGTCAAGGTGCCCTTAATCAGGCGGATGATCAGCAGGGCGATCAGCGCCAGCAGACCGGCGGCCAGCAGGCCGATGATCAGCCACAGCACCCAACCGTTGTTCTTCTCGGGGGTGGTGTCCTCTGCAGGGGCAGAGGCCTCGGCATCCTGGGCGGCCAAACGCTGCTCGGCAGTAACCAGGTCGGCGTAGTTGCTGACCAGACCCTGCTGCAGCACGGTGGGAATCTTGTTGTAGGCGGCACGGGCAGCCTCCACCAGAGCGCGATGCTCCTCGGTGGCCTTGGTGGGCAGAGCCGCAATGGCCTTGATGGCCGCCACGGTGGTGGGATCAGCGGCAATGGTGCCGTCCAGCTGCATCTTAAAGTAGTGGCTGTAGATGTAGTTATCGTAGCCAACGCCGTTGGTGGGACGGATCATCGCCACCTTGTTCTTGACGTAACCCACGTAGTTCTTGAAGTTCGCGCCGTAGAACACGTTGGAGTACATACCGCCGGTGGCGTTCCACATAAAGTAGGGAACGATGCCCTCACCGATGATGGCAACCTCGTTGCCCTCGTAGTCGGTGTAGGTGCCGTAGTCGCCCACGCCGGGCATGTGGGTATAGGTCTCGTAGTAAGAGGGGTCATACTCCTCTTCCAGAACGGGAGCATTGTAGCTCTGGAACATCACCAGCTCCAGGTTCTTGCACTCGTAGAATGCCTTGTGGCCGATGGCGACCACCGAACCGGGCAGGGTCACCAGCTTGGCGCCGTTGCCGGTAAAGGCCATGGCGGACACACGGACGGTGTCCTCTGCCACGACGGCGTTCAGCGGGTCGGTGCCCAGATAGGTGATCAGCTCCAGACCGTTGGGCACCTTGCAGTACAAGGAGCCGTCCACCACCGTCACGTCACGGCTGATGTCGTAGGTGGTGATGGTCTCGGTGGTCTTCTTGCCGTCCTTCTCGCTCTCCTCCACCTTAGAGAAGGGAGCCAGCTTACACATAGCGAAGGGGTTGTTGCCCAGGCTCTCCAGCTTCTTGCCCAGAGTCACCTTGAATTCGGTGTACTCCTCTTTCAGGAAGGCGTGGTCGCCGATCTTCACCGCGTCGGTGAGGTCGGCAGAGGTCAGAGCGGAGTAGGCAAAGGCATAGTCACCGATCTCGGTGAGGTTGCCCATATTCTTCAGGGTCTTCAGCAGGTCGCAATAGGAGAAGGCACCCTCGCCCAAGGTAGCACCCTTGGTGTTGAAGGTCACACTCTTCAGCTTGCGGTTGTACACAAAGGCAAACTCGCCGATCTCCTTAGCGGAGGACAGGTCGGCCTTAGCCAGGCTGCCGCACTCGCTGAAGGCGTATTCGCCCACCGTCTTGATGCCAGCCAGGTTGATACTCTTCAGCGCGGAGCAACCGGCAAAGGTGTACTTCTTGATCTCGTCGATCTTGTCGCTGAGCTTCACCGTCTTCATCTCACGGCAGTAAGCAAAGGCGTATTCGCCAATCTCCTTGGCGGAGGACAGGTCGGCGGTCTTGACCAGCGGCGCGTGGTAGGTGTACATCATATGACCGGTCTTATCCACCGCCGCCACGGTCATCTGATCGTCCAGGCACATATTGTACACGTCACCGGACAGGGCGTAGTCGCCCAGCTCGGTCACGCCGGACAGGTTGATCTCTTTCAGGCTGGCGTTGTTGTAGAAGGCCATCTTGCCCAGCTTGGCGCCCTCGCCCAAAGTAACCTTTTCCAGACTGGCGTGGTTGGTAAAGGCGGTCTCGCCGATCTCCACATTCTTGCCGATGGTCACACTCTTCAGGTTGGTGTGGAACACGTAGTAGAAATAGCGCTTGCCGTCAATATCCTTGCGCTCCACCTTAAATACGGAATCCTTATCCATACCAAAGGCGTATTTGCCCAGCTTGACGTCGTCGCCGATGGTGACCTTTTTCAGCTTGGAACACTCGCTGAACACACCCTCGGCAACCTCCATCTTATCCGGGACGTTCACCTCGGTGATGGCGGTAAAGGCAAAGGCGTAGCGGCCGATCTCGGTCTTAACGGTGAACTTGGGCAGCTTGGTGATGGCGGTCTCGAAGAAGGCGTATTCGCCGATGTCGGTCAGTTCACCCAAGGTGACCTTTTTCAGTGCCTTGGAGGAACCGAAGGCGTAGTCGCCCAGCTTGGTAACCTCCGGCAGGACCACCTGAGTGACCTTCTTGTTGTGGGAGAAGGCGCCGCCGGCGATCTCGGTGATCTTGGCATCGCCGAAGGTGGCTGCGGTGACCTTACCCTTGAGGGTGGGTGCCACCGCCACCAGCGTCTTGCCGCTCTTGGACAGGACGTAGGGGTTCTTGCCGGACTTAAAGGCCTTGTTGTCGGACTGCACCTCGATGGTGGTGATGCCGGTCTCCAAGAAGGCGAACTCGCCGATCTCGTTGACGTCGGGGCCGACGGTGACCTCGGTCATATCCTCGCACTGGTAGAACATACCCTCGGGCAGCACCAGGGCGTTGACGTTGAACTTCTTCAGGCTCTCACAGCCGGTGAAGGCGTAAGCGCCGTACTTGACCAGCTTGGCGGTAACGGTGACCGACTCGATCTTTTCGCAACCGGCAAAGGCGTACTGGCCGATGGACAGCAGGCTGTCGCCGGTGACCACCTCTTTCAGCTTCTTGTTGCCGGCAAAGGCGTAATCGGAAATCACACAGGCAGAGGGCCATTCCAACTTACCCTCCAGATTACACTTCTCAAAGGCGTTTTGGTTGATGATCTGCACGTTGTTCTCGCTGCTGAAGGAAATCTTCTTCAGCGCGGTACAGTTGACGAATGCGCCGTACTCGATGGCGGTCAGGGTGGAGGGCAACACGACCTCCTCCAGGGCGGTCAGGTTAGCGAAGGCATAGGCGCCGATCTTCTCCACACCCTCGGGGATGACCACCTTGGTGACGGTGGCGTCACCGATGTACCACTGCTTGGTGGCCTCACGGTCGTCCCGCTCCAGCTCCTCAGCGGTCTTCTCCACGTAGTCGAAGTTGGCAAAGGCGAAGTTGCCGATCTCTTTCAGTTTCAGACGGGCGGGAATCTCTACCAGGCCGCCCAAACCGTAGTAGTGGTTCAGGATACCGCCGGTGACGTCGTAGGGGTCCTTGACCTCTACGGATACCGACTCGGAGTAGTAGGTGCTCTTGCCGTCCTGCATCACCTTGACGGTGACCGAGGCAAAGCCCTCTGCCACCGCGGTCACCACACCGGCGGCGGTCACCTTAACGATGTTCTCGTTGCTGGACTCGTACTCGATGGTGGTGTCTCTGGGATAGAAGGGATCCAGGTCGTACATCAACGACACCGACTCGGAGGGGTACATAGACAGGTTGTACTTGCCCTCGAAGAAGCGGATGGCACCGGTATCGCCGATGTCCTTATCCTCGTTTTCCAGTATGTAGTAGGCCTTTTGGGTGGTGTAGCCGGTGAGAATGAACATATCGGCCACCGACTTATCGTAGCGGCGATAGCCCTCGTCACCCTCACCCAGCACCTTAACGGTGAAGGAGTATTTCTTCTTGGAGGTGGGGTCATCCACACGGATGGTGGCGATACCCTTTTTCACGGCCACCAGCTTGTTGTTCACCACACGGACCACACTGGGCTTGGAAGAACGGAAGTCCAGCAGTTCGCCCCAGGAATTGTCCGGGGTCACAAAGGGCTCGATGGTGTACACCTCGTTGGGGCTGAGGGTCAGACCCTCGTCCAGACCCTCGAAGTAGAAGCTCTCGAAGGAGTCCGGCAGACGAATCTCGTAGGAAGCATAGTTCAGACAGTAATCGTACGCGGTGAAGACAAAGGAGTTCTTGTTCATCGCGTAGTCTTTGATCTGGTAGATGTAGTCGGTCAACTCCAGAGTCACGTAGGTGGTGCTGTTCTCCTTGGAGTAGATGGGGGTCATATACTGCTCAAAAGCCAGCAGCTCGGGGGTATCGTTGTCGTTTTCGTCCTTGCCCATAATGACGTAGCCCAGCTGACCGCTCATGGCGTAGTGGTTATCGTACACCGCCAGCTTGGCATACAGCCGGTTCTTCTTGGCGGTCTTGTCGTACTCATAGTAGTACTCCACGTCGCTGACGGTGGGAGCCTCAAAGTCCACCGTCATGGGGAACTCCATCGTGTAGTTGCGGTTGGTGCCTACACCGCCGTCCTCACCGTAGTCCATATGGCCCACCAGTTTAACGGTGAGTTTGGAGTTGTTCGGCAGGTTGTACTCCTTCATATTGAACTCGATCTCAATATTGGAGGGACGGATGGTACCGCCGTCGCCGTAGGATTTACGGATATCCTTTTCGGTGGTCTCGAAAATCACCTTGCCGGTGGCGTCGTCGGTGATGGTAATGTCAATGCTGTTAGCCGCGCGGAGCATACCTGCCCACACGAACCGCAGAGAGCTGATAGCGCCCTCCTGGTTGGACAGGGCGATGTAGTCGCGGCTGGCGGAGATCACCATATCCGCGGGGTCCTGCACGAAGTAGTAGGAGCCCAGATAGCTGACGTAGTCGGCAGAGATGCCGCCCACCGCACGGGAGGGGAAGGCATCCGCCATCAGCTTATCCTCCGGGTCGATACCCTCGTTCAGCTCGTCGGCGTTGGTGTCGTAGTACTCCAGGTCAAACATGGGGGCGGCGGTCCAGTCGCCGTAGAAGGCCAGATACGGCACGCTCAGGTCAACCTTGGTGCCCAGAACGGCCTTCAGCTGGATGAAGCCCTCTACGTACATACCGTTTTCAAAGGACTCGTCCAGATACTGCTTATCCTTGTCGCTGAGGGCGATCTTGACGGTCAGCTTGGCCTGCTCGCCGCCCTTGACCATCACGAAGTCGCCCAGCTTGGTGCCGTTCTCAACGGAAACGATCTCCACCTTGGCGCCTTCCAGCTCAACGGCCTGCTCGGTGACGGTGGTCTCGCCGGCGTTGGTCTTGGTGTCGCTGACACCCTCGGTCAGCACGTAAGCGGACATCTGATAGGTCAGGCTCTTGTCGCTGAAGTTATCCACCGCAAAGGTCATCTCGTACACGCCGGTCTTGTCGGGGTCGTCGCCCAACTCCAGCTTGGCGGTGTCCATCTCCTTGCCGTCCTTATCGTAGGTCATAATGGCGGCGGGGGTGGTGGTGGCGCTGGTCAGGTTGGCCAGACCGGCGCCCTGCTTACGCACGGCATAGGGTTTGCCGTTGGTGTTGATGATCACGTCGGCGGTGGACATCATCAGTCGGTTGACCAATGCGGTGACCGCCTTGTTGTTGTCGGCGATCTCGGGGAAGTTCTCCACCACGTACTGGTGCATCAGCACGGTGGCGCCGGCGATGTTGGGACAGGCCATGGAGGTGCCGCACAGACGGTCGTAGCCGCCGCCGGTCACGGAGGACAGAATGTTGCCGCCGTGGGCGGCGATCTCCGGCTTGATGCCCAGGCTGGGGGTGGGACCCCAAGAGGAGAAGTCGGACATAAAGGGGCCGGAGGTCTGCTCTTTGTCAATGTTGATGGTGCCGTTGCCGGCGGCGGCCAGCACCTCGCCGTCGTCCTGAGAGATGGAGCAGACGGCCAGCGTGGCGTCACCGATGTTCATCTTGATGTCACCGGAGACGTTGTTGTAGATGATGATACCGATGGCACCCTGGGCCTCGGCAATCAGCGCCTTTTCCTCAAAGGTGTTGGAGCCGCGGCGGACCAGAGCGATCTTGCCGCTGACGTCCAGACCGGTATAGTCGGCGGAACGGCCCACGCCGGGAACCGTGACGAATTCCACCTTCATAGACTCCTGATCGCCCAGCAAGGTCTCGAAGAAGTTCTTTTCCTTACCGGCGTTATCGTTGGCCTCGTCAAAGTAGATGATCTTGCCGTCGAACTTGATATAGGGGGTCTCCACGCCGTTTACAGAGGCAACCGACATGGTGCCGGAGTAAGTGCCGGGAGAACCGACGGTGGCGGAATCGGGATTAGAGGTCAGGGGCAGGTTACCGTTGGCCTCGGAGCCGTAGGCGGAGTTGTAGCTGTTGGAGGCGGCCACCACCACGGCGATACCGGCGTCGCGCAGACGGTCGTACACGCCGTCCAGCAGTTCCTCTTCGGTCTCGTGGCTAAAGCCGCAGGCGGTACCCAAGGACATATTGACAACGTCCACGCCCAGAATCACGCAGTCCTCCAGAGCCGCCAGAATCCAGGAGCTCATGGCGGAGTCCTCTACGTCGGAGAAGATCTTCATAGATACCAGCTGGGCATTGGGAGCCACGCCGGTGATGGTGTCGTCCTTACCCACGATAACGCCGGACACGTGGGTGCCGTGGTTGTTGTGGGTGGAATACACGTCGGGGTCGTTATCGGCGTAGTCGTAACCGAAGGGAACCTTTTCGTTGATGTATACGTCGTCCACAGACAGACCGTCTGCCCACTCGTAGGCCTTGGTCTTCTTGATCAGCTTGGCCACGTCGTCGTAGGTCATACCCAGTTTTTCAGAGGTGAAGTTGTCGGTGGAGAAGGCGGTGTGGTTGGAGTCCAGACCGGTGTCCAGAACCGCCACCACCATACCGGTGCCGTCGTAGGGCACGTCGGAGGCGTTGAAGATACCGGTTTCGTACACGTTAACCTCGTTCTCCACAAGCTGTGCCTCTTGGGGCTTATACTCGTTGCCCACGACCACTTCTTCGCCGTCGGCCATAGACATACAGGTAACGGTGTAATCGCCGCCCTTAATGAGCAACTCAAAGCCGGCGAACAGCGCATTGTACTGCTCACCCAGCTTGTATTCCACGCCCTGCTCGTCCAGAGTGGCCAGGATGGCCTCCCGACGGGCGTCAATGGCGGCGATGACCTCTGCCGCCTCGTCGGTGGTGGCGAACTCCTGCATACTCATAACCTTGTCGGTGCCCTCGTAGGCATCCATCAGGGTGGGCAGGTCGTAACGGATGATCACCGAGACCTCCTCGTCCTCCTTCATACCCTCCGGCATCTGGAACATCACGTCGCTGTTGACGTAATCCTGATAGTTCACCTTCAGGTCGTCACGCAGGGAGATAAGGCTGTCGGTCTGCACCTCCTTTCCCTCTGCGGCGAACACCGCAGGGGCCGTGCCCACCAACAGGGACACAGCCGCAAATAGGCTCACGGAGGAGCGTACAATTTTGCTGAATTGTAAGTTCTTCATAGGCGGATTCCTTTCTCGTCGTTTACGAACTTGCATATTATATATTTAGGTAATATATATAGTAACCCTAAAATACCATCTTACATAATAACTCATTTCCGAGCAAAATGCAAGTACTTTAACCTGCTAATTTGTCAAAATGTTATAATATTGTAGAGAATTTACATTTTGTCCATATATTTGCCGTCTTTTTATGCAAAGTGTGGGCGAACCATTTACAATTTGGAAGAAGAGTGCTATAATAAGTTGATTATTAGCCGATTATCGGTTTGTAAGGAGGTCCGTCTATGACCCAACAACAACAAAAAGCCCTGCGCATCACCTATTATGTGCTGGTTTCAGCGGCGCTGGCGGTGACCGCTGTGCTGCTGATGGTGGCCTGTGTGGGTATCTACCGCACCGGCGACCACCCCTTCACCCGGGAGGTGGTGGCGGCCCAGTTTGACCGCATCGCCCTGCCGGTGTATATCTGCCTCGGTCTGGTGGCGGTGGGGGTTATTCTTCATCCCCTGCTCCCCATCGAGGACAAATCCAACCCCGACCTGACCCCCGCCACCTATAAGCGGATGCAGAGCAAGGTTGATCTTGCCCTCTGCCCCACTGAGCTGGCAGGCAAGGTAAACAAGGAGCGCAAAAGCCGACAGGTCCACCGCCTGATTACTCTGGGTCTGCTATTGGTCGGCGCGGCGGCGTTCCTGGTGTACGCCCTGGATTTCGACCACTTCCACCAGAGCGACATCACGGAATCTATGATTAGCGCTATGTGGGTGCTGCTCCCCTGTGTGGGTGTGCCTTTCGCCTACGGCGTGTTTGCCGCCTATTACAGCCGCAAGAGTCAGAAGCGGGAGATCGCCCTGCTGAAAGAGGCACCCGCCGAGGCGAAGATCACCCCGCCCGCTCCCGCCGAAAAGAAGCCGCTGGCTCTGTTGGTGGTCCGCTGTGCCATCATCGGCTTGGCTCTGGGCTTTATCGTGGGCGGTCTGCAGAACAACGGCTGGGCGGACGTGCTCACCAAGGCCATCAATATCTGCACCGAGTGCATTGGATTGGGGTGATGGGTATGAAGAACATTGTAAACGTTATCAAGAAATACTGGCCCACCAAGCGCAAGTGGATGCAACTCTATTTTGCCCTGTTGTTCAACGCCAACCTGAAAGGCTTTATCACCGGCAACATCTACACCGGCGATACCAAGGTGGTGTGCGCCCCGGGCATCAACTGCTATTCCTGCCCCGGTGCGGTGGGCGCCTGTCCCTTGGGCTCGCTCCAGGGTTCCTTCAGCGCCGAGCGCAGCACCCTGTTCTACGTGGGCGGTGTGCTGCTGCTGTACTCCATTATGTTCGGGCGGATGATCTGCGGCTGGCTGTGCCCCTTTGGTCTGATCCAGGAGTGGCTGTATAAAATCCGTTCCCCCAAGGCGCGGAAAAGCCCGGTGACCCGTCTGCTGTCCTATCTCAAATACGTGATTTTGGTCTTTTTCGTGGTGATTGTGCCGGTGCTGTACGCCCTGCGGGATACCCCCCTGCCCGCCTTTTGCAAATACATCTGCCCCGCCGGTACGGTGGAGGGCGGTATGGCCCTGTTGGCCAACAAGGTCAACGACAGCTACTTCTCCATGCTGGGTCCCATCTTCACCTGGAAGTTCTTGGTGATGGTGAGCATGCTGGTGGGCTGTATCTTCGTGTTCCGGCTGTTCTGCCGATTTGTGTGCCCCTTGGGTGCGCTGTACGGTCTGTTCAACCGCATTTCGGTGTTCGGCATTCAGCTCAACCGGGACAAATGTGTGGACTGCAACAAGTGTATCTCCCACTGCAAGATGGATATCCGTCGGGTGGGTGACCAGGAATGCATCAGCTGTGGCGAGTGTATCCCGGTGTGCCCCACCAAGGCTATCCAGTGGAAGGGTCCCAAGATTCTGGTGGCGGGCAACGATACCCCCGACCGGCCGAAGAGCAAGAAAAAACTGGTGACCCGCGTAATTTCTCTGGTACTGATGCTGGCGGTGCTGGCGGGTGCCATCGGCTATTACTGGGTGGCCGACAACCAGCGCCAGGCAGACCCGCCCGGTGTGGGTGAACAGAATCGCGGCAACCAGATCGGCGACCTGTGCTACGGCTATCCTCTGGAGGTGGTGGACGGCAACGGCCTCACCGGCGAGACGATCGACCCCACCGCCACCGGCAAGGTGACCGTGCTGAATTTCTGGGGTACTTGGTGTACGCCCTGTGTCAACGAGCTCCCCTACTTCGAGCAGATCGCCAAGGATTACGGCGACCGGGTGGCGGTGATCGCCGCCCACGGTATGAACACCAAGACCGCCCCCGCCTATATCGCGGCACATTATCCCGAGACCCCCATCGTCTTCGCCAACGACTATATCCCCGAGGGCGGCAAGGTGGAGGTAGGCTACTACACCACTTTGGGTGGTCGCGGCACCTATCCCTACACACTGGTGCTGGATGAAACCGGCGTCATCACCGAGATCTTCTTCTCCTCCGTTACCTACGATATGCTGAAAGAGGCGGTGGAAGCCGCCCTGCAATAATCGGCAACGAGAAAGCCTCCGGCGTAGCCCAAGTGTCCTTGAGGACACTTGGGCAGGTTTATTCGCCTATGGCGAGTGATATTGCTCCGCAGTTATATTTCTCTTACGACAAGTGTTATTGCCTTCGGCAGTTTTGGGCGAATAAAATACCACTGAAACCGTAAGGGTTCAATAGCACTTCCCGAAAGAGAAATATCACTCTGTGCTAAAAGCACAGAATATCACTATAAAAAATCACTACCCGAAAAAGAGTTTGTAGTTTCTCTTCTTCGGGTAGTTTTTGTCTTATACCATAACAAGCAGGGAATTTGTGCGGCAAATTCCAATCCTTTTACAGATAACTGTCCTTAGGAACGCCGCTCTTATGCCGGAGGCTTTCTATTTTTGACAATGACCCATTAAGACGAAAAAAGACGGCTCAACCATTTTGGTTGAGCCGTCTTATGTTCTATATCCGCGGCTATGGCTTGATTACCACTCCAGCTCGGCGTCGTTGTAGAGGTTCTCCCCCTCGGTGGGGTCGGTATCCTCGACCGCGTTCAGGTCGTAGGTCAGGGTCATCTCGTGAGCGCCATCCTCGAAGTAGTAGTAGGTATCGGGAGCCTCGGTGAAGGCCACCTTGTACTCGTCCTCAGCCACGCAGAAGTAGGCGTTGCCCTCGGAATCGGTGGCGGTGAACACGCAGGTCTCGGTACACATCTGGACGTACACGCCCTCAACGGCGGCGCCGTCCTTATCCACCACCTTGATGGTGTACAGCACCTGACCATCAGCGGGGGTAGGCGCGGTGGGAGTGGCAGGAGCCTCAGTGGTGGTGGTCGTGGTGGTGGGAGCCTGGCTGGTGGTGGAGGGGGTCTCGGTCACGGGACCGTCGTTACCGCCGCAGGCGCACAGGGTCAGGCACAGGCACAGGGCCAACAGGCCGGCCAGCAAAACGTTCTTGTTCATAGGAAGATCTCCTTTCACTTTGTTTATTCGGCGTAATACACCGCGAACATCCAGGCGATGTCGGTGTTTACCGCAAGCTTATTGCCCTCGGAATCCAGGAACAGGTAGCCGGGAGACTTGGTGTTCCACCAGCCCTGATGCTCGCCGTACTTCTGCAGAACGTACTTCAGGTCCTCGGTCAGGGGATACGCGCTGGTGGTTGCATCCGCACAGTCGCGGTATTTCTCCATCATCTCGGTGTATTCCTCTTTCCGCAGGAAGGAGCCGTTCTTGTTGTACAGATAGGCGGCAATATGGAAGTTATTCAGGATATCGTCAAAGGCCACGTAATCGGTGTTCTTAAACTGCAGGTATACCAGAGGACCGTTCTTGGTGTCCTTGTGGTAGAAGCCGTCGTCACCCAGCACGATCTTAAAGCTGGCGGCGGTGATGTCCACCTTTTTCAAGGTCTTGCCGGCGGGCAAGGTGTAGCTCTTGGGGGTGTGGGTGCCGGTGTAGGTATGCCAGGGCTCGTCAGCCACGCTCCACTCGGCAGGGCCGACGCGGGTAATCAGCAGAACGGTGGCGTCCACGTTGGTGGCGGCATCCAGGCCCAGAATGAAGGAGGGACCGACATCCTTAACCGATACGGAGAAGGCGGTGCCGCTCTCGTCAATGTTCTCGGGTTTGGCCATATTGTCCTGCGTAATGAAGTGAATGGTGGCGCCGTAGTAACCCACCTGCACGCCGCTGGAAACAGAGGAGATGCGGTAGGTGCCGCTCTGGGTGGGGATGAACATAAAGTAGTTACGCAAACCGGGCTTGAGTGTTACGTAGGTAGCGCCCTCCTCCACCACGTAGGCGGCGGTGGTCTTGTTGGTGATGGGGCAGGTGATCTTCTCCTTGGCACTGCCGCAGGCATTGGCCAGCAGGATCTCGATGGAGGGCTTCGCCACGGATACCCGGGCAGAACCCTCGTCGTACAACATACCGCCGTCTACCAGACCGCCGGACAATTTTACGTTGTAGGTGCCATCCAGCAGGGTCACCTTGGCGATGCCGTTGGAGTCTGCCTTTTTCTCCGCCACCACGGTGCCGTCCTGCTTGTAGAACTGGACGTTGATGCCGGCACAGGCAACGCCGTTGCTCAGTACCACCTTGACCGAGTACTCGGTGGGGGTATCGCCGGGCTCGTCCTCGATCACGTCCTCCTTGGTCAGGTTAATGACCACAGAGTTGTTGCTGGCGTTCAGGGCGTACTGCAGTTTTTCCGCAATGTAGCCCTCCGGCACGGTCAAGGTTACCAGGCAGTCGCCGTCCGGCAACTGGGCAGAGGCCACACCGTTTTTGCCGGTGACCATATCCTTAGATTTGCCGGCCACCGCGAAGTTCAGCTTGACACCGGACATCACCTTGCCCTCGGCCTTGACCGTGACCTTGTAGGTCACCTTTGCCTTGGTGGGGGTGGCGGTGGGCTTGGTGGTGGTGGTCTCGTTCTTGGTAGTCGTAGTGGTTTTGCTGGTCGTAGCCACCGTCGCGTTGCCGGTGGGCTTGGCTGTGCCGCCGGTGGGCTTAGTGGTGCCATCGGTAGGCTTGGTGGTGCCATCGCTGTCGGCGTTATCCTTGGTAGGCTTGGTGGCGACAGTGGTGCCGGTAGGCTTGGTGGTCCAGTTGTTGGTAGCGGAAGCCACCGGGGTGCCGGTTACGGTGGGGGCACCGGTGGTGGGCTTGGCGTTGGTTACCCGGTTGTCCGGGTCAGCCGTGGTGGTGGAGCCGGTCACGTCCAGGAACTCCAGATGGCTGTCGATGGTGGCGGCGGGATACTCGTTATCCTCGTTGGGCAGAACCGCCACCGTCACCTGTACCACGTCGCCGGCCTTTACGTCCACGCTGACGACCTTCTTGCCGTCCTTGTCAACGCCGTCCGCCTCCAGGGTGCGGTTGGCATAGGAGTTCAGGTTGTACAGAGTCAGATCGTATTTCACGCCGTCGGTGGCGTCGATGGCGTACATCTCCACGGTGCCGTCCTGCTCGGCGGTGTACTGATACACCACACCCTGGTCGTTGCCGGCGGCGATCTCGGTGGTCAGGTCACCCATCACCAACGAGAAAGGATTGGACAGCGTACCGCCGGGATAGGCAAAGTTGACGGTAAAGGTGGTGTCCTCAGCGCCCTTGTTGCCGATAACCAGTTTCACCGGAATGGTTACGTCGTCCGACTGGACCGGGAAGGAAATGATGCCGTCCACGGCCTCGAACACCTGGTCGTTGTACACCACGTAAGCGTCGGGGTTCTCAATGGTCAGAATGGTGCCGCTGACCTTATACACGCTGTAGTAGACCATACCGCCCACGGGAACCGGGGCGTCAAAGGTCAGCACGCCGCCCACCTCGATGGGGTTATCCTCAGAGGTGCCGGGCTCACCGGCGGGGGCATCGTTCAGCTCGTTCACGTCGGTGGCAAATCTCTGGACGTACTCGTCAGCGCTGTAGAAGGAGAAGATCTTGTCAAAGACACCCTCCTCGGTGATGGCGCCCTCGTGGACGAAGGCCACAAAGCCGTAGCGGTCGATAACGACGGTGGTGGGATAGGCGGCAATGCCCATCAGATCGACCCAAGCCGGGTCAGCATCCACCATCGGCATAGTCAGCTGATTCTCACCCGCATAGGCGGTGATGCTCTCAGCGGTATCCTCGTTATAGGGGTCCATAGCCAACAGCAGGGCGCGGTCGGCGTACACATCGTAGGCGGTCTGCAGGAAGGGGAACTCCATACCGCAGGGCTTACAACCGGTGTACCAGAAATTCAGCACCAGGGCCTTCTTCTCTTTCAATACCTCGGAGGCGGTGTAGATGTTGCCCTCCACGTCGGTGACGGTGAAGTCCACCATAGGCTGGCCCAGCTCGATGACCGCATCGGTGGGCAGAGCGCCGTCGGCAGTGGCCGCCAACGCCTTCAAAGTGATGACGGTGTCCGCCTCGGCAAGAGCATAGCTCTCCGCCACCTGATAGCCGATGGCCACGTTCTTAAGGGTAGCTACCAGACCGGTCTTCTCGGAGGTGAAGGACATCTTGCCCTCTGCATCGGTGGTGGCAAAAGCCTCCATATCGGTCAGGGCGCTGTCCTCATAGACGTACACCTCGGCACCCTCAATGGGCGTGCCGGCCTCATTACTGACGGTGATGGTGTAGGTGGTGCCGGAGTTCTCATTCTCCGGGTCGTCTACATCATCATTGCCGCCGCAACCGACCAGACCGGTCAGCAGCAGGCAGACAGCCAGCAAAAGCGCCAACAAAGATTTTTTGTTCATAGGGATTCCTCCTTTTCAAGGGGTAGGATTAGCCGGCGTAATACATGGCGAACATCCAGGCGATGTCGGTATTGATGCCGGAGACGTTGTTGCCGTCGATGTCACGGAACAGATAGCCGGGGGCTTCAATATCCCACCAGCCCTGATGCTCACCGTAAGTCTTGACGACGTACACCAAATCCTCGGTCAGAGGATACACGCTCTTGTCCTTATCGGCGCAGTCGCGGTATTTCTCCATCAGCTCGGTGTACTCCTCTTTCCGCAGGAAAGAGCCGTCCTCGTTATACAGGTGGGCGGAAATGTGAAAATTGTTGAGAATGTCGTCAAAGGCCACGTAATCGGTCTTCTTGAATGCCAGATACATCAAGGGACCGTCTTTGGTGTCCTTATGATAGTAGCCGTCGTCGCCCTTTACCACCTCAAAGGTGTCGCCGGTGATGTCCACCTTCACCAGGTTGGTGCCGGCGGGCAGGGTGTACTCGACGGGGGTATGGGTGCCGTTGTAGGGGGTCCAGGGCTCATCCGACACGTCCCACTCGGGGTCGCCCACCCGCTGGATCGCCAGGGTAGCGGCCTCGTTATCGCCGGCATCCACGCCCAGCACCATCACGGTGGTGCCGGTGTTGTCGGAACTGATCATATTGGCGCGGACGGTGATCTTAAACTTGCCGTCCACCGGCTCGTCGGCGGCGTGGTTGGCCTGCACGAAGTGGGGCGCACCGTAATAGCCCAGAACGGCATCACAACCGGGCAGGGAGAACTCGTATATGCCCGCCTCGGTGGGGGTAAACAGGAAATAGTTCCGCTGACCCTTTTCCAAAGTGACGTAGGTGCAGCCGGCAAACACGGCGTACGCCTTTTTCTCGCCGTCGCCCACGGACAGGGCGGCGCCGTCGGCGACGGCCTTTTTGGCCAGCACCACGGTGCCCTCTTTGTTGTCCGGGGTCAGTTTCAGGTCGGAGGCGTCGTAGTGATACTCCGTCTTGGTGTCGGTGAAGGACAGCTCCACGGTGTACTCGCCGTCCGGCAGGCTCTTGGTGGCGGTGCCATTGGCGTCCACCACCTGCATACCGGCAGACTGACCGTTTTGCATGTACTGCACCACCACGCCCTGGGTGTAAGGCGTGCCCAAGGCATCCACCACCGTCACCCGATAGCCGTCAGCCGGGGTTTCGGCGGTGCCGCCGGGAGTCTCGGTATTGTCGCCGCAGCCGCACAGCAGGGACAGCAGCATCGCCGTCGCCGCCAGCAACCACAGAATTTTGCGTGTTTGTTTCATAACAGTTCCTCGTTTCAGGGGAAATTAGCCTTTGGGGGCCATATGGTCGTAGTAGAAGCACACCTTCAGCCAAGCGTTGTCCACGTCCTCGAAGGTATACTTATCCAGCAGCATCTGCAGAATCTCGGCCAGACGCTTATCCACGACCACACAGCCCTGTGCCTCCGGCTTGGAGGGATCGTCGATCATCTTGTCCAGATAGGTCTTGATCTCCTCGGTCAGGTCCTCGCCCTCGCCGTGGTACTTGCCGGCGAAGATGTCGTCCAGCTGATACTCTTCTACGTAAGCGTCGTAATCCTCGCCCCAGGTCTCCTTGAGGTAGTCGAGGGTCTTCTTCTGGTCGCCGTCATACTTCTCCATAATGGACAGGATGTACAGATCGTTCTCGGTCTTGCTGAAATCAAAACCGCCCATATCGATCATACCCTTGATGTATTCGATCTCGCCCTTGTCGTTCTTCTTGACGCTGCCGTCCTCATTATAGGCGGGGACGGTGGCGATGGGGTTGCTGAACAAAGAGGTGACGCCGGAGAAATCGGCGTAGATCAGGCTGCCGGTCTTGCCGTTGCCCAGATCGTGATAGTACTTGCCGTCCTTCAGCACGACGTCCACGCCGCCCTGAATCAGATAGTACATCTGGTCGCCGGTGGCGTCGCTGTCATAGGTGAAGTAACCGGGAGAACACAGGCGGAAATGGTCGTAGGTAGCCGCTACGTACTCAATGTCGTAGGGGATGACACCCTCTTCGTATACATCCCAGAAGGCGATGTCAATGTAATAAGGAGTGCCGGCCTCCATATAGAAGACCATAGACACGTTCTTGTCGTCGCTCCACAGACGCTCATCCATCTCGTAGGTCAGCAGTTCCTCACGATCCTTGTTAAAGATCCAGGCGTCAACGCCCTGCTGAGACTCGGCACGGGAGGTGATGCGGTACACACCGCTCTTGGTGGGGATAAACTCGGCCAGATAGCCGCGGGGCATAACCACGTGGCTATACTCAAAGACGTTGGTGGCAACATTCTTGCCCTCGGTGGCCTTCAGGGCGTTGAAGGGCAGCAGACCCTGGCAGGGGTCAACCAACTGCTTGCCGCCGGTGCCGTATGCCTGGTAGTACTTACATACCTTCAGCCACTCATTCTCGTCGCCGTCGAAACCGGTCTGCTCAACAACCTCTTTGAGCTGCTCGGCCAGCTCCTTGGTTACAGAGGAGAAGCCGTTCAGGCTGGCGTTGGAAGCCATGGAGAAGTAGGGCAGAACCTCTTCGTAGGCATACTTGCCGTTAACGGTGACGTCGGTCTCGTACAGCAGATCCCAAATGGTCTCTTCCTCGCTGAACTGGGTGGGGTTCATCAGATCGGCCAACAGAATGGGGCCGTTCTTGTCGCCCACGTGATAGTAGGTGTCGGTCTCGTTATACACGATGTCCACATACTTATAGGTGCCATCCTCCTGCTCCTCAGCGGCATACCGGGGCAGATAGGTCTCGGTATCCACCTTGTCGGCATCCAGGATGCGCAGATTGCGGATATAGGCGGTGTCGTCGCCCTCGGAGTTGGAGTCGTCCTTAATGTAGCTGATGACCACCTCGTAGGTGCCGTCCTCGGTGGCGACCCAAGGATAGCAGGTCTTCCAGCTGGCCTTTTCGTCGTTGCCGGAAATCTGGTAGATGGGCTCGTCGTCCACGATGACGTGGAGGATATCCGAACCGTTCTCGGAAGAAACGATGTAGTCCATACCCAAGGCCTCGCCCTTTTTCAGGGTGACGTCGGCGATGAGGATGGAGTAAGAGCCGTCGTAATCGGAGTTGGAGGCCTTGACCACCTTGCCGCCGTCCTTTTCGGTGAAGATGAAGGGCCAAGCAAACTCGGCGTCCTCACCCTCGGCATGGCGGTACTTGATGGGGGCATCCTTCACATTCAGCACCTTGGCCAGCTCCTCCTCCTTCTCGTTGGGGAAGGTGGGCTTGACGTTGGTGACCAACTCGTCCAGAGCGTTGAAGATCTTCTGCTCGTAGTTGTCGGCAGTGAAATGCTCGAACATGCTCAGGAAGGGGCGCTTGCTGGTGATGCCGCCCACCTCTACCAGGCAGATAACGCCGTAGCGGTCAATGACAAAGGTGGTGGGGTAACCCTGAATGCTGAAGGTGTTGCTCCAAGCGGCAGGGGCCTGCGCCATAGGGAAGGACAGCTGATACTGCTCCTTAAAGTTCTGGATGGTGGTGTTGTTATCGGAGGGGTGGTTGTTCACCGCGATGATCTCACCCTTATCTTTATACTCCTTATACACTTCCTCCATATAGGGAACCTCGGAGGCGCAAGGACCGCAGGTGGTATACCAGAAATTCAGCAGAACCACCTTCTTCTCCTTCAGCACCTCGGACAGGGTGTACTTGTCACCCTTGGGGGTGGTGACGGTGAAGTCGTACATCACGTCGCCCAGACCCAGCTGTGCGGTGGTGATGTCCTCGCCGGTGATGACCGAAGAGGTCAGCACGATGTTGGCCACGTTGTTGGTAAAGGTGTAGAAAGCCTCTACCTGGTAGCCCTTGGGCGCACCGGTGACGGTGGCCACGTAGTTGCCGGCTTCGCCCAGATCGAACACGGCCTTGCCGTTTTCGTCCACCTGCTTAAAAGTCTTCAGGTCGGAGAGGGTCTCGTCGGCATAAACATATACCGAGATGTCGGACAGCACCATACCGCCGGCAGTCTTTACGTTAACCACGTAAGTGCCGCCGGTAGCCAGGGCCGCATCCTCCTCGCTGATCTGGTTGTCGGGGGTGTCGGGGTCGGGGTTTTCGATGCCGCTATTGTTGCAACCGGCCAGCACCGAGCACATCGATACCAACAGAGCCACAGCCAAAACAGCGGTCAGCCAACGCTTCCAAGTCTTCATAATTACCTCCTGTTTTTTGCTCAAATATCTGAAAATAGTGACAAATGGGCATAGTACCTTATTATCTATAGTATGATACCACAAAAAATACCATTCGTCAATACAAAACCGTAAAAACCCTTTAATCTGCTAATACGATAAAACGGTTTGGGGAGGCATTTTCCCTTCGTGCCCATATATATGGGACAAAAAACACCCCTGACCACAATCAGGGGTGTTTTCCTTAAATTGTAAACAATTTTAGAACAGACCGGTGATCTTGCCGCTGGCATCCACGTCGATGCGTTCGGCGGCGGGAGACTTGGGCAGACCGGGCATGGTGAGAATGTCACCGGTCAGCACCACGATAAAGCCTGCACCGGCAGACACCTTCACGTTCTTGACGGTGACGGTGAAACCCTCGGGAGCGCCCAGCTTGGTGGGATCATCCGAGAAGGAATACTGGGTCTTGGCCACACAGATGGGGCACTTATCAAAGCCCAAAGCGGTGAGCTGCTGAATCTGCTTCTTGGCCGCCGGCAGGACGGTGATGCCGTCGCCGCCGTACACCTTCTGCACCACGGCGGTAATCTTATCCTCGATGGAGCCGTCCAGCTCGTAGGAGAAGGTGAAGTCGCCCTGCTCCTCTTCGCACAGGCGGACCACTTCCTTCGCCATCTCGATGCCGCCGGCGCCGCCGTCCGCCCACACGGTGGACAGCACGGTGTTGACACCCAGCTCACGGCATTTCTCGATGATGAAGTCGATCTCGGCGTCGGTGTCGGTGGGGAACCGGTTCACCGCCACCACGCAGGGCAGTTTGTACACGTTCTTGATGTTGGATACGTGGCGCAGCAGGTTGGGAATACCCCGCTCCAGAGCACCCAGGTCCTCGGTGTTCAGCTCGGTCTTAGCCAGGCCGCCGTGCATCTTCAGGGCGCGGACGGTGGCCACCATCACCACCGCATCGGGGGTCAGGCCAGCCATACGGCACTTGATGTCCAGGAATTTCTCGGCACCCAGATCGGCGCCGAAGCCCGCCTCGGTGACGGTGTAGTCGCCCATCTTCAGCGCCAGACGGGTGGCCATCACCGAGTTACAGCCGTGGGCAATGTTGGCGAAGGGACCGCCGTGCACAAAGGCGGGGGTACCCTCCAGGGTCTGCACCAGATTGGGCTTGATGGCATCCTTCAGCAGGGCGGTCATAGCGCCCACCGCCTTCAGGTCGCCGGCGGTCACCGGCTTATCGTCGTAGGTATAGCCCACGATGATGCGGGACAGACGCTCTTTCAGGTCGGTGATGGAGGAGGCCAGACAGAACACCGCCATAATTTCGCTGGCAACGGTGATGTCAAAGCCATCCTCACGGGGCACGCCGTTGGGCTTGCCGCCCATACCGTCCACGATGAAGCGGAGCTGGCGGTCGTTCATATCCACGCACCGTTTCCAGGTCACACGGCGCACGTCGATGCCCAGGGCGTTGCCCTGCTGGATGTGGTTGCCCAGCATCCCCGCCAGCAGGTTGTTGGCGGCGCCGATGGCGTGGAAGTCGCCGGTGAAGTGCAGGTTGATGTCCTCCATAGGCCCCACCTGGGCGTAACCGCCGCCGGCGGCGCCGCCCTTAACGCCGAACACCGGACCCAGAGAGGGCTCGCGCAGGGCCACGGTGACGTCCTTGCCGATACGGCGCAGGCCGTCTGCCAGACCGATGGTGGTGGTGGTCTTGCCCTCGCCCGCCGGGGTGGGGGTGATGGCGGTGACCAGAATCAGCTTGCCGTCGGGGCGGTTGGACTCCTCCAGCAGGGACAGGTCGATCTTCGCCTTATAGTTGCCGTACTGCTCGATGTATTTCTCGTCCACGTGAGCCGTCGCGGCGATCTCGCGGATGTGCTTCATTTGACATTCCTGTGCAATTTCAATATCGGTTTTGTAAGCCATAGAGAACACTCCTTTTTGTTGTGTTTTTGCGGGAGGGCGCAGAGGCCCTCCCCTACGGGGTCTATCGGGGTGG
>JAZNSL010000015.1:0-6574 GCA_045591225.1 Acutalibacteraceae bacterium | reverse complement strand
CGCGCGCAACCTTTGCATCGTCAAAGGTATCGTATTTGTTTTCGCCTTCCACAACGTAAAGCTGGATACCCTGGGCACCAACCTCAGCTGCTTTGGCAAGTCCCTGCTCAAAGGGAAGCTTGAATGAGTCGGTCATAACGCCGATTTTGAAATTAGACATAATGCACCTCGTAATTTTTATGTTGTAATGTGGTGTTTTTATATTTTAGCCCACCAATGCTTTGAAAGCTTCGGGAGCAAAATAGAACAAAGAAACAATTATCGCGCCTGCGCAAACAACACCCAACGCAATGGGGAGAAAGCTTTTTTTAAGATTGAGACCCAAAGTTATTGCAATAAGCGCGCCGGTCCAGGCGCCGGTGCCGGGCAACGGAATACCCACGAACAAAAGTAGACCCCAGAAATAACCCTTTTCGATGGAATCCTTCTTCTTCATAGCACGGTTCTCCAGCTTTTCCACCAGCGGGCGGAACAGCTTGGTCTTTTTCATCCAGCTGAAGATGGGGGTAATGAACCACAGAATAAAGGGGATGGGCAGCAGGTTGGCACCGATACACAGGGGCACCGCCACCCAGGGGTTGATGCCCGAGAGAATGGCATAGGGCAGACCGCCACGCAGTTCGATAACCGGCACCATAGAGATCAGCGCCGCAAAAGCCTCTTTGGGCAACCAGCCAAACAGTTCCTTAAACAAATCCAGCATACAAAAGCCTCCTGACGTATATTGACTCGCATCATCTTTCAGTATAGCATACCACTTCGGAAAAATCCACCATTTTTTGTTGACAAAAACCTCTTTTCATTCGGGGTGGGATGTGATAAGATACTTATGAAAGAGAGGTGCGGTCTTATGCGTATGTACGATATTATCCGTCACAAGAGAATGGGCCTTGCCCTGACCGAGCCGGAGATCCGCTTTATGGTGGAGGGGTTCACTGCCGGGGACATCCCGGACTATCAGATGGCCGCCTTGGCCATGGCGGTGTGCCTGAATGGGATGACCCCCGCCGAGACCGCCATCCTCACCGATGCCATGATGCACTCCGGCGACGTGGTGGACCTGTCCCGCTTCGGCACCTTATCGGTGGATAAGCACTCCACCGGCGGCGTGGGCGACAAGACCAGCTTGATCGTGGGCCCCATCGTGGCGGCCCTGGGTGCCAAGGTGGCGAAGATGTCCGGGCGGGGTCTGGGTCACACCGGCGGCACGGTGGACAAGCTGGAATCCATCCCCGGCTACCGCACCGAGCTGACCCCCGAAGCGTTTATGAACCAAGTGGAGCGGGTGGGCCTGGCGATTATCGGCCAGTCCGGCAACCTGGCTCCGGCGGATAAAAAGCTGTACGCCCTGCGGGACGTCACCGCCACGGTGGACAGCGTGCCGCTGATTGCCTCCAGCATTATGAGCAAGAAACTGGCGGCGGGCTCCCATGCCATCGTGCTGGACGTGAAGGTGGGCAGCGGCGCTTTTATGAAAACGAAAGCCGAGGGCGAGGAGCTGGCCCGGCAGATGGTGGACATCGCCACCGCCTGCGGGCGAAAGGCCGCGGCTTTGGTAACCAATATGGATCTGCCCTTGGGCGCGGCGGTGGGCAACGCCCTGGAGGTGCAGGAGGCGGTGAGCATCCTGCAGGGCGGCGGAGACCCCCGCCTGCGGCAGTTGTGCGAGGCGCTGGCCGCCGAGATGGTGTGCCTGTGCTTAGGGCTTGACCCCGAGGAGGCCGCCCGCCGCGTCACCGCGGCGGTGGACAGCGGCGAGGCTTTCCGGCAGATGTGCCGGTGGGTAGAGGCCCAGGGCGGCGACGCCACCTATCTCACCGACCTCACCAAATTCCCCACCGCCCCGGCCTATGCCGTTACCGCGGAGCGGGATGGCTATATCACCGCCACGGACGCCGAGGCCATCGGCACGGCGGCGGTGAGCTTGGGTGCCGGTCGCGCCACCAAGGAGGACTCCATCGACCACGCCGCCGGCATCCGCATCCACAAGCGGACCGGGGACAAGGTAACGGCAGGAGAGACCATCGCCACCCTGTACACCAACCGTCCCGAGGCGGTGGAAGCCGCCCAAAAGGCGTATGTGGCGGCGGTGACGGTGGAGAATGCTCCCCCGGCAGAACAAGACTTGATTTACAGCGTCATTCGGTAATGAAACAGCCTAGGCAACGGCGTTGCCTAGGCTGCTTTTATGCTTTATCCCCGCTTTTCCCCACCAGGGCGGCCATAAGCCCCAGGGTCACCGCCCCGGTGATGCCCCCGGCGGTGGCGGTGAGCCCGCCGGTGATGGCGCCCACCAGCCCCTGCTCCTCCACCGCCTGCCGCACGCCGGTGGCCAGGCTGTACCCAAACCCGGTCAGTGGCACCGTAGCCCCGCCGCCGGCAAACTCCACCAGCGGCTGGTACAGCCCCAGCCCGGTGAGTGCCACCCCCAGCACCACGTAGGTCACCAAAATCCGCGCCGGGGTCAGCTTGGTGAAGTCGATCAGCAGCTGGCCCACCACGCAGATAAGACCCCCCACCGCAAAAGCGCGGAGCATCATCATATAGTCCATATTTCCGCCTCCTTCATGGTGGTTAGTGTGTGTTTTACGGGCGAAAATATACCCATCGTAAATAATACTGGACTTTTGGATGGTTTTCTGTTATGATGATGGCGGTGTCATTACCGATTAAACATAAGGAGTTGGAAATACAACTATGGACCCTGATAGTATAGGTTCAATTTTGATTATGGCGGTGCTGGTGTGCCTGTCCGCCTATTTCTCCGCTACCGAGACGGCGTTCTCCACCTTTAACCGCATTCGGATGAAGGGGTTGGCGGAGGACGGCAACCGACGGGCGGCGCTAGTGCTGAAGATGTCAGAGGACTACGATAAACTGCTGTCCACCATCCTGGTGGGCAACAACATCGTCAACATCCTGCTGACCACCGTGGCGACCATCTATTTCGCCGAGCGTATCGCCAACGAGGATTTCGCCGCGGCGGTGTCCACCGCGGTGACCACCGTGGTGGTGCTGGTGTTCGGCGAGATCTCCCCCAAGAGCTTGGCAAAGCAGTCCGCCGACCGCTTTGTGATGGGCACCGCCCCGATTTTGCGGCTGGTGGTTGTCCTGCTGACCCCCATCAACTGGCTGTTCTCCCTGTGGAAGAAGCTGCTGAGCCTGCTGTTTAAGACCACCGACGAGGACGTGGTCACCGAGGAAGAGGTGCTCACCATCGTGGACGAGGCGGAGCAGGACGGCTCCCTGGGCGAGCAGGAGAGCGACCTCATCCGTCAGGTGATCGCCTTTAACGACCGAGAGGCGGTGGACATTCTCATCCCCCGGGTAGAGGTGACCGCCGTGCCGGTGGACGCCACCTTCAAGGAACTGGGCGAGGCCTTTACCGACAGCGGCTTCTCCCGTCTGCCGGTGTATGAGGAGACCATCGACCGGGTGGTGGGCGTGGTGTACCACAAGGACTATTACCGGGAACTGAAACAGAAGCCCACCCCCGAAACCCTGATGAAGCCGGCGGTGTTCGTACCGCCTACGGTGAAGATTCGTCTGCTGCTGCGCCAGTTGCAGGAGGAGAAATCCCACATCGCCATCGTCACCGACGAATACGGCGGCACCCTGGGCATCGTCACCATGGAGGACATCCTGGAGGAGCTGGTGGGCGAGATTTGGGATGAGCATGACGACGTGATTCAGAACATTCTGCCCCGAGAGGACGGCGGCGCGGTGGTGCTGTGCTCCACCGAGCTTTGCGACCTGATGGAGCATTTCGGCACCGAGACCGAGTGCGATGCCACCACCGTCAGCGGCTGGGTGATGGAGGCTATGGGCTGTATTCCCTCGGTGGGGGATACCTTTACCGCCGACGGGCTGTCGGTGGAGGTCACCAAGGTGGAGACCACCCGCCCGGAGGAGATCGTGGTGTACCCGGCAAAAACCGAAGAAACCGAAGAAAACTAATAAAAAAGAGCAACGGAAACTTTCCGTTGCTCTTTTTTAATTCACGGAGCGGAATGGCGTTGCCATTTCGCGAGAAATCATGGCGATAGCCAATTCATGACGCGATAGCGTCAAATCATTAACAAACCGTATCGTTTACTGCTCGTGGGGGTTCATAAAGCCCAGGCCACGGACCTCGTCGGTGGTGAGCATCATCAGGAAGGCATCGGGGTCGATCTCGAACACCGTCTGCCGCAGACGGAACACCTCGTCCCGGCGCACCGCCACCAGAATGGTGTTCTGGTCCTGCCCGGAATAGCCGCCTTGGGATTTCAGCAGGGTGACGCCCCGCTGCACCTTGGTCATCACCGCGTGGGTGATCTCCGGCTGTTTTTGGGAGATGATCATGATCATCTTGCCGGAGCGGCCGCCGTACACCACCCGGTCAATGATCTGGGAGCCGATATACACGAACACCACGGCGTACATGGCGTTGGCGATGTCGCCGTACACAAAGGCGGACAGGGTGATGACCACCGCATCCACACCCAGGATCAAGGTGCCCACCGACATATGGGGGAATTTCTTCTCCAACAGGCGGGAAATGACCTCGCTACCGCCGGTGGTACCGCCGCGGCGGAGAATCAGACCCACGCCCAAGCCCAGAATGGCACCGCCGAAAATGCACACCAGCAGGGGGTTGGCATTTTCGTCGTTGGGGTAGATGCCCACCAGCCACGGCTCCATCACGTCCACCAGCACGCTGGAGATCAGGATGCCCCACATGGTGCGGATGGCCATGGACTTGCTCAGCACGAACCACGAGGCGATGATCAGCGGCACGTTCATCACGATGGTGGCCACACCGACAGGGATCCACTCGAACAGGTAGTTCAGCAGGATGGCGATACCGGTAAGGCCGCCGGGGGCGATGTGATGGGGGTCACTGAATGCGCCGATGGCCACGGCATAGCATATGCTGCCCGCCAAGATCATCACAAAATCCCAGACAAGATTTTTCCAATCCAATTTTTTTAACCAACTCATAATCATTCCTCCACACATAAGGCGAACAGCTCCCGCACCCGGTCGATGCGCCCGTCAAGATAGAGATAACCAAACAACGCTTCCAACCCGGTGGCCCGGTGATAGTCCGCGCCGCTGCGGGCGGTGTGGGCATTCCGCCCGCGCTTGAATACCGTCTCTTCCTCCTCGGTGAGGTGCTCTTGTATGCGGAGCATCGCCGCCGCCTGGGCCTCGGCCCGTACGTCCCGTACCGATTGGCGGTGCAGGTCGTTCACCGGGCGGTTGGCCTCGCACAAAAGGCGTTCCCGCACCATCAGGCTGTACACGCCGTCACCCACAAAGGCCAACGCTAAAGGGCTCAGGGTGTGCAAATCTATATCCTTTGGGTATAATCTTTCCATATTTATACCTTCCGTATTCGTTAGTCAATGAAATCAAACTCAAAATCGTAGATGCTGACGGTGTCACCCTCGCCGCAACCGGCGGCACGCAGGGCATCAATGACACCGGAGGTGTCCAGCACCCGCTCGAAGTACAGCATACCGTCAGGGTCGTCAAAGCGGATGCCCCGCATGACCCGGAACAGCCAGTTGGCCTCCACAAAGAAGACGCCGTCCCGGTTGGTGACCTGTACCGAGTGGTCCTTGAGGTCCTCCACGGTGGGCAGGACGGGTGCCTCCGCCTCGAACCGTCGAATGGGCGGTAGTTTAGACAGCAGTTCGCCGCACCGCTTGGCGATGTCGTCGGTGCCGTGGGCGATGGGCGCCATCATGGGGAAGTACTCGTACCCCCGCTTTTCCATCTCGGTGGCAAAGGCCTCCAGCTGTTCCTCCTCCGCCAGGTCGCACTTGTTGCCCGCCACGATCATGGGGCGGGATGCCAGATCGGGGTTGAACTTCTGCAGTTCCTCGTTGATGGTGTCAAAGTCGGTGATGGGGTCGCGGCCCTCACTGCCGGAGACGTCCACCACGTGGACCAGCAGACGGCACCGCTCCACGTGGCGCAGGAAATCGTGACCCAGACCCACGCCCTCGGAGGCGCCCTCAATGCCGCCGGGGATGTCCGCCATCACGTAGGATACCCCCGCCACCGGTCGCACCACACCCAGCACCGGGGTGATGGTGGTGAAGTGGTAGTTGGCGATTTCCGGCTTGGCCTCGCTGACCACCGAGATGAGGGTGGATTTACCCACGTTGGGGAAACCCACCAGACCCACGTCCGCCAGCAGTTTCAGTTCCAGCCGCAGCTCGTACTCCTCGCCGGGCACACCGGGCTTGGAGAACCGCGGTACCTGCCGGGTGGCGGTGGCAAAGTGGTTGTTACCCCAGCCGCCGCCAAGGCCGAAAAGGGCTGGCTCGAATATACCAATGATACTGTCCACCCCCACGCAGGCGGCTATGCCATCAAATTCCCCGCCCTTCTCAAGGGCCTCGCGCCCCTGCTGACCGGCAGCGCGCACAATGATTCAGAATATACAGACTGGGAGCGCCTTTATTCCGCCAACCGGGCTTTGCTTGGCAAAGAAGTGCAAAAGAGAATCGCCCTGGGTGCATATGTACTCCGGGAAGGCGCCTATGAAAAATACTATCTCCGCGCGCTGCAGTACCGAAAG
>JAZNSL010000014.1:0-5785 GCA_045591225.1 Acutalibacteraceae bacterium | reverse complement strand
CCAGGGGGGTTGTATTGGTTCTTTTTAGATAACAAATCAGGCCTTTTGGGCGTTCTTGCGGTTCATCCAGCGGACCCAGATGGGGCCGGACAGGAACAGAGAAGAGTACGAACCGGAGATGGCACCCAACAGCATCGGCAGAGCGAAGCTGATGATGGAGTCCACGTGCATCACCAGAGCAACCACCAAAACGGCAGTGATAGCCAGGCAGGTGGTGACGGTGGTGATGATGGTGCGGCGCAGGACGTGGTGCAGAGAATCGTTGACCACTTCCTCCAGAGAGGCATCGGAACGACGGCGCAGGGTACGCACACGGTCGAAGATAACGATGGTATCGTTCAGGGAGTAACCCAAGATGGTCAACATAACCGCCACGAAGTTATCGTTCAGCTCGATGCCGAAGATAACGAAGGTGAAGTACACGATCAGCAGGTCGTGGACCAGAGCGATCAGAGCGGACACGGCAGCGGGAACACCGCCGATCTTGCGGAAACGGAAGCCCACGTAGATGACCAGCAGCACAGCCGCCAGAGCCAGAGCCAGCAGGCAACGCAGCAGGAACTTGGTACCCATGGTGGCGGACAGGGTGTTGGAGGAGAAGACCACCAGCTTGTTGTCCTTAAAGTCCTTCTCCAGCTGGGTGTCCAGAGCCTGCTTCTGCTCGGTGGTAACCTCGCCGGGCAGTTTGATGGAAACCACGTCGGTGTTGTTGACGGTATCCATATTCAGGACGGCATCCTTACCCAGGTGCTCCTGAGCCACTTTGGTCAGGGCGTCCAGGTCGGGAGCCTGAGAATAGCTGTAGCGGATCTGGGTACCGCCGGCAAAGGAGATATCCAGCTTGGTGCCGAAGACAAAGTTGCACACCAGACCGATCAGCATAATGGCCAGAGAGATGCACAGCATCTTCTTGAGGTTGGCTACGAAATTAAAGTTTTTCATCAGCGCTCACCTCCATAGAACCAAGGATTGCGGAAGATCTTCAGACGGGAGATGGACCGCAGCATAATGCGGGTCAGCCACAGACCCATCACGAAGTTGGTGATAACACCGATCAGCAGGGTGTAACCGAAGGAATACACCGAACCGGTGGTGGAAACCGGCAGCCAGCTGAAGAACCAGCCGAACAGACCGTTGGAAGAGCCGAACACGCCCATCAGAACGGCGGCCACGATCAACACGGTGATGTTACCGTCGAAGATGGCCCAGAAAGAGCCCTTGGAGCCGGAGCGGATAGCACCGTCGATGGTCTTACCGGCGCGCAGCTCGTCACGGACAGCCTCGGCGGTGATGACGTTACAGTCCACACCGATACCGATGGACAGGATCAGACCGGCCACACCGGGCAGGGTCATCGTGAAGCTGTTGAAGATGCCGAAGTAGCCGGAAATGCAGGCTACGGTCAGCGCCATCTGACCGCACAGGGCGATGGCGGCAACCAGGCCGGGCAGACGGTAGATAACGATCATCATAATGCACACGGCGATCATAGCGATCACGGCGGCGATACCCATAGCGGCCAGGGCGTTGCTACCCATGGTGGGAGAGATGGAGCCCAGGCTCTTGGCCTCGATCTTGAAGGGCAGAGCACCGGAGGTGATCAGGTCAGCCAGCTCCTTAGCCTCCTGGGCGTTGGCAGAACCGGTGATGACCGCCTCGCCGTTGTCGATGTGACTGCTAACGGTGGGGTTGGAAATCATGGTGTCGTCCAGCCAGATGGAGATGGTGCCGTTGTTGGCGGCCTGCGTCTTGGTGGCGTCGGAGAACGCCTTTTTGCCGGAATCGTTGAGGGTCAGCACAACCACGTTCTCGTAGTTGGTGCCGGTCTCGTCGGTGGGCTGATAGGCAGACTCGGCAGACTTGATGTCGTTACCGTCGAGCACCAGCTTGCCGGTGGGCTTGCCCTCGTCGTCGGTCTCATCGCCAATGTGGAACTCCAGCATAGCGGTCTGACCCAGCTCGGCAACGGCCTCTTCCGGGGTCTCAGTGCTGCTGGCCCAGGGGAACCGGACGATAACCTGATTGTTAGCCGGGTCGGTATAAGCCTCGTAGTCAGTGATGTTTTTGCTTACCATACGCTGCTCGATGATGGTTTTGACCGCATCCAGCTGCTCGTTGGTGGGATTGACATTCTCGTCGACGGGACCGAACACCACGTCCACACCACCCTGGATGTCGATACCCCAGCGGATATCGGACACGCCGCGGATGATGGTATCCGTGCGATCGCCAAAGCGCTCGTACACACCGAAGATAGCGGTGAAGGACAGCGCCAGGATCAATACGGCCACAACGAAGAATGCCCATTTAGGCGTACGCTTCATAGTGAATGACCTCCTGTTTCTTTTACAACTTAAAAATAGTTGCACTACTGGCCTATTATACTAAACCAAATGGCAAAAGTCAATGAAAAGAATATAAGTTATACCTATATATTTGTAACTTTTTCGTGAAAAACAACAAAAACCGAGACCAAAGCCTCGGTTTTTGCGCATTTGCTCTTATTCCGCCAGCAGTTTCTCCACACAGGCCAGTTCCACACACAGGCAGAACAGCTCCATCGCCACCGACAGTTCCTCCACAGAGGGATAGGACGGGGCAATGCGGATATTGCTGTCTTTGGGATCGTTGCCGTAGGGATAGGTGGCGCCGGCGCCGGACATCACCACGCCCGCCTCCTTCAGCAACTGCACGGTGCGCTTGGCACAGCCGGGCATCACGTTGACGCTGACAAAGTAGCCGCCCCGGGGATGGTGCCAATGGGCAATATCCAGATTGGCCAGCTGGCTCTCCAGGGTGTCCAGCACCACCCGGAACCGGGGGCGCAACACCGCGGCGTGGAGTTTCATATGCCGCTTGATGCCGTCCACGTCCTTGAAGAAACGGACGTGGCGGAGCATATTCAGCTTATCGTGGCCGATGGTCTGGATGGTCATCCGCTTTTTCACGTCTGCCACGTTGGCCGGGCTGGCGGCCAGCGCCGCCATACCGGAGCCGGGAAAGCTGATCTTGGAGGTGGAGGTGAACATCACCACCATATCCTCGTTGCCGTTTTTCTCCAGCTCGGGATAGATGTTCAGCAGTACGTCGCCCTCATCCTCCAGATGGTGCAGGCAATAGGCGTTGTCCCACATAATGCGGAAATCCTCCGCCGCCGGCTTCATAGCCGCCAGACGACGGACGGTATCGTCGGAATAGGTGATGCCGTCGGGGTTGGAGTACATCGGCACGCACCACATACCCTTGACGGCGGGGTCCTTAACCAGCTCCTCGATTTTGTCCATATTCGGGCCGTAGGGGGTCATCTCCACCGGGATCATCTTGATGCCGAAATACTCGGTGATGGCGAAGTGGCGGTCGTAGCCCGGCACCGGGCACAGGAACTTGACCTCGCCCTGTTGGCTCCAGGGCAGGTTGCCGCATACGCCGTGGGCGTAGCAGGTGGCGATGTAGTCGAACATCATATTCAGGCTGGAGTTACCGCCCACGATGATGTTGTCCGGGGTCACACCCAGGATGTCGGCAAACAGGCTCTTGACCTCCGGCAGACCGTCCAGCACGCCGTAGTTACGGGCATCAAAGCCATTGGCGGCGGTGTAGCCGTCACGGGGATTGACGCACTCCAGCATCTCCAGGCTCAGGTCCAGCTGCTGTACGCCCGGCTTGCCCCGGGACATATCCAGCTGCAGATTCTGCGCCTGATAGGCCAGATATTGCTGCTGCAGGGTCTGCAACCGCTGCTGCAGTTCGTTTTTCGTCAAGTGCTTCAGGCTGCTCATAGCGGCACTTCCTTTCTATCGGTAAAGGGGATGCCCCCACATAGTCTGCTTGGTATTATACTGGATATGCCCGGAATTTGCAAGTCTTATTTTACATTCTTGCAAAATTTTGGGATTTTTTTGCATTTGGGCGAATTTCCAACACCTTTTTCGCATAATTTGACGAAGAAACTGTTATTTTTCGGCAGAAAACAAAAAACAGCCCCATCCGAAGATGGAGCTGTATGGTGGACAATAACGGACTCGAACCGCTGACCCGACCCACTGCAAGCGGATTTTCGCTTGACACAATAAAGATAAAAGCAAAAACCCGAACCATTTGGTTCGGGTTTTCATTATGTGGTGGACAATAACGGACTCGAACCGCTGACCCTCCGCACGTCAAGCGGATGCTCTACCAGCTGAGCTAATTGTCCATAGCGCAAGTGGCATTATAGCGGAAATTTATCTGCTTGTCAAGAGCCTTTTAAAAGAAAATTACTTTTTTCTCACAAATTCAACCCAAACAGCCGGTTGGCGTTTTCGCAGGTGGCGGACAGCAGGGTGTCCACGTCCATGCCGCGGATCTCGGCAATACGGGCAGCGGTGTGGGCAATCATAGCGGAATCGCACCGCTTGCCCCGCAGCGGCACCGGCGCCATATAGGGGGCATCAGTCTCCAACAGCAGTTTATCCAGCGGCAGGCTCTCGGCCACCTCCACCGGTTTGCGGGCGTTCTTAAAGGTGGCGGCACCGCCCAACCCCACGTACATCCCCAAGTCGGTCACCTGCCGGGCCATCTCGGCACTGCCGGAAAAGCAATGCACCACACCCCGGGGGCGAAGCTCCCGAATGAGGTTCAGGGTATCCTCGTGGGCCTCCCGGTCGTGGAGAATCACCGGCAGATCCAGCTCCTTTGCCAGTTCAATCTGCTTCCGGCACCACTCGACCTGCACCTCTCGGGGGGCATTCTCCTCCCAGTAATAGTCCAGGCCGATCTCGCCGATGGCGCACACCGCAGGGTGGTCTGCCGCCGCCCGGACAATCTCCAGCCAATCGGGGGTGGCTTTCGCCACAAACTCCGGGTGAATGCCCACCGCCACCCGCACAAAGGGGAACTGCTCCGCCAGCTTCAGGCTCATTTTGATGGACTCCGGGTCGGTGGCGCACTGAACAACGCCGCACACTCCGGCGGCGGGCAACCCCGCCAGTACCTGCTCGCGGTCGGCATCAAAGGCGTCGGCGTCGTAATGGGCGTGGGAATCAAAAATGAAAGACATAAGGTCACATCCTTTGGACATAAGTTACGGTGATAGAAAAGCCCCCTTGCCTAAAGGGGGCAGTCAGCATAAGGCTGACTGGGGGATACAATGCCGCTTTGCGGCATATCGTCCTACGGACGATTATCCCTCCACCAACCTAGCGGTTGGTCCCCCTCCCTCTAGGCGAGGGAGGCTTCTCTCTGTTCAACCTTGGTGCCAAAAATCAAAAAGCCGTCGGTGACCCGACGGCTTTTCTCATTGCGAATTACTCAGCGAAACCGGACTCCACCAGCTTCACCAGGGCCAGAACAGCGGCCTCCTCGTCAGCGCCGTCGGCGATGATGCGGATAGCGGTGTTGCCCACGATGCCCAGGGACAGAACGCCCAGCAGGGACTTAGCATTGACGCGGCGCTCCTCCTTCTCAACCCAGATGGAAGACTTGAACTCATTCGCCTTCTGGATGAAGAAAGTAGCGGGGCGGGCATGCAAACCAACCTGGTTCTGAACAACAACGTCTTTAACAAACATAGCTAATGCTCCTTTTCATAAATGGTGGCAGCGGTTGCCCGCTTGTGGTTCAACACGTTTCTACAATGTTATTATAACCACAATTCTCGGACAAGTCAATGCGAAAACGGTGGTTTTTGCAACTTTGGATGACTGCCCGATTTTCGGTTTTTCAGGATTTTTCCCTTTGTGCAATTTGTCTAAATCTGTGGAAAATTTTTGGTTATTGGGTTTCCTTGTCTGTGTCCAACGCAGCG
>JAZNSL010000013.1:0-4097 GCA_045591225.1 Acutalibacteraceae bacterium | reverse complement strand
TATCGTTTTGTACAAGGATAGGCTGAAAAAAACGGGTGTCAAAACCCGCCCTGTCCGTGGGGACAGAGCTTATTTTTCTTTTGTGCCTTAGGGAGCGTTTTCAAATGTGCCAGTTTTTAGTGAATTTCATCGCTGTTTTTGTGTATTATCGCCTTAAAGGGCTATATTTCTCTTGCTTTTGCCTTAAAAATATGGTAAATTAATAATGGTTAGGTACCAAATAAATTAAGAAAAGGAGAAGAATTATGACCAACATGAAAAAAGTACTGGCTGTTTTGATGGCTGTGCTGATGCTGTTCACGGTGCTTCCTATGAGCGCCCTGGTCAGTGCGGCCGCTGTCAAGACCTTCGATTTCGAAGACGGCGAGTTGGGCGGCTGGCAGTCCAGTTGTAACATCGCCGTTGTCGACGAAGACGACAACAAGGTCCTGTCCTGGGATGCCTCCGGCGCCAGCTGGGCCAATATCTACAACTACAACGGCGGTATTTCCGCCAACGCGGACTACACCGCAACCTTAAAGGTTAAGGCTGACCGCGAAACCAATATGAACCTGAAGGTTCTGAAGGGTGACTGGAGCGGCGATACCTTCGCCGATACCTTCAACGTCACCACCGAGTGGCAGGAGGTTTCTGTCGAGTTTAACACCGGCGAAGGCAACCTGCTGATGTTCTCCAGCAACACCGAGGCCGCCTCCGGCGCCACCTATTATCTGGATGACATCGTGATTACCGAGGCTTCTGCCGGCGGCGAAGAGCCCGAGATCCCCGCCGAGGTGGGCAAGATCACCAACGGCGACTTCGAGAACGGCTCTGAGGGTTGGACCCTGAACGGTTCCGCCTCCATCGTGGACGGCGCTCTGCAGATCGACAACTGCTCTCAGTGGGCCGAGGCGGCTATGTCTAACTTCACCGTCGAGGCCGGTACCGAGTACACCCTGTCCTGGAAGTCTAAGCGCATCAGCGGCTCCGGTGCCTTTATGATGTTCGTGCTGACCTCCAGCAACGCTAACCAGGCCACCACCGGTCAGAACTGGATGAACAGCCAGAGCGCCGACTGGGTGACCCACTCCCTCACCTTCGTCGCCTCCGAGGCGAACCTGAAGCTGAAGCTGTCCGCCGAGGTGGACAGCGCCGGTGTCATCCTGATCGATGATATCGTGATTTCCGAGGCTTCTGCCGGCGGCGAAGAGCCCGAGATCCCCGCCGAGGTGGGCAAGATCACCAACGGCGACTTCGAGACCGGTGACAAGACCGGTTGGGAGACCTGGCAGTCCACCGTCATTTCCGCCGAGGCTGCCTACACCGGCTCCTATGGTGCCAACATCAAGGGTAACGGCAGCTGGGGCGGTATGCTGAACCAGACCTTCGACGTGGAGGATGGCAAGACCTACGAGCTGTCCTACTGGTACAAGGTCAACTCTAACGGTTTCAACATGCAGTTCAACGGCACCACCACCGGCACCAGTTATGCCAGTGCCTGGATTCAGGCCAATACCTGGACCAAGTTCACCAAGACCTTTACGGTTTCCGGTGACACCGGTGTCAAAATCAACTTCTGCGGCGGCGGCAACGGCGTTGCCGAGAACGCCTACATCGACGACGTGAAGATCACCGAGCTGAAAGAGGCCTCCGACGACGGCTTCATCAAGAACGGCGACTTCGAGACCGGCACTGCCGCTCCCTGGAGCATCTACGGCAACCAGTCTGCCGTCTGCGCCGATGCCGCCCATTCCGGCGACTATGGCCTGAAGATGGTGGGCGACGGCGGCTGGGGCGGTACCGGTGACCAGACCTTCACCACCGTACCCGGCAAGGCCTACAAGGTTACCCTGTGGATCAAGACCATTGCCAACGGCGTTAACGTCCAGATTCAGGATAACGGCTCTACCGTCGCTTCCGCTTGGGTGAACAATGCCGCCGAGTGGACCGAGAAGGTGTTTGAGTACACCGCCACCTCCGCTACCGGCAAGATCAATTTCTGCGGCGGCGGTAACGGCATCGCCACCACCGTGTATGTCGATGACATTAAGGTGAAAGAGATGATCGATCCCTCCGATGACGGTTATATCGTCAACGGCGATTTCGAGACCGGCGAGACCTATCCCTGGGAGAACCTGTGGGATAAGAACACCCTGGAGTTGGTTGAGGGCAAGGACGGCGGCTACGCTCTGAGCGTGGTTTCCGGTCAGTGGTGGCACGTCCGCCAGACCGCCATCGCCGTAGAGGCCAACACCACCTACAAGATCACCGGTTGGGCCAAGAATACCAACAATATGGTTCTGCTGGTTAAGGACGGCGGCGACTCTGCCGACCTGAAGAACGCCGGTATCGTTGCCGGTGACGAGTGGACCGCGTTCTCTGTCGAGTTTAACTCCGGCGAGTACACCTCTATTATCGTCTCCCTGATGGGCGGCGAAGGCGAGGATCAGTACGGCACCTTCGATAACATAAAGATGGAGAAGGTGGAAGAGCCCGAGGTCCCCGATGAGCCTGCTGAGGGCACTTTGGAGAATCCCATCTACGTGGCTATGGGTATGGCCGCTCCCACCTATCTGGAGTTGCCCGCCGGTGGTTCTATTTACTACCAGCTGAAGGCTCCTGTATTCAACGGCTATTCCATCATCGCCCAGATCCCCTCCGCCATCACGGTGGACGGCGTTCGTTACGACACCTATTCTCTCGTTGATTACGGCATCAAGGTAGTGCTGGATTTGAACCCCATGGATCCCGCCATCGTTGGTTTCCACAACGAGACCGAGGAGGCTATGGAGGTCTACGTGACCTGGGAGATGCCGGTGGGCACCGAGTCCGATCCCCGTCAGTTGGAGGACGGCGCTAACGAGATCACCATCCCCTCTGCTTATCCGGTATACTATGCTTCTTACGTTCCCACAGCCAAGGGCGAGTATCTGCTGTCCGCTTCGGATTATGAGAACTTCATCATCAACGTGGACACCGATGGCGACCCCGCCACCACTGCCGACGTATTCCAGCTGACTCAGGATACTGTCTTCAATTGTGAGGAGAGCCATATCCCGCTTCAGTTTATGGTACAGCCTGTCGGCATCACCCCCGATGTCACCCTGACCGTGACTCCTCCCAAGAAGGGTACCGAGACCAACCCCTACTTCCTGTCCGGCGCCACCGACATCAATGCCGGTCTGTCCGGTGAGGGCGACGGCCTGTGGCCCACCTCCGCCGAGGGCGTTTACTACTCCGTGTTTGGTTTGGAGAACGCCACTCTGATCGTAGAGGGCAACGCCACCTTGACCGTCAACGGCACTTCGTACGTCATCAACGACCGTCAGGAGATCCCCGGCGAGGGCTATATGGTTATGGTCGCCACCTCCGCTGAGGAGGGCTCTGTCAAGCTGAGCGTGCTGTTCCCCGAGGGCAGCGAGGGCAACCCCAAGGTGCTGAATAAGGGCGCCAACACCCTGCCTCTGGACGAGTGGGGCAACACCTATTACGCCACCTACACCGCTGAAAAGGATGGCGTTCTGGTCATCAACCCCCACACCCTGAACGGTTTGGGCTACACCGATGCCAGCAACCAGACCACCGGCGATTACGATTACATCTTTGTCGCCCCGGAGGACGAGGGTGGCTCTGCGGACAACGTGCTGACCATCCCGGTTTCTGCCGGTGATGTGGTGGCCATTACGTCCTGTGCCGGCGAGAACGAGGATTTCGAGATCTACGCTCTGGATCTGGTTCTGTACGTCTGTTACGAGAGTGACCACGTTATTGTCGAGGGCAACTGCACCGAGGCTGCCAAGTGCGACGCTTGCGGTATGACCGAGGGCAAGGCCCCGGGTCACGATTATGCGGCCGCCACCTGCACCAAGGCCAAGACCTGTAAGGTCTGCGGTGCCACCAGCGGTAGCAAGCTGGGTCACTCTTACGAGAAGAAGACCACCAAGGCCACTCTGACCAAGAACGGCGTCATCAAGAACGTCTGCCAGCGCTGCGATTACGTTGCCAGCAAGACCACCACCATCTACAAGGTTTCCTCCACCAAGCTGTCCAAGACCTCCTACACCTACAACGGCAAGGTGCAGACGCCCTCCGTCATTGTAAAGGATTCCAAGGGCAAC
>JAZNSL010000012.1:0-12423 GCA_045591225.1 Acutalibacteraceae bacterium | reverse complement strand
CCCCGACTGCCGAAGCAGTCGGGGCTTTGATTAAGTATCGGTTGGGGTGCTATTTCGTACCAACTCGTGAAAAAGGTGTCCTACACCTTTTTCGTAGGGAGGTAACGAGCACCAATAGTCTGCTCAATCGCGGAACCGCCCCGGTTACCACTCCAGAACGCCGTCGTTGAAGTCGAAGTGACCGTCGTAGTTGGAGTAGGTAATCTCGTCGTATACCACGACCTGCTGGCCGTTATCATTCTCGTAAACGTAGTAAGGACGGACGTAAATGGCCGTGGCGGTGTTAGCCAGAGGGATGTGGATGATACGAATGGCGTAGGTAGCGCTGTTCTCATCACAAGCCATCAGGTTTTCTGCGGAAACCTTCAGAGTCCGGTTACTATCCACGTTATCCAGATTGCACTTGTTCTCGTTGGTGCCAACGTACATATCGTTAGTAACGATACCGCCGAAGTCCACCAGCTTGTACTCCTGACCGTCCACCATAACGGTGGCGTTGCCCAGGTCTGCCTTGTGGTTGGTGCCGGTCTTGATGGCAACGCCCTTAGCGGCGATCCGGAACTGGAAGGCCAGACCCAGACCGATGTCGCTCTCCTCCATACGGCTGGTCTCGCCGCCGGAGATCAGGTCAGCGCCCACCACGGGCTGGTCGGGAGTATCAGGCTGGTCGGGGGTATCGTTGCCCTCGGTCAGGCCGTTCTCCTGCAGGAAAGCCACCAGCTCGTCGGCAAACTTCTGCTGACCGGCCAGACTGGGGTGAGAGCCGCCGCCGGAGTTGTTCTGGGTCAGACGGCAGGCATAATAGCCGTTGTCGGCGCCGCCGAACTCCTCTACGATATCCTCGATCATAGCGGAAACGCCGGAGGTCATCATACCGTGGATCCACACGATGGGAGCGTTGGGGTTCTTCTCACGAACCAGCTCCAGCATCTCCACCAGACCGGCGCGCTTCAGGGTAGAGTTGGACTGGATGGAGTTATCGTTAGTACCCAGAGCCAGCACGATGACGTCGGGCTCCTTGGCAAAGTCGTACAGGGTGGTCTGATCGTAGTTGTAGCGCTGAGCAGGATACACATCCTGCATGGTGGTGGTGCTATAGCCGTACTTACAGCCCAGACCGGACCAGGAAACGGTGGACCAGTCGGCATTCAGCGCCTGAGAGGCAATGAAGGTGTAGGCCTGGGTACCGTCGGAGCTGAGCGCGTCACCGCTGGTGCCGATGTTGCCGTAGCCGCAGGAAATGGAGTCGCCGATGTACTCGATGTACAGATCCTTGTCGGCGGGCTTATCCAGCAGCTCGCCGTCGAAAGACAGAGCGCAGACGCCCACCTCACCAAAGGAGTGCTCGGACTGACGGTAGATAGCAAAGGTGTGCTTGCCGGCGGACAGGCCCTCGGCCAGCAGAACCTTGTTTTCGCCCACAGAGGCGATGCGGCAATAATCACGGGCCAGCTTGACGCCGTCCACGTAGATGGTGAAGTAAACGCCGCCCTCAGCAGCGGAGTTGGAAATCTTACGGGCATTGAAGGTGGCGTACACGTCGCCCTCGCAGTTCAGCTCGAACTCCATACCGGAAGCGGTGAAGTCCAGCATCAGGGTGCCGCCAACCAAAGCGGTACGGCCCTGGGTCTTGACGTCGTCCACCAAGGTGTCGATCATCTTCAGGTTGGGGTCATCGTCGTTGCCGCCCAGCACAACCTCAGTCAGAGAAATGTCGTCCATATACATCTTCTCAGCCGTGCCGGTACCGGAGCCAACCAGAGCAAAACAAACGTTGGTGGTGGTAGCCTCAAACTCCACCGCAAACTGGGTCCACTCGGTCTTGGTGCCGTAGATGTAAGCCAGTTTGGCGCCGGAGTTGTTGCTGCCCTCGCACAGCTGGATGTTTACGCCGGCGGACAGCGCCTTATACCACAGGCTGATGCGGTAGACCTTACCCACAGTCAGGCCGCTGATGACCTGCTGGGTCAGGCCGCCCCAGCCGCCGTTACCCTCGATGTACAGGCCGTAGCTGCCGGTCTTGGCGGCTGCGGCATTCACCTGCGTTTTCTGATACAGATTCCAGCCGGAGCTGTCGCCGGTCTCGAAAGCGCCGTTGGTGACATAGTTGCCGTCAACGGGAACGTAAGGCTCGTCAGGGGTATCGGGCTCATCGGGGGTATCGGGCTCGGAGGAGCCGTCATCCTTAGCCACCAGCAGATCGTCCACGTAGATGATCTGGCCGGCAGAACCGGTCAAGCCGGTCTGAATCATAAAGACCACGGTGCCGCCGGAGCCGCCGTTCAGGGTGACGTCAACGTCAGCCCACTCGGAGGTGACAGACGCAGAGGCCTGGCTGACGGTGGACATCCAGTCAGCCCCCAAGAACTTAATGGTCAGGGTGGAAGCCACGTTGGCCTTCACCTTGAAAGATACTTTGTAATCGACGCCGGACTCAACATTAACGTAGGTGTAAATGTTCGCCCAGTCTCTCTCCAAAGAGTTCCACTGCAGAACCTTGGAGCCGCCATCCTCAGCCACCACTAAGGAGCAGTCGGACGAGAAGTAGGTCTGACCGTCTTCGAAGTTCTTGTCAATAATGCTGTCGGCGGCAGAAACCATAGCGCCGATGGGCATTACGGCAAGCAACATCAAAACAGCCAACATAACGGACAGTGCTTTGCTAAACTTGCGCATGATACTTTCCTCCATTAGAGATATTTGTCGGTCGCGCGCAGACGCGCGAAATCGTACAAAGAAATTATAACCATAAATTGTAAAAAAGTCAACCTTATTCTGTGGGTTTTGACCATAAAAAGGACAAAAGAACAGCCGGTTGCCAATGCAACCGGCTGTTGGGGGTCATATCAAGCGACTACCGCACTAATAGCGGCGTGGATAACCTCCACCAAATGGGCATCCCACTCCGGGAAGGCGTTGACGGCGGGCACGTTGCCGGTCAGCACCTTATACCACGTGGCGGCAGCGGCGTAACGGCCGTAATCCCAGGACAGGTGGAAACCATCGCGATTGAGGGATAGGCCACCGTTTTTGTAGTCGAATTCCGGGGCGTTTTCCCGCAGATACTGCACCACCGGGCCGCTGGGCAGGATGGTAGCACCGATCAATTTCTGTGCCATTTCGGCGCAATCGCCAATGCGGCGGTACATCTCCTGCTGGTTGCAGTTATAATTGAGGAAACCGCCGTGGTCGGAGTCGATTTCGTAAGCCCAGGTCTGGTGGAAATAAATCTTGGCGCCCGGGCATTTCTCACGGACGTAGTCCACCAAATCGGTCAAATACGGGAAATACGTCTGAGGCTGACCGCTGTGGTGGCTGACCTGCTGGACGGTGATAACGTCCCACGTATCCAGCGCCAGGCCCTCGTCAATGGTGACCATCCGCTCCATATTCTTGCCGTTTTGCTCCAAATAGTAGGCAACTTCCTTGTCCAGCACGTGGTTCCAATGGGTCTCCAGACTGCAGCCGCCGATCATCAGGTTGGTAGTCTCCAGGTCCACCCCGTTGGCGACGGCGATCTGGTGCAGCCATTCTTGGGCATCTTGAGAAAAGCTGTTACCGATAGACAGAAGTTTCATCGTTATACCTCCTCATTCTCAAAGAAATTCAGCAACTGATCCTTGATTTGGGTCATACCAACATCCGAAGGATGACCCCAAATCTTATCAATCTCCGACAAGGTGATAACCTTTACACCATTGTGAGAAGCCGCCTGTATCAAGGCTTCGTGGATGCAGGGCTTGAGCTCGGTGTTGATAATGGCGTACACGTTTACATCCGGCAAGATCTCCGCCACGCGGCAGAACAACCGGCCAATGGCAGGCAGGGCGCAGTACATATCCTCTTTGGTCCAGCCCTCAAATTTCAGCTCGCCCTCCGGCGCACCGCACCAATCGTCGTTGGTACCGCCGAAGATCAGCAGGGTGTCAATGCCGTCCAGGATGCCCTCTTCGTACATCTTGTCCAGACGGGTGTTGAAGCACAGGTGGGTGTAATCTTCCTTTTCATAGCCGGTGTAGCCGATGGTGGAGCCGGACCAGCTGTTGTTCAGCACCAACTCCGAATCGGTGGCAGAGATCAACTGATGCCACCAGGTCTGCTCCACACGGGTTACCCGGGAGTTATGCTCATCCTTGGGAGAGTAGTACACCACGTGACCCTCGGGAATATACCCCTCAAAGGTGGAATAACTGTCACCCAGAATAACGGTTTTGCCTAATTTGACCATTTTTGTGTTCCTCCTGTCTGCGCAATGAAATAACGTCCACAAACCTCAACCGTGCGGTTTGTGTATGTGTAAAGTCGGATGACTTTACACATATTTTTCGGAGCTAACGCAGAGGTTTGCCCCGTCTGCTGATTAGCATAGCAAAAAACGGCGAAAATTTCAACCACTATTTGACAAAATCTGGTTTTCTATCGCAAAAATCAGGCGCGCGGGCGGTTATCAATCGTGTGTGGAATGAGACGGAGGGAGACTTTTTGCGCTCCGCGCCCACCTCATCCGTCATTTGCTCTGCAAATGCCACCTTCCCTTGCACAGGAGAGGCCTAGAGGGAATCGATCTTAGAGGAAGGTTTGGGAGAAACGAGCCTTTTGCAGGGGCGGTTCCACCTAGAGAAATGGTGGTTTTTCGGGCTTTTTGTGCCAAAAAACACCGCCACCGTTTGTGTAGACGTACAAATTTTTGGATAATTATTTGTCACTTTCGACGGCGAATTCCCGGCGATTTTTAGTAAATTTGGTTTGACAAATATTGGATTTTATTATATAATACCTGCGTACTCAAGTTGCGAAGTTGGGCTTGCCGCCCCTTTTTCGCATTGTCCCAAGGCAAAAGCCAAGGTTTCACAGCTTGAGGTATTCAGGCTTTGGAATATCCCCAAAGTACTTTTTGTGGAAAGGAGGAACCCGCTATGAAGTACATCGCTCCCGAGATGAAGGTTTTGGCCTTCGCTGCTGAGGAGGCTGTTGCCGCTCCCCTGGACGGCTCCAAGCTCTTCAACGACGGCGAGCTGGAGTGGTAAGATAAAAGACAGTAAGCGCTTACCGTCTTTTTGATTGCATTCCAACTCACCAAACGCAAGTCTCGGACAAGCCGTCCGAGCAACACACGGATGATTGACCGGGGATTCTCCCCCGGTCAACGTCCCTGTGAACACAACGCATAGTTCCCCAAATTTTTGCAAGGAGGAAATCGACTAATGAATATGCGTAAAATCATTGCCGTTATGGCCGCTGTTCTGATGCTGTGCTCTATCATCCCCATGAGCGCCATCGTCAGCGCCGACGGCGCATTCGACTTCGAAAGCGGCACTGTCAGTGGCTGGAACTCCGGCTGCAGCATCGAAGTCGTGGACGACAACGGCTCCAAGGTCCTGAAGTGGGACGCTTCCGGCGCCGACTGGGCCAACATCTACTACTATGGCAGCTCCATGGTGTCTGCCAACAAGGATTATGTGGTGTCTTTCCGCGTCAAGGCTGACCGCAACACCAACATCAACTTCAAGGTCAACAACAACTGGGCCGGCGACACCGCCGCCAAGACCTACAACGTCTCCACCGAGTGGCAGGAGTACTCTGAGGTTATCAACTCCGGTGCTTGCACCAGCGGCGCTCTGCTGCTGTTCTCCAGCAACACCACCGCTGCTAACGGCGCTACCTACTACCTGGATGACATCTCCTTCGTGGAGTATGTTGAGCCCGTAGAGCCCGGCACCGTCATCAACGGCGACTTCGAGACCGGCGACCTGTCCGGTTGGGAGAAGCATCAGTCCACCGTCATCTCCACCGATGCCCACAGCGGTTCCTATGCCGCTAACCTGAAGGGCAACGGCGGCTGGGGCGGTATGCTGAACCAGAACGTGTCTGTCACCGCCGGCAAGTCCTATGAGGTCAGCCTGTGGTACAAGGTTAACAGCAACGGCACCAACGTCCAGATCAAGGACGGCGGCACCTCCGGCGCTAACCTGGCCAGCAACTGGGTCACCAATACTGCTTGGACCCAGTTGGTTTATACCGTGATTCCCACCACCGATATCATCTGCTTCAACTTCTGCGGCGGCGGTAACGGTGTTGCTGAGGACGTTCTGATCGATGATATCACCGTGACCGAGCTGAAGGATCCCTCCTTCGACGGCTACATCACCAACGGCGATTTCGAAATCGGCAAGGTTGCTCCCTGGACCGTGTACAGCGAGACCGCTGTGGACGCTGCCGCTGCCAAGGATGGCGACTTCGGTCTGCACATCAAGTATCCCTCCGGCGGCTGGGGCGGCACTGCCTATCAGGATTTCACCGTCGAGGTTGGCAAGACCTACGTGGTGATGATGGATGCTAAGGCTGTCTCCAACGGCCAGAATATCCAGATTCAGAACAACGGTGCTACCAAGGCTTCCAAGTGGTTCACTGCCACTTCCTGGACCACCCTGTCCTTCCAGTTCACTGCCGAGTCTACCAACTCCCGCATCAACATCTGCGGCGGCGGCACCGGCGGCAGCGAGGAAATCTATGTGGATAACGTCTTCGTGTTCGAGAAGAAGGATGCCTCCAACGATGGTTACATCGTCAACGGCGACTTCGAGACCGGCACCACGGAGGGTCTGACTCCCTATCAGTCTACCTGTGTCTCCCGCGACGCTGCCAAGGACGGCAACTTCGGTCTGAAGATGATGGGTAACGGCGGCTGGGGCGGCGTTGGTCTGTGGACCATCACCGGTCTGGAGGCCGGCGCTACCTACAAGTTCGAGATGGATATGAACGCCATCGAGCAGGGCTTCAACTGGACCCTGTGGCAGGATTCCACTTCCTCCGGTGTCAAGTATGCCAGCGGCTACTTCTCCACCAAGGCTTGGACCACCATTGAGAAGGAGTTCGTGGCCAACACCGGCACCGCTGTGCTGAACATCAACGGCGGCGGTAACGGCAACGCCGAGACCGTCTATCTGGACAACCTGAAGATCACCCTGGTGAAGCCTGCTCACGTCTGCGAGTTCGTGGGCGAGGTTACTCTGGCTCCCACCTGCACCGAGCCCGGTATCATGACCTACTCCTGCACCTGCGGCGAGGGTACCTACACTGAGGAGATCCCCGCTGCTCACACCTACGACGACGACTGCGACGCCGACTGCAACGTCTGCGAGGAGTGGCGTGAGGCTCCCCACAACCTGACCACCTACGTTGAGGCTGTCGTTCCTGCCAACTGTCAGGAAGAGGGTTGGTCCGAGTACTGGATCTGTGAGGATTGTAACGGCACCTTCTGCTCCAACGGCGCCGGCGGTTACTACGAGACCAACCCCGCTTGGCTGTACTACTACGGCGATTGCGTGCGTCCCGAGGGCGCTGCCGACTGTGCCGTCGTGCCTTGCGAGGTTTGCGGTAACGACACCTACGGCTACGGTGAGCACGACACCGGTGTTCCTGCCTGCCAGGGCGGCACCTGCTCCAAGTGCGGCGACACCATCGAGGGCTACGGCTGCCAGAACTACGACACCCCCGCTTGTATGGATGGCGTTTGCTACTACTGCGGCGGCTTCGTTGCCGGTTACGGCCACGAGAACGGCGCTTGGGCTGCTTGCTGTGACGGCGAGTGCAGCTATGGCTGCGGTCTGACCTATCCCGCCACCGCTGAGCACGTGGACGACGACGGCGACGACTACTGCGACACCTGCTGGAACCACTTGAACCACGACGTGGATCCCTGCGTCGGCGGCGAGTGCTCCATCTGCTGGACTTATGTTGAGGGTGCTCACACCTACGCTGACGACTTTGACGTTGACTGTGACATCTGCGGCGAGGTTCGCGAGATCACTGCTGGCGTTGAAATCCTGGTAGAGGGCGGTCTGTCCATCCGTGAGGATGAGGACGGCGTTATCGGTCTGGCTGCCAAGTTCGACATCTCTGTCGAGGGCCTGTCCATCAAGGAAGGCAAGTTCACTCAGGCTGACTACACCAACGCCACCGTCGGCGGCTACAAGCTGCTGGGTATGGGCGTTGTTGCCAGCAACGGCGTGTCCTCTGTCAACATCGATGCCAAGTACCTGTGCGAGCTGGATGAGGTTTCTGCCTCCTTCGCTGCTCGTATCATCAACATCCCCGCCGATAAGCTGGACGTGGAGATCACCTTCGCTTCCTACTTCATCGTGGAGATCAACGGCGTTGCTACCACCATTTACGGTGGCGAGCAGGCCAACTCCTACAACGGCGTTCTGGCCTAATTTCGGCCACGCTGTTATCTAGCTGAATAGCTAACCCGAACCCCCCCCGCTTCGGCGGTGGGGGTTTTCTTTTTGGGGGGCGGTCGAGGACGCCCACCCCTACGGCGTGGCAACAAGGTGGGTGGGGATCGTTGTCGGCTCGCATTTTTTGTGCGACTTTTTCGCCTTGGCGAAAAACGTTGACGGAGTAACACGAAGCGGTACTCCAACAACCCCTCCGAGTCGCCTATCGGCGACCCACCTCCCCTTGCACAGGGGAGGCTTGACGCGCTTCGCGGCCCGTGAGGAAATGTGGAAAAATTATGGAATCTCTTGACATTTGACTACAAAAGGAATTATAATGTAATCGGTTGTATTTACCTTGTCCAACCAACAAGGAGTTTTGATGAAAGGAGGATACCCACTATGAAATACGTTGCTCCCGAGATGAAGGTTCTGGCCTTCGCCGCCGAGGAGGCTGTTGCGGCCCCCTTGGATGGTTCCAAGCTGTTTAACGACGGCGAGCTGAAGTGGTAATCGGGCGGCTCTTAGGCCGTACCGGTAATTAGTACGCGTTGCCGCCCCTGAAAAAGTGGCTTTTGCCACTTTTTCCCAAGGCAGAGCGTGACTATGTGCTGGCGGCTCTTAGGCCGTACCGGTAATTAGTACGCGTTGCCGTCCCTGAAAAAGTGGCTTTTGCCCCTTTTTCCCAAGGCAGAGCGTGACTATGTGCTGGCGGCTCTTAGGCCGTACCGGTAATTAGTACGCGTTGCCGCCCCTGAAAAAGTGGCTTTCGCCCCTTTTTCCCAAGACAGAGCGTGACTATATGCTGGCGGCTCTTAGGCCGTACCGGTAATTAGTACGCGTTGCCGCCCCTGAAAAAGTGGCTTTCGCCCCTTTTTCCCGAAATGGAGCGTAACCGTATTTTTTTTACCACTCCAAATCCCAAACCCCATCGTATGCCGCCTCCTGAGAAGGCAACCTCTTTTTCCCGAAACGACATGCGATGCTGTTAGGCAACCCCTAGCAAACCCAAAATTTAAGGAGGAAACAAACAATGAACATGCGCAAAATCATTGCCGTTCTGTCTGCTGTTCTGATGCTGTGCGCCATCATCCCCATGGGCGCTATGGTCAGCGCCGCAACTCAGGAAGTTGTGGTGTACAACGCCGACTTCGAGGACGGCACCGCCGGCACCTGGAAATCTGCCGACGAGACCAACTCCCCCATCAGCGTGGTTACCCCCCCTGTGGCCAACCCCAACGGCGGTACCTACGCAATCGAACAGACCCAGACCAACAGCACCTATTCCTACTTCTCCGAGCGCACCGCGCTCACTCTGGAGACCGACACCGACTACGTGCTGAGCGTTGATATTTTGAGCGCCAGTGCCAATCACCCTGTTGGTGCATACGTTGCTACCAACTATTGGCTGGGCAACCTTATCGCCAGCACCGTCGTGACCCCCAGCACCACCGAGTGGACCACTTATACCCTGTCGTTCAACTCCGGCAGCAACGTCACGGCTTATCTCGGTCTGAAGGACACCTGGACCAACGCCACCGTGTACTTCGACAACGTCAAGCTGGCCAAGGTGGTTACCCTGGAGGATGCCGTGTTCCCCGAGAACGCCATCTACACCGAGACCTTTGAGTCTGCCTCTCTGAACGGCTGGTCCTCCAGCACCTCTTCCATCGTGGAGACCTCCACCCTAGCTGACCTCAAGGCGGATGGCGGCATCTACGCCATGCAGTTCGTCTCCACCAGTTACAGCTACACCAACTATCAGCTGACCGTGGAGCCCAACACCGACTATAAGGTGACCTACTCCATCCTGAGCGGCACCAACGGCTATCCCATCAATGCCCGTATCCGTGGCAACAACGAGGACCTGGCTCTGCTGACCCACACCCCCGGCACCGGCGCTTGGGAGACCCACTCCTACGTCTTTAATTCCGGTGACTATACCTCCGTTGGCCTGCGTTTCCAGGCCGGCTGGGAGACCGGTACCTATTATATCGATAACCTCTGCGTTGTTCCCTTTGATATGAGCACTATGTCTGACGACGGTCATGTGCTCAACGGCGACTTCGAGACCGGTGACAGTCTGGGTTGGCTCGCTTCCGCTAACACCGAGGTTGTGGCCGATCCCACCGGCGCCGATCAGGGCTACGTGATCAAGACCTCCGAGACCGGTAGCGCTGTTGATATGTTCACCCAGACCTTCAAGAATCTGGTTGCCGGCAAGACCTATACCATCTCCTTCAAGGTGTATGGCTACGGTACCGCCACCAACAACGCCTTCTACGTGCGCATTCCCAAGGATGCTACCTTCAGCAACCAGACTGGCATAACCGCCGGCAGCTCCGGCAAGACCTATATTGCTCGTTACAACCTGCAGGGCAACACCGGCGCTTGGTACACCGCGACCTTAGACTTTGTGCCTGCCGCCTCCACCGCTCTGATCCAGTTCCAGAACTATCGTTCCGGCCAGGGCTTCTACTACTTCGACGACATTACCCTGTCCCACGTTTATGATGCGGTTGTGACCGATCCCACCTGTGAGGAAGCCGGTTACACCACCTACACCTGTGCCTGCGGTGCCACCTACACCGAGGCCGGTGCCGACGCTCTGGGCCACACCGCCGGCGACCCCGCCGACTGCGTGAATGCTCAGACCTGCACCGTTTGCGGTGAGGTTCTGGCTGAGGCTCTGGGCCACACCGCCGGCGACTCCGCCGACTGTGAGAACGCTCAGGTCTGCACCGTTTGCGGTGAGGTTCTGGCTGAGGCTCTGGGCCACACCTACGATTACGATTGCGACGCTGAGTGTAACGTCTGCGGCGCTACCCGCGAGGCTGAGCACTCCTACTTCTATCCCTGCGATCCCGTTTGCCAGATCTGCTACGAGATCACCAACCCCGATGCTACCCACAACATCGTGGCTGTGGAGGCTGTCGAGGCTACCTGCACCGAGAACGGTAACATTGCTTACTGGTACTGCGCCGATTGCGGCCAGGCTTGGGCTGACGAGGCTCTGACCCAGATCACCAACCAGCGCAACGTGATCATCCCCGCTGCTCACACCTATACCGACAACTGCGATTTCGACTGCGACGTCTGCGGCGAGTATCGCGACGCTCCCCACAACCTGACCACCTACGTTGAGGCTGTCGTTCCTGCCAACTGCCAGGAGGAGGGCTACAACGAGTACTGGATCTGTGAGGATTGCGGCGGCTACTTCTGCTCCAACGGCGTCGGCGGTTACTACGAGACCAACCCCGCTTGGATGTACTACACCGGCGGGCACGTGCGTCCCGAGGGCGCCGCTGCCTGTGCCGTTGTGGCCTGCGAGCTGTGCGGTGAGGATTCCTACGGCACCGAGGTCTGCGTCCGTCCCGAGGGCGACCCCGTTTGCCAGGAGAGCACCTGCGTGAATTGCGGCGGCTACATATGGGGCGAGGGCTGTACCTACGGCTATGACGAGGATTGGAATCCCCTGAGCCCCTTCTGCCAGCCCGGCGATTGCGTCTACTGCGGTACTCACTATGAGTATCTGTACGAGTGCGAGAACGGCTCTTATGCTCCCTGCTCCGTGGACGGCGAGTGCGTCTACGGCTGCGGCAAGCAGTATCCCGCCACCGGTATCCACGCTGTGGATAACCCCTGTGAGGGCGGCACCTGCTGGCAGTGCTGGGAGACCATCGCGGGCACCGGCCACAGCTATGACAACGACTTCGACGTTGACTGTAACGTCTGCGGCGGCATCCGCGAGGCTGCTGTGGCCGTCGTTTCCGCCGGCACCTCTGCTTCTGAGGACGTTTCCGGTGTGGCCGCTCTGTTCGACGCTGACGTCGAGGGCATGGCCGTTGTCGATGGCACCAAGTACGAGGCTGACTACGCCAACGCCACCGTCGGCGGCTACCAGCTGATCGGCATGGGCGCTGTTGCCAGCAACAGCAAGTCTTCTTTGGACATCCCCTGCGTCTATCTGTGGGATGTGGAGGCTGCTTCTTACGCCATCCGCGTGAAGAACATCCCCGCTGCCAACTACGACGATGAGATCACCTTCGTTCCCTACGTCATCGTGGAGATCGACGGCGAGGAAGTCACCATCAACGGTGAGCCTGTGACCGTCACCTACAACGGCGTTATCGGCTAATTTCGACCAACCGTTGTAACGGCTGAATAGCTAACACGAACCCCCACCGCCGAAGCGGGGGGGGTT
>JAZNSL010000011.1:0-4466 GCA_045591225.1 Acutalibacteraceae bacterium | reverse complement strand
GGGGGGGGGGGGGGGGAAAAAAAACACCAAAACACAAAAAACCGCCCGAGCCCCCCAGCGCCCCGGACGTTTTTTGATTTACAGATTCGGTTCGTAGACCGGCATCAGTTCCAGTTTGAACTGGTTGATGCGGTGCATCCGATCGATGCGGGCTTTGGTCTCCGGGTCGTCGATCTCGCCGGTACGGATGTACCGATCCAATTCGGCATAGGTGAAGCCCAAGTTGTCCTCGTCGGTCTTTCCGCACAGACCGTCAATGGGCACCTTCTCCACCAGCTCGTAGGGCAGACCCAGCAGGTGACCGATCTCCTTGACCTCCGCCACCGTCAGCCGGGACAGCGGACTGAAATCCCCCACCGAATCGCCGTAGCGGGTGGAATACCCCACCCAGTCCTCCGACAGGTTGCAGGTGTTGGCCACCCGCCCGTTGACACTCTGGGAAACGGCGTACACCGTGGCCATACGGATGCGCGGAGGCAGGTTGGTCAGGCTTTGGGTGGATAGCTCCAACCCCGATGAAATGGCAGATGTAAGCCCTTTCACAGCCTCTTCAATATTCACAGTATAGTGGCGGATGCCCAGATGCTCCACCAGTTTCAGGGAGCAGTCGATGTCCGCCTGCTGACCGCAGGGCATCAGCACGCCCACCACCCGGTCGGCGCCCAAGGCTTCCACGCACAAGGCCGCCACCACCGAGCTATCTTTACCACCGGAGATGCCCACCACCGCGTTGCAGTCGGGGCCGTTCTCCGCGAAAAAGGTGCGGATCCATTCCACACATTCGTTTTTGATTCGCAATGCATCAAACATAAGATTACCTCATCAAGTTATCCAACACGCCTACCAGATTGCCGTCCTCTACGTACAAACGGGGCACACGCTCACCCACGCCGCACACCACCTCGTAGCCGATGGTGCCGTTGGCAGTAGCCAACTGCTCGGCGGTCAGGGCCGGGGCGGTGCCGAACACCGTGACCAGATCACCGATGGCCACCTCCGGGATGTGGGAAACGTCCAGCATCAACTGGTCCATACACACCCGACCTAAAATCGGTGCCTGCTGACCGCGGACGGTCAGGGTGACACCGGCGGGGGCGTTCTGCCGCCAGAAACCGTCGGCGTAGCCGATGGGCACCGTGGCGATGCGCATCTCTTTTTCTGCCGTAAAGGTGCGCCCGTAGCTCACCGTGGTGCCGGGAGCCACCGTCTTAACGTGGGAGACCACCGCCTCCAGGCTCATAGCCGGGGTCAGCGGCAACGGCTGACGCAGGTCCCCGGAGGGTTGCAGGCCGTACAGCACGATGCCCGCCCGGACCATATCCATCCGGCACTCCGGATGGTCGGACAGCGCCGCCGAATTGGCGCAATGGCGAATGGCAAAGGTGATGCCCTCGGCTTTTAACTGATTGATGGCGGACACGAACAGGTCCACCTGCCGGTTGGAGAAGTCGTCCCCTGCCTCGCCCTCGTCGGCAGAGGCAAAGTGGGTGAAGACACCCTCCGGCACAAGACCCGGCAAACGGCAGACCGCGGCGGCACCCGCCACCGAATCTTCGCCCTCCCCCGGCACCTGAAAGCCCAAGCGACCCATGCCGGTATCCAGCTTAATATGAATCTTCACCGTCACGCCCTGCTGGGCGGCAGCGGCGGACAGACGGCGGCCGTATTCCGCCGAATAGACGCACTGGGAGAAGTTTTCCTTCGCCAAGATGGCGGCGCAGGATTCGTGGGTATAGCCCAGGATCAGCACCGGGCGGGTGATCCCTGCACGGCGTAGCTGCAACGCCTCTTCGATGTTGGACACCGCAAACCAATCGGCACCCATCTCTTCATAAATCGGAGCCACCACACTGGCGCCGTGACCGTAGGCGTTGGCCTTAACCACGCAACAGAGTTTGACCTTTGCCGGCAGAGAGCCGCGGATGGTGGTAAAGTTGTGGCGAATCGCCGTCATATCCACCTTGGCCCAGGCCCGCTCCCACAAATAGGCTCTATCCTTTTCGTACATCGGTTCGTTCACCGCCTTGTTCTCGTTTAGTCGTTTATTCCGCCGGTTGCAGGCGGTCCAAAACCAGTTCGGCAAGCTGGGAAACGTAGGGCTGTATCTCCACCACGTTGGCAATAGCCACCGCCACGCCCAGAGCATAGCCGTTTTGGTATACCAGCAACTCGCCGATTTCACGGCACCAATAGGCCTCCTCGCCGATGGTGGTCACCGCCGAGGCGGCGTCGCCCAAGGCCTCCGCATTGGCGCGGAACAGTTCTTGGGTCTGGTTCTTCAGGTTGATGATCACCTGGCTGGTGCTGTCCGCGGACGTATAAATCGCCTGGGTGCTGTCCTCAAACACGCCCAACAGGGTCATAGGCGTACCCATCACCGCGCTGACCTGTTCCTCGGTGAGGCAATCGGTGATGTTCACGTCCACCGGTGCCACCACCAGGGACTCGTAGTCGATTTCCGGCTCTTTTTTGCCGCAACCGCACAGCAACAGCAGAGCGGCAAGGACCACCGCCAACAATTTGCAAACATTCTTCATAAAGAGTACTCCTTTCGGGGGCGGAAGATTTTTCGGTAAAAATCCAATTCCGCTCTTTTCTTTTTATCGAGAATGGTGTATAATCATCGTATTATCGTGAAAAAGGAGAATCGCCCTATGGCCGATGCTTTTACCGCCGGTGTACAACCGGGAGGACTGAACAATTCTCAGGAGATCCGTATTCTTCTGTGCTATATGCTGAACACCGCAGGTTGCCCTATGGAACGGGACCAGGTCAGCGAGATCATCGTGGGTGGCGGTATGGCCAACTACTTTGAGAATGAAAACGCCATCGAGGAGCTGATCCGTATGGGGCATCTGGTAGAGGATGGCCCCACCATCGCGGTCACCACCACCGGCGCCCAGATCGGTGAATCCCTGGCGGTGCGGATACCCTATACCCTGCGCCAGCGGTCGGCGGAGGCGGCACTGAAGCTGCTCAAGCGCCGTCAGATCGAGCAGGATAACAAGGTGGACATCCGCCGTCTGGAGGAGGGCGGATACGCCGTCACCTGTACCGTCAAGGACGGTCAGCGGGATCTGCTGTCGGTGACCCTGCGGGTATCCGACAACCGCCAGGCCGAGCAGATCAAAGAGAACTTCCTGAACGATCCCAGCCTGCTGTTTCAGGGGAATCTGGCCATACTCACCGGGGATGCCGGTATGCGCCGGGCAGGCACCGAGCTGGTCATCAAGCTGTGATTTCCCAACTCTATTTTAGTATTTTAACATATCCATCAGCAAATTACCAGTAGAATTTGCAAAAAGGAGCGATTTTCAATGCGTATGCGTCGCAAAAAACATCTGGACGAGCGTCTGGACGTGGTATCCGAACAAATCATCAACCTGTGGGTGGACACCGTCCGCTTTGACGCCAACGAGGCGCCCAAGTATCTGAATCTGCCGGAGCTCTTCGGAAACGACCACCCGGTGGAGATGGAGATCGGCTGCGGTAAGGGCGGATTTATCTGCGAATTGGCCGCCCGCCACCCGGAAACCAATTTCCTGGCGGTGGAGCTGTACGCCAACGTGCTGGTTTCCGCCTGTGAAAAGGCAAAGGAGATGGGGCTTACCAATATCCGATTCCTCTCCGGCAACGCCGAGTATCTGGAGCGGTTTATCCCGCCCCACTGCGTCAGCAAATTGTATCTGAATTTCTCCACCCCCTTCCCCAAAAAGCGGCAGGCCACCCACCGGCTGACCCACCCCCATTTCCTGGAGATGTATAAGAAGTTGCTGACCCCCGGTGCTACCGTGGTGCAGAAGACCGACGGACGGGTGTTTTTCCAGTATTCTCTGGAGCAGTTCTCCAAGTGCGGGTATACGCTGGAGAACATTTCCCTGGACCTGCACACCGACGGGCTGGAGGACAACATCGTCACCGAGTATGAGAGCCGCTTTGTGGCCCAAGGTTTGCCGATTTATCGGGTGGAAGCGAGGGTGCAGTGAAAATGGAAAGTAAATTGAATTTGGCAATGAACTATCACGACCAAGGGTACAACTGTGCCCAGGCGGTGGCTATGTCTTTTTGCGAAGAGATGGGGCTGGACACCAAACTGGTCAAGCGGGCCACCGAGGGCTTCGGTGCCGGTATGGGCGGGCGCACCCAGACCTGCGGCGCTCTGTCCGGCGCGGTGTTTGTGGCGGGTATGCTGGGGGCTGACGACACCGACCCCGCCAGCAAAATGGCCATCTATAAGATATGCGGTGAGATGAGCGAAAAGTTCGTCACCCACTGCGGCAGCGGCGTATGCGCCGACATCAAGGGGCTCACCGGCGGCAAGGCGCTGTGCTCCTGCAACGAGTGCATCGCCTATGGTGTGAAACTGGTGGAAGAACTGCTGAAGTGATGCGCTGAATAAGCACAAAGCCTCCCTTGCCTAAAGGGAGGTGGTTTTTTCGGCGATTCTATCCGCCGAAAAAAGCGGA
>JAZNSL010000010.1:0-16084 GCA_045591225.1 Acutalibacteraceae bacterium | reverse complement strand
GCTCATTCTTTGTTAAAATACTCGCCAATACGGCAGTATTGGCTGCGTTTTTGCCGCGACTGAACAAAAATCCGTTCTTTTCAAAATCTTTGACCGCAAGGCGAGGAGATTTTGAGGGATTTTTGTTTCGATCGGGCGAAGCAATGCTGTCGCCTTGCGAGCACGAGCGAGGCAAAAAGCACCGAAATATCCCGCTTTGCGGCGGGTTCGGGTTTCACTACTCACCCTAGGAGGCGATGGATATGGACAAAGAGGCTTTATGGCAACACTTTGCCCACAGCGGCAAGGTAGAGGATTATTTGCGGTATCGGGGTATCGACCTACCCCGGGCAACCAACTGTGTGAAGGAGGAATCGGGCGATGGCCAGCGCACCCAAACAGCATCTGATGACCGACGGCCTGATTCTGCGGGAGTATGACTCTCCCTCCGAGGCGGACCGCTTCGTGGCGATACTTACCCGGGATCGGGGGCTTGTTCGGGCTTCTGCCCGGGGTGCCAAACGCCCGAAAAGTCGGTTTGGCTCTTCCACCCAGCCCCTGTGCTATTCCCGGCTGAGCCTGATTCCCGGGCGGGATAAATACGTTGTGGAGGATGCCCAACCCCACGAGGTGTTTTTCGCTCTGCGCAAGGACGTGGAGCGGTTGGCTCTGGGTCAGTATTTTTGCGAATTGGCTCTGCAGCTGTGTCCCACCGATACACCGGCCCCACAGCATCTGCGCCTGTTACTGGGTGGGTTGCATTATCTGGCGGAGGGGAAGAAATCCCCGCTGCTGATTAAAGCGGTGGTGGAGGGACGGCTGTTATCCCTGGAGGGGTATATGCCGGACCTGACCGGTTGTGCCCTTTGCGGGCAGTCGGAGGCACCCTTGTGGTTTTCACCCACCTCCGGCACGTTGTCCTGCGTTCATCACGCCGGTCAGGGGGATGCCATCGAGGTGACCGCCGGTGTGCTCAGTGCCTTGCGGCACGTTTTGTACGGCGAGTTTGAGCGGTGCTTTGCCTTCTTCTTGCCGGAGGGGGATGTGGCGCTGTTGGCCACCCTAATGGAGCGGTTTTTGTTGGCACAGACCCAGCACCGCTTTGCAACCCTGGATTTTTATCATACTTTGCGTTGAGGATTTAACATATTATGAATCGTGATTTGCATGCTTTAGAACTGGATAAGATCTTAGAGAAGCTGGCAGGGGAGACCTGTTGCTCGGCGGCGGCGGAAATGGCGCGGAACCTGCGTCCCGCCACCGAGCCGGCACTGGTACAGCGCCTGCTGGACGAGACCGACGATGCCTGCCGTCTGATTGGCGGCTTTGGCAGTCCTTCTTTCGGTCAGCTCACGGATGTGAGCAATCCCCTCCGCCGGGCAGAGGCGGGGGCTTGTTTGTCTTTGGGCGAGTTGCTCCGCATTGGGGAGACCCTGCGGATCATCCGCTCCATCAGCCAGTGGCGTTCCCACTGCGAGGGGGTTTCCACCTGCTTGGATGACCGCTTTTCGGTGTTGGCGCCCAATAAGTATCTGGAAGAGAAAATTTCTGCCGTGGTGGTGAACGAGGAAGAGGTGGCGGACAATGCCTCTCCCGCTCTGGCGGACATTCGCCGCAAAATGCGCCAGGCATCGGTCAAGGTGCGTGACCAGCTGGATAAGCTGGTGCGTTCCGCCACCTACCAAAAGGCGTTGCAGGAGGCCATCGTCACCATCCGCGGCGGTCGCTTTGTGGTGCCGGTCAAGGCCGAGCACCGGGGCGAAGTGCCCGGACTGGTCCACGATACCTCCGCCTCGGGTGCCACCGTGTTTGTGGAGCCTATGGGCGTGGTGGAGGCCAACAATGAAATCAAGGTGCTGAAATCCAAAGAAGAGGCGGAGATCGAGCGGATTCTGTTTGCGCTGTCCGCCGAGGTGGGCTCCTTTGCCACCGCCATTATTGCGGATTATAAGGTGCTGTTGGAGCTGAATCTCATCTTCGCCAAGGCGCACCTTGCCTATAAAATGAAAGCCATCAAGCCAAAACTGGCCACCGACGGTCACACCTGTCTGCGCCGTGCCCGCCATCCGCTGATCGATCCCCAAAAGGTGGTGGCCATCGACGTGGAGCTGGGCGGTGAGTTTGACACCCTGGTGGTGACCGGCCCTAATACCGGCGGTAAGACCGTCACCCTTAAGACCCTGGGTCTGCTGACCTTGATGACCCAGTGCGGTCTGCTGATTCCGGTGGGGGATAACAGCCAAGTAGCGGTTTTCCAAAAGATTTTGGTGGACATCGGTGACGAGCAGTCCATCGAGCAATCCCTGTCCACGTTCTCGGCCCATATGACCAACGTCATCCGCATTCTCGGTGAGGCCACCGACGGCAGTATGGTGCTGCTGGATGAGTTGGGTGCCGGCACCGACCCGGTGGAGGGTGCCGCTTTGGCGGTGGCGATCTTGGAGCGGCTCCGCGGTCAGGGCGCCCGTATCGGCGCCACCACCCACTATGCCGAGCTAAAGGCCTATGCCATCCATACGCCGGGCGTGGAGAACGCCAGTTGCGAGTTTGACGTGGCGTCCCTGCGGCCCACTTATCGTCTGCTGATTGGCGTCCCCGGTCGGTCCAATGCCTTTGCCATTACCGAGCGGTTGGGTATGGATACGGATTTGGTGGAGAATGCCCGCCGACTGGTGTCCGGTGACGACCAGCGACTGGAAGAGGTGGTCAGCCGTCTGGATGCCCGCCGACAGGAGCTGGAGCAGGAGATCACCGCCGCCGAGAGTGCCCGCCAGCGGGCGGAGCGTGCCGCCCGGCAGAGCGAGGAAAAACTGGAGAATATCCAAGCCCGTCAGGATAAAGAAATGGAGAACGCCCGTCAGCAGGCCCAGCGTATCGTGGAAAAGGCCCGTGCCGAGGCACAGCGGCTGATGGACGAGCTGGACGACCTGCGTAAGCAGAAGGAGGCCGCCGACTTTGCGGATAAGACCCGGGCGGCTAAGAGCCAGCTGAAATCCCGTTTGCGCCATATGGAGGATGCCATTGACCCCATAACCCAGCGGGATAACGAGGAATATGTGTTGCCTCGCCCGGTGGTGGCGGGTGATACCGTTCAGCTGGTGGATATGGGGCTCAAAGCGGTGGTACTGAAAGCCGCCGACGACAAGGGGATGGTGGAGGTGCAGGCCGGCGCCATCCGTACCCGTACCTCGGTTTCCAACCTGCGGCTATACGAGTCTAAGCGGGCGGAGAAAAAGGGACGCACCGTCCCGGTTTCTTCGGCAAAATCCGTGGGACTGACCTCCCGTATGGAGCGCTCGGTCCACACCGATCTGGACCTGCGGGGTCAAACGGTGGAGGAGGCACTCTTAGAGGTGGACCGCTTCTTGGATAACGCCGTCCTTTGCGGCCTGGAGCGGGTCACCGTCATCCACGGCAAGGGCACCGGCGCCCTGCGCTCTGCCGTCCACGCCCACCTCAAGGGCCACAAACAGGTCAAGGGCTTCCGCCTGGGCGTTTACGGCGAGGGCGAGACCGGCGTCACCGTGGTGGAACTGAAATAATTGTATAAAAAGAAGAAACCCCGCACTCGGCAGAGTGCGGGGTTTCGTTATGCCTTGATGGGGTTAGAGATTAGCCGATGACAGCGGCATAGTTCTGGTTAACGATGTCGCCGTAGATGACGATCTCCTCGCCATCCTTCTCGAACACGTAGTAGCAACGGGCGTAGATCTCGGTGCTCTCCTTGCCCTCGGGAATGTTCACGATACGGGCGGCGAAGGAGGCGGAGGTATCGGTGGTATCCAGCAGATACACAGCCTCTACGTTGATGATGGTCTTGTCGTTGACGGTGTTCAGGTTCAGGGTAGCCTCGGTGCTGACCTTGTTGGACATCACGGCACCCATACGCACCAGCTTGTACTCATCGCTGTTGCCATAGGGCTTCACGGTGGCGGTGCCGGTGTACTTGTTGTTGTTGTCGGTGGCAGCGCCGGAGGTCTCGATATCAAAGCGGAAGGCCAGACCCTTCACGTCCTCGGAGGCGCTGTTGCCGCCGGCGGTCATAATCACCACGAAAGGAACCTCGCGAATGTGACCGCAGATGTTACAGTCAGCATCTTGCTCGCCGTCCCAGGCGTGCTCGCAGGGGATCTCCACGATGCCGATGTTATCCACGTACACGTTCTCGCCGCCGATGTCGGCGCCGTTGCCGCCGCCGTTGAAGTTGATGAAGCAGCTGTCGCTGATGGCGGTGAACTCAAAGGTGTAGGTGGCCCACTCACTGTGGTTGGTGGCGTCGAACCACTTGTAAGCCAGGGTGGACTCATCAGCAGTATTGCACACCTTCATATTGGTGCCGTAGTTGTTGACCTTTACGTCCAGGGTCAGGATGTACTTGAGACCCTTGGTGGTGGCGAAGGTCTGCTTCAGCAGACCGCCCCAACCGCCGTTACCGACCAGGTTGATACCGTAGTTACTGTTGTTAGCGGCGTCGGCGGACACCACGGTGGACTGATACACATCCCAGCCGGTGGTCTTGCCAACCTCAAAGTCGCCGTTGATGATGAAGCCGTCGTTGGAGGGACCCTGTACCTCGATGGCAAACACGTCGTCGATGTAGAATACGGGCTGAGAGGTCTCGTCCAGACCCAGCACGGTAAAGGTAACCTGAGTATCATCGGCGATGAACTCGGTGGTCACCTGCTGCCAGGAGCCCAGGTTGGTATTGATCCAGGTGCCGACGTACTTGGTGCCGGTCACGTCGCCGGTGACCTTCCAGTTAAAGCCGGCGGTCTCGATGTAATACCAGAAGGAGAGCTGATAGCTCTTGCCCACCTCGGTGGCAAAGGAGGTCTCAGCGATGCCGTTCCAGCTGTTACCCTTACACAGCAGGCTGTAGCTGCCGGTCTTGGGGTTGGCGGTGGACACGGCGGTGCCGTTATAGGTGGTCCAGCCGGTCTTGGTGCCATCCTCAAAGGTGCTGTTGGAGATCAGGTTGCCGTCGGGGATCACGGGATCCTCGGTCTCGCCGGGCTCTTCGGGCTCGGTGACCTCGGGGGCGGGGATCAGGAAGTCGTCAAAGTAGTACTGGCCGCCATCAGAAGCGGTACGGTTTTTGACGTACAGAATCAGAGAGGTGTTCTCACCGGAATTGAAGCTCAGGGTGACCTGCTCCCACACACCGGCGGCAGAGGGATAGGTGGTCTTGCTGGCCACGCTGGTGCTGCTGTCGACGTTGATGTAGGTGTAGAAAGAGGGCTCAGCGTTGGTGCCGTCGTAGTAGTACCAGTAGGTCAGCGTATAGTCCGTGTTGGCGGTGACGCTGATGGTCTGCTTGGTCATGGTGCCGTACTTGGTGGAGGTGTTGACGGAGTTCATAGAGTAACTGCCGCCGTGTACTACAGCGGTGGATACGGTGGTGCCGCTGTAATCGCTCCAGCCGGACAGGTTGCCGGTCTCGAAGTCACCGTTGACAACCACGTTGCTGACGGTTTCGGGCTCGTCGGGGTCCTCCGGTTCCTCTACTTCGGGGTTGTTGGGGCCGGTGACGTAGAAATCGTCGAAATAATAGTTACCGGCGTCAGCACGGTAGTTGTAGATAGCTACGGGAATGTTGCCGTCCTTGGCCGCCACGAAGGGGATGGACACGGTCTGCCAGGCACCCTTGTTGGAGTTCATATTCATACGGATCTGACGGGTCCAGCTGTCGGAGACGTCGGAGAGACCGGCCAGCGTATGGGTGATGGCGGTGGTGTCGATGGTGTTGGTGTAGGCGGGGGCGCCCAGACGTACGAAGAAGGCGCTGTTGGAGGCGGAAGCATAGCCGTACACCTTGAAGCTCAGCACGTAGGACTCACCGGTCACAATGTTGATATTCTGAGAGATCATATTGACCTTGGTGGTCTCGAAGGTGTGCATAACCTTGCCCTGACCGGAGCCGGTGGGGTCGTCGATGACCTCGGTGTTGGCGCAGCCGTACCAGTTATCGGCCAGACCGGTCTCAAAGTCACCGTTCTTCAGATAACCGTCGTCGCTGTAGGTATCGGTGATGGCCTCAACGGACAGGTTGTCGAGGTAGTAGGTGCCGGTGGAGTGGGCCGCCTGGAACCGGAAGTTCAGGCTGGTCTGGTCACCGGAGTTAAACACCAGCGTGTGGGTCTCCCACGCGGTGGTGGAGGGGGTGTACTGGTTGATGGTGAGGTCCACGCTGCCGCTGGTGCGGATACGCACGTTAACGGGCTTGCTGGCCTCGCCGCTCAGGACGGAGAAGGTCACACGATAGGTTGTGTTGGCATCTACCGTGATCTTGCAGTTGGTATAGCTGTAGCTGGTGGATACAAACTGCAGAGTGTAGTTGCCGGCGGCATCGTTGGCCACGGGCAGGTCGGCGGCACCGACGATGGAGTTGTTGGAGGTCCAGGAACCCACGGTGCCATCCTCAAAATCTTCGCTGTAAGCAGCGGCGGCAGATACAACCAGCGCACCCGCAGGAATGAGGGCACACAGCATCATAACCGCAGACAGAATCGCAATCAGTTTACGTAATTTCATAATTCATTTCCTCTCTATAAGTTTTGAGGGGCTTGGGAGAAGGGTTCTTGTCACCCTTCTCGCGGGGGAGGCAACGCTAGCCATTGGTCAGCACAGAGTGGGAGCCTCCCCGGTTACCACTCGAACTCGCCGTCGTTGTTGGACAGCTTGCCGTTGTAGGAGGCACCCACCACGTCACCGTAGACGGTGATCTGGGCGCCGTTTTCGTTCTCATAGATGTAGTAGGGACGGGCATAGACAGCCTTGTCCGCGGCGGAATCGGGGATGTTGGTGATACGCACCGCGAAGGCGGCGTAAGCATCCTCCAACTCGTTCAGATACACGCAGGGGATGTCGATGACCTTTTTGCCGTCCACAGCACTCTTGAAGAAGGAGCTGCCGTCGGTGCCGATGGCGGTCTTGTTGGTGGCCAGGGCACCCATACCAACCAGCTTGTAGCCGTTGACCAGAGCGCTGTCAACGATAATCTCGTTGTTCTCGGTGGCGGCCACGCCGGAGGCGGTGACGTCAAACTTAAAGGCCAGACCCTTCACGTCCTCGGAGGTAGAGGTCTCACCGTTGCTGATGATACCGGCCTCGTCGCCGTTCTCGTAGAGGGTATCCACAGAGGTGGCGGTGCCGTCGGCGGCGATCTTGTAGGTGCCGCTGTACACGGTGGTGTTGACGGTGGGGTTGACGGTGTAACCGAAGCTGGTGTTCTCGGTACCGGCAGACTTCAGGTTATACTCGCCGTTGGCGGAATAACGGCTGATGTACACTTCGTTGCCACGGATGCGGAACACAGACATAGACAGCGTGGTCTCGGCGTTCTCCATGGGGGAGGTGTAATAGCCGGTGTAACCGTTGTTCATATAGGTGAAGTTCAGGGTCTCCTGGTTGACGGTGGTCTTGGAGCCCTGAGCCACTTCGATGGTGTCGCCCTTCTTCAGGAAGATGCAGGGACCGCCCATAGAGTCGTCATAGCCGTTGGAGTGGTTGTGACCGAACAGATAGATGATGTTCAGGCCCTGAGCGGCGGCGTCGTTAATGACGTTGAAGAAGCGGTAGGCGTTGGTGCTGACACCGTCCTTCTGGGTGCGGTAGGACCAGTGCAGGGGGAAGTGGTTCATAATGAAAATAGGCTTGCTGAAGCCGATCTCGATCTTGTTGTCCAGATACAGCTGCAGGGCGGCCACGGAAGCGGCGTCGTAAGAGCCCCACTCCTGCGCCAGGGTGGGATCCTCAATGAGGTACAGGCCGTACTCGCCGTAGGCGGGGTCGCAGTTGCCCCAGGAGACGCCGACGGTGGTGTCGGGGTCGTGGTTACCCTGCGAGAACACCATATCGTTCTCGTCCATATAGGCAGAGAAGTAGGTCTGCAGCTCGGCGAGACCGGCGGTGCTGGTGGCGTGGGAATGGGACAGGGAATAGTCGCCGTTGAAGAACAGCTTATCCGGCTGGATGCCGTCTTTCTGCATCGCTTTTACAATGTTGTCGATGTAGACGGTGCCGTCGTTGGTCTGGTAGTCAGAGCCGGTGATGATGACGGTCTCATCCTGGGCCGCGGTCACGTTCATGGACAGGGTCAGACCAACCAGCATTGCTACGCTGAGCAGCACCGCCAATACTTTGCGGAATTGTTTCATTGGTTTTGTTTCCTCCTTATGATTTTGTGAGGTGAGGGGGTAATCCCCCTCAAGGGACGGTGGGCGCCGCCCGGTTACGTTACGCACAACCTTGAGGCGGCAACGAAATCCGGCGGTCAGCATTTAATAAATGCCGCCCGGTTACCACTTCAGTTCGCCGTCGTTAAACAGCTTGGAGCCATCCAAGGGAGCGTTGATCGCCTCCTCGGCGGTGAAGGCCATAACCTTCAGTTCGGGAGTAACGTACTTCATAACAGATTTCCTCCTTTCTTGATTTGTAAAAAGATTTTAGCCACTTTAAAATATAGCACGTGTACCTTTAAAAAACAATTACTTATTATAACTTTAATTAAATAATTACATATAAATATTAAAAAATTATTACATTCAAAAAAAGACAGCCGACAGTTAGGCTGTCGGCTGTTTTGAATCGTGCGCTTCCACAAACCAGCGATCTCCGTCTAAAAATACGTAAGTTTGCTGTCCTCGGATGCGGACGGTGTACCGCAGACCGCATCCCCCGGCTTTGGTGGCGGCGGCCTTGCGGACGTCCAGCACCCGGTCGATGGGGAAGATGGTGCCGTCCTCCCAGCGGATCTGGCGGGGCATCACCTGTCCCTCCGGGGTAAAGACGGCCGCCACCTCCACGTATACCCGGCGGCTCATGATTTGCCTCCGATCTCATCGGTTTTGCCCGAGAATCCGGTGGGGTGGGTGGTATGGGTCTCGTACAGGCTGTCCCCGGTCAAATCCGGGTCCTCCAGCAGGATGGCTCGGCGGATGACCTTGTCCCCAAACCGCTGGCGCAGGGTGTCCACCGCCCGGTCCAGCTGTTCTCGCTTTTCCCGTCCGGCGCTGTCGGTCATATCCAGCTGGGTGGGGGTATCCTCCGGCTCCAGCGAGCTGACGCCGATGGTGACGCTGCGTAGCGGTCGTTGCCACCGATAGGCGGTTTTAAACAGGTCATAGGCGGCGGTCTCAATATCGCCGGTGGACTGGATGTAGTGGTCCAGGGTCACCCGATGACTACGGACGTTCAGCTGGTTATCCCGCAACTGCAGTTCCACGGTTTTTCCCACCAGATGCTGTTCCCGCATCCGCCGTCCGATGCTTTCGGCCAGCACCATCAACACCCGCTGTACGTCTCGGTCGTCGGTGAGGTCTCGGGGTGTGGTTATACCGTTACTCACCGATTGCACCCCGGCGGCTTCCTCGGTGGGGATGACCGGCTGGCTGTCCCGTCCGTTGGCGATGGCGTGTAGGGCAGGCCCCCATTTTCCCAGCAGGGATTGGAGTAGGTGGGGGTCGGCGTTGGCCACGTCACCGATGGTGAAAAGAAAGCGTTCCTCCAATTTCTTGCGGGTGGCGCGTCCCACATAGATGAGTTCCCCGGCGGAAAGCGGCCACACCAGACCCCGGTAGTTTTCCGGCGAAAACACCGTCACCGCGTCCGGCTTTTTATAGTCGCTGCCCAGCTTGGCAAAAGTCTTGTTAAAGCTGACCCCGACGCTCACCGTGATCCCCAGTTCTTCCTTGACCCGTCGGCGGATTTCGTGGGCAATCTCTACCGCCGGCCGTCCGCAGCCGGTGACGTCCAGCCAGGCCTCGTCCAGGCCGAAAGGCTCCACCAAGGGGGTGTATTCCCGCAGGATGGCCCGCACCATCCCGGAGTATTTGTGGTACAGGGGAAAGTGGGGCGGTACCGTGATCAAATCGGGGCATTTGCGCCGTGCGGACCAGAGGGTTTCGCCGGTGGCAATGCCGTATTGGGCGGCTATCTCGTTTTTGGTGAGCACGATACCGTGACGGCTTTGCTCGTTGCCGCCCACCACCATAGGCTTGTCCCACAATTCCGGATTTAAACTGCACTCTACCGATGCGTAAAACTTGTTGCAATCCACGTGCAGAATACGCCGATGCACCGCGCTCACCTCCAATAAGAACATTTGTTCTGTTGTTAGTGTACCACAAAGGCAACCCCTTGTCAATGGAAAAAACTACAAAAAAGCGGACTCCCGTTGTCGAGAGTCCGCTGAATGAGTTTATTCTTCCACCGCAAACAATACGTTGTCCATATCCGCCAATTCGGTCAGGCAGTTTTTTTGCTCCTCGCTGTCCAGTATCAGGATGAGGGACAGGCCCACGGCGTTGGGTAGGCCGCTTTTGGGGGCAGAAATTTCCGGGTGTTTCATAGAGGGGAAGTGGCTCTTGATGTTTTCGATGGTGGCGGTCACCTTGTCCGCCTCTTCCAGTTCTAAGTAAAAATGCAGGATGTTCTTTTTGCCGGTTTCCAGGCGGGTGAGCAGGGTGGCGGTGATCAGGGCGATGACGGTGGCAACCGCCGCACCCAGATAGAACCCGTATCCCAGCGCGATGCCGATGGTGGCGGTGCACCAGACACCGGCGGCGGTGGTCAGGCCGGTGATGATGGACTGGTTGCGGATCATGATGGTGCCGGCACCCAAGAAACCGATACCGGAGATGACCTGGGCGGCGATGCGGGTGACGTTTTCGGTCCCGTTCACGTGCTCCAGAATGTAGATACCCACCAGGGCGGTCATACAGGCGCCTACGCACACCAGAATGTGGGTACGCATACCGGCGGCCCGTCCGTGGCGACCGCGCTCCATACCGATGAGACCGCCCATGATCAGCGCCAACAACAGGCGCAGGGCGACGGAGATGTCGTTAAACGAGGTGAGGGTTTGTATCACGTGTTCCATACAGGCATCCTTTCCGGCAGAAATGATAATAGGACACCACCCGGGTGCCCGTATCTGCCTAATCCATAATATCGTTATCTCAAAAATATTATACCGCAATCGCAGGTGTTTGTCAAATGCATCAATGTTTCTTAGAAGTAGTTGCAAAAAAGTTTAAAACGACGATCGTATATCAAATTTCATTGACAGAACAACAGGAAAATGATAAAATCAAAACGGTGTTTTTTTGTCTTAATAAAACATTTGCTAAAAGGGGTTAGAGGAACGTGAATTTAAACAGATCAAGAATATGTATCGTGACTACACGCAATATTTTTGATGCACCGTGTCTTGCGAAATACCGCCAAATAATTAAGGAACCTTTTGATATCGTTTATTGGGATCGTTGCGGCATTGCTGAGGATTGTGGTGCCGCCAATTATTATAAGTTTGATGGCGGTTTGTCGCCGGAGGCTTCCAAAATCCAAAAACTAGCCAAATATGTTGGCTTTTTCCGATTTGCAAACAAGATTTTGAGAGAGGCCGATTACGAAAAGATTATTATTTTTCCCACCCAGGCGGCGTGGCTCGTTTTGCCCACCTTGAAAAAGAAATATTCCGGGAAATATCTTCTGGACATTCGTGACTATGCGGGCGAAAACAATGGAATCATTGGCAAGCTCACAGAAACAGCAGTAAAGCACGCTGCGGCGGTTAGCATTACGTCTCCCGCCTATCGGCAGTTTTTACCCGAGAGGGACTTTCTTGTTTCGCATAATGTGCAACCGATAGGCGAAGAGGCGGTAAAAGCGTATCGCAATCGAACGCGGCGAGAGGATGATGCTATTACGGTATCCTTTATTGGTTCTGTGCGCTTTATCGATATGCAAATAAAGATCATCAAGGCGTTTGGTAATGATGAGCGATTTGTTTTGAAATTTATCGGTCGTGGATCCGAACAATTGGAAGAATACTGTGCCAATAACGGCATAAAAAACGTGGAACTGATCGGCCGTTTTGAACCGGATCAGTTGCCTGAGTTTTATGTGCAGACGGATATAGCGCTCAATGTTTACGGTAATCAAAACCCGTATCTTGACTATGCTCTTTCGAATAAGTTATACAGTGCCGCCAGCATGGGCATGCCTATCCTGGTTTCTTCGGGTACGTATATGGAGACCATAACCGAGCAGTATGGTTTTGGTTTTGCGGTTGACCCCAGTGATGCCGAATGCGCGGACAAAGTGTATGAATATTATAGCAACTGCAGTTTGGAAGAAATGCAAAGCGGCTGTGACCGTTTTTTGAAAGACATTGCCGAAGACGAAAAGGCGTTTAGAGAGCGAGTGACACGTTTTTTAGGGGAGAGTTAAGATGTTAAAAAAGATACTCTATTCGAAGTTAGTGTATTATGTGTTGTTTTTTGTTTGCCAAATCTTTTATCCCAAAAGCTATCTCAAAGGACGATACTTTTGTGAGAAAAGAGCAGGCTTTTGGTGGGCGTTGAAAGGAATACCCCGCAGATTGAGTACAGGTATCCCTTGGCCAATTGGGAAAACCACCACCGTAAACAATAAGCATAAGATATCTTTTCATCCGGATAGTATAAATGTGTTTCAATCGCCTGGCTGTTATTTTCAGAACATTGATGGTGTGATAAAAATAGGGCGTAACGTTCATATCGCTCCTAATGTAGGGTTGATAACCACAAACCACGACATCTATGACCTCAATGCACATACTTCTGGTGAAGATATTGTGATTGGGGATAATTGTTGGATTGGTATGAATAGTGTTATTTTACCCGGAGTGGTTTTAGGTGACCATACCATTGTTGGTGCAGGAGCGGTTGTGACAAAATCTTTCCCTGAGGGAGAGTGTGTTATCGCAGGGGTTCCGGCAAAGTTGATTAAAAAACTTGAGAAAGAACACGAGGGACTGTGAGATGCGAATAGTTCACGTTGAAGATTATTTTATTCCCGATGCAGGATATCAAATTAACATTATGCCGAAATACCTTGCTTTGTTCGGGCATGAGGTGTGGATTGTTACCAGCAAAGTAGAAGGTATTGAAAAACCGGCAGCGAACTTTTTTGGTAACGAAAACATCGAAAAAAGAGACGCGGATTTTACACGTAAAACCGGCGTTAAAATAGTGCGCGTAAAGCCGTTAACAACAAAAACGGTAAGCAATCGAATTGTACAAGGAAGAGAACTGTTTCGCACTGTAAAGGCGCTTGATCCCGATGTGGTATACGTTCACGGAAATGACACCTTTACCGGCATTCGTTATTTGCTGAAAAAGCGTCGGGGGTATGCGCTGGTCACAGATAGTCACATGTTAAGTATGGCTTGTGAAAATGGATTCCATCGACTTTTCGCAAAAGGGTATCGCACTTTTGTAACACCGCGCATCCTAAAGGAGAATATCCCGGTCATTCGGACGCAGGATGATCCCTATGTGGAGAAAAGTTTCGGTATTCCGTTATCGCAGGCACCTTGGATTTCCTACGGTTCCGACACGTTGTTGTTCCATCCGGATGTAGCGGAAAAAAGTAAATTCCGTGAGGAAAACGGAATCGATAAAGACGATTTTGTGGTAGTTTACACAGGCAAAATGGATGAGCCGAAAGGCGGTAAACTACTTGCGGAAACTTTTAGAGAGAAGTTTAACACAAAGCGAAAGGTTGTCTTGGTCGCTGTGGGCAGTACGTCCGGCGAATATGGCGATGAAGTGGAAAAAATCTTTTCCGAATCGGAAAATCGTGTAATTCGTTTTCCGACCCAGAAATATTTTGATTTACCTCGATTTTACCAAGCGGCGGATCTTTCGGTTTTTGCAAAACAGTGTAGCTTGAGTTTCTATGATGCTCAGGCATGCGGTCTTCCCGTGCTTTCTGAGGATAACAATATTAACGTGGACCGTTGCAACCATCGAAACGGATGGAATTTTGAAGCGGGAAGTGTTGAGGATTTCCGCGCACATATCACTGCCGCTGCCGAAATGCCACAAGAGGAATACAAAGCTGTCAGTGAAAATGCGTATAACTTCATCACCGAACAGTACAACTATGAACATAAAGCAAGAGAATACGAAAAGATTATCCTGAATGCGTATGAGCGTTTTCAAAGTAAAAAATAAAAGCTACATCCTTACGTTTAAAGGCTAACTGGTCGACACACCCCATTTTATCAAGGATGGGGTGTGTTTTTTGGTAAGCGATAACCCCTGGCTGTGCCGGGGGATATTTATTTATATACCAAAAAGAATTGCTAAAAATTCCTACTTTTTTTACGTAAGGTGTTGCTTTTTTCTTGACAATCTGGTATAATCCCCAAGAAAATGGGATACTTTGGTGATATGCGTGTCGTCGAGAGGCGGTCGCCTGCGCGACGACCTGTTCACCGCCCGGTTGGCGGTGGGTTGCATTTCCCAGTTTATCGCGATTTGTTCAAGAAAAACGAAAAGGAGTATGTGAAATGATTGATCTGAACAAGTATGGCATCACCGATGTCAAAGAAATCGTCTACAACCCCTCTTACGAGGAGCTGTTTGAGGCGGAGATGGATCCCTCTCTGGAGGGCTTCGAGAAGGGTCAGCTCACCGAACTGGGCGCCGTTAACGTAATGACCGGCATCTACACCGGCCGTTCCCCCAAAGATAAGTTCATCGTGATGGACGACACCTCCAAGGATACCGTGTGGTGGACCAGCGACGAGTTTTCCAACGATAACAAGCCCGCTTCCATCGAGGCTTGGAACGCCTGTAAAGAGCTGGCTATGAATCAGCTGTCGGGCAAGAAGCTGTACGTGATGGACCTGTTCTGCGGCACCAACAAGGACAGCCGTATGGGCATCCGTTTCGTGATGGAGGTGGCCTGGCAGGCTCACTTCGTGAAGAATATGTTCATCACTCCCACCGCTGAGGAGCTGGAGAACTTTGAGCCCGATTTCGTGGTCTACAACGCTTCCAAGGCTAAGGTGGAGAACTACAAGGAGCTGGGTCTTAACTCCGAGACCGCCGTTCTGTTCAACCTGACCTCCCGCGAGCAGGTGATCCTGAACACCTGGTACGGCGGTGAGATGAAGAAGGGTATGTTCTCTATGATGAACTACTACCTGCCCCTGAACGGTATGGCTTCTATGCACTGCTCCGCCAACACCGATATGAACGGCGAGAACACCGCCCTGTTCTTCGGTCTGTCCGGCACCGGCAAGACCACCCTGTCCACCGACCCCAAGCGTCTGCTCATCGGTGATGTCGAGCACGGCTGGGAGGAGGAGGGCGTCTTCAACTTTGAGGGCGGCTGCTACGCTAAGGTGATCAACCTGGACCCCGACTCCGAGCCGGACATCTACAACGCCATCAAGCGCAACGCCCTGCTGGAGAACGTCACCGTGGACGAGGCTGGTAAGTGCGATTTTGCCGATGGTTCCGTTACCGAGAATACCCGTGTGTCCTATCCCATCGACCACATTGAGAAGATCGTGCGCCCCGTGTCCAAGGGTCCCGATGCCCAGAACGTGATCTTCCTGTCTGCCGATGCCTTCGGTGTTCTGCCTCCCGTGTCCATCCTGACTCCCGAGCAGACCCAGTACTACTTCCTGTCCGGCTTCACTTCCAAGCTGGCAGGTACCGAGCGCGGCATCACCGAGCCCACTCCCACCTTCTCCGCTTGCTTCGGTGCCGCTTTCCTGGAGCTGCACCCCACCAAGTACGGTGAGGAGCTGGTCAAGAAGATGCAGAAGTCCGGTGCCAAGGCCTATCTGGTGAACACCGGCTGGAACGGCTCCGGCAAGCGCATCTCCATTAAGGATACACGCGGCATCATCGATGCCATTCTGGACGGCTCTATCCTGAATGCCGAGACCAAGAAGATTCCTTACTTCGATTTCGAGGTTCCCACCGCTCTGCCCGGCGTGGATTCCGCTATCCTGGATCCCCGCGACACCTACGCCGATGCTTCCATCTGGGAGGAGAAGGCCAAGGATCTGGCGGCCCGCTTTATCAAGAACTTCAATAAGTACACCGGTAACGACGAGGGCAAGGCTCTGGTCGAGGCCGGTCCCCAACTGTAATCCATAAACACCCTAAAATCCCTCGGCTTGCCCAAGTGTTCTTAAGGACACTTGGGCAGTTTTATTCGCCTTTCGGCGAGTTATATTGCTTCGCAGTGATATTTGTCTTACGACAAGTGTTATTGCCTCCGGCAGTTTTTTGCGAATAAAATATCACTGAAACCGTGA
>JAZNSL010000009.1:0-52860 GCA_045591225.1 Acutalibacteraceae bacterium | reverse complement strand
AGCAGCTCGCCGGCGATCTTGTACATGTTGGGGATCATCAGCAGCAGACCCTGAGAAGCGGTGTAGGTGGTGGTCAGAGCACCGGCATTCAGAGAGCCGTGCACGGTACCGGCGGCACCCGCCTCAGATTCCATCTCGGACACCTTAACGGTGGTACCGAAAATGTTTTTCAGACCGGCGGCAGCCCACTGGTCTACGTAGTCGGCCATGGGGCTGGAGGGGGGAATCGGATAGATGCCCGCCACCTCGGTAAACGCATAGGATACGTGAGCCGCAGCGTTATTACCGTCCATGGTCTTAAACTTTCTTGCCATAGATAGTTCCTCCTTGTTATATAAAATGGGATAGAGTTAAGTCCGTGTGAAAGCACAAACTTTCCCCCGAAACTTACCACAGTAAATATTATCATATTAATAAATGCTTGTAAAGGGTAAAAAACCGGAAAAGTTGTAAAAATTTGCTAATTTTTTAACGAATTTTCACTTTCGCACAATTTTTCTAATATTTTTTCCAGTTCGGCTATGTCGGAAACCATATAATCCGCCCCGGCCTTCGTCAATTCCTCACGATCTCCATAGCCATACAGCACACCGATTGCCGGTAAATCCTGTTGATGAGCACCCAAAACATCGTACTTCCGATCCCCTACCATAATGGCATTTTCCCGGGTAATATCCGGAAAGTTTTCTTGCACGTAGGCAATTACCGCTTCTTTGGTCGGACGGTCTTCGTTCAAGGTGTTTCCGCCTACAAACGAGAAGTATTTCATCAAATCAAAATACTCCAAAATGCGCACGGTAAACTCCTCCGGTTTGGAGGTTGCCACCAGCAAGGTCACTCCCCTATCCTTTAAATCCTGCAATAATGCAGGGATTCCGGCATACACCTCGTTTTCAAACAAGCCTTTTTGCGAAAATCGCTCCCGATAGTACAAAAGCGCCTGTTCTGCTTGCTCCTCTGTCAAGCCGTGAAACGCTCGAAACGAATAAGTAAGCGGAGGACCAATATAAGGGTAGAGTTCCTCACGGCTTTGCGGGTAAATGCCGAATGTATTCAATGCGTAGGCGACGCAATTGGTGATACCCGGGCCGGGGTCGGTTAGGGTTCCGTCCAAGTCAAATAGTACGTATTTCAGCATATTCTCACACCTTTCGTATACATTTTATCACAAACAACCGTATTTTTCAACGAGCTCAATACATTTTCTTGCAATTTACATTATGCGATGGTATAATAATGTCACTAAATTTTAAGGAGTTGTTCTTATGCCAATGGAAATCATTATCGGCCTGTTATTGATTCTGCTGTTTGCGATTCTGGTCAGTTGTCTCCGTATCGTACCGCAAGCCAATGAATTCGTTATTGAATTTTTAGGCAAATACAAGGCCACCTGGTCTGCCGGTCTGCACCTGAAAATCCCCTTTTTGGAGCGGATCGCCAAAAAGATCACGTTGAAAGAACAGGTGCTGGATTCTCCTCCCCAGCCGGTTATTACCAAAGATAACGTCACCATGCAGATCGACACGGTGGTGTATTACCGCATCTTTGATGCCAAGCTGTATTGCTATGGTGTTGTGAACCCCATCAACGCCTTGGCGAATCTGACCGCCACCACCCTGCGTAACCTGATCGGTGAACTGGACCTGGACGGCACCCTCACCTCCCGCGACACCATCAACGGCAAGATGACCGCCATTCTGGACGAGGCCACCGATCAATGGGGCATCAAGGTGGGCCGCGTGGAGCTGAAAAACATCATCCCTCCCCGCGAGATTCAGGAAGCGATGGAGAAGCAGATGAAGGCCGAACGCGACCGTCGTGAAACCTTGCTGCAGGCCGAAGGCCACAAGGCCGCCGTCATCACCCGTGCCGAGGGCGAAAAGCAGGCCGCCATTCTGTCCGCAGAGGGTGAGCGCGATGCCGCCATCGCCCGTGCCGAAGGTGAGGCAAAGGCCATTATCCTGGCCCGCGAAGCCGAGGCCGAGGGTATCCGCCTGCTCCGTGAGGCCGGCGCGGATGCCGCTGTTTTGGAATTAAAGAAGTACGAGGCTTTAGTGAAGATGGGTAACGGTCGCGCCTCGAAAATCATCGTTCCCACCGATGCCGTTGAAGCAGTCACCCGCGACGTGATGTTCAGCGAGGCTTCCGGTCTTGGCGACACCACCCCTCCGGATACCACCCCCGATCCCGTAAAACCGAAAAATGACCCCTGTTGCAAATAACACTGAACGAGGTTAATTACTATGAAGTTAAATTATAAACGGACATTTTTGGTGGGCTTGGCCTTTCTGTCCATTTCTGCTTTTTGGCAGATGTACGACGGCATTACACCCAAAATCTTAACCGGTACCTTCCAGATCAGCGAAACGGTGTCCGGTACCATTATGGCGATGGACAACATTTTGGCTCTGTTCCTGCTCCCCATCTTCGGCTCATTATCCGATAAAGTGAACACCCGCATCGGTCGCCGTATGCCCTTTATTCTGGGCGGTACGGCGGTGGCAGTGCTGTTGATGCTGGGCTTGCCCTTGATTGACAACAGTTACGCCGCCGCACCGGCCGCTTGGAAACTGGTAGCTTTTATCGTCCTTTTAGGACTGCTGTTAATCGCTATGGGCACCTACCGTTCCCCGGCGGTGGCGCTGATGCCGGACGTAACCCCCAAGCCCTTGCGAAGCAAAGGCAATGCCATCATCAACCTGATGGGTGCTGCCGGCGGCATTCTGTATCTGCTCATTTCCGGTGTGCTGTATTCCAAGAAGCGTATCGGTGATGCAGAACACGTGGATTATTTCCTGCTGTATGCCGTGGTTGCCTGCATTATGGTGATTTCCGTCATCGTGCTGTTCGCCACCATCAAGGAGAAGAAACTGGTCAAAGAGGTGGCGCAATACGATACACAAGACTCCGATGAGCCTGTGGAGATCGGCGAAAAGCACGCTCTTTCCAAGCCGGTTCGCCGCAGTTTGATTTTCTTATTGTCCTCCGTGGCGCTTTGGTACGTCGGCTACAACGGCATTACCACCTGGTTTACGGTATTTGCCGAGCGGGCTTGGGGTATGGTGTTGGGCGATGCCAACATGTGCCTTACCATCGCTATGGCCGGTGCCATTGTGTCGTACATCCCCATTGGTTTCCTTTCCTCTCGTATCGGTCGGAAAAAGACCATTCTCATTGGCTGTACCATTCTGGCTTCCTGCTTTGCTGCCGCCTTCGTATACACGTTGTTTGCCAGTACCTTCTCCCCCGTCTTGTACGTACTTTTCGTACTCATCGGTTTTGCTTGGGCGGCTATCAACGTAAACTCTCTGCCTATGGTGGTTGAGATGTGCCACCTTTCCGATGTCGGCAAATTCACCGGTTATTACTACACCTTCTCCATGGCCGCGCAGATCATCACCCCCATCGTTGCCGGTGCTTTGATTGAGAACATCAGCTATAACATCCTGTTCTTGTATTCCGCTGTGTTTGTAGTAGCCTCCTTTATCACGATGCTGTTCGTAAAGCACGGCGACACCATCACGGAGCAAAAAGGCTCTCTGCTGGAAAATTTTGACGTAGACGACTAAGAGTTGGAGATTGAGTATGTGGGTTTTGTATCTCACACTATCTATTATCTTATTATTGACTATGCTGGTTCTGTTCGCCGTCCTACCCGGACGGCGACGGGACCGGTCCCCTTTTCAGCGCACACTGTATGCTCACCGGGGTCTTCACTCCGGCGATGAACGCTACCCGGAGAACTCCTTGGCGGCATTCCGGCTAGCAAAAGAGGCCGGTTACGGCGTGGAGTTGGACGTTCAGTTTACCGCCGACGGGCAGGTCGTGGTGTTCCACGATGACACACTGCTACGGATGTGCGGCGTAGATAAGCGAGTGGACCAGCTAACCTATGACGAACTAAAAGAATTGCGACTACTCAACAGTCATTACTACATACCTCTGCTGACCGAAGTGCTGGAGGTATTAGATGGCGCCACCGTTTTGTGCGAATTCAAAACCAGGCCGAACTTTTTTGACACCACTCTCTGTGAGGCCGCCTACCCTATCCTCGAGGCGTACAAAGGAAACTACTGTGTAGAGTCCTTTAACCCCCTGATGATGCGGTGGTTTAAGCGGAATGCTCCTCACGTCATACGCGGTATTCTCTCCAAGCGATTTGAGCCGGAGGACCACGTGGATCCGAAGCTGGCACCGCTGCTGACCGCTCTGTGCGGCAACTTCTTGTGCCGCCCGGATTTCATTGCGTATTGCCACACAGACCGGGACCATCCGTTCTTTCGGTTCTGCCGTCTTTTCGGTCCTGTCGCGATGGCTTGGACCGTCCGATCCAATAAGGAACAAGAAACCGCAAAAGCGTGGTTTGACACCGTGATTTTCGAGGGGTATCTGCCCCAAAAATAAGAAAAACAACTTTTTATAAAAAAGTTTTAAAAAACCCTTGACAAACCGCTTTGCCTGCTGTATAATGCAATTCGTCTTGAGGGACACAAACAAAATATGCGGGTATGGCGGAACTGGCAGACGCGTATGATTCAGGTTCATATCGGAGCAATTCGGTGGAGGTTCAAGTCCTCTTACCCGCACCAAAACTAGCGAGTAGACACAGTCTACTCGCTAGTTTTTTTGTAGGCTAATTGACGCCAAACCTTATATGTCTATTTTTCCAGTTAAAGACTCGACCAAATGGTCGGGTCTTTCATCTTTTCAAAAACATCGTTCAATAATCACACGAATATCATTGAATCTTTATTGAACATCTATATTCGCTATGTTATAATTAGGATATATGAACTTAGGAGTGTCGGCTGTGAACAAACAAATTTTCAATTACGCGGTTTACCCCTCTATTGTCCCGGCAGATGCGGTTTCCGACGTGATCATCCACCCCCTTGGCGAAAACACGCAGTTTTTGCCGGGTGTTTCCTATACCGTCGAGGTCCGTGGCGTGGAAACCTTTTGCAACGACTATTCCCACCTGCCGCTGGTGTGGTATAACCTCACCCCCAACGCCGACGGCGACTTGGTGCTCCGCCACCATTTTGAGGGTGAACAGCGCTACGCTATCAAGCTGATACGACCTCAAGAGGACCTGGAAGCAACGCATTATCGTGACATTACCCACCGCGGTAAATTCCGCGAAAATAGAGAAGCGGTATTGTACGTGTATTCTTTAACGGATGACCTCTACGGGATGCGTTGCTTTAAAGGTGAACTGCACAGCCACACCTACGAATCGGACGGTGTCCAGGACGTGTGCCACGCCGTCGGCAATTATCGCTCTGCCGGATACGATTTCCTTGCCATCACCGACCACTATATCACGATGGGTGCCGAAAAAGCCCAGAGGATATTTAAAGATGCTCCAGTGGATATGACCCTGCTCATCGGAGAGGAATGCCACGTGCCCACCGAACAGATCCACGCCGTTCACATCGGCGGTCAAGAAAGCGTGAATCAGTATTTCCGCGACAACCCCGAACGGGCTTATCTGGAAATGAATGATATTTTAAATGAATTAGAATATCTGCCGGAAAACATTAACAAAACCGACTACGCTTGGCGGGTTTGGATTGCCCGCAAATCTCGTGAAATGGGCGGTATCTCCATACTGACCCATCCCCACTGGCTTTGGTACGATACCTATTTTATGGCCTCTGCCATAACGAAGCAGTTGCTTAAGGACAGCGTGTACGACGCAATGGACATTACCGACCAAGAAGCGGATACCACTTATGCCCTTTGGACCGAAATGCAAGCACAGGGGCTTAAAATCCCGGTTGTGGGTTGTTCCGACAGCCACTACTCCGACGCCAATAACCCCCACCACCCCGTAAGGGGCGGCTATACACTGGTGTTTGCGCCCAACCGGAACGAAGAGAGCCTGCTGGATGCCATTTGCAACGGGCGGTCGGTGGCGGTCAACGCAGCCGGTGACCCCGAACGAGTCCAAGGTCCTTATCGCTATGTGAAATTTGCACGTTTTCTGCTGGATAACTTCTTCCCGCTTTATCGCCGTTTGTGTCATGCGCAGGGCGTGTTGATGAGCGAATACCCCACGGAAACTGCACCAGACCCGGAAACTATCGATTTACTGCATGCCCTTAATCAGCGAGCCGAAGCATTCGCAAAAGACTTCTACGGATATTGAGGTTGGATATGAAAAAGAACAGAAAGAAAACATTACGGGTCATCGCCCTTTCTCTGCTCGGCTGTATCGTGCTTGTGGGCATCCTTGTGCTGAGCATTAATGCCTACGTTAAGCACAGTGTGGCTGACAGTATCCTTTCGCCGGAAGAGGCTACAACACTGGCGGATGCTGATTGCATTTTGGTGTTGGGATGCCAAGTGAAGGCCAACGGCGTTCCCAGCCATATGCTGGAGGATCGGCTCCGCCGCGGTGTAGAACTGTACCATTTAGGCGCATCCGACAAACTGCTGATGAGTGGTGATCACGGGCAAACCGAATACAACGAGGTTGCTACCATGAAGCACTATGCGGTGGATGCGGGCATCCCCGATACGGACGTGTTTATGGATCACGCCGGGTTTTCCACCTATGAGAGTCTATACCGCGCAAAGGAAGTTTTCGGTGTACAGAAGGTCATCATCGTTTCCCAGGAATACCATCTATACCGGGCACTATACATCGCCGAACAGATGGGGTTGGAAGCCTACGGTGTAGGCGCCGATTATCGATCCTATTGGGGACAGACAAAACGGGAGATTCGTGAAATCCTGGCCCGTTGCAAGGACGTGTTGACCACGCTATGTGACGTTCCGCCCACCTATGGCGGCGAAGCAATCCCCATTACCGAAGACGGAAACGTTACCAACGATTTGTATTACGACAACTTTAACGAGGAGGAAGCCAAATGAAAATCCTACAAAAACAACCCGACCGCGATTTTGTGATTCTCAACCTTTCCGATCCCCAAATGAATGATTTTGAGTGGCAGGACGGGCACCCTTATGCTCCCATTTTAAAATACACCATTGATGAACTGATAAAGCGTAACCAGCCCGACCTTATCACGGTCACCGGCGATCTTTCCTACCCGGGGGATTATCCCTCTTACGAGAAGTTTGCCGAATTATTTGACAGCTACGGTATTCCCTGGACGGTGGTTTGGGGCAACCACGACCACCAGAGCGGATTAGAGCCGGTGCTCAAGGTAGCAGAACTGTACAAAAAGCACCCCCTCTGCTTGTTTGAGGATGGCGACCCCGCCTATGGCAACGGCAACCACTTCATCGGCATTTGCGAAGGGGACTCCCCCATCACGATGCTGTTTATGCTGGATTCCCATAACTCTGTGGAAATGAACATAAACGGCGAAATGAAGTGGGTGTACGATAAGCTGTGGCCGGATCAGTTAGAGTGGATCGGTCAGCAAGCCAAACAATTCAAAGGGGATGGCTATAAGGATGCCATGATCATGATGCACATCCCGCTGTACAGCTACCGCTGGGCCGCTGAAAAAGCCTTCCCCGGTGGCCGCGGAGGCGATTCGGAAAAATACGGTCAACAGCACGAGCTCGTTGCCAGTCATCCTTTTGACGACGGCGCATTGCCGATTCTGAAAGAATCCAACTTTATTACCCACGTGTTGACCGGTCACGACCACTGCAACAATTTTATGGTGGATTACGAAGGCATTAAGCTAATGTTTGCTTGTAAGACCGGTCCCGGTTGTTATTGGCAAAAAGCTATGAACGGCGGCACGGTCATCACCATTGATTCTAACGGCATCAAGGGCGTCCATCACGATTTCGTTGATGTAAACCACTTGGTGGAAGGTACCGGTATCAAGGATTTTGAGTACAATTGGAATAAATAAAAAAGACGGACACCCGATGGATGTCCTTCTTTTTTTTATTAGTACATACCACCCATATCAGGAGCGGGAGCAGGAGGCATCGGAGGCTCCTTTTTATCCGCAACCAGGCTCTCGGTGGTCAGCACCATAGCCGCCACAGAAGCAGCATTCTGGAGAGCGGATCGGGTCACCTTGGTGGGATCCACGATACCGGCAGAGAACATATCCACATACTCTTCCTTAGCAAAATCGAAACCGAAGTTCTGCTTATCGGCGGTGCGGATCTTATCGATAATTACACTGCCCTCTAAGCCGGAGTTCAGCGCAATCTGGCGCACCGGCTCTTCCAAGGCTTTCAGCACAATCTGAATACCGGTCTTCATATCCCCCTCAGCGCTTTCCAGCATAGGCAGCAACACGGAGGAAGCGTTGATCAGCGCCACACCGCCGCCGGCAACCAGGCCCTCTTCAACGGCGGCCTTGGTGGCAGACAGCGCATCCTCAATGCGGAGCTTTTTCTCCTTCATCTCCACCTCGGTGGCGGCACCGGCCTTGATGACCGCCACACCGCCGGCCAACTTGGCCACACGCTCCTGCAGTTTCTCACGGTCGAAGTCGGAGGTAGAAGTCTCGATCTGGGCGCGGATCTGCGCCACACGGGATCTGATCATTTCGGGATCGCCCATACCGTCCACAATAACGGTATTCTCTTTGGTAACCTTGACTTGGCGGGCACGACCCAGCATCGGAATACTAGCCTCCTTGAGGTCATAGCCCAGCTCCTCGGAAACCACCTGACCACCGGTCAGAATAGCGATATCCTGCAACATCTCCTTGCGGCGATCGCCGAAACCGGGAGCCTTAACCGCCACGCAGGTAAAAGTGCCGCGCAGGCGGTTAACGATCAGGGTAGACAGAGCCTCGCCCTCAATGTCCTCTGCGACAATGACCAGCTTGCGACCGGACTGAAGAATCTGCTCCAACAGAGGCAGAATATCCTGAATGTTGGAAATCTTCTTATCGGTAATCAACAGGTAGGCATCGTCAATGACCGCTTCCATCTTATCGGTGTCGGTGACCATATACGGCGTGATGTAGCCACGGTCAAACTGCATACCCTCTACCACCTCGGTATAGGTTTCGGCAGTCTTGGACTCCTCAACGGTAATGACACCATCGGCAGACACCTTTTCCATAGCCTCGGCAATCAGCTGACCAATGACCTCGTCACCGGCAGAAATGGTGGCGGCGCTGGCAATATCCTCGGTGCCGCTGACCTTTTTCGAGTTGGCCTTGACCTGATCCACCACGGCGTCCACAGCGGCCTGAATACCCTTTTTGACGCCCATAGGATTGGCACCGGCAGCCACGTTCTTCATACCCTCACGGATAAGAGCCTGGGCCAGCAAAGTGGCGGTGGTAGTACCGTCGCCGGCAACGTCGTTGGTCTTGATGGAAACCTCTTTCACCAGCTGTGCGCCCATATTCTCAAACGCATCGTCCAGTTCGATCTCCTTGGCGATGGTAACGCCATCGTTGGTAATCAGCGGAGCACCAAACTTTTTATCCAGCACCACGTTACGGCCACGAGGGCCCATGGTGATCTTCACCGTATTAGCCAGCTGATCCACACCGGACTGCAGGGCCTTACGGGCTTCTTCGCCGTACAAAATCACTTTAGACATAGCCACTTACCTCCTAATTAATCTTCTACAATTGCCAGAATATCGTTCTGGCGGACAATGGTGTACTCCACGCCGTCCAGCTTGACCTCGGTGCCACCATAACGGGTAATCAGCACCTTATCGCCAACCTTGACGTACATGGTGATGTCCTTGCCCTCCACGTTACCGCCGGGACCCACAGCCACAACCTCGGCCACTTGGGGCTTTTCCTTGGCGGCGGCAGCCAAAATAATGCCGCTCTTGGTGGTCTCCTCTGCCTCAACAAAGCGGAGAACGACACGATCGGCTAACGGTTTAATCGACATATTCAAAACCTCCCAGTTTAAATTAACAATAGAGTTAGCACTCTTTTTGCCAGAGTGCTAACTCTATTTTACTCACAATTTCTAAAAAATCAAGGGAATTCTGTAAAAATGTTCCCTAATTCAAAATTTGTTTACAAAGTGACGGTTTCCCGCTGTGCGAAATGGACTTTTGCTACCACATCCGGAAGAACCAGAGAAAACGCTTTGGGGATGATGGTAAACTGCATCGCATCGCGCTCAAAGCACTCCCCATCCACGTTACACACCATCATATTGGCCGCTTTCACCGTCATTTGCGTACCGCGAATGTGCTCAATATACGAGATCTCCTCGTGCTTGCCGGCTTTGTATTTGCCCAGAAAACCGGGAATCTGTAAACGAGAAATGGTTTTCACCAAAACAAAATCCAAAACGCCGTCGTTCTCAATCGCTTTAGGCGCGCCACGATAACCGCCGCCGTAGTACTGACCGTTGGCGGCCAGCGCCAGCAGATAACCGCCGGCACGCCGTTCCACACCATTTTCGGTGACAATTTCAATTTCCATCGTCTCGCCCAGAGGATGCAACAGCACGTCAACGATAGCCAGATTATAAGCCATCGAGCCGTTAACGCCGGGTAGGTTCTTATAATTCTGCATTTTGAGTGCTACGGTGGCATCCATACCGATGGAAGCAATGTTCAGCGATACCCGATCGCCGCAATCCACCGCATCCACCGGATAGGCAGAGCCCTCAATTACCGATACCACGTCTTCAAAGGCCTCTTTACCGCCGAAACTACGTACGTAATCGTTACCGGAGCCGCAGGGAACCACCGCCAGCTCCACGCGGTCACAGCCAATGGGCAATCCGTTGGCTACCTCCTGGAGCGTGCCGTCGCCGCCACAGGCGTATAACCGGACCGCATCGCCTTTTTCGCACTCTTCACGAGCGATACGGGTGGCTGCACCCACGCTGTCGGTCAGACGCACGACATACTCCATTTCCGGATGACGAGCAAAATACGCATCAATTTTCCCGCGCAGTGCCAACGCTTGTTTGGTTTTTCCGGCTACCGGATTGAGAATAAATACATGCCGCAACCTCACCGCCTCCTTACACGTCCGTAAAGCGAATCGCCTTTACATCATTTGTAGTACATATACAGCTGACATTTCAGCATACCATTGTACAGTTTCCGCCGTTTATCCGCCGGTCTGCCGAACAACTGCTCAAACTGCTCGTGAGGACTGATGATGGCATAGCTCCAGCCCGGCTTGGGCACGAATACCTTACCCATCACCTTGTACAGCTCTTCCGCTGCCTTGATATCCAGCAGACGCTCACCATAGGGCGGATTGCACAGTACCGTACCGGTATCGCCATCGGGGACAAAGTCCCGCAAATCGGCCTGGGTAGCGGTGATAAACTCCCCTACCCCCGCTTTTGTGGCGTTATCCGATACCAAAGAAAGCACCTCGGCATCAATATCGCCACCGCGACCGAAAAACTCCACGTCTCTCTGCCGCTCACGGGCCGCCTGCCGCTCTTCACACCAAATCTCGGGCGGAATGCTATCCCAGTACATAGCCGAGAAAGTGCGGCGCACGCCGGGAGCAATGCCTTTTGCCGCCATCGCGGCCTCAATCAGCAACGTGCCGGAACCGCAGCAGGGATCGCACACCAGCTTTGCCCGTCTGGCACGGGTCACGTCTACGATAGCCGCCGCCAGCGTCTCTTTAATAGGCGCGCCGCCGGAAACCGCACGATAACCGCGCTTATGCAGACCCACGCCGCTGGTATCCAGCAACAAGGTGACCTCATCCTTCATAATGGTGAACTGAATCTGGCATTTGCCGTCGCATTCATCAAACCATTGGATGCCATACACATTCTTAAGGCGTTCCACCACGGCTTTTTTAACAATGGCCTGACAGTCCGGCACACTGTGTAACTGCGAGTTCAGGGACCAACCCTTGACCGGGAAGGCATCCTGTTTGCTAATAAACCGCTCCCATTCCAAAGCCTTAACGCCTTGAAATAGTTCCTCGAAGCTACGGGCAACAAACCGGCCCATCACCACTTGGATGCGCTCGGCATAGCGCGAGCCGATATTGGCGCGAGCCATCATCTCTAAACCGCCCCTAAACAGAACACGACCATTCTCCGGGCGGACATCCTCTGCCCCAAAACGGCGCAGTTCATCACCCAGAATACCTTCCACACCAAACAAACAAGGAGCACAATACAAAATCTTATCCATAACCAAACCTCTCTACGTCACAAGAAAAAGAGGAACGCCTCTCTATACCGAGATCGCATTCCTCTTTCATTGTTATCCCTGGGGACCGCCGTTTCCACGGGGCTTACGACCGAAGCCGCCGTGCTTACTGTCCATCGAACGTTTCAGATCCGAGATCTTCTCGTCGCTGGTCATCTTAAAGCGGTTCATCATATCCTCAAAGCTTTCACTGCGAGGCGCAGAGGACTGCCATTCATAATCACCGGGACGTCCGTTAAACGCGGGGCGCTTCGGCGCAGGTTTGCGCGGAGCTTCAGGCTGTGCCTTTTTCATAGAAAGGCTGATCTTGCCATCGTCGCCGATGCTCAAGACCTTAACTTTCACCGCCTGTCCCTCGGTGACGAAATCGCGAATCTCCTTAACAAAAGTAGCCGCAATCTCGGAAATGTGAACCATACCGGTAACTTTATCCGGTAATTCCACAAAAGCACCAAACTTAGTGATGCCGGTCACTTTTCCTTCAAGAATGGATCCAACCTCTAACTGCATAAACGCTTGTTTCCCCCTACGTGATTAACCTTCGCCGCGCTGAAAAACCTGCTGACCGGATTGATACATACCTTCGTCGTTTGCCTTTTGCTCACAAATCTCGTCGGTATGATCCAACTGGGCAGACAAAGCCTCGTTAATCAGTCCCTGATTATACACAAGCTGATCCATCGCCTGAACCTCTTTGTATTTCTCCGATAACTGAACGGCACTCTGCAATATGTGGAGAATCAGAAAAGCCGCACCGGCAACCAGCATAATGCGTAATAACCAATTCGCTTTCTTTTTACTACGGCGTTTTGCACGACTACTCATTGCGACTCCTCCTTTCTTCAACCACTATATATAGATTCACACAGACCATTTTACTGTGTATGTGAAAAAAATTCAAGTGTTTTTTAAAAAAAATACTATAAATTATGCATTATTATCATTAAATTTTGAATGAAATGGCAAATATCTTTTCAATTTCTGAAAAATCAAACCAAAACCGCGGAAAATCAGCGAAAACACGATGCGTATGTAACCACCTGTTTTTCGAGCGAATCTAGACAGGGATACTATCCCCCACTCAACAAAACGGCCGATAGTGAAATGCTCCATCAAAAAGCCGCAGAGGACCCCTAAAAACAGCACGGGATGCAATTGGCCATCCATCAGTACCAATGCGCAGAAAAACGTAAGTATTGCCGCTATTACGCCAAAGATACCATCCAAGCAATATTGGAATGGTTTCCGCGTATCGCACCGTATCAGACCGCTGTTGATCTCAAACACAAGGCCAATTATCACACCGCACGGAACGCATTGGGCAAGAAGCCCTATTTGTTGCCAGCCAGACCAATTCATAACATCCTCACCGCAACAATTTGCCCAGAAAGCCGTTTCCGCGAACGGCATTCGAATACGAGAGGACGTCAATCTGCCCTACGATAGTAAGATTGCCGCCATCCACATCCAATTGCCGCACCTGTAATCCCTTCCCTTTCACGGTGAGTTCACCAAGGGAAGTAAACACGATCACGGCGGTATCGTCAAAACTGTCCACATCCGAAACGCCGGTTATATCCAAACGGTTCCGATCCTGCAAAATCAGTTGGTGCGGTGTCGAGATGCTCTGCGTTGCTTTTTGGTCCATACCATTCCCCCCATATCTATCACAGCCTATGTGATTATCGGGGGAAATATGCTTTATTGTAGCACTTTATACAGCAAGGCGGCGTCGTTTTTAGCGACTGTCTCCTGCACATCCACCACCTGAACCTGTAACTGGCGAACACCCAGATCCAAATGAATGACGTCGTCAATTTTAACGTCATAAGAAGCACGCGCCGGTTTTCCGTTCACCAACACTTTGCCGGCATCGCACGCCTCGTTGGCTACCGTACGGCGTTTAATCAACCGGGACACCTTCAAATACTTATCTAATCGCATAGTTTCCTCCAAAAGATAAAAAGTAAAAGCCGCCCGGAATACCGAGCGGCTTATACAACGCAAAATTAGTTGACAGCCTTCTTCAGAGCGGCGCCAGCCTTGAACACGGGCTGCTTGGAAGCGGCAATCTGAATCTCAGCCTTGGTCTGGGGGTTGCGGCCCACGCGGGCAGCACGCTCACGAACCTCGAAAGTACCGAAGCCAATCAGCTGAACCTTATCGCCCTTTACCAGAGCCTCTTCAACAGAAGAAACAACGGCGGCAATAGCCTTCTCAGCGTCTTTTTTGCTCAGACCGGCCTTCTCGGCGACGGCAGCAATGAGTTCTACCTTGTTCATAAAAATTTACCTCCACATACTGTTTATATTCCAGCGGGAAAACCCGCAAATGGACAGAAATCTAAAGCACGTTTCGCACTCCGTTAGTCACACTATACCCCATTTTGAAAGGTTTTGCAAGGGGGAATATGCCAATTACTCTTTTTTCAGCCTTTTTGCAGAATTTGGCAAAAGGTTTTTGTGCATACTGTACAAAGAAACAACCTGTTTATCGTGCCAAATACACTATTACACAATTAGTAGAATGTAGCCACTTCGTTCTCCGGAGCGGCCGCAGGCTCCACGGCGATGCCGGTCAGCACCGGGCCAACACGACCATAGCACGGATGCTTGCGGATAGAAATAGAAGCCTGCACCGACACCCACATACGGCTGGCCATACGCTCCGCGCCGCTCCATTCACAGACCAAACCGGCAAAACGAATATCGTCCTCACAGCAGGTCATCAGCGGTCTACCCACGATAAAGCAGTTGTCCGGAATGGATTTATCCACCACAACCTGGCCCTTGAAAGTCACCGTTTTACCGTCGTAGGTGTTCAGTTCCTCCGATAGGTCGCGATACCACAAGGCGAAATCCCGATCTTCCACCTGAATCACCGCCGCCTCTTTATCAAAGGGCAACGGATCCTCAATATCGTCGTATTCCACATCGTCCTCACCATACTCGTAGGCGATGTCCACACGGCGGCTAACACCGCGGACGATCTTATGCAGTTCCATTTTGTCAAACCCTTTTTGCGCCCGGTTAAACACCACCAACTGCGCACCCTGGAGCTTGTCCACCGCCAAATTGCGCATATTGGCATTGAACAGAGGGAACGTGTTGGCATCGGCAAACATCATCTCTTGGCAAGCGATCCAGTTTTTCGGCATATTTTCGTACAAATCGTTAAGGAGCCACATGCCGTTAAACTCCACCATAACCCGCTGGGCACGGCACTTCTTCTGCAACGTCAGCAGGTTCTCCCGGGTGAGTTGTGTCTTATCCTCGATCACCTCGACGGTTACATTCTTGCCGGAAAACCGAGCCGGGTCCAATTCGCATTCACCCTCTTCGCACAGCAAAACCAACGTCCGTTCGCCGTTATTGAAGCGTTTATCTTCCAGCGTACTCTGTAAAAAGGTGCTTTTACCGGAATCCAAAAAGCCAGTAAATACATAAACCGGAATCTCCATTATTTCGCCTCCGTCTTAACACCAAATAAGGTGGCTAACGCTTCTTTTTGAATACCGGAACCAATCACGCATAACCGACCGATTACGTCTGCACAGCCGCTGCGCACATCCGGAGCACCGGGAACGTAGTCAAAATGGATCCATTGTCCATCCACACCGGAAACAATGCCCTTTGCCCGCAGAACGATACCATACTTGTGCTCATCCGCCAGCGCGTTCAATGCGTCGTTGATGGCTTCAACGGTGTACGTCTTGACGGTTTCTACACCCCAGCTGTCAAACACCTCATCTGCGTGGTGGTGATGGTGGTGATGATGATGCCCGTGTTCGTGACAATGGCCCCCTTCCTCATCATGATGGTGGTGCTCATGCTCGTGCTCGTGGCAGTGACACTCCTCGTCATCGTGATGATGGTCGTGTTCATGTTTATGCGCGTGGCAATGGTGCTCATCCTCATCGTGATGGTGATGCTCGTGTTCGTGCTCGTGATGGTGGTGTCCGCAGACAGGGCAAGACTCGGATTCCAGATGATGAAGCTCCTGTGCCAACGACGTGCGCTGTTCCATAGCGGCCAGCATCGCCTCACCGCTCAGTTGGTCCCACGGAGTCGTCACAATCACCGCATCGGGGTTCTTTTCCCGCAGTATGGCCATAGCAGAATCCAGTTTTTCCTGAGAAATATCGCCGGTGCGACTCAAAATAATACAACCGGCATTTTCGATCTGATCGTTATAAAATTCACCGAAGTTTTTGGCGTAAACACGGCATTTCCCGGCATCTGCCACAGTTGTAAAGGTATTCAACTTCACGCCGTCGGATTCCACCTTTTGTACGGCTTTGATAACGTCACTGAGTTTTCCTACGCCGGAAGGCTCGATTAAGATGCGGTCAGGCGCAAACTGCTCTAGCACCCGCTTTAAGGATTCGGTGAAATCACCCACCAAGCTACAGCAGATGCAACCGGAGTTCATTTCGTTCACCTGGATACCGGCATCCTTCATAAAGCCGCCGTCGATACCGATTTCACCAAACTCGTTTTCAATCAGCACCAATTTCTCGCCGGCATAGGCTTCGTTTATCAGTTTCTTGATAAGTGTCGTTTTACCGGCACCTAGGAATCCGGAAAACACATCTATTTTGGTCATAAGCATCACTCTTTTCATAATTTTTTCTTGCAATAGAATAGCATATACCGTCCGAAAATTCAACTGTTTTTCCGGATTTGACCTATCGCAGACCAAATGTGTGCAAAAAATTTATATAAAGTGGAAAATTTGTCAATTTTTTACATTTTTTCATTGATTTCACAGCAAGAAAGGGTGTATAATGAAGGCGTTAGAGATTCATTTCGGCTTTTGCCGACGGCACAATTTATGGAGGACTCAGCATGGCCTGCGATTTGCATTGTCACAGTAAAATTTCGGACGGTTCTTTGGGCGTTGAAGAGATCATCGCCCTGGCTAAACGGCGCGGCATAACCGCCATCGCCATCACGGATCACGACGCCGTGGTGGGCGCAACCCGCGCTATGGTGGTTGGAAAGCGTCACGGTATCGAGGTGATCCACGGCGTGGAGTTCTCCGCCTATGACAGCACCCGCAACCGCAAGGTACACATTCTGGGTTACCTTTGCGATGCCCCCGACCGTCTGGAGGGGTTGTGTCGGCAGATCACCATCAGCCGTCGCGCCGCTGCCACCGAGATGGCCAAAAAAGTGTTGCGCTACTACCCCATCCTGCCCGACTCCATCACCCGCTGCGCCGCAGGCTGTACCGCCATTTTTAAACAGCACATTATGCACGCGCTGATTGATGCCGGTTATGCCGATAGTTTTTACGGCGATGTATACCAAAAGTTGTTTTCACCCAAAAACGGCGTCGCCTACATTTCCCCCGAATACCCTGAGGTGCGCGAGGTTATCGACCTTATCCACAGCGCCGGTGGTTTGGCGGTGTTGGCGCACCCCTATTCCTACGACAGCATCGATTTGATGAAAGATTTGACCGCTGACGGCGTCCTCGACGGCGTAGAGGTGTGGCATCACAAGAATAACGAAACGCAAACCGCCGAACTCAAACAGTTTGCCGAAACGAATGGCCTGCTTATGACCGGCGGTTCGGATTTCCACGGCATGTATTCCGGCAAGGCCCGTCCTTTGGGTTCTTTCAGCTGTCCGGATAACACCATTCAGCTAATGAGAGAATATAAGGCCGCCCGCAACAAATAATATCCCCTAGGAGGTTATGCTATGGCTTTTCAGTACCGCACCAAAGGGGTTTGCGCCCGCAATATCACCTTTGACATCATCGATGGCAAGGTGGCAAACGTTCGTTTTGAGGGTGGCTGTAACGGCAACACCAAGGGTATCGGCAGTCTCATTGAAGGTATGCCGGTAGAAGAGGCGATCCGCCGTATGGAAGGTATCCGTTGCGGATTCAAGACCACTTCCTGCCCGGATCAGTTGGCCCAAGCCCTCAAAGAGGCTCTTAAACAATAAGTTTCACTGCCACAGGTATCCCCTGTGGCAGTATTTGTGTGGAGAGGAGATTTCCTATGCAATTCCCTGAAGAATTTGCCAAACGGATGCAAACGTTATTGGGTGAGGAATACCCCCGTTTTGTTGCCGGATATGAACAGCCGTTACGCAGAGGCGTCCGTATCAACAAACGCAAAATTGCCGTTAATGAGTTTCAAAAGTTATTTGCTCACCCGTTATCCCCTTCCCCTTTTGCCGAAACCGGTTTTTATTTGAATGCCGAACATAAGGCGGGCAGTGACCCGTTGCACCACGCCGGCGCCTATTATATGCAGGAGCCCTCTGCAACTTCTGCCGTAACCGTATTGGACCCACAGCCCGGCGAACGGATTTTGGATCTGTGCGCCGCACCCGGTGGGAAATCCACCCAAATCGCTGACGCTATTGGTGAGGATGGATTGATTTGGAGCAACGAATACGTGGCTGCCCGCGCACGGATATTACAGCAAAATTTGGAGCGGTGCGCCGGTAGAAACCAAGTGGTTTCCAACCAGGACACCAAGGTGCTCTGCGCCGGACTACAAGGTTATTTCGACGGTGTGTTGGTGGATGCGCCCTGCTCCGGAGAGGGTATGTTCCGCAAAGAACCCCAAGCGCTGACCGAATGGAGCATAGAAAATGTCCGTTTGTGCGCCAATCGGCAAAAAGAGATATTGCATAACGCCGCTCAATGCGTCAGACCGGGCGGAAGACTGGTGTATTCCACCTGTACCTTTGCTCCTGAAGAAAATGAAGGTGTTGTGGCGGAATTCTTAGCACATCATCCCGAATTTTCGCTGATTCCCATAACCGTCCCCTGGGGATGTCCGGGCTTCTCCGTCGAACGAGTACAGCCCTTTTGCCCCAACGTTTCTAATGAGTTTGACCTAACCGGATGCCGTCGCATTTTCCCACAGCACGGCGGCGAGGGTCATTTCATTGCCCTGTTCCGGAGAGAAGACGACGGAATCGTTCCTTGCATGAGGAGTTACCCCTACCCTGCCAACGATCCAAACCGAAAAGCCGCAGAAGAATTGTACGCCGACTGTTTTACCGACACACCCAACGGTATTTTCGTTACGGTGGGCGAACAGGTGCGGCTTCTCCCTCATCAACTGCCGGATTGCCGGGGTCTGGGTGTTTTGAGTGCCGGCATTACCGTCGCCAACGTCTGTAAAAACCGTCTGGAGCCTTGCCACAGCGCCTTTATCACGTCGGTTGGTAGCCACTGCCGCCGGGTAATGCATTTCCAACCCGACAACGCCGAACTCCTAGCATTCCTACACGGCGAAGAAATCCCCTGCACCGAAAAAGGCTGGACCGCCGTTTGCGTTAATGGGGTGCCTGTGGGCTTCGGCAAAGCCTCCGGAGGCAAATTAAAGAACCGTTACCCCAAAGGTTTGCGGTTGTTATAAACAAAAATTACGTGTGTCTACCCACAAATCCTAACTATTTTCTTCAATTTTTCACTTTTGCACCAATATCTATTGCAAATTCATCTAAACTATTATATAATAGAAACGTTGGATTGTTATCTTTTTAACACACATATTATTTTGAAAGGATGTTTTGTATGAGTTACCTGAGCAAAAAGACTGTAGAAGACCTGAATGTTGCCGGCAAGCGCGTGCTGGTTCGTTGCGACTTCAACGTACCGCTGAAGAACGGCGTTATCACCGACGAGAACCGCATCGTAGCCGCCCTGCCCACCATCCAGTATTTGATCAACAACGGTGCTAAGGTTATCCTGTGCTCCCACCTGGGCAAGCCGAAGGGCGAGCCGAAGCCCGAGCTGTCCCTGGCTCCCGTAGCCGTTCGCCTGAGCGAGAAGCTGGGCAAGGAGATCGTGTTTGCTGCTGACGACTGCGTGGTCGGCGAGAACGCCAAGGCCGCTGTTGCCGCTATGAAGGACGGCGATGTGGTTCTGCTGCAGAACACCCGTTATCGTGCTGAGGAGACCAAGAACGGCGAGGCTCTGTCTGCTGAGCTGGGTTCTCTGTGCGACCTGTTCGTTAACGATGCTTTCGGTGCTGCTCACCGTGCTCACTGCTCCACCGTCGGTGTCACCGCTTATGTGGAGGAGTCTGCCAATGGCTATCTGATGGCTAAGGAAGTGCAGTTCCTGGGCAACGCTGTGAACGATCCCGTTCGTCCTTTCGTTACCATTCTGGGCGGCGCTAAGGTTGCTGACAAGCTGAACGTTATCGAGAACCTGCTGAACAAGGCCGACACCCTGATCATCGGCGGCGGTATGGCTTACACTTTCCTGGCTGCTAAGGGCTACGGCGTGGGTAACTCCCTGCTGGACGAGAGCAAGATCGACTACTGTCGTGAGATGATGGCCCGCGCCGAGGAGAAGGGCGTTAAGATCCTGCTCCCCATCGACTGTGTCATTGCCAAAGAGTTCCCCAACCCCATCGATGCCGAAATCGATGTCGAGGTGGTTGCCGCCGACGCTATCCCTGCAGATATGGAGGGTATGGATATCGGTCCTGCCTCTGCTGAGCTGTTTGCTAACGAAGTGAAGAACGCCAAGACCGTAGTTTGGAACGGCCCCATGGGCGTGTTCGAGAACCCCACCCTGGCTGCCGGTACCATCGCTGTTGCTAAGGCTCTGGCCGAGACCGATGCTACCACCATCATCGGTGGCGGTGACTCTGCTGCTGCCGTTAACACCCTGGGCTTCGGTGATAAGATGAGTCACATCTCCACCGGTGGCGGTGCTTCTCTGGAATTCCTGGAGGGCAAGGAGCTGCCCGGTATTGCCGCTATGAGCGACAAGTAATTCAAAATTAAAGGAGATTACAACTATGGGTAAGTATGTTATTGCCGGTAACTGGAAAATGAACAAGACCCCCGCCGAGGCTACCGCCCTCATCGAGGCCATCAAGCCTCTGGTGAAGGATGCCGCCTGCGACGTGGTGGTGGGTGTTCCCTATATCGATATTCCCGCCGCTTTGGAGGCCACCAAGGGTTCCAACATTGGCGTTGCCGCCCAGAACTGCTACTGGGAGAAGTCCGGTGCTTTCACCGGCGAGATTTCCGCCGATATGCTCCGTGAGTTGGGCGTCCAGTACGTCATCCTGGGTCACAGCGAGCGCCGCACCTACTTCGGCGATACCGACGCCACCGTTGCCAAGCGCGTGCGCGGCGCCATCGATGCCGGTTTGACCGCCATCCTGTGCGTTGGTGAGTATCTGGAGCAGCGTGAGCAAGGCATCACCGCTGAGATCTGTGCCATGCAGACCAAGATCGCTCTGGAGGGCGTTTCCGAGGATGAGCTCAAGCAGGTCATCATCGCTTACGAGCCCGTGTGGGCCATCGGCACCGGCAAGACCGCTACCGCCGCCCAGGCCAACGAGGTTTGCGCTCAGATCCGTGAAGTGTTGACCGGTCTGTACAACGCCGAGGCCGCCAAGGGTGTTACTATCCAGTACGGCGGTTCCATGAACGCCGGCAACGCTGCCGAGCTGCTGGCTATGTCCGATGTGGACGGCGGTTTGATTGGCGGTGCCTCTCTGAAGGCTGAAGATTTCGCCACCATCGTCGCTGCTGCGAAATAAGTAAACTACCGACTAGAGGGCGTGTTTAAACCACACGCCCTCTTTTCAAGGAAAGGCGGATAACCTATGAAAAAACCTTTGACTCTGATCATTATGGACGGCTTCGGCTATAACGCCGATAAATATGGCAACGCCATTGAGGCCGCCAACACCCCGAACCTGTCCAAAATCTTTGCCGAAAACCCCACCACCTACATCGGCGCTTCCGGTCTGGACGTGGGTCTGCCGGACGGCCAGATGGGTAACTCCGAGGTTGGTCACACCAACATCGGTGCCGGCCGCGTTGTGTACCAGATGCTGGTGAAGATTTCCAAATCCATCACCGATGGTGATTTCTTCGAGAACCCCGCCCTGCTCAATGCCGTTAACAACTGCAAAGAAAAGGGTTCTGCTCTGCACCTGATGGGTCTGCTGTCCGACGGCGGCGTTCACAGCCACATCGAGCATCTGTACGGTCTGCTGGAGATGGCCAAGCGCAACGGCCTGGACAAGGTATACGTCCACGCTTTGATGGACGGCCGCGATGTGCCGCCCACCTCCGGTGTGGATTTTATGGCCCAGCTGTGCGATAAGATGCAGGAGATCGGCGTTGGTAAGGTGGCCACCGTTATGGGCCGCTACTACGCTATGGACCGCGACTTTGCTTGGGACCGCGTAGAGAAGGCCTATGCCGCTATGGTGTACGGCGAGGGCAATACTGCCGAGAACGCCGTGGAGGCTATGAAGGCTTCCTATGCCGCCGATGTAACCGACGAGTTCGTTCTGCCCACCGTGCTGGAAAAGGACGGCACCATCAAAGCTGACGACAGTGTGGTGTTCTTCAACTTCCGTCCCGACCGCGCCCGTCAGATCACCCGCACCTTTGTGGATGCCGATTTTGACGGTTTCCAGCGCAAGAACGGCTTCTTCCCCCTGCACTACGTCTGTATGACCAGCTACGATGCCACCATGCCCAACGTAGAGGTCGCTTTTGGCCCTCAGGAGCTGACCATGACCATGGGCGAGGTCATCAGCAAGAACGATATGACCCAGTTGCGTATCGCCGAGACCCAGAAATATGCCCACGTCACCTTCTTCTTCAACGGTGGCGAGGAGCGCACCTTCCCCGGCGAGGATCGCATCCTGATCCAGTCCCCTGACGTGCCTACCTTTGACCTGAAGCCCGAGATGAGCGCGTATGAGGTTTGCGACGCCGTTGTGGAGCAGATCAATGCCGGTAAATACGACGTGATCATCCTCAACTACGCCAACTGCGATATGGTGGGTCACACCGGTATCTTTGATGCCGCCAAGGCCGCCGTCGAGGCGGTGGACACCTGCGTCGGTAAGACCGTTGAGGCTACGCTGGCTATGGGCGGCACCGCCATCATCACCGCCGACCACGGCAACGCCGACAAGATGTACGAGCCGGACGGCTCTCCCTTCACCGCTCACACCACCTTCCCCGTCCCCTTCTGTGTGGTGGGTAAGGATTGCACCCTGCGCGAGGGCGGTCGTTTGGCCGATATTGTCCCCACTATGCTGGAGATCCTGAACATCGACCAGCCCGCCGAAATGACTGGTGAATCCCTGATTTCCAAATAAACATTACTGGCGTAAGGACCGCTGTGCAACGCACAGCGGTCCTTTTCTATTTAAAGGTTACAATGTTGTAATTAATATTGATGGAGATACCGGGTATATGGTATATTTTATAAGTAAAACTATGCAGGGAGGTGGCACCATATGAAAACCGGTTTCGAACAATTCATAATGGATCTGCGCCTTCCCTATTTGCGTTCTTTGCTACTGATTGCCTTGGTTCCTATTTTTCCGGAATACGTCAGTTTTCTTTTGGTTATTGGCGCGGTGTGGTTCGCTTTTCAGGATAAAAAACAGAACAACACCGCCTGGAGGCTGGGCATCATCGGCTTTGGCCTGTTGGTATATTGTGCCTATATGACCTTTACCGCATTGGTTAGCACACGCCCATTACAATCGGTTCTGATAGCGGCAATGTGGTGGTTCTTTTGGGTGGTGTACCTGCTGATAAAAAACCTCCTCACCAGTAAAGAGCGGGTGAATTCCTTCCTTCTGTGTCTCTCTGCTGTCGCCGGTTTGGTGGGACTGATCACCTGCATTCAATACGTCATCAACTTAGCTCTTGGCATAAACACCGGCAGTGTATGGAATTTCCTGGACAGACCGGTATTTGAACTGGTCCCGTTTAGCCTCACCATCAATCTGGATTACGGTACCCGCGCCTACTCCACCTTCGCGAACCCCAATATGACCGCCCAGTATTTGGTAATGGTGATTCCGTTTATTGTAAGTTTCACCTTTACCCAAACCGAAAAGAGAATGAAACTGTTTTCCGGTGTTGCCTTGTTCTTGGCCTGTGCCGGCGTGGCACTCACCTTTTCCAGAGGGGCTTATCTGGCGCTGATCGTTTTGGCTGTCGCTTTACTACTGCTCAACATCCGCAAACACTATAAAGCCTTTCTTCTGTACGGCGCAATTGCACTGGTATTGATGCCCAAGCAGGTATTTGAGCGCCTTACTTCCTTTGATGGCGGAGAACGAACCGAAATCTGGAAAGAATCTTTCGTTCGTTTTCTGGACAACCCCATCACAGGTTATGGGGTCGGAACCGACACCACCGCCGCTATTTTCGAACGTATTGGCATCGATGCACCCCACGCCCACAACCTGGTTCTGCAGCTCTTATTAGAGGGTGGTATTATCGCTTTGCTGATTATGCTGTTTGTCGGCTTTTTCACCGCGCATAATGGCATCCGACTAATTCGCGCAGGACACAAAACCGCCTTTTGGTTGGGGTTTGGCGTGCTAGGTTTTGTTACAACCTTCTGCATCCACGGACTGGTTGATTATGCCCTGACGGTTCCACGCCTGATCTGTACGTTTGTCACTTTACTGGGGATTGCCGAACAAATCCCGGTTATCTACGGTTTGCGACAGCCCTTGGTCGTTGTCCATCGCCAGGTACAAGTTAACACATAAAAAGTCCGAGTGGCGGCACCTCTCTTACAGAGCGTACCGCCACTCGGATTTTTATTACTCACTTATATCGCAAACCGGACCAAAGTCCTACAATAATCTGCGCGGGAACGCCAATAATAAACATTAGGGGTAAATTGGCAGAAAAGAAAATCAAAGCCGTCAAATATACACAAACCAAGAACGTCCAAATTAACAAAGAGATGAATAGGAAATTGCGACGACCGTTTCCCCAAATCGAATTGAATATCAACAATATAACCAACGTTACCGGTACAGCGTAAACGAAGGTCATCCATGCGCGGGACAGTTCTCCGGGCGCAACCGCGTCCACACCGGCATACATAAACGCCGCCACCAACCAAACCAGCATACCGGACATAACGGTTATCAGCAAATGATTACGGTGCTGGCGCTTGGTGTATTCTCTTTTTAGTTCCGTTTCACTGGGGTGATCTGCCCGCACCAAATAATCCAGAGAAACGTGAAAGTGGTCGGCAAGGCGTTTGAGCGTGACCACGTCCGGCAACGATTCTCCGCGTTCCCACTTCGATACTGCCTTATCCGTATAATTCAATATCTCGGCCAAATCCGTTTGTGTGATACCGGATTCTCTGCGCAATTTACCGATATTTCCGGCAATAATCATCTTCAAATCTTCCATATTAACCTCACAAGACAACAAGTTACTTGTTCATCGCATATAGTATACCACATCCCATTTACCAGTTCAAGTCCTATTTCGCTGAGATTATCACGCACTCTACTCGCGGTAGAGTGGCCAAAAACGAACTCTACTGCCCGAGCATAACCGGGGGAGTTATCAAAACCGGGAGTAGGGTGACTTATACTGACGGATATGTTATGCTGTGTGCAACAAATCTGTAAAGGTGGTTCCGAAATGAGTTCATTTGTGTTAAGTTGTTGTTCCGTCGTGGATCTGACCCCCGAGCATTTGCAAAACAGAAGCATCCACTTCGCTCCCTTCCATTACTTTATGAACGGTATCGAGCATATCGACGATATGGGACAGACGGTATCTTCCAAAGACTTTTACGAATCTATGGTTGAAGGTGCCGAGGTAAGCACCTCTCAGGTCAACGTGAACGAGTACACCCAGTATTTTGAGCAGTTCCTTTCGGATGGGTTGGATGTGTTACATGTTGCCCTTTCCAGCGGTCTTTCCGGCTCGTATAATTCCGCCCGCATTGCAGCGGAACTGTTGCAGGAGAAATACCCGGAACGCAAGCTGTATATCGTAGACTCTTTGGCCGCCTCTGCCGGCGACGGTCTTCTGATGGATGCCTTGGCCGACCGCCGAGATGCCGGCGAAGACATCGACACCGTCTATCAGTGGGTTGAGCAAAACAAATTGATGATGCACCACTGGTTCACCGCCAGCGACCTGACCTGGTTTGTCAAGGGCGGTCGTATCAGTAAGGCTGCCGGCTGGTTTGGTACGGTTCTCAAAATCTGCCCGGTACTGAACGTCGATAATCAAGGTCGCTTGATTCCTCGGTTCAAAATCCGTGGTAAAGCTAACGCTTTGAAAGAATTGGTTAACCAAATGGAGGAACATGCCGTGGGCGGCAAAAACTATGCCGGTAAATGCTTTATTTCCCATTCTGCCTGCTACGAAGATGCAAAGAAGGTAGCGGAAGATATCCAGAAGCGCTTCCCCCACCTCAACGGCGAAGTCGGTATCTTTAACATCGGTACCACCATCGGCTGCCACACCGGCCCCGGTACGGTAGCACTGTTCTTCTGGGGTAATGAACGCCAAGATTAAGACGACCCAAAAAAGCCGAAATGCAAATTTTCGGCTTTTTTGTTTTTTTGTGTAGCATCTTTGGAATTTATGTGATATAATGAAGAAAAATTGAAAAGGAGTTGCAAAAATGAAAAAGTTTCTGGGCGAATTTAAGGAATTCATCAACCGCGGCAACGTGGTGGATATGGCAGTCGGTGTTATGATCGGCGCCGCTTTTAAGTCGATTGTAGATTCGGTGGTCAACGACCTGATCTCTCCCCTTATCGGTCTGCTGTTCAACGGCGATTTTTCCGGATTAAAAGTGGTGCTGCGGGAAGCTGTACTTGCCGAAGACGGCGTTACGGTGGTTACCGAAGCCATCTCCTTTAATTATGGCGCCTTCATTATGGCTATTCTCAATTTCTTTATCATCGCCGTTATTCTGTTCCTGATGGTTAAGATGATCAACTCGGTTCGTAGCATCGGCAAGAAGGAAGAGGCCATCGAAGAGGCCGCCACCACCAAAGAGTGCCCCTACTGTAAAAGCGAAATCGCTATCGAGGCAACTCGCTGCCCCCATTGCACCTCTCAGATCGACTAATCAACCACAACGACAAGGACCGTCCGGATACCCGGACGGTCCTTTCATTTATACAGTCGGAATTAGCAAGATCGATGATTGCTCCACCCGGTCACCGGTCAACCCGTTTTCGCGGCATATCCTTTCCGGTGATGCGTGACACCGCCGGCCGACCGCCCACACGGATTCTCCCGCATTGGCATAATACGCCATCACGGTCGAACGCTGAGGGGTATACGGCGTGTCGGTGCAAACCTTAGCAGACGATACGACCTGCTTGGCGATCCGTTTTACGCCCTGCATACATACCCATACACCAACCTGAAGCTCCAAATGATTATCCACCATACGATACCGCAGGTCGGTAACACACACGTCTGCCATTATGCTTTCGCAATCGCAAGGGAATTCCAAATGGAAATCTTCCGTCTGTTCACAAAAATTGATGCATTCTGCAGAATCTTTATATAGGATAGAAATCACAAAACGCCCGTTAATGTGGGCAAGACCATCGTCACAATGGGTGTTCACCACTTGAGGGCAAACCCAGGCATCTACGATCCCCCGCAAATTTTGTTCCGGTAATTCCAATTTAAAAGGTAACATTACCTGCTCATAAGCCATTCCCTTATGCTCGCAAAAACGCAACTCCTCACAGTGTGTCTCCACCGGATACCGGGTATGATAAGAATCCAACACCAACGTGGTTGTTTCCGTCTGATAAACCACTAGCCGCACCAACAACTTGGCTGTAAGCTCCAGCACGTTAGACGCACCGTCCTGCCCTACCCCACACCGCTCGGTATCCGAGAGCAACAGCACCTGGGCTACAAACCGATGGGTCTCGTTGATCCCATCCAAATCCAGTATCTGACTAAAGGGCAATACGTAATCCAATGGGTAAGAATTCCCCGACTTCACATCGTCGGTATACAGTTGGTGCAGATAGATTTCGCCCTTCACAATAGCCTTTCCGTTCAGCAACTTACACTCACGAACCACACAGCGGCACTCTCCGCCTAAAAGCATTTCAGCTGCCGGCAGGTTATCCGGAAACACCAACACCTCGTTAATGCTCAAAACCCGTTCGATAGAACCGATCGCCTTTGAGTAATCCACCTGTTGGTTTTTGCAGAATAGGTTTTCTTCCTCTGTCGGCATTACCACATCCGCCACAATCCGCTCATCCGTTTGCACACCCACCACCACGGCGCCACGCACCTCTAACCGGCGAGGGGTCACCGCACGGCAGTTTACGTATTTGGTGGTCAGTTGCAGTATGGGTAAGCCTGCGCCGTCTGCCCCCACTCCCCGCACACCGCAGGAAAACGGCAACGCAAACTCAACACATCTTACGCCTTTACGGTCCTCATCCAAGTATAACGCTCTGACACACACCTCGCCATCAACCAGCAGTTGCTCTCCGCTCTGCTGTCGATTCAAAACGCGCGGTTGCAGAACGCATTTGAGCATGGTGGTCACATCCGGGCAGTATTCCGGGAGGGTATATTCCCCACTGACCGCACATTCTTCGTAATGGGTTACCACATTCCGGATCAGAGAAAGAGACTGTTTGTTTAGCAAATTGTCCATACACTCACTCCTTTTCGTTCAAGGAAAATATATGCCAGTCTTTAGGACAGTATGCTAAGAAAAAACGGACGACACAACGTCGTCCGTTTTTCTCGTTATTTCCCGCAATGACACCCGCCGTCTTTTGAAGACGGACAACTACCGCTATCCGGACATCCAATGCATTTTTTACCGCTCTTTTTGGAGCGGTAAACGGCATACACCGCAAGCCCCAATACCAGGGCTACGACTGCTAAAATCAAATAATCCATCAAACTCATATTTACCTCTTACTTTTCGGCTTTTGCCGTTTCCTTTTTTAATCCGGCATCCGCACGCAGGCACAGATACACCACGATACCAGCCATCACAGCCACAGCGATCAAGCCGGGAATGAAACCGGCGCCTACGGCTCCGGTGGTAATCAGCGTACCAATTTGGTATACCGCAAAGGCAATGGCATAGCCGGTGGCCAGCTGTAGGGCAATGCCGCCCCAGAACCACTTGCGGTCACGAATCTCAGCATTCATCGCACCCAAAGCCGCAAAACAAGGCGGCGTAAACAGGTTGAACATCAGATAGGCCAGCGCGGCTACGGCGGTCATGGGGATCTCGCCGCCGCCAAAGGCCAGGGCGATCTCGTTACCGGCACCCTCCACCATTTCCAGCGCCTCGGTGTCAATTAGATTGGAGATGCCGAAGCAAACCGCCAACGTGCCAACCACGTTTTCCTTGGCAATAAAGCCGGTGACGGAAGCCGCCGCCAACTGCCAAATGCCGGCACCGATGGGAATCAGCAAAACGGCGATGGGATTAGCGATAGAGGCAAGAATGGAGGTGTGTGCCATCTCCTCTTCCACCAACTGCAAACTCCAGTTAAAGGACTGCATAATGTATACGATGGCATTGCACAGCAGTATAATGGTACCCGCTTTCACAACGTAAGCCCAACCACGGGAAAGCATAGACAGAGCCGCCCGCTTGAAACTGGGAGCCTTATATTCCGGCAACTCCATAATGAAGAAGGATTTACGGTTTTTATGACCGGCAATCTTATTCACCAGCAATGCTCCCAACAAAATCAGCGCAATACCAACGAAATACATCAAGGTACCAACCCAAGAAGCATTGTCAAAGAATGCACCGGCAAACAACGCGATAACCGGCAATTTGGCGCCGCAAGGCATAAAGGGAGTTAACATAGCGGTGGCGTTACGCTCCCGCTCGTTACGAATGGTACGGGCTGCCATTATGCCGGGAATGGCACAGCCGGTGCCCACGATAAAGGGAATCACCGATTTGCCGGATAAGCCGACCTTCTTGAAAATCGGATCAAGCACCACCGTGGCACGGGCCATATAACCGCAATCCTCCAGCAGGGCAATGAGGAAATACATCACCATCACCAGGGGCAGGAAACCAACAACGGCACTGACGCCGCCAATAATACCCTCGGTCAGCAAGGCGGACACAAAGGGATGCACGTTGGCGATTGCCAGCAGCTCGATTACCCACTCCTTAAACCAATCGATCAGGGTAACCAGACCGGGAATGACGGTTCCGTTTTCAAACTCATAGCCGTCCGCCAACCACGGGCCGACCCAAGCCTGAGAAATCTGGAACACCAGGAACATAACCGCCGCAAAAATAACCAAACCGATAATCGGATTCGTGATAACCTTGTCAAAGGCATCCTGCTTGGTAAAGGCATTGGTTCGTACTTTGCGGGTTTCCACCGACTTCACAATACCGTTAACAAAGGCAAACCGCTTGCGGTCGGCGGCTTGCACCGCCTTTTTATCGGTTTCATCAATTGCTTCCTGAATATAGGGTGCCGCCTGCACCGTTCCGGCGTTTTCAACCGCTACGCGAATCACGTCGGCAAGTCCCTCATTAGTGGTGGAAACGGTTTCCACCACCGGACAGCCCAGTTTTTGAGACAAAGCCTCTACATTGATAACCGTCTTTTTCTTCTCATTCACGTCAGCTTTGTTCAGAGAAACCACCACAGGAATACCCAATTCCAGCAACTGGGTGGTGAAAAACAAGCTACGGCTCAGGTTGGTTGCATCCACAATATTAATGATAACGTCCGGATTCTCGTTCTTAACGTAAGCGCTGGTGACGCTCTCCTCCGACGTAAAAGGCGACATCGAATACGCACCGGGCAAATCAACGGCAATCAGCACTTCCTCACCGACTGCATACGCCCTTTTGATGGGGTTTTCTTTCTTTTCCACCGTAACGCCGGCCCAGTTACCCACCTTTTCGCTCTGACCGGTCAGCGCATTGTACATGGTGGTCTTGCCGCTATTCGGATTACCTGCCAATGCAATTCTCATAGTTATTACCTCCTAATTGACAGCGAGTTACCTATTGCTAACTCGCTGTGAAAATGAAAGCGACAGTCCCCTGCCGCCATTAATCAACAGCGTTATACAATAATCGCTTGTGTCAGCTGTGCATCAAAATTATAGCGACCGTCCTTGATCGCTACAACGCTGCCTCCGCGGCGATGAGAAATGACCGTGATCGGCTCGCCGCTGTAACACCCCAAAGAAAACAGAAACGCATCCAACTCTTCGTCATCCGTCTCGATGGCGCGGATGATGTATTCCTGTCCCTCTTGTGCATCCAGCAACGTCATAGTCTCATCTCCTTGCAACAGTTGGTTAGCGGTTGCTAACTGACATCATTATACCCTATTTCCAATGTTTGTCAAGAGGTTTTTGTTAAAATTTTGAATTTTCTGCAAAGAAAAAGCCACCGAAGCTCGGTGGCTTTTTATAATACCTAATTTTATTCCAACATTTTCAGAAAAGTTGCCTCATCGATCACCGGCACACCTAATTGCTGTGCCTTGGTAAGCTTACTACCGGCATCCTCACCCGCCAAGACGTAACCGGTCTTCTTGGATACACTGCCGACGGTCTTACCGCCGTACTGCTCCACCAGTGCCGCCGCCTCGCTACGTTTCATCGTAGGAAGGGTACCGGTCAGCACAAAGGTAACCCCCGCGAAGCGATCGTCCACCCTACTGACCTGCGCGGTCATATTGACACCGGCTTCTTTCAGCCTTTGCACCAGAACCTTTGAAGGCTCCAAGGCAAAGAAGGATACCACACTCCGGGCCATCACCTCTCCAAAGCCGTCGATGGCGGCAACCTCATCCAAAGAGGCATCCATTATCGCCTCCATCGTGCCGAATCGCTGTGCCAACAACTTGGCCGCTTTTTCGCCAATGTGACGGATGCCTAAGCCAAAGATGACTCGATACAAATCGTTGGATTTGGAGTTCTCCACCGCCTTTACGACGTTCTCGGCAGACTTTTGCTGGAAGCCCTCAAGGCGACAGATATCCTCAACGGTTAACGTATACAAATCGGATGCGTAGGTCAAACCGTTTTCTTGCACCAGCTTCTCCAACACGGCAGGTCCCAAGCCATCCATATCCATAGCATTCTTGGAGGTAAAATGAATGAGATTTCTCAGCCGCTGTGCAGGACAAGAAGGATTTACGCAACGCAGGTCGGCTTCATCCTCTTCACGGATAACCCTTTCACCGCAGGAAGGACAAACCGAAGGCAAGCGATAAACGGATTCTCCGCTGTGTTTTACCACCCGCACCACCTCGGGGATGATGTCGCCGGCTTTTCGCATGATCACGGTATCGCCGATAGCCAATGCTTTTTCGTCGATAAAGTTTTGGTTGTGCAGGGTCGCTCGGCTGACGGTGGTGCCAGCCAAAATCACCGGATCAAACACGCCGGTAGGGGTCAAAACACCGGTACGACCGACATTGACCTCAACGTCACGCAGAACGGTCTCCTTTTCCTCGGGCGGATACTTATAGGCCAGGGCCCACTTGGGGAATTTGCTGGTACTTCCCAGGCTTTCTCTATCCGTAAAGTTATCAACCTTTACAACCGCGCCATCGATGTCAAAGGGCAAATCCGGGCGTCTTTGACCGATTTCGCGGATATGGTTCACGATTTCCTCCACATTATCCGTTACATAGTAGAACGGTACCACAGGGAATCCGAGAGCCTTCATCCGCTCAAGGGATTGGCTGTGGAAGGTAATCTCCTCACCCTCAACCAACTGCATATTGAATACAAAAATGGACAAATTCCGTTTTGCAACCACGGAAGAATCTTTCTGACGCAACGTACCGGCTGCCGAGTTGCGGGGGTTTTTGAACAGTTTGCCACCATTCTCCTCCTGCTCGCGCACCAACGCGGCGAAGCTCTCCCTGGACATATACACCTCTCCACGCACAATCAGCCGCTTGACCGGCTGGGTCAACACCTTGGGGATATCGGCGATTTCCAGCAGATTGGCGGACACGTCCTCGCCGGTGTTGCCATCGCCCCGGGTGGCACCGCGATAAAACTTGCCGTCGCGGTATTCGATAGCCACCGAAAGGCCGTCGATCTTCGGCTCGACTACGTACAGAGGGTTTTCGACCGTTTCACGCACGCGGCGGTCAAAAGCATAGACTTCCTCTTTGGAAAACACGTCCTGCAAGCTACCCAGCGGCACCTCATGAACCACCGAGTCAAACAGTTTGGACACCTGACCGTGGACACGCTGGGTGTAAGAATCCGGTGTGACCAAATGCGGATATTGCTCCTCCAACTGTTTCAGTTCCCGGGTCAGCGCATCAAATTCGTCGTCTTCGATTTCGGGAGCATCCTCGTCATAATAGCGACGGCTGTGGTATTCAATGATTTCCCGCAATTCGTCTATACGTTGCGATGCCAACGCTTCGGTCATAGGGAACGCTCCTTTCGATCGATTTATACTTGCGCGGATTCTTCTTCCGGTTGCTCGACTTTGGGTAGAATCTCATTGAGTTTCTTTTTCACCTCAACACCCTCGTACCGCAGACGGAACTGAACGCGACCGTTGTATTTCTTCTCACAACGGCGGCAGGAAAACTCGGCGCAAAATGCACGGCTGCGGAACCGCCAAGAGCCTTTACGCTTCATATTCTGCCCGCATTCCGGGCAATTAAATGTCAGCTCGCTCCGTTTCACCAACGGATCATCCAAATCCTTGATGATCACAGTCTTAAAGGTGATTCGCTTGTAAAACTCACCATCCACCGGCAGGATAGTCTCTGCAAAAGTGTCCTTATCGTACACCTTTTGCAAAATCGCAGCGGTCAGTTTGCTGTCATCCAGCGCCCGGTGTAGAGACATATCGTCCTCAGGGATACCCAACATCTCTCCGGCACGGGCCAATCCCAGTTGCTGGGAGATGTCCACACCCATTCTCTGCTGGGCGTACACCTGAAAATCCATATAGTTTTTCAGAAACGGAATCTCTTGACGGCCGGTAAAATACCGACAGTTCTCCATCAACACCAACAGATCGGTGGTGCTCCAGGTCAGCACGACGGACGGCTCTTTACCCATCCAGCGGGTGAGCTGGCGCATCATCCCCATAAAGGTGGTGCCGTCCTCCAGTTCCTCGGCGGTGATATTGGTCAGATCGGTAACGATATTGGACAGTTTCTTGCTGACCACCGGTTTGATGGCCGCGCGAAACTCATCCACTATACGCATTTGTTCATCCACCTTGACCGCGCCCACCTCAATAATTTCATTGAAATAGCCGTGTGCCTTTTTGGACCAGCTTCCGTTCCATTCCAGATCTACGACAATATAGTTCATCCGATCACACCATACCGCCCATCTGCTTGCCGCCTAACAGGTGGAAATGCAGATGCTGCACCGACTGACAGGCCTCGGGGCCGTTGTTGGTCACCACACGGTAATCGGTAAGTCCCAACTCCTTAGCCACTTGAGGGATCACACTGAAAATGTGGGCCACCACCGCCGCATTATCGGCGGTGACGTCCCGCACACCCGCCAAGTGGGTTTTGGGAATGAACAACACGTGTACAGGCATCGACGGAGCGATGTCGTGAAAAGCCAGAATTTTGTCGTCCTCATAGACTTTATTGGAAGGGATCTCCCCTGCCACGATTTTACAGAACAAGCAATCCATAGTCAGAACCTCTCTTAGTCTTTCAGCATACCGGCGACGGTATCGGCCACGGCCGCTACCACGTCATCCGCCTTGGAAACGTCCTTACCACCGGCCATAGCAGAATCAGGACGACCGCCACCCTTACCGTCGCAAACAGCGGCAATGGCACGGACAATGTTACCGGAATGGGCGCCCTTGGCAACCGCACCGGCGGTGGCGGTGGCCAAAATGCTCACCTTGTCCTCGGTGGTGGTTACCAGCACCACGATGCCCTCGCCGATCTTATCCCGGAGCTGATCGCCCAGCTCACGCAGACCGCCGGCATCCAGACCGGGAACGCGGGTCGCCAGCACCTTGACACCCTTGATCTCCTGCACCTGGCTCATCACGTCACCCAGAGAACTCTGGGCCAGTTTATTCTTCAGCGACTCATTCTCGGCGGACAAGCTCTTGACCTGAGCGGTCAGGGCGGCAATCTTATCCTCAATTTCGCTGTCCTTAGCTTTCAGCAGACCGGCAATGGTGCCCATACGCTTCTCCAAAGAAGCGTAGTATGCCAACACATTCTCACCGGTAATCGCCTCAATACGGCGGACACCGGCGGCAATACCGCTCTCGCTGACAATCTTAAAGGTGGTGATCACGCCGGTATGGGAAACGTGAGTTCCGCCGCACAGTTCCTTGGAGAAATCACCCATAGTAACCACACGCACGGTGTCGCCGTACTTCTCGCCGAACAGAGCCATAGCGCCGGACTTTTTGGCCTCGTCCACCGTCATTTCGGCAGTAACCACAGGCAGGTCGGCAGCAATCTGCTGGTTCACCAGAGCCTCTACCTTGGCCATCTCCTCGGCGGTCATGGCCTGGAAATGAGCAAAGTCGAAACGCAGACGAGTGGGAGTTACCAAAGATCCCTTCTGTTCAACGTGCTCACCCAAGACGGTGCGCAGAGCCTTCTGCAGCAAGTGGGTAGCGGAGTGGTTCTTACAGGTCAACTGACGGGAGGTGCTCTCCACAGACAGTTCCACCTCGTCGCCCACAGAAATCATACCTTCCAGCACTTTACCTACGTGGCCAACCTTACCGCCGCGCAGTTTGATGGTCTCGGACACGGCAAACTTGCCGTTTTTACCGATAATCACGCCGGAGTCACCCTCCTGACCACCCATGGTGGCATAGAAAGGCGTTACAGCAGTAAACACGGTGCCGGACTGGCCCTCCACCAGGCTGTCCACCAGCTCGGCCTCACCGGCCAGCACCAGCACGTTGGAGGTAGCGGTCAAATTCTCATAGCCAACGAAAGCTGAAGTAACGGAGGCATCAATCTGATCGTACACAGTCGCATCGGCACCCATATAGTTGGTTACCTCGCGGGAGGTACGGGCACGGGTGCGCTGCTGTTCCATCTCGGCCTTAAAGCCATCCTCGTCGATGGTGTATCCCTTTTCGGTAAGAATCTCACGGGTCAGGTCAACCGGGAAACCATAAGTATCGTACAATTTAAACACAGAAACGCCATCCAGCATAGTCTTGCCGGACTGCTGCATCTCCTCTTCCATATCGGCGAGAATGCGCAGGCCCTGGTCAATGGTTTTATTGAACTGAGTCTCCTCGTTGGACAGCACCTTGAAGATAAACTCCTTTTTCTCGTCCAACTCGGGATAACCGTCCTTAGAACCCTCGATCACCGTACGGCTCAGGCCGGCCAGGAACTGACCATCAATGCCCAGCAGACGACCGTGACGGGCGGCACGACGAATCAAGCGGCGCAGAACGTAACCGCGACCCTCGTTGGTGGGCATAATGCCGTCGGAAATCATAAAGGTAGCCGAACGGATATGGTCGGTGATCAAACGGATGGACACGTCGTTCTGAGCGTCCTCTTTATAGGTCTTACCGGACAGGTCGCACACGTGCTGACGCAGAGCGTAGAGGGTGTCCACGTCGAAAATGGAGTCCACATCCTGCACCACCGCAGCCAGACGCTCCAGACCCATACCGGTATCGATATTCTTCTTCTCCAAAGTAGTGTAGTTACCGGCGCCATCGTTCTCGAACTGGGTGAACACGTTGTTCCACACCTCGATGAAGCGGTCGCACTCACAACCCACCTTACAGTCCGGGCTACCGCAACCGTATTTTTCACCGCGGTCGTAGTAGATCTCAGAACAAGGGCCGCAGGGACCGGCACCGTGCTCCCAGAAGTTATCCGCCTTGCCGAAACGGAAAATGCGATCGGGGGCGATGCCGATGTCCTTATTCCAAATTTCAAAAGCTTCGTCATCGTCCACATACACAGAGGGATACAGACGGTCAGCATCCAGTCCGACCACGTCGGTCAGGAACTCCCAAGTCCAGTCAATAGCCTCTTTCTTGAAATAATCACCAAAAGAGAAGTTTCCCAGCATCTCAAAGAAGGTGCCGTGGCGGGCGGTTTTACCCACGTTCTCAATATCACCGGTACGGATGCACTTCTGACAGGTAGTGACCCGATTGCGAGGCGGTACCTCTGCGCCGGTGAAATAGGGCTTGAGCGGGGTCATACCCGCATTGATAAGCAGCAAGCTCTTATCGTTATGTGGCACCAGCGAAAAACTGGGCAGACGGAGATGTTCCTTGCTCTCAAAGAAGGACAGATACATCTCACGCAGTTCGTTAACACCATACTTTTTCAGTTCTTTAGCCATTTTCTTTCATCCTTTCTATCAGGGGAAAATAAAGAAACCTCCGCCCCAGTATGGGACGGAGGTTCCGTGGTACCACCCAAATTGCACAGCAGTCTGTGCCACTTAATTGACCTCTAACGCAGGTCGGACGCCACCGTTTATCTCACGGGGTGCTCGGGAGTGGCGGGCAGAATATCCGGCGAGGCTCTCTCACAGCGATGCATTTGCATCAAGAACCCTCTCTGAACGCGTCCCATTCTGCTTATTCTCCGTCAACGCATTTATCAGTAATTAGTATAAAAGAACTCCCCTGTTTTGTCAAGATTTTTCACCGATTTCTTCTAAAAAAACAGCCACCATTTTCGGTGGCTGTTTTTTTGCCCTTCTGACCGCTTCCACACAGCTTTCGTTATGAAACTCAGTGGCTTCCGAGGGCGGGATTATTCGATGGTTTCGGCGTACCGAACATCCAATGCGATGGCGGATACCGGATCCACCGGCTGTCCGTCCACCAAAATTTCAAAATGAAGATGTGCGGGCTGTGCACTCTCGCAAGGGACCTCTGTCAAACTGCCGATCTCATCGCAGATATCCACCTCATCCCCTACCTTAACCGATGGAGAAACACCGCAATAACGGGATTTCACGCCCACACCATGGTCGATGACCAGCACTTCGCCCCACAAAGGGTCGGTTTCGATAGATTCTACCGTTCCCCCTGCAATGGCCTTAACCTGCTGACCCTCCTCACCGGCAAAATCCGTGCCGGTGTGAACCCGCCAATCCGCCATAGTTTCGGAATATAGGGGTTCTTGTATGGAAAAGATTTTTTGCACCGTATTGGTTAATGGCAACACGTACAATTCATTGGTGGTTTCCGGTTCGGTGGTGGCGGTGGTGGATGGAGTCGTGGTCGTGGTGGTGCGGTCGTCCGGCTGATTGGTCACAATCTGCTCCACCGGCGTTTCCACAGGTGGCTGGGTGGTTGACTGTCGTCCAAAGGCAACCGCCATCACGCCACCCACCGCCAACAAGCTCACTGCCAAGGCTACAAACACACCATTACCACGAAAAAAACGGTAAAAACGAGAGTGTCCACGTACGTTATCTTTCATAATCCGTTCCTCCTTTGCTCATACACAGTATGGTCGCGCAACGGAGTATTTATTCACCGGCTTTTATTTGCTTTTAACAATTTGCTAACCGAAAGTTTAGTGCAATTACCCATTGTACCTTTACATTCACTATGTTATGATATAAATTGAAGGAAAATGCATCGGAGGGATAACTATGGCCATCGGATTTCCCCTTCTCATCGACTTAAAAGGAAATAACTGCACTGTTTTCGGCGGTGGTAAAAGCGCCCTGCGCCGCGTGAATGAACTCATTCGCTTTGGTGCTAAAGTGACCTTAGTCTGCCCCGACCCGTGCTCTGAACTCGTTAAAATGAGTGAAGAAGGAATCATCCGCCATATCCCCCGCAAGTATTTTCGCGGTGATTGCACCAATTCCCAGCTGTGCGTTGCCGCCACCGACGATAACAACCTGAACATCGCCATCTCCACCGAGTGCAAAAACAAAGGCATACCGGTCAACGTCACACAGCCCCGCAGTTACGGTACGTTCACCTTCCCCCGTATGGTTGTGGCTGACGATGTGGTGCTCTCCATCAACGGCACTTTACCTGCGGAAACACTCAGCAGATTGTGTGATCGCTTGCAACAGGATTTGCCGACCATTCTAAAAGAATTGGATGCGGAATGATTATGTGAAAAGACCTGCTATCGAAAGCAGGTCTTTTTTACTTTAAAAAGTAAAAAGAGTGATAAGTTTTTTCGCTTTCCTCATTGCATAATCTCATGAGTTATGTTATTATATAAAGAAGTAACGCGTGAGGAGGACGATTATGGATATCCGTGTCGGTGACATGTTAGAAATGAAAAAGAATCACCCTTGTGGTAGCCATACCTTTTCCGTGTTACGTATCGGAATGGATTTTCGTCTGCGCTGTGCCGGTTGTGGGCACGAAATGATGATCCCCCGCCACAAAGCGGAGAAAAACATCCGCAAGGTGCTACGGGACGAGTAGTTTTCTGTGTATACATACAAGTGCACAGAAAGGCGGACCAACCTATGACAGATAAGTTACAAGCGATTGCCAATCGCTATGAAGAAATCAACAGCCGTCTGTATCAACCGGAGGTCACCACACAGCCGGAACTGTACAGCGCTTTGATGAAAGAGACCAACGAACTGCGGCCCATCGCCGAGGCATACGCCGACTATATCGCCTATAAGCAAAGTTTAGACGATGCCAAGGAAATGATGAACGACAGCGACCCTGAGTTGCGCCAACTGGCTCAAGACGAGTTTTCCACCGCCAAAACCGCGCTGGAAACCCTAACCGAACAAATCAAAATTCTGCTGTTGCCCAAAGACACCAACGACAGTAAAAACGTGATTGTGGAGATCCGCGCCGGTGCCGGTGGTGAAGAATCCGCCTTATTCGCCCATTCCCTGCACCGTATGTATACGATGTATGCGGAGAAACAAGGATTCCGTACAGAGCCTCTCAACATCAACGAGACCGAATTGGGCGGTTGTAAAGAGGTCAGTTTTATGATCTCCGGCGACGGCGCCTACAGCCGATTTAAATTCGAAAGCGGTGTACACCGGGTACAGCGCGTCCCCGAGACCGAAACCGGCGGCCGCATCCACACCTCCACCGTGACGGTAGCGGTGCTCCCGGAAGCGGAAGAGGTGGAGTTGGAAATCAACCAAAGCGATCTGCAAATCGATACGTTCCGCTCCAGCGGTGCCGGCGGTCAACATATCAACAAAACCGAATCCGCCATTCGCATCACCCACCTTCCCACCGGAACGGTGGTAGAGTGCCAAGATGAACGAAGCCAGTTCAAAAACAAGGATAAGGCTATGCGGGTGCTTCGCGCACGGTTGTTGGAGCAAAAGCAAACCGAACAGCAATCCGCCATCGCCGCCGACCGCAAATCCCAGGTCGGCACCGGCGATCGCAGTGAACGCATTCGCACCTATAATTTCCCACAGGGTCGCGTTACCGATCATCGCATCGGCCTGACTCTGTATAAAATCGACAGCATTTTGAACGGCGATTTGGACGAGGTGATCGAAGCCCTAATCACCGCCCATCGCGCCGAACAACTGCAAAACCAACAATAATTGTGAGGTAATTATGGATACCAAACTGTTACAACCGAATAGCGAAGGCATTGATACGGCCGCCCGGTTGTTGCAGGATGGACAACCGGTAGCCATCCCCACCGAAACCGTTTATGGGTTGGCGGCAGATGCCCTTAACGGCAAGGCGGTCGCCGCCATCTTCGCCGCCAAGGACCGACCAACGGATAACCCTCTGATTGTGCATATTGGGGATATCAAGGATTGGGAACCGCTGGTTACCCACATCCCGGACACGGCAAAGAAACTGGCTGATACCTATTGGCCCGGTCCATTAACCATGATTTTACCCGCCGCCGATTGCATCCCCAAAGAAGTGACCGGTGGTCTTACCACCGTGGCGGTACGTTTCCCCTCTCACCCTGTGGCTCAGGCGGTGATCCTCCATTCCGGCTGTCCGTTGGCGGCGCCATCCGCTAACCGGTCCGGATCTCCCAGTCCCACCAATGCTCACCGCGTAATGGAAGATATGCAGGGGCGTATCCCCGCCATTTTGGATGGTGGATCCTGTGATTTCGGTGTAGAGTCTACGGTGCTTGACCTATGTCACGCACCACCCCGTCTGCTACGCCCCGGCGGTATCACCCCCGAGATGATTGAAGAGGTCGTAGGACCCATTGAGATCGACGCGGCGGTTACCCACGACCTGGAAAAGGGAGCTATCGCCGCCTCTCCGGGTATGAAATACAAGCATTACGCCCCCAAAGCAGAGGTGCATATCGTAAAAGGAACGCCGGATGCTTACGCAGAGTTTGTCAATCGGCACAAAGCCCCCGGTGTGTTCGCCCTATGCTTTGAGGAAGATTCACCGGATGTTCCGTCCGTTACCTACGGTAAGCGGGAGGATCCTCTCACCCAAGCCCAGCAACTGTTTGACGCACTCCGACAGTTGGACGAGCAAGGCGCCAAAACGGTGTATGCCGTTTGCCCCAAGCCCACCGGTGTGGGTTTGGCCGTGTATAACCGATTGCTCCGTGCGGCGGCATTCCGCATAATCAACACTATTCGGGTGGTTGGTCTCACCGGCCCCACCGGTGCCGGCAAATCCGTCGTTGCGGATGCTTGGAGAGAACTGGGCGTTCCCATCATCGACACCGACGGGCTGGCTCGCCAGGTGGTGGAACTGCACTCCCCTTGCTTAGATCGATTGGTTGAAGCGTTTTCACACGATATTCTCAATGAGGACGGCACCCTCAACCGGGCAAGCCTGGCTAAAAAAGCCTTTGCGTCTCCGCAAGATACGGCTACCCTAAACGCCATTATCCATCCCGCCATACTTACTCTCACCCAGCAACTGTTAGAAAAAGCTGCTGACGAGGGACACAGCGTGGCTGTGGTGGATGCGCCGTTGCTGTTTGAGGCGGAATTTGATAAAATCTGCCACCACGTTGTGGCAGTTATAGCCCCGGAGCAAGACCGACTGGCCCGCATTATGGCACGGGATAATCTAACGGAAGAAGAAGCGCGCCTGCGTATGAAAGCGCAACATCCGGATAGCTTCTACTGTCGCGAAGGTGTTTCGGTCATCCAAAACACCGGCGACCTACTCTCCCTCCAACAACAAGCAAAAAGGCTGTGGGAGCAACGGAAAGGATGGTGGTCGGTGGAATGAACAAACCGAAACAACGGATATTCCGATTCGGCATCGCCCTGTTGATCCTTGCCCTGTTGATACCAACTCTGCATTACGCTGTGGGTTACACCATCCAGTGGTGGTATCCTCTGAAATATGAAGATATCGTCTCCGAAGCGGCGGAGAAGTTTCAGTTAGAGCCATCTCTGGTCTACGCGGTGATCCATACCGAAAGCAAGTTTGACCCGGATGCCGTTTCCACGGCCAATGCCAAAGGACTGATGCAAATTACCGATGACACCTATCGCTGGGCATCGGAACGGGCCGGTGAAGCCCAGAGTACACCCGACGATCTCTTCGACCCGGAAACCAACATTCGGACAGGGTGCTACGTCATAACTCTACTATCCGAGCGATTCGATAGCATCGAAACCGTGCTGGCGGCCTATAACGCCGGACAAGGTCGCGTTCAGGAATGGCTGAATAACCCCGACTATTCCTCGGACAGCAAGACCTTAGAAAACATTCCTTATGAAGAAACGGCGGAGTACGTCCGCCGTGTGCTGAAAACCCAAAAACGGTATCAGCAGTTATATTCAATTCCGTAATAATTTTAGAAAGGTGGAAATATCTATGAGCGAAAAGAAAGAAAAAAGCGCAGCCGAGTTGCTGCGGGAAAAACTGGTTATGAAGTCCAAAAACGGCTTCGCTTCTCTGTCCGACGAGAACATCGCGGTCATTGACGCCTATTGCGAAGGCTATAAGGCCTATTTGGACGATGCCAAGACCGAGCGCGAGGCCGTTGTTGCGGCCATCAAGCTGGCTGAGGCTAAGGGCTTTGTCCCCTACGTTAAGGGCATGGCGCTGAAGGCCGGTGACAAGGTGTATCTGAACAACCGCGGCAAGGCTCTACTGATGGCCACCATCGGCACCCGCCCCATCACCGACGGTGTTACCATCGCCGCCGCCCACATCGATTCCCCCCGTCTGGACCTGAAGCCGGTGCCGCTGTATGAGAACACCGAGCTGGCCTACTTCGATACCCGTTACTATGGCGGTATCAAGAAGTATCAGTGGACCGCCATCCCGCTGGCTCTGCACGGCGTGATCATCCGCAAGGACGGTACCTCCGTCACCGTCAACATCGGTGAGGATGAGAAAGACCCCGTATTCTGCATCACCGATCTGCTGCCCCACTTGGGCCGCGAGCAGATGAGCCGCAACGCCGGTGACGTGGTCCGTGGCGAAAGCCTGGATATTCTCATCGGCTCTCGTCCTTTCAAAGATGAGGAGGGCAGCGACGCCGTTAAACTGAACATCCTGAACATTCTGCACGAGAAGTACGGCATCGTGGAGGAGGATTTCCTCTCCGCCGAGCTGGAGGCCGTTCCCACCTATAAGGCTAAGGACATCGGCTTCGATCGCAGCCTCATCGGCGCCTACGGTCACGACGACCGCGTTTGCGCTTACCCCGCTGTGACCGCTATTCTGGATGCCGAGACCCCCGCCTATACGGCTGTCACCATTTTAGCTGACAAGGAGGAGACCGGTTCCGCCGGCAACACCGGTATGCAGTCCGCATTCCTGGAGTATTTCATTGATGACATTGCCGCCGCATTCGGTGAGAAGGGTCATCACGTCCTGTCCAACTCCATCTGTCTGTCCGCCGACGTTAACGCCGCTTTGGATCCCCTGTACCCCGAAGTGATGGTTCCCTCCAATGCCGCTAAGGTTAACCACGGTGTATGCATTACCAAGTACACCGGTGGCGGCGGTAAGGGTGGTACCAGCGATGCTTCTGCCGAGTATATGGGCAAGGTTCGCGCCATTCTGGACCAGAACGAGGTTCTGTGGCAGACCGGCGAGCTGGGCAAGGTAGATGCCGGCGGCGGCGGTACCGTGGCTCAGTTCATCGCCAATATGGACGTGGATACCGTGGACCTGGGCGTGCCGGTCCTGAGCATGCACGCGCCGATGGAGATCGTGTCCAAGATCGACGTATATATGGCTCACAAGGCTTTCCTGGCTACCATGAAGCGTGACTAATGTCCACCATTCTTTACGAAGATAACCACCTGCTTTTGGTGGAAAAACCGGTGGGACTCTCCTCACAATCGGTGCAGGACGGCGACAGCCTTCCGCACCGATTGGAGCTGACCGGGCACCCTGTGAAAGCGGTGCATCGCTTGGACAAGCCTACCGGTGGTGTGATGGTGTATGCCCGCACCGACAAAGCGGCGACCAAACTATCTGCGCTGGTGGGTCAGCACGACAAATTCCAAAAGGAATACCTGGCGGTGGTGCAGGGTTGCCCGGACAAGGAAGCCGATACCCTCACTGACCTTCTGTATCACGACGTGAGGCGCAATAAATCCTACGTGGTGAACCGCCCCCGCAAAGGGGTCCGCGAAGCGGTGCTGGAATATGCGGTGCAAGAATCCGTCACCACACAAGAAGGCGTATTTTCACTGATTCGCGTGCGACTGCACACCGGGCGCACCCATCAAATACGGGTGCAGTTTGCTTCCCGTAAAATGCCCTTGTACGGCGATACCCGCTATGGTGGCGTAAAAGGTAAAAATCTGGGGCTGTGGAGCCATCGTCTTACCCTGCCCCACCCCATCACCGACAAAACCATTTTCGCCGAAAGTTCTCCCAATTGGGATGCCGCCCCGTGGTGTTATTTTAAGAACGTGTAGTAAAAAGAGGATGCAACCAAACCCGTTGCAACGGCTTTTTAATTAATTCTTCAAACTGTGCATAGGAGCAGGAATGCGACCGCCACGATGAATAAACACCGACGGGTCGGCGGTATTCAGCGGCATCACCGGGCCCTCGCCCAGCAAGCCGCCGAAATTCAGTTCCTCACCCACGCCCATACCGATGGCGGGGATGACACGAACGGCGGTGGTTTTGCCGTTCACCATACCAATGGCGGCCTCGTCGGCGATAATCGCGGAAATTACCTCTGCAGAGGTATCACCGGGGATATTGATCATATCCAAGCCCACCGAGCAGACCGAGGTCATCGCTTCCAGTTTCTCGATGGTCAAACAACCGCTACGGGCGGCGGCAATCATACCGGCATCCTCGGTCACCGGGATAAAGGCACCGGACAAACCGCCCACGTGGGAAGATGCCATCACGCCACCTTTTTTGACGGCGTCGTTCAGCATAGCCAGACAGGCGGTGGTTCCGTGGCCACCACACTGGGACAAACCAATTTCCTCTAAAATATAGGCCACCGAATCGCCCACAGCCGGTGTAGGAGCCAGGGACAAATCCACGATACCAAAGGGCACGCCCAGACGCTTGGAGGCTTCCTGGGCCACCAACTGACCCATACGGGTGATCTTAAAAGCGGTCTTTTTGATGATATCCGCAATCTCGCTCAGGTTTTTATCCGGCCCGGCCTTTGCCAGTGCGGCACGCACCACACCCGGACCGGAAACACCCACGTTGATGACGCAATCCGGCTCGGTGACGCCGTGGAAAGCGCCCGCCATAAAGGGGTTATCCTCCGGCGCGTTGCACAGCACCACCAGCTTGGCAGGACCGATGCAACCGCGGTCGGCAGTGCGCTCGGCGGCCTGACGCACGATGCGGCCCATCAGCTCCACGGCGTCCATATTGATGCCTGCCTTGGTGGAGCCCACGTTCACCGAAGCGCAAATGTGCTCGGTAACCGCCAATGCCTCGGGAATGGCCTCGATCAATTCGCGGTCACCGGCGGAGAATCCCTTTTGCACCAAGGCGGAGAAACCACCCAAGAAATTCACTCGACAAGCCACCGCTGCCCGTTCCAGGGTCAGCGCCAGTTTTACCGCATCTTTATCCTTACAGCCGGCCAAAACAATCGCCGCCGGTGTGATGGAGATGCGCTTGTTCACAATGGGAATGCCCAATTCCTTTTCGATCTCCTCGCCGGTCTTCACCAGGTCTTTGGCACAGCGGGTGATCTTCTCATACACTTTTTTACAAACCACGTCGATATCGCTATCGCAACAATCCAAAAGAGAAATGCCCATCGTAATAGTACGGACGTCCAAATGCTCTTCCTGAATCATGTAATGGTTTCCAGAACGTTGTTGCCGTTTAACATAATCTACTCCTTAAATGGTGTGCATCGCGTTAAAAATATCCTCGTGCATACAGTGGATAACCAAGCCGTTCTCTTTGCCCAGGTCAGCCATCTCATCCACTAATTGCGTAAACGGAATATCGCAGGCGGACACATCCACCATCATAATCATCGCAAACATATCCTGCAAAATGGACTGGGTTACCTCAATCACGTTGATTTTATGGTCACTGCAACGGTTGGCAACCTTTGCCAAAATACCTACAGCATCTTTACCCACAACCGTAATTACTGCCCGCATAGAAACAGCCTCCTTATTTGTTAACTTATTGACGAATTATAGCACACATTTTTATTCAAGTAAAGGAAATTTACCGGAAAAGTGTATATTTCTTCGTTTCCTCGTGCATACTCTCAGTGTTCCCGAAATTCCACGAAAGGAGAAATCGCTATGCTGAATAAAATCGCTTTGATCGTGACCATCATCGGTGCCTTAAACTGGGGCAGCATCGGTCTGTTTCAGTTGGATCTGGTGGCCTGGTTGTTTGGCGGTGCCGATGCCCTGTTGGCTCGTATCGTCTATACGGTGGTGGCGCTGGCCGGTATTTGGTGTATCACCCTGCTGTTTAGACCCCGCGCCTACGCCGAGTAACACATACAACAAAAAAAACGGCAACCGCTGTGCGGCGGTTGCCGTTTTTTTATTGCACTTCTTACTGAGCCAGAGCCAGAGTATCCCGAGCGATAACCAATTCCTCGTTGGTGGGAATGATGTAGGCGGGAATGGTAGAATCGGCGGTGGTGATCAGGCGCTCCACACCGCGGACGTTGTTGGCCTCCGCATCCAGCTTCATGCCCAGATAGCCCAGAGCATTGACGATCTCCTCACGAATCAGGTGCTGGTTCTCACCGATGCCGGCGGTGAACACCAGGGCATCCAGACCGCCCAGAGCAGCCACGTAGCCGCCCACGATCTTGGTGATCTGATAGGTACGCATATCCCAAGCCAGCTTGGCGCGCTCGTTGCCCTCGGCAATGGCCTTTTCGATATCGCGGTCGTCACTGGACACACCGGATACACCCAGCGTACCGGACTTCTTGTTCATCAGGTCGTCCATCTGCTTGGGGGTCAGGCCCTCTTTCTCCATAATGTAGGTAACGGCGGAAGGATCAAAGCCGCCAGTGCGGGTACCCATCATAAAGCCGTCCAAAGGAGTCAGACCCATGGAGGTATCCATAATCTTGCCGTCCTTAATAGCAGAAATGGAGGAACCACTGCCCAGATGGCAAGTAATGATGCGGGTGCCCTCTACCTTACCCAACAATTCGCAGCAACGGGCGCTGACAAAGCGGTGGGAAGTGCCGTGAGCACCATAGCGGCGGACGCCGTACTTCTCGTAATACTCATAAGGCAGAGCAAACATATACACCTTCTGCTCCATAGTCTGGTGGAAAGCGGTATCGAACACGACGACCTGAGTGATCTCTTCGCCGAAGGTCTCGGTGGCGGCGTTGATGCCGGCCAGAGCGCCCATATTGTGCAGAGGAGCCAGAGCGGCCAGTTCCTCAATATCCTTTTTTACCTTCTCGGTAACCACGACAGAGCGATCGAAACGGTCGCCACCCTGCACCACACGGTGACCGATGGCGCCAACCTCGGACAGGTCGTTGATAACCTTGCCCTCACCCTCGGTCAGAGCCTTCTTGACCTGAGCAAAAGCCTCGGTCTGGTTCTTCATAACCGGATAGGTGGTCCAGGAATCGCCGTTGGCCTTATGGGTGAAGATACCGTCATCCAGACCAATGCGCTCGCAGATACCCTTTGCCAATACGATTTCGCCATCCATATCGATGAGCTGATACTTCAGGGAAGAACTACCGGCGTTGATAACCAAAATTTTCATAATTTTCCATCTCCTCATTGATTTTGTTAAATAAATATCGTAATATATAATAAAGGATATTTTAGAAAATTTCAATACTTATTTCAAGAAAGGAGGCACTTTTTTGCGAATTGCAGGAATAATTGCGGAATATGACCCGTTTCACAAGGGGCACGCCGCCCATATCGAGGCAACCAGAGCCGAAAACGGCGGTAACGCCTCCCACGTGGTGGTGGTAATGAGCGGCAATTTCACCCAGCGCGGTGAGCCGGCCTTGGTAAGCAAGTTCCGCCGCGCAGAAATGGCACTGGCCGGTGGTGCCGACTTGGTGTTGGAATTGCCCCTGCCCTGGGCAATGGCCCCGGCAGAGAATTTTGCCGCCGGTGGGGTCGCCATTCTCAACGCCCTTGGTTGTGTAGATCTTCTCTCTTTTGGTAGCGAATGTGGTAATGTTGAAGTTCTGCAACAACTGGCCGATCTGCCCCAAAACAAGGATTATCAAACGGCATTAAAACGAGCTCTTGCCTCCGGTGTGCCTTATGCCCTTGCCGGACAGACCGTCGCCGACGATATACTGGGCGAAGAAGTAGCAACTGCACTTTCATCCCCCAACAACACATTAGGCATCGAATATCTCCGCGCCATTGCCAATCAACAGGCGGATTTCGAGAAATTTACCCTGTTAAGGCAAGGCGCTTTACACAACCAAGAAGTCCCTAATCAAGGCTTTGCGGCGGCCTCCTTGCTACGCAACTGGATTCGTGACGAACAGGTGGATAAGGCTCTGGAATTTATGCCGTCCGCCACCGGGGAACAGCTAAAACAGTCGGTTGAGAACGGAGAATCCCCCTCCAACAGCCACATTTTGCACAACGCCTTGCTGACCACGTTGCGAAAAATGCGTGCGGTTGACTTCGCTGATCTACCGTGGATTTCCGAGGGGTTGGAAAATCGCTTGTATGCCCTCTCCCGTACCGCCACCGACTATGACGACCTGCTAACTGCGCTAAAAACCCGGCGGTATCCCTTGGCGCGGTTGCGCCGGGTGCTTTGGTCGGCACTCATCGGCATAACCGCCAAGGACACCGAAGAGTTACCGCCCTACATCCGCGTGTTGGGAATGAATCGGCGCGGTCGGGAAATTCTTTCGGTTGCCTCCCCCACGCTACCCATACTGACCCGCACGGCGCAGTTGGAGGATTTGGATGACCGCGCAAGGCGCATTTTCGATTTGGAGTGTGTGGCTACCGATCTCCACGCACTGACCCGCCCCGTCCCGGATCCCTGCGGCACCGATCATACCCAAAAACTGCTGATAATGCAATAAAAAATGACTGACCCCGATGGGTCAGGCATTTTTTGTACTAACAGATTAGTCGGTGACGAAGGGCACCAGAGCAACCTGACGAGCACGCTTGATAGCGGTGGTCAAACCACGCTGATGACGGGCACAAGTACCGGTCACACGGCGGGGCAGGATCTTCGCACGCTCAGACATACAACGGCGCAGGCGAGCTACGTCCTTGTAATCGATGTAATCGATCTTATCGACGCAGAACTGGCACACCTTACGATGACCTTTACGACCGCGAATGGGGCGCTCGGGTCTCTCATTTCTTTCTGCCATAATTGAAAGGCCTCCTTTTCACAATTTTCAGCTGTTCCCAAATCAGAAGGGCAGGTCCTCGTCGGTGAGGATCTCCTCAAAATCGCCGGAATTGGCGGTGGAGAAAGCGGGTCTAGCCTCGCTCACTGCGGGGATCTGGGAATCGTAGCTGGGAGCACCGCCGGCGTTTCCGCCCTTGGACTCACAGAAGAATGCGTTGTCGACCACGACCTCGTAGACAGTACGCTGGCTGCCATCGTTGGTCGTGTACTTGCGGGACTGCAGGCTTCCCTGCAGCGCAATGCGCTGTCCCTTGTGGAAATAGCGGGAGATAAACTCGGCAGTGTTACGCCAAGCAACGCAGTTGATGAAATCGGTCTGACGCTCTTGATCTTTAGAGCGATAGGCACGATCCACAGCCACGCTGAAGCTGGTAACGGAAACGCCGGTCTGTGTGGTCTTCAGCTCAGGGTCACCGGTGAGACGACCCATCAAACAGATAGAATTCACAGATATACCTCCTTAATTCTCTTCCTTGCGGATGATCATGGTACGCAACACGCCATCGGTAATACCGGCGCGGCGCTCCATCTCAGCAGGGAAGTCGGGACCGCTGACGAAGTTGTACAGGACGTAGTAGCCCTCGGCCTCGTCATTGATGAGATAGGCCAGCTTACGCTTGCCCCACTCGTCGATCTCGCCGAGCTCAGCGTGCTTCTCGATCAGCTTGCTGAACTTCTCCTTCAGTGCGGTGACGTTCTCCTCACCCTGGGACAGGGAGAAAATGAAAACGGCCTCATAGGATGCTTTGATAGTGGGCATTGATTGCACCTCCTTATGGTCTAATGGCCTCTTCTCTCGGAAGAAGCAAGGATTTGCCCGCATTCACGGACTTTAGCATTATAACAGAGGTTTGCGCAATAGTCAAGAGAAAATTTGATAATTTTTCCGTCGGTTAATCGTCAATCTCTCTATCCGACTTCAAAATCGTTCCGTCATTGGCGGCCAACGTCAGTTCATACTCGACAGCGCCGACACGGAAGCCAATTTCGTATTCCCATCGTCCGGTATCGTCGTCGTAATCCAACTCTGACTCATACTCCGAAACGGCATCTTCCGTGACGCCAACGTACTCCAAGGCAATCTGCTTTGCACTTTCTCTGGAAATCTGCTTTTCGGTGACACGGGACGTACTCGGTTCGGTAGTAACCACCGTCTTGCGGGTGCTATCTCTTTCCTCTTCCCTTTCAAAACGAAGCACCTTGCCGGTCTCGACATCGATTTCTACGTCGTATTCGGTGGTACCGACGTTAAATTCAATCTCATACTTCCAACGCTTCGTATCGTCGTCGTATTCCCGTTCAATTTTGTACTTGGAAATCTCCGACTCGACTACACCGGCACGCTCCAACGCAATGGCTTTCGCTTTTTCCTTAGAGATATAGGCCGCCGTAGTGCGTATCGTTTTTTCTGTCGTTGTGGATTTGGTAACGCTCTTTGTTGTTTTTTCAGTAGTTTTCTTAGTGGCTTGCACTACGGTCTTTGTCGTTACAGCGAGGGAACTCTCGCTCCGGGCGGTGGTGTACTCCTCTTTTACCGCAGTGGTGAGTTTCTCTTTCTCGGTGGTAGTCGCAGGTTCCTTTTCCGTAGTGGTGGAGCCCTCATTCTCGGCAGTGGTTAAAGGCTTCGTACTTTCGGTTGACGCAGGTGTATCCTCGCCATCGTCAACCGGCAGGGTTTCACGCGTGGTTGTGGTATCCACAGGCACTTGATCCATACCGGAAGCACCCTCTGCCGCACTATCCACTTTCCCCAACTCTGAATTGGGCGCGGAATAGCAACCGGCAGTAAGAGTCAGCAACAGGATCGCTACCAATAAGCACACCAGTTTCTTCATATAAATCACCTCTTCATTTATCAAAATAGGGACACCGACGCCGTCGGTGTCCCTAATAAATCGACGGCAACAATGTCGTCAGCAGATGCTGTATCACACGAAAATTTACGAATTCTAAGAGTCATTCTCTAAATTCCATTTACACAAAAAAGCAGGATATAAAAACTAGACAAGAGGTATGAGCCAATAAAGTACAATGCAGAGTTAGTCGCCGTCTGTACTATAACGACCCTTGCTAATAGCGGATTGTTATCAGAAAATCTTGATAGTAACCAATATTCCAAATATGCAAATACGGCTATTAGTATAAGTACCAACGCGACTGACGCCTTATCGTATAATGATAAAATGAAAAATATTATGTTAAGTAGCATTGTAATGACCGAACACATAACTAAATAATTCTTTTTGTGAGACGGTCTGGGTTTAACGATATGCGATAAACCTGTAATAATGCAGACATTTATTGCAAGCAAAATCAAGAAGATAAAAGCACTGCCAACGATTAGCTTTACAGAGGACAGATATCCCTCCAAATCAACAAATGAATTAAACATATGCGCCCTCCTCGCAAAAAACAAAAGATGTGCTACCGTTATGATAGCACATCTAAGATGATTTTTCAATCAGATATTACTTAAAATAACGGTTAAGAAGACCCTCAAACGCCTTGCCGTGGCGAGCCTCGTCGCGAGCCATTTCGTGAACGGTGTCGTGGATGGCATCCAGACCCAGTTCCTTGGCTTTCTTGGCCAGCTCAAACTTACCTTCAGTAGCGCCATTCTCGGCATCCACACGCATCTCCAGGTTTTTCTTGGTGCTGTCGGTCAGCACCTCGCCCAGCAGCTCGGCAAACTTGGCGGCGTGCTCAGCCTCTTCATATGCAGCCTTTTCCCAGTACAGACCGATCTCAGGATAACCCTCACGATGGGCAACGCGGGCCATAGCCAGATACATACCGACCTCGGTGCACTCGCCGGTGAAGTTGGCGCGAAGACCTTCGATGATTTCCATGTCAACGCCCTGAGCAACGCCTACAACGTGCTCGTCAGCCCATGTGGTGGCACCGGTCTGCTGCTCATTGAACTTGGAAGCAGGAGCCTTGCACTGAGGGCAGAATTCGGGAGCCTCGGGACCTTCGTGAACATAACCGCAGATAGCGCATACATACTTTTTCATAGTGTTTTCTCCTTTTGTTATAAGTTTATTTTCTGAAATATTATTGTCATTGGTCGGCGTATGATAGATGCCGTGCCATATTTGCTGATGGAACAGTTTGATTGCTATGGATTGTCCTGTCTCTGGCAATCGGGGCAAATGCCCTTGAGGTCAAGATCGTATGATGTAATTTCAAGCCCACTTGCCTCGCGAAGCTGCTTTGTAAGATCACCGATATCAGCGTCCACTACAGCACCGCAGCATGTGCAGGTCATA
>JAZNSL010000008.1:0-10367 GCA_045591225.1 Acutalibacteraceae bacterium | reverse complement strand
TATCGTAATAGTTGATGGGGCGCCCGTAGCTCGGCGCCTCTGCCAAACGCACACTGCGCGGAATCACGGTGCCGTACACCTTGCGCGGGAACACAAGTCGGAGGCCAAGCGGTCTTAGGAAGACAAAATATCTCTCCAACTCCTTGGCTCACAGAACGACATGGCAACGATCCGACTTGCCGTTCTTATCGTAATAGTTGATGGGGCGCCCGTAGCTCGGCGCCTCTGCCAAACGCACACTGCGCGGAATCACGGTGCCGTACACCTTGCGCGGGAACACCTTTTTGACCTCCGCGACCACCTGCTGGGTGAGGTTGGTGCGCCCGTCGTACATCGTGAACATCACGCCCTCCAGCTCGAGCGTGGGGTTGTACAACCGCTTCACCTGTCGCACGGTCGCGATCAACTGTGCCATGCCCTCCAGCGCGTAGTATTCCGGCTGGGCGGGAATCAGGAAGGTGTCCGCCGCCACCAAGGCGTTGAGGGTCAGCAGACCCTGCGCCGGCGGGCAGTCGATGAGGATGTAGTCAAAAGCCTCCCGGCAGGGCGCCAGGGCGGCCTTCAGCCGCTTTTCCCGATGGGGGATGTCCACCATCTCGATCTCGGCACCCGCCAAAGACACGCTGGCGGGCAACACCCACAGATTCTCAAAGGGGGTCGCCAAAATCGCCTGACGGGCGTCGCCGCTGCCCACCAACATATCGTAGGTGGACTGCTTTACCTCTCGCTTGTCCACCCCCACACCGCTGGTGGCGTTACCCTGGGGGTCGATGTCCACCAACAGGCACTTTTTGCCCAAAGCCCCCATCGCCGATGCCAAATTCACCGCCGAGGTGGTTTTTCCTACGCCACCCTTTTGGGTGACCACTGCCATAATTTTTGCCATAACGTCGTCCTCACTTGTCCGTTTTTGCGTATTTTTCGTATAAATTCCTATTATAAGTACTAGTTTATCACAGAAACAGGGGTCTGTAAACTGTTTTGGGTGGGAAAACGCAGTTTTTTGCCAAAAAAAACGACTGTGGCGAGGATAACGTTATTGCCTTGTATTACAGAGCAGAAACGTGGGAGAATGGAGCAAAAGCGACATTCTCGTGGGGGTGCAACGCAAACAAACGGTCTGTACAGAGTTGGCGCACCCCGTATTACGGAGCAGAAACGTGGGAGAATGGAGCAAAAGCGACATTCTCGTGGGGGTGCAACACAAACAAGCGGTCTGTACAGAGTTGGCGCACCCCGTTTCACGTGAAACATCTAGGTGGTCGTGTTCCTCTTCCATTACAAATAGCTCCATGGCGGGGGTTGAGCCTCCCTCCGGGAGGGGGTGGCTGAGGCGCCATTGATGGCACTGTGTTCATCGTAACGCACTCTCCCCCAGTCCTCGCCATTGCTCGGACAGCCCCCTCCCGGAGGGGGCCTTCCCGCTGCGGCGGGATCCTTTTCATCGTCAAACCCATCCGACCACAAAACTATCCCGTAGTTTCTGCGCGCAAAAAACCGCCGACGGAAATCCGTCGGCGGTTACAGGGGTTTAATTTAGGCTGATTACTTGCTGGCCTTGTTCAGCATACGGTTGACCACGATGCCCAGAATCAGGGCGCAGGCAATGGCGGTGATGGTCACCTTACCGATGGCCATCGCCATACCGCCGATACCGCAGATGAGGATAACCGAGGCGGTGAACAGGTTGGCGTTGCTCTCCAAATCCACCTTCTGGATCATCTTCAGGCCGGACACGGCGATGAAGCCGTACAGGGTGATGCACACGCCGCCCATCACGCAACCGGGGATGGAATCCAGGAAAGCCACGAAGGGAGAGATAAAGGACACCAGCACAGCCATAATGGCGGTAACGGTGATGGTAACCACAGAGGCGTTGCCGGTGATGGCCACGCAACCCACGCTCTCGCCGTAGGTGGTGTTGGGGCAGCCGCCGAAGATGGCGCCCACCATAGAGCCAACGCCGTCACCCAGCAGGGTGCGGTGCAGGCCGGGCTCCTCCAGCAGGTCGGACTCGATAATGGAGGACAGGTTCTTGTGGTCGGCGATGTGCTCGGCGAACACCACGAAGGCCACCGGCACGTAGGCCACCGCCACGGTGACGATATAGGACATATCCACGTTCTCCAGACCCTTCAGCGCGGCGGCGAAGGTGAAGTCGGGCAGGGAAACGAAGGTGGACAGGCCCACGCCGTCGGCGACCAGAGCCTGAAACGGAGCGAAATCAATAATCTTCAGCGCATCGTTGCCGGTGGCGTTACCGATAATGGTGAAGATCAGGCCCACGCCGTAGCCGGCCAGAATACCGATGATGAAAGGAATCAGCTTGACCATCTTCTTGCCGTAGGTGGAGCACAGCACCACTACGAACAGGGTGACCAGCGCACAGATCACCGACACCCAGATGTTACCGGACATCACGAAAGAGCCGTTGGCATCCTGGGGACCGTAGGAGAACACGTCCTTGATAGCGGCGCCGGACAGGGACAGACCGATGATGGCCACGGTGGGGCCGATAACCACGGGAGGCATCAGCTTATTGATCCAGCCCACGCCCACAAACTTCACCACCAGGGCGATGACGACGTACACCAGACCCGCCAGGGCGGCACCCACGATCAGGCCCAGAAAGCCGATCTCCATAGAGGCGGCACCGGCAAAGGCGGCCAGCATGGAGCTGATGAAGGCAAAGGACGAGCCCAGGAACACGGGGCTCCTGAACTTGGTGAACAGCTGGTACACCAGCGTACCCACACCGGCGCCGAACATGGCGGCAGAGGCGGACATGCCGTTGCCCACGATGGCGGGCACCGCGATGGTGGCGGCCATAATGGCCAGCAGCTGTTGGATGGCGAAGACGATCAGCTGACCGAACTTCGGCTTGTCTTTGACATTGTAGACGAGTTTCATTTTCTTTCCTCCTTTTTTTCGAACAACCTCCGTTTTTGCGCATAAGGTGATGCGAGCAATCCGAATCTGCCTCAAAGCAGGATATTTCGGTGCTTTTCACCCAATTTGTTCTTGTAAGGCCACAAAAAAAGTCCGCCGCATAGCCGGCAGACCGAATAAACGATGGGGTCGGTGTCGGCGGACAACTCGCGCAAAAGACAGACCTTGTTTCTGTCCCCTATTATACCCCCGCCATTAACAAAAGTCAAGACAAAACCACCCAAACCAACAGGGTTTGGGTGGTTTGTTTGGCGCGCCCGGCGCGATTCGAACGCACGGCCTTCCGCTTAGGAGGCGGATGCTCTATCCGGCTGAGCTACGGGCGCCTATATACTATGTATAGTAGTACTATAATCATAAAACCACAAAATGTCAAGGAATTGGGGGAATTTACTATTGAAAAAAGCCGCATTTCGTGCTAGAATAAAACCTAGATTTTAAAGCAAAGGAGCGATCCCTATGAAAATCGTTACCCGCCGTGTGTTGGCGCTGCTGTTGGGTCTGGCTCTGCTGGTGGGTCTGACCGCCTGCAAAAAGAAAGAGGAGCCCGCCCCGGAGCCCACCGAGCCCACGACCACCGAATCCACCACGACCACCACCGAGAAGAAAAAAGAGAACATCAATCCTCTCACCGGTGCTGACGATATGACCGGCAAGCAGAACCGCCCCGTGGCCTTTGCCGTGCCGGACGAGTCCGCCGACATCACCCAGATCGGCATTGAGCACGCCGATATGTACTTTGAGGCCGAGACCGAGGCGGGCATCCCCCGTCTGCTGGCCATTTTCTCCAGCGCCGACCGCGTTCCGGACCGCATCGGCCCGGTGCGTTCCGCCCGTCCCCACTTCGTCAGCTTTGTGGATGCGCTGGACGCCGTCTACTGCCACATCGGCGGCTCCGGCGACGCCCGCCAGGCCATCCGCGACCTGGACATCGACGATATTGAGTCCGCCTATGAGGTGGACGACACCTTGAAAGCCAGCGACAACGTCAGCTGGAACCGCAAGGCGTTCCTGAAAGAGAAAGTGCTGAACGCCATCGAGAAATACGGCTACAAAACCACCACCAAGACCAAATCCCCCTTTGTTTTCGGCAAAAAGGCGGGTCTGACCGACGCCACCACCCTGGATATTAAGATTTCCCACAGCTACAACGTCGGCTTTACCTACGATGCCGATACCGGCCTGTACACCAAGCACCGGGTCACCCAGAAGGGCGACGGCTTGGCTATGGATAAGCACACCACCGGCTCCGGCGGCACCGTCACCGTGTCCAACGTGATTATTATGTTTGACAACCGGGAGGTGCTGGATTACAAGAACGGCAGTGCCTATCACATCGGCTTTGACCTGGAAAACGGCTATGGTCTGCTGGTGAGCGGCGGCACCGCCCGGGAAATCAAGTGGTCTTGCACCGCCGACCAGCTCTCCTTCTTCGAGGAGGACGGCGAGACCCCGCTGACCGTGACACAGGGCAAGACCTATGTGGCGCTGGTCGACAAGACCCTGCGCGGCGAAACCAAAATCCTCGGCGAAGAGGATGCCGAATAATCCCACAACCACGAGCACCCCGACAGAAACGCGTAATGTCGTTTGCGAAGTTTTTATTTTAGCATAGAATCCTATATCGGGTTAGAACCAGCATCGCATTTGCATGTACAAATAAACTTGGGCAGTAGCTCAAACCCACTAACAACAGAAAAGAGAAGATTCGTTTTTTGCAACGAGTCTTCTCTTTCTTTTTGTCTGTTAAGTTATATGCCGACTAAAGTCAGCGTGATATTTTCTTTTTGAAGATTCCTCGCCTATGGCGAGATATTTCAAAAAGAAAGTGATATTAAGTCCTTAGGACTTAGTGATATTCTATTCGCCATTGGCTTGCGAAGCAAATAACACTCGGCTGAAAGCCGAATATCACTGCGTAGCAATATCACTCGCCGTAGGCGAATAGACCTGTAGAAATATTCGCTAAGAACATTTCTACAACCTGTCGGGGTGCTTTTTTGCTATCTGTCAGCGGTCACCTTGCTACGGGGGATCCGCACCACGTATTCGATGTATTCCTCCTCGTCCCGGCGATGGCTCTCCGCCGGGATACCGCCCCGCCGCATAATGTCCAGGGCGTGGTTGACAGTGTTGAAAAACACCCGCACGTCCCGAATCAGCGGGCGGGCGGGTTTGCGGCGCACCCGCTGTTCCAGTGCATCCTCCACCATCCGCTCGGTCTGCGCCACCGTCAGCTTACCGGCGGTCACCCGCCCCAGCACGAACCGGCGCTGTTCCCCATTGGTCAGCCGCAACAGCGCCCGGGCGTGGCGCTCGGTGAGCCCGGCGGCGATCATCTCCGCCTGTTCCTCCTCCGGCAACCGCAACAGCCGCAGTTTGTTGGCCACCGCCGACTGGGACATCCCCAGCCGCCCGGCGGCCTCGCTCTGGGTCAGCTCGTAGGTGTCCATCAGATCCCGTATGCCCCGGGCGGTCTCGAAGCAGTTCATATCCTCCCGCTGGAGATTCTCCACCAGGGTCAGCACCTGCCGGGTAAGGGGCTGGCTGTCCACCTGAATGCAGGGCACCTCCGCCAGCCCCGCGATCCGCGCCGCCCGCAGACGGCGTTCCCCCGCCACCAGCACCGGCACGCCGGTGTCCATGCTGACGGTGAGAGGCTGGAGAATCCCGTTTTCGCTGATGCTCTGGGCCAGTTCCACCAGCTTGTCCAGCGGAAAATCCCGCCGGGGCTGATGGGGGTTGGAGCGAATCTCCCCGGTGGGGATCATCCACACCTTCCCCTCGGAGCGGTAAGGGATTTTGTGTTTTTTCATAGGGTCACTTCCTTTTGTATCGTCAATGATGGTTTGGTCGAGAATAATTAGCACAACTTTAGCGAGAATATAGCCTCCCTCCCCGAGGGAGGCTTTGTTCTATCTGGGTCTGTGCAAACCTCAAGCACCGATGTTTCACGTGAAACGGGGTGCTCCACAACAAACAAAAACAGCCCTCTTCTACTACCTGTGGACTTGTCCTATATAGAGCATACCACTTATAGTAGAAAAAGGCTGTCGTAGTCGGTTGTCGGGTTTTATAACTTACAGGGGTTTCTTGGCAATTTTCGAGCCGTGGCGGGGATAGGCGGGCGGGGTAGACTTTACCTTGTTCACCACCACCAGGCGCCGTTCCATAGGCTGGACACCCTCCACCGGCTCTGCCGGCAGGGTCAGGGCGGTCACCTCGCCGATCTTACCGCCCAGCACGCCGATACCGCGGGATGCTTCGGTCCGTTCCCGGTCGGCATCCGGCCCTTTCAGGGCGATAAACCGCCCGCCCACCTTGACAAAGGGCAGGCAATACTCGGACAGCACCGGCAGGTTGGCCACCGCCCGGGCGCAGGCCACGTCGTACTTCTCCCGCAACTTAGGGTTGCGTCCGCCCTCTTCGGCGCGGGCGTGAATGAGGGTGGCGGCCAGGCCGGTCTCCCGGCAGACGGTGTCCAGGAAGGTCAGCCGCTTGTTCAGGCTGTCCAGCAGGGTGAGGTTGCAGTCCGGGCGGTACAGCGCCAGCGGTACGCCGGGGAATCCCGCGCCGGTGCCCACGTCGATGAGGGAGAACTCTCCCTTAGGCAACAGGCTTGCCGCCGTCAAGCTGTCGGCAAAATGCTTCACCGCGATGCCCTGCGGGTCGGTGATGGCGGTGAGGTTCATCTTTTGGTTCCACTCCACCAGCAGGCGGGCGTAAATATCCAGTTTTTCCAGTAGTTCCGGGGTGACCTCCACCCCAAAGGGCTGTGCCACCCGGGAAAACAAATCTCTATCAAACATTTCCGTCACCTCTCTGCTGACTCCATACGATCAGCACCGAAATATCCGCCGGGCTGACGCCGCTGATGCGGGATGCCTGGCCGATGCTGCGAGGACGCACCTTGGACAGCTTCTCCTGAGCCTCTTTCCGCAGACCGTGAATGCGGTCATAGGGCGCATCCGCCGGCAACAGCCGCCGTTCCAGCCGCCGCATCTCGTCGATCTGACTCTGTTCGCGGCGGATATACCCCTCGTATTTCAGTTCCACTTCCAGTTGCTCCGCCACCAACGGCTCGATAGCCGGGCGGTTCGGGTCCACCGCCGCCAGATCGGCATAGGTGAGCTGGGGACGTTTGAGCAGTTCCAACAGCCGCACGCCGGTGGAGACCGGGGTGGTGCCCTTGGCGGTCAGCAAGGCGTTGAGGGTGTCGGAGGGCGGCAGAACGATGCCCTCCATCCGCTTGCGCTCGGCGGTCATCGCCTCTTGGCGGGCCACGTACCGCTCCCAGCGGGTGTCCTCCACCAGCCCGATACGGCGACCGATGGGGGTCAGACGCCGGTCGGCGTTGTCCTGGCGGAGCACCAGCCGATACTCGCTGCGGCTGGTCATCATCCGATAGGGGTCGGTGCAACCCTTGGTGGTCAGGTCGTCAATAAGGGTGCCGATGTAGCTGGACGCCCGGTCCAGAACCAGCGGCTCTTCCCCTTTCAGCTTCAGGGCGGCGTTGGCACCCGCCACCAGACCTTGGGCGGCGGCCTCCTCATAGCCGGAGGAACCGTTGAACTGTCCCGCGCCGTACAGACCGGGGATGTCCATAAATTCCAGGGTCATATCCAACTGCAAGGGGTCAATGCAATCGTACTCGATGGCGTAGGCGGGACGCATGACCTGTACCCGTTCCAGACCGGGGATGGTGCGCAGAAACTGCATCTGCACGTCCACCGGCAGGCTGGAAGACAGTCCCTGCAGGTACATTTCGTCGGTGTTTTTGCCACAGGGCTCGATAAACACCTGATGGCGCTGTTTATCCGCGAACCGCACCACCTTATCCTCAAAACTGGGGCAATACCGGGGACCTACGCCCTCGATCTTGCCGCCGTACAGGGGACTGCGGTGGAGATTCTCCAAAATCACCTGCTTGGTGTCCTCACCCGTCCAGGTGATATGGCAGGGCAGGGTGTTTTGCAGGTTTTCGGTGGTCTCGAAGGAGAAAGGCGTCACCGGGTCTTCCCCGTCCTGCCGCTCCAAGCCGGAAAAATCAATGCTGCGGCGGTTGACGCGGGCGGGGGTGCCGGTTTTGAACCGGCGGGTGGTGACCCCCAGCTTCAGCAGGCTGTCGGTCAGGGCGGTGGCGGCAAACATACCGTCCGGACCGCCCTCATAGCTCACGTCACCCACGAAGATCCGCCCCCGCAGGAAGGTGCCGGTGGCGAGAATCACCGCCCGGGCGGTGTACTGGGCCTCCAGCCGGGAGGTCAGCAGAAAGGTGCCGTCCTCCCGCTTCTCAATGGCGGTGATCTCCGCCTGGCGCAGTTCCAGGTTGTCGGTGCGCTCCAAAACGCCCTTCATATAGGCGGAATAATCCCGTCGGTCGATCTGGGCACGGAGAGAATGCACCGCCGGGCCTTTACCCCGGTTGAGCATGCGGCTTTGCAGGAAGGTGGCGTCGGCGGCCTTGCCCATTTCCCCGCCCAAGGCATCCACCTCCCGCACCAGGTGACCCTTGGCGGTGCCGCCGATGGAGGGGTTGCAGGGCATATTGCCCACCCAATCCATATTGATGGTGAACACGGCGGTGTGACAGCCCAACCGGGCGGCGGCCAAACCCGCCTCGATACCGGCGTGGCCGGCACCGATGACCGCCACGTCAAAATGTCCGTCCATAAACAGCATAGCGGATGCTCCTTTCGTATGAGTTAGGAGGTAGGAGGTAGGAGTGGGAAATCCGCCTCCCTGCCCCATCTCGTGTAGGATCGTAGGGAACGGATTTATCCGTTCCGCGGGCGGCAGATTGCCGCCCCTACGAATTCTATCTGGGTTGGTGCGGAGTGGTAGGGGCAAATGCCCCCTGTTTTGGAGGCTGTCAATAGCAAAAAACGCACCAAAAATTATAAAATATTCACGTTTTTTGACAATGTGGATAATTTTGGCGAAAAATCACCCATTTTCCGGGTTTTCCACCAAAACCACCACATTTCCACAGCTGTTTTCCACATCGCGTGTGAATTTGTGTGGAAAACCGCCCTGCCCCAACCATAAATTGGGGAAAAGTGGGGGTCAACTTTTCACATTTTCAACGGTCTTTTCCACCGAAAAATCCGGCTAAACCCTTGATTTGAGTGGGTTTTCGCCGCTTTTCGACCAAATGTTCTTTCCACCGTTCCCCCTATTTTGAGGGTGGTGAAAAGAGGATTTTTGCGGCATAATTTTAGTATAGTTTTCGGGTGAAAGATGGGCCTTGCTCCATCCGAAAGTCACACCATCGCAAAGGCAAAAACTGACCGGACAAACCTGCCCGGTCAGTTTCCTCTCACTTATTCGCCCTGTACGGGCTCGCCGTTGACCAGCACCTGAGGGGTCTCAGCGGCGGGGGTGACCGCCTCAGCCGGGGCCTGGGGCATTTCGGCGGCGTAACCACCGTCAACGGTGGATGCGGGAGCCACAGAGGGATACTCCATCGGCATTTCCGGAACGGGAGGCTGTTTTTTCATCTTGATCGCCGCCGCAGAGCCGGTGATGAGATAGTACAGCACCCAAATATGCATCAGCAGGTCGATCACCATCGAGCTGAAATCGTACAGACCCAGCAACACCAGGGTATCCAAACCGAACAGCACCGCCGCCACCATCAGCCAAGCGGACTGTTTTTGCGCCATAAACCAGCACAGCAGGTACACGCCGATGATGATAAAGGCCAGCACCGCCGCCACTGGCACCAGGGCCGGCACCTCGGCCACCGCCGCGATGTCCAAAAACGCCATGGGGGCGGATGCAGAGAACAGGAAGTACATATCCGCATTAATCAGCCGCAAAATCACGTTGACGGCGGTGAAACCCACCACCACCAACAGGTTGCTGCGGGCGGAATTAAAGACGGTTTCCGGGGTTTTTACCGGTTTCGCGGCATTTTCATTCTTATTAAACAATCCCATAATACTTTCTCCTTACGATTACTCCTCGGCGGGGGTCTCCTGGGTCTCGGCTTCGGTCTCCTCAGCGCCTTCGTCGGCGTTTTCGGTCTCCTCGGCGTGAGCGTTGACCTGCTCCTCGTCGTGCTCGGCGGAAGCAATGGACACGATGGCGGTGCCCTCCGGCACACGCATGACGCGGACACCCTTAGAGGTACGGCTGCACAGACGGATCTCGTCCATCGCCATACGGATGATGATGCCGCCGCTGGAGATCAGAATCAGGTCGTCCTCCTCGGCGTTGACCGTCATAATGCCCACCACGTCGCCGTACTTCTCGGTGTGGTAGTTGGTGAGGCCCTTACCGCCGCGGGACTGGGTGCGATAATCGGAGAAGCGGCTGAGACGACCGAAGCCGGTCTCGGTGACGGTGAGCAGCAGACGGTCGTCGTCCACCAGCTCCATACCGATGACGCTGTCGTCCTCCGCCAGATTCAGCGC
>JAZNSL010000007.1:0-17565 GCA_045591225.1 Acutalibacteraceae bacterium | reverse complement strand
CCTGAAGTGCCTTTATCCCCGCCAGTATATGGCGGCGCTGCTGACCAGCGTGCTGGGCAGCGGCAAGGTGGTAACCTACATCCGCGAGTGCGAGCGGATGGGCATCCCCGTGCTGCCCCCCTCGGTGAACGAATCCCACGCGGATTTCGTGGTGGTGGGGGATCATATCCGCTTCGGTCTGCTGGCGGTGAAGAATATCGGCCGCGGCTTTGTGGACGTGCTGGTGGCAGAGCGGGAGAAGAACGGCCCCTACATCGGCTTTTACCCTTTCTGCAAACGGCTCTCCGCCCATCGGGAGTTTAACCGACTGGGGCTGGACAGCCTCATCCGTTGCGGTGCCCTGGACGGCCTGGGGCTGAACCGCCGCCAGATGCTCCAAATGGCGCCCCTGGTGATGGATCAGCTGGATAATCAAAACCACTACGCTATGGACGGGCAGATGGGGTTCTTTGATGCCGCCGAGGCCGCCGGCGATACCCCCATCCCCATCCCGGACGTGCCGGAGGTGCCCTATGCCCAGCTGCTGCAAATGGAAAAGGATGCCACCGGCCTGTACCTGACCGGACATCCCCTTACCCCCTACAAGGGGCACTACAAGCCCCTGCACTGCGTCCGTCTGGATCGGGTGCTGGAATCCGCCGAGGAGGGTAACGACCGCTATCGGGACGGCACCACCATCCGGGTGCTGGGTATGGTGGGGGCTGTGCGGGTGCAGAATACCAAGTCCGGCGCCAAGATGGCCTACGTGCAGATAGAGGATCTGTACGGCGCCATCGAGACGGTGGTGTTCCCCAAGACCTTGGCGCAGTATGAAAATCTGCTCCAGCCCGGTCAGGTGATTTTGGTTACCGGACGGCTGGATATCCAAGAGGAAAAAGACCCGAAGCTCTTGTGCGAACGGGTGGAACCGGTGCCGGATGAGGCCCCGGAAACACCCCCGGCATCGGTCAAGACCGCCAACCCCCGGGCGGGGCTGTATCTACGGATAGAGAGCGTGGAAAGCACCGGCTATGTAACCGCTTACAACGCCGTCAAATCAAGCCCCGGCACCACCCCGGTCTACATCCGTTTCGTGGACACCGGCAAGATGGTAAAGGCACCGAAAGAGTGGTGGGTGAGTGTCAGCGACACCCTTTTGACCTACCTGAAACAGGAGTTGGGCGAGGATAACGTGGCAGTTGTGGAGTGAGGAAAACAAACCGTTCAATGCACTTACGTTTATTAGGAGGAGTGCGCTGTGAAAATAGAACTAAAACCAAATGGAATCTGGTATCATGGCTCTAATAAGTTTTTCTCAGAATTACGAGCAAATAGCACCATTACACAGTGGAAAGAACTTGCAGAAGCATTTTCACATCAACCAAGTGGCTTAGGATACGATGATAACGGCGTAATTCGTCATAATGGAACCGAAAAAGGATATTTGTATATCGTTGACGAACCGATTACTGTAGGTGTTGATATATACCAACATCCAAGAACAACTATGGATGAAAATGCCGAGTTTTTAACCAAAAGACCATTAAAGGTAAGATTGATTTGTGAACTGTAAACCGCATTGATTAAACGGATTAATGTCGACTTCTATAAACTGTTCGGTGTAGTGCATTGGGAGCCGCACTTGGCTCTCCCTTTGGGAGAGCTGGCGGCGAAGCCGACTGAGAGGGTAAAATATGACAATACCAAAAGATAACAACCAATTGGAAAACGCCAGGCGACTTCGCAGAGAAATGACTCCCCACGAACGTAAGCTCTGGTATCTGTTTCTACGCAAATACCCGGTTAAGATTTACAAACAGCGAATTATCGGCAAATTTATCGTGGACTTTTACTGTGCTTCTGCAAATCTAGTTATCGAAGTGGATGGTTCACAGCATTATGAACCGCAAGGCATGGCATATGACACGGATCGTTCCGTATATTTGTCGGCACTGGGTTTGGAGATCTTGCGGTTTTCCAACCGGGATATTGACAGGAATTTTTGTGGTGTGTGTAGGAAAATTGACATTACCATTCAAAATCGTCTGGAATCCCCTCTCAGTCACCTGCGGTGACAGCTCTCCCAAAGGGAGAGCCAAGTCTGCCTATAATTAAATCTACGTGCACAAAAAATGGAGCGCATCGAGTTCGATGCGCTCCATTAACCATTTTATGAGCACCCTCACGGGTAGCGTTTTTTGTTTTATCCATTATTTATTGGCGGACTTCCACTCGATGTAATCGTCGTAGGACATCATCTTATCGATGAGCTTGCCGTCCTTGAGCTCCATAATGCGGTCCGCCACCGTCTGGATGAACTGGTGGTCGTAGGAGGAAAACAGCACGTTGCCGGGGAAGTTGGTCAGACCGTCGTTGACGGCGGTGATGGACTCCAGATCCAGGTGGTTGGTAGGCTGGTCCAGCATCAGCACGTTGGAGCCGTACATCATCATACGGGACAGCATACACCGCACCTTCTCACCACCGGACAGCACCTTAACCGGCTTTAATACATCGTCGCCGGAGAACAGCATCTTGCCCAGGAAACTGCGCAGATAGGTCTCGGTATTGTCCTGAGAATACTGGTTCAGCCACTGGATCAGCGGCAGGTCCACGCCCTCGAAATAGGCGGTGTTATCCTTGGGGAAATAGGACAGGCTGGTAGTACCGCCCCACTTGTAGCTGCCCTCATCCGGCTCCAGTTCCCCGGCCAGAATCTTAAACAGGGTGGTGGTGGCGATCTCGTCCTGACCCACAAAGGCTACCTTATCGCCCTTGTTGATGCGGAAGGAGACGTTGTCCAGCACTTTGACGCCGTCCACCGTCTTGGAGATGCCCTCCACGGCCAGAATCTCCTTACCGGCCTCGCGATCCATCTGGAAGCCCACGAAGGGATACCGGCGGGAAGAAGCGGGCATTTCCTCTACGGTCAGCTTATCCAGCAGTTTGCGGCGGCTGGTGGCCTGGCGGGACTTGGACTTATTGGCAGAGAAACGCTGAATGAAGGACTGGAGTTCTTTAATTTTCTCCTCGTTCTTCTTGTTCTGCTCACGCATAATCTTCTGAATGAGCTGGCTGGACTCGTACCAGAAATCGTAGTTACCCACGTAAATCTTAATCTTGTTGTAGTCCACGTCCACGATGTGGGTGCAGACGTTATTCAGGAAGTGACGGTCGTGGGATACCACGATAACGGTGCCGTCGTAATCCATCAGGAAATCTTCCAGCCAACGGATGGAGTCGATATCCAGGTGGTTGGTAGGCTCGTCCAGCAGAATGATGTCGGGGTGACCGAACAGAGCGCGGGCCAACAGGATCTTCACCTTCTGCTTATCGCCCAAAGTGCCCATCACGTCATACAGCATGCCATCGGACAGACCCAGACCGGAGAGAATCTGACCGGCCTCGGTCTCGGCCTCCCAGCCGTTCATCTCAGCGAATTCGCCCTCCAGCTGGGCGGCCAGCTCGCCGTCCTCGTCGGTGAAATCTTCCTTGGCGTACAGGGCGTCCTTCTCCTGCATAATCTCATACAGACGGGGGTTGCCCTGGATGATGGTATCCAACACAGTCTGCTCATCATAAGCAAAGTGATCCTGCTTAAGCACCGACATACGGGTGTGCTTGTCGATGATAACCTCACCGGAGGTGGGCTCCAGGTCACCGGACAGGATGCGCAGGAAGGTAGACTTACCCGCGCCGTTGGCGCCGATAACGCCGTAGCAGTTGCCGGGAACAAACTTCAGGTCCACGTGCTTAAACAGGTCCTGACCGCTAAAGTTGATACCCAAATCGGAAACAGTAATCATAGTTTTGACCTCCTAAGGAGTAGTGGAGCGCTTTTCGCGCATACTAGCATAGTGTAACAGAAAGCGCACCGAAAATCAAGAGTGATAAGTGCCAAAAAGCCCGGGGTACTCCCCCGGGCTTTTGTAGGTTATTTTGGTTTACGCCTTGCCCTTGCTACCCTTGGTGCCAAAGGTGGTGCCGGAGAGGATGTTGCTCTCGTAAGTAAAGGTGAGCGCCTCCCGCTCCCGCTGGCGCTTAAAGGCCAGGCTCACCAGCTCATCCATCAGGGCATCAAAGGAGACGCCCACCTCCTGCCACAGGTAGAAGGACAGAGAGCCGGGGATGGTGTTGATCTCATTGACCCACAGTTCGCCGGTCTCCTTATCGTTCAGGAAATCAATGCGGGACACACCCAGGCAACCCAGCGCCTTAAAGGTCTTCACCGCCAGCTCCTGCACCTGTTCGGTCATACCCTCCGGCAGTTCCGCAGGGCAACGGCGCTTCAGGTCGGTCATACCCTTGGAACCGCCGGATTTACCGCCGCCACCGGACAGATACTTATCGCCAAAGGTGAGGATATCCTCCGCATTCAGCGGCTCCTCACAGGCAGAGGCACGGGCGGTCTCGTAATCGCCCAGCACCGAGCAGTTGATCTCCCGCAGGTTGGGCACCGCCCGCTCCACCAGCACACGGGCGGAGAAGGACACCGCCAGGTCCATGGCATCCACCAATTCGGCATGGTTCTTGGCCTTGGAAATGCCCACGGAAGAACCCAGGTTCACCGGCTTAACGATGACGGGATAGCCGATCTCAGTCTCGATCTCCGCCAGCACCGCCTCGCTGTCCACGGCATACTGCTTACCACTATACTGACGAGCAGGCAGCACCGGGATACCGGCCATCGCCAGCACACCCTTCATGGCGAACTTATCCATACCTAAGGCGGAAGAGGTCACGTCGCAGGAGGCATAGGGCACACCCAGCATCTCCAGATAACCCATCAGGGTGCCGTCCTCTACGTTGGTGCCGTGCACCACCGGGATGGCCACGTCAAAAGCGGCCACGGTGTTGTTGCCAAACTTTTTCATAGGATAGCGCACCAGCTCCACGCCCCGGTCACCGGCAATCGGCAACACCCGGGTAGCGGCGGAAAGACAAGCCTTCATATCCCGGAAAGAGGCGATCTCACGCAGGTTTTCTCCCACGTAGAAGCAATTATCCTTGGAAATGTACAGCGGGAACGCCTCGTATTTCTCCTTATTCAGGGCGTTCAGCGCCTGCAGACCCGAGATGATGGACACCTCGTGCTCCACGCTGTGACCGCCGAAAATAACAGCAACTCTTGTTTTCATAGGTTGTTTCCCCTTTCGCTTGTATCAGAAATTATCCGGGAGATCGTTCTCTAACAAAACGATGCGTTCCCCATCCCGGGGCAGGTTGTTCACAAAATTCAGTCCCTCAGTGAGGGTGGCCGCCACGAAGATCCGCTCCTCCGGGAATCCCCCGGCCAGCAGACCCTCTTTCAGCGGCGGTGCCTGTTTGAGTCCCACCAGCACCGCCCAGTCACACTTGGTGGCGGCGTATTCGCCCAGTTCCCGGTTAAGGGCATCCTGGCGCTCGCCCAACTCCACCATACCCGGGGTGACCAGCACCCGCTGGGCAGAAAAGGCGGACAGGGTATCCAGCGCACTGCGGAAGCCCGCCGGGTTGGAATTGTAGGCGTCGTCAATATAGCCGTTGGGCAACAGCTGCAGGCGGTGCTCCACAGGTTTCAGCAAACGGATGGGATACACCATCTCCTTGAGGGAGATGCCCAGAGTATGGGCCAGAGCCATACAGCCCGCCAGGTTCTGAATGTTGTGACCGCCCAGCAGATGGGTGGTGTAGCGGCAGGATTCCCCATCCGGGGCGGTCAGGGTGAACTGACAGCCGTGGGTATCCACCGTCATATCGCTGTACCGATAACCGGCGCCGCTGTCCGCCCCGCCGTAGGTGACGGTGGGCACGGCAACCGCCCGGCTACGGATGTATTCGTTGTCGTAGTTGAGGATGGCGTAGCCGTTCTCAGGGATGGCGTCCGCCAACTCGAACTTGGTGGCGATGATGTTGTCCAGCGAGCCGAAGGTCTCCAAATGCTGTTCGCCTATGGAGGTGATGATGCCGTAGGTGGGACACACCAAATCGCAGATTTCTTTAATATCGTTCTTCTGCTTGGCGCCCATCTCGGCGATAAAAATCTGATGGGAGGGACGGAGCATCTCCCTGATGGTCCGCACCACGCCCATAGTGGTATTGTAGCTGCCGGGAGTCATCAGTACGTTGTACTTGGCCGACAGCAGTGCATTCAAATAGTTCTTTACGCTGGTCTTGCCGTAGCTGCCGGTGATACCCACCACCGTCAGGTCCGGCATCGCCGCCAAGCGACGGGCGGCATCCTTAACGTAGCCCTTGGCAAAGTGATTCTCCAAGGGGGTGTTGATGGCGTTTGCCGCACCGGTAAACAGCCACACCACCATACTGCCCAGACCGATAAAGGCCAGCCCACGGGGCGACCAGAACCAGTACAGGGCGCACAGGCCGGCGCACAGCAGACCCTGGGTGACAAACAAACGCTTCACCCGGGCGGTGACCACCAACGGCTTTTTGGCCTTTTTCGGCCAGTTGAGAATGGCGGTGAGCGCCAGCACCGCCGTGCCCGCGGCGTACACCACCCAATCGGCGGTGCGGCCGGTCAGCCACAGCAGAAACACGCACAAAAACGGGAGCATCCGGGGAATGGACACCAGTTTTTTCTCGTTTTCGGTGCACCATTTTTTATACCGCTCGGTGCGGTAGGAATTGAGCTGCAACATATGGGTGAAATACACCGCCTGCACCGAAAAATTCAGCACAGCCGCCAACAGCATCGCTATTTTAAATCCCAATTCCATACTCACACCTCTTTCAAAAAGGAGTCCAGCACACGGCTGCACAAACCCCACTGCTCGGCAAAGGCAAAGTGCCCTGCCCCTTCCAGCACCACCAAACCGGCATCGGGAATCAGCCGTTCCATCTTCTGTCCGTCGGACAGTGGGGTGGCGGTATCCGCCGAACCCCAAATCAGTAAGGTGGAAACTGGATTATCTTTCAGCAAATGAGTCAAATCCTCGTTGATGCATTTCACCATGGTTTGTCGCATCAGGGGGCTGGCATTGCGGTAGTCCGCAGACCCCACCTTACCCTGACGCTTTTGCGCCAGACCGGGGGCCAGTTTTTTCATCAGTTTGTAACTGTAAACTTTAAAGTAATATCTGGCACTCCGTTTGGGGAGAATGCCGGCGGCATCCATAAACACCGCCTTTTTCACCCCAAAGGGCAGGGGCCGTTTCGCCAACAGTTTGATACTGATACGACCGCCGAAGGAGTGGTTCATCAGCACCACCTCGGCGAGGCCTAAAGCCGTCACAAACGCCTCGGTCCAGGCCACGTAATCGTCCACGCACCAAGGTGTTTCCGGCTCGGCGGAGCCGCCGAAGCCGGGCAGGTCGGGCGCCACCACCCGGCAATAGGTCGCCAGATGATCCAGCATCAGCCGATAGGTCTCCGCCGGTGCGCCCCAGCCGTGGAGAAACAGCACCACCGGACGTGCAGATTCATTTGTGGGGTCGGTGTCGATGTAGGACACGACCCGTCCCTGTACGTCGATGGTCATGGCCGTTTCTCCTTTCCAAATCAAATGGTCAATGCCGATTAGTTCTCTTCTTTGGTATCCTCGGTCTTAGCGTCCTCTTTGTCCTCGGTCTTCTCGGTGTCCTCAGCCTCGGAAGAGTACTCAATAACCTCGATGGACTTGATAACCACGTTCTTCACAGGCTTGTCGTTCTCATCGGTCTCCACGGCGGCGATGGCATCCACCACGTCCATACCGTCATACACCTGGCCGAACACGGTGTGACCGCCGGACTGACGCCAAGCGCCGTCCAGGTTGATGTTACCGCCCACTTCGGCATACAGCTCCCACACCTCGGCAGGGACGCTGTCCATATCGAAGGGAACGCCGCCCTGAAGAGCCTCGATAAAGGAGCCCAGGGTGGGATAATAGCTCAAGAACTCGTCGCCCTGACGCTCGACATACTGGTCGTAATAGGAGCGGTAATACGCAACCGTCTGCTGGGTTTCTTCTTTCAGATCCTCAGCCGTCTTGCCGGAGGGACCCGCCTGGTTGATAAAGAACTGGCTGCCGTTGGTGTTGACACCGCTGTTGGCCATAGCCAGAGAACCCCGCAGGTTCATCAGTTTAGTGGAAAATTCATCCTCAAAGCCGGAAGTACCCCAGATGTTTTCGCCGCCACGGCCGGTACCCTCCGGGTCACCGCCCTGAATCATAAAGTCCTCAATGACGCGGTGGAAGATCAGACCGTTGTAATAGCCCTCCTGTGCGTGGGTGAGGAAGTTCTCTACCGCCTTGGGGGCAGCCTCCGGGAAAAAGCGGATGGAAATATCGCCCATATTGGTGTGCATAATGGCAACCTTCTCGCCCTCTTCCGGCATCTCCAGCTGGAAGCCGTAATCCTTATCGGCATAGGCGTCGGAGGTGCTCTGGGCCTTAATGGCATAGCGCTCCTCGTTGGTCACCTGCTCGTTCACAGGCTCGTCGCCACAGGCGACGCACAGGGTCAGCATCATTACAAAGGCCATCAGCAGGGCCAGTTTCTTGGTCAGTTTCATACTCGTTTTCTCCTTTAATTATGGTTTGCGCCGGGCGATGGGCGAACGTTCTTTATCCAACCCTACCAAACGGTTGAGTTCGTCGATCTCTCGGCTGTTTTGCCGCAAAAAATCTGCGCAGTGGGGGTCCTCCATCAGCACACGCCCGGCCATACGCACCGCCCGGACAAAATCCCGGTCCAGGGGTACGTGGGCACACTCTCTCACAAGGGGGCACATCCGATAGCCCCGGGGGTCGTACACCGCCTTGACGCGGCCCTCCTCCGTCACGTAGGGGAACAACGGGAAGATCCGGCAGGCCAGCGGACGGCGGGTACGATCGCACTCGCCGGAGCAGGTGAGCAGATAGCCGCCGTCGGCAGGACGGATGGTGTATCCCTCCTCCGCCAGCAGGGTCTCCTCACCGGGGAACAACAGCATCCCCTGGCTGTCGGCACTCTCCTGACAGCAACGACCGCCGCACACCTGGCCGCAGTCGGTGGTTAAAGGGGTCAGCTCCTCTAACAGAGCATACGCCCGCTCCAACAGATTATTCATAATCCTTCACGTCGATGCCCAGAATGGTCACGTCCTCCAGGGGTTTGTCGGCGCCGTTGGTGGCCACGTTAGCGATGGTGTCCACCACCTCCATACCGGCGTACACCTGACCGAACACGGTGTGACGGAAATCCAGGTGGGGCGTACCGCCCACCTTAGCATAGGCCTCGGCGCACTCCGGCGGGTAGGCATCCGCCAGACGGGGGTCCTTCATCTGCTCCAGCAGACTGGGATGCACGCTGTCCGCCTGGACGATAAAGAACTGGCTGCCGTTGGTGCCGGGACCGGCGTTAGCCATAGACAGAGCACCCCGCAGATTGTGCAGCTCGGGGGTGAACTCGTCTTTAAAGTTGTGACCCCAGATGCTCTCGCCGCCGCAACCGGTGGCGGTGGGGTCACCGCCCTGAATCATAAAATCCTTGATAACGCGGTGGAAGACGATGCCGTCATAATAGCCGTTTTTGGCGTGGGTGGTGAAGTTCTCCACCGCCTTGGGGGCATGGTCGGGGAACAAACGGATGGAAATGTCGCCCATATTGGTGTGCATCACGGCCACCAAATCGCCGGTGACAGGAAGTGCTAACTGGTTCATAGTTGTTACCTCGCTTTTTAAGTTAGGAGTTAGGAGTGAGGAGTTAACTCACTCCGTCAAGGGATAAGCGCGCATTAATAAGCCTTACCCCAGTAGATCAATTTATCGGCAGGCTTGCCACAGCAGACACAGGTATCAGAAATAATCTCCTGATCCAAGGGCAGGCAACGGGAGCCAACACCGGTGGTCTCCTTCACCTTGTCTTCGCAGGCCTCGTCGCCGCACCACATACCCTTGATGAAGCCGTCGCCGTTCTGCTCAAGAGCGGTGACAATTTCATCCATATTCTTACAGGCATAGGTCTTCTTCTCGCGATTAGCCAGCGCCTTCTGATAAATGCCGTCGCGGACAGCCATCAGCAGCTGGGGAATCTTTTCCTCCAGCTCGTCCAGGGACACCACGATCTTCTCACGGGTGTCGCGGCGGACGATGACGCACTGGTTCTGCTCGATGTCACGGGGACCGATCTCCAAGCGCAGGGGCACACCCTTCATCTCGTACTCGGCATACTTCCAGCCGGGGGACTGGTCGCTGTCGTCCAGCTTCACCCGGGCGACGGAAGCAATCTTCTCCTTGATCTCGGCGGCCTTATCCAGCACGCCGGGCTTGTGAGCCGCCACCGGGACGATCACCACCTGGATGGGTGCCACGGCGGGGGGCAGTACCAGACCGTTGTCGTCGCCGTGGGTCATAATGATGGCGCCGATGAGACGGGTGGTGACACCCCAAGAGGTCTCGTGGACGTACTGCTGTTTGTTGTTCTTATCGGTGAACTGGATGTCAAAGGCCTTGGCAAAGCCGTCACCGAAATAGTGGGAGGTACCGGCCTGCAACGCCTTGCCGTCGTGCATCAGAGCCTCGATGCAGTAGGTGGCCTCAGCACCGGCGAACTTATCGCTGTCGGTCTTACGGCCCTTCACCACCGGCATAGCCAGGTATTCCTCACAGAACTTGGTGTAGATGTTCAGCATCTGCTCGGTCTCCACAATGGCCTCCTCGGCGGTGGCGTGGATGGTGTGGCCCTCCTGCCACAAGAATTCCCGGGAGCGCAGGAAAGGACGGGTGGTCTTTTCCCAACGCACCACGCTGACCCACTGGTTGTACAGTTTGGGCAGGTCGCGGTAGGAATGGACGATGTTGGAGAAATGCTCGCAGAACAGCGTCTCGGAGGTGGGACGGACGCACAGCCGCTCCTCCAGCTTCTCACTGCCGCCGTAGGTGACCCAGGCCACCTCGGGGGCAAAGCCCTCTACGTGATCCTTCTCCTTCTGGAGCAGGCTCTCGGGGATAAACATAGGCATATTCACGTTCTCGTGGCCGGTTGCCTTAAACATACCGTCCAGAATCCGCTGGATGTTCTCCCAAATAGCATAGCCGTAAGGACGGATAACCATACAACCCTTTACGCTGGTGTACTCAATCAGCTCCGCCTTTTTCACAATGTCGGTGTACCATTTGGCAAAATCCTCTTCCATGGAGGTGATGGCCTCCACCATTTTCTTATTATCTGCCATTTTCAGACCTCACTTTCTGCGGTTTTGAAACCACATAACTATACAGTATAATATTATACATTACTATTATGGATTTTTCAACTATAATCGTAAAGTTCTTACCATATTTTTTACCACCGGTTCTTATGTAAGGGGGATATAACTTTTTGTATTCTTTTCTTTCCCGTCGTTCCGACAAAATGCCCGAACTTTCACACCCCATTTTTTGGAAAACCCCTTGAAAATACAAGGTTTTTCACATTTTCCACCGAGTTTTCCACCGTTTTGGGGGAAGTTATGGTGGTTTTTCCACAAGGGAAACATTTACAAATTGTAATATCTGTATAATTTTGGGGTGGGCGACCATACTTATGAGGTAACCACGATGAAGGGATGGAACGGGTATGATTAAAGGCGTGAATCGGCAGATGATTGAGGTGACCCACACCGGCAGCCCCTATTTTGAGCGGGCATTTTTGGTGGTGCGGGTAGGCAGCCAGCCCCCGGAGGAAAACCTGCACCGCCAGGCGGAACGGGTGGTGCAGCAGGCCCAGACCTATGCCGGACTGCGCCGGGGACGGTGGAAACGGCGGGTGCAACAGGCGGTGTTCGGCCTGGTCTGCGCCGGCGGCGGCGCGCTGGTCTTATGGGTGCTGGAGCAGATGGTGTGAAAAAGGTCTTTAGCCTCCCTCCGGGAGGGAGGTGGCCGAGGAGGCTATGCCGACGAGGTCGGAGGGAGCCTGACGAGCCGTTGCGGATGACATAGCGCTTGTTTGTTTACGCATTCTCCCCCAGTCCTCGCTGTTGCTCGGACAGCCCCCTCCCGGAGGGGGCCTAACTTAAAAAGGACACCCGGTTGGGTGTCCTTTTTCTTATTTCTCAATAGGCTTATCCTCAATAAACCGTTTCAGCAGATCCAGGCACTGCTGGTTCAGCTCCGCCGACTCAGTGGCGGTGCCGATGGGGGCACGGATGCCGAAATACATCTTCTCCGGGAAATACTCCGCCAAATGGTCCGCGTAGCGGGGGTCATTCTCCCAGGTGTAGATCTTCCCCTCCTCGATAACCCCCTCGCTATCGGCGGGAATATCCGACAGGAAATCCTTGCCGGCCGTGGACACGTTCTCAATGCTGCTCATAAACATTTGATAGGCACTCTCGTCCCACATAAAGAACAGCACGTCACCTGCCGCCAAGTGGGCGGAAACCATCTGAGGGCCGCTGTTATGCTCCAGGGTGGCCTCCTTGCTGTACAGACAGCTCTGCACTTCAACCTCCACCTCACCGTCCCCGTCCAGGTCTTCGCCATAGGGCTCCAGCATATACTCGATCCACCAAACCTGCTCAGAAACGTAGGCGTTTTTGGACATCAGCACGATGCGGTAGTCCGGGGTATTGCGGGTGGCAATCTGGACGGTAGCGATAACCAGCGCCACCGCCAGGAAAAACACGCCCCAAAAGGTCCATTTATGGTGATACCAAAAATTTCCCCACTTGCTTCTGGGGGTTTCCGGGACTTTTTCGGTATTCTGTTTGAGTTCTTCCGGGTCTACACCACGCAGTAACCATTCACGTGCCATACGCGTTTCCTTCTTTCTTGATTCTTAACATACCCAGTATACTACAAATCTCCACGTTTGGCAAGAGAAAAGAGCCGAGGCGATGCCTCGGCTCTTTTTAGGCGGTTTTTGCGACAACCGCTTATTTCTTCTTCATCTTCACGGTCTTGGCGTGCCAGATGCGGTCGTTGTAATCCCGGATGGAACGGTCGGAAGCGAAGATGCCGCTGCCGGCGGTGTTCAGCATCGCCTTCTTGGCCCAGGCATCCTGGTCCAGATACAGACGGCCGGACTCCTCCTGAGCGCGGGCATAATCGGCGTAGTCCGCCAGCACCATATAGGGGTCCTTGGTGGTCAGGCTGGTGGCGATCTCGCTGTAATTGCGGCCCTCAAAGCCCTGGTACATAAAGTCGATGGCACGGCGGATATCCGCATTGTTGTTGTAGAAATAGCGGGGATCGTAGCCGTAGCGCTTGCGCTCCTCCACCTGCTCGGTGCGCATACCGAAGAGGAACATATTCTCCTCGCCCACCGACTGGCAAATCTCCACGTTGGCGCCGTCCAGGGTACCCAGGGTCAGGGCGCCGTTCATCATCAGCTTCATATTACCGGTACCGGAAGCCTCGGTGCCGGCCAGAGAAATCTGCTCGCTGATATCGGCAGCGGGCATCAGCAGCTCAGCCAGGGTGACGCGGTAGTCCTCGATATACACCACCTTCAGCTTGTCGCGGACGGCGGGGTCGCTGTCAATCAGCTTGGACAGGTTACAGATGAACTGGATGATCTCCTTGGCCAGGAAATAGCCGGGAGCCGCCTTGGCACCGAAGATGTAGGTGCGGGGGGTCCATTCCATATTCGGATTCTCTTTCAGCTTCAGGTAGGTGCTGAGGATGTGCAGAGCGTTCAGATGCTGACGCTTGTACTCGTGCAGACGCTTGACCTGTACGTCAAAGATGGAGTCCACGTTCAGCTCCTGACCGGTGGTCTTCTTGACGTAAGCGGCCAGACGCTCTTTATTCTTGCGCTTGATGGCCATAAACTCTTTGCGGGCCTCAGGGTCGTCGGCATAGGGAGCCAACTCGGACAGGTGAGCGGCATCCAGCACGAAATCGTCGCCGATGCGGTCGCTGATGAACTTGGTCAGCTCCGGGTTGGCCTGGCACAGCCAACGGCGGTGGGCAATACCGTTGGTGACGTTGGTGAACTTCTCGGGATGGACGCTGTATGCCTCCGGGAAGACGGTCTCCTTGACGATCTCGCTGTGGAGCTGAGAAACGCCGTTGACCGAATGGCAGGTGGCCACGCACAGGTTGGCCATCTTGATCAGGCCGTAGCTGATGATGGCCATACGGCTGACCTTGTTGGAGTCGCCGCCGGTGGCCGCCATCATCTCCTCAGAGAAACGGCGATTGATCTCCTGCACGATCTGGTAGATACGGGGCAGGCGCTGACGGAACAGGTCCTCAGGCCAGCACTCCAGAGCCTCTGCCATAACCGTGTGGTTGGTGTAGGCAAAGGTGTTCTTCACGATATTCCAGGCGGCATCCCACTCATAGCCACACTCATCCAGCAGGATGCGCATCAATTCGGGGATAGCCAGGGTGGGATGGGTGTCGTTGATGTGTACGGCGGCCAGCTCCGGCAGATTATCCATCGTGCCGTACTTCTCCAGGTGGCGCTGGACGATATCCTGCACCGAGGCGGACACCAGGAAATACTGCTGGGACAGACGCAGGCTCTTACCCTCGCGGTGGTTATCGGCGGGGTACAGCACCTGGGTGATGACCTCAGCCATAGCCTTCTGCTCCATAGCCCGCATATACTCGCCCTGGTTGAACAGGGTCATATCCATACCGGGAGCGGTGGAACGCCACAAACGCAGAGTGGACACACCGCGGCCGTCCTTGCCCGCCACCATCAGGTCATAGGGCTGGGCGATCACCTTGGTGGCGTCGTTGTGCTCTACGTGGTGGAAGCCGTTGTCATCCCACCACTCGTCGATGTGGCCGTCGAAATACACTTCCTTGGCCAGCTCGGGACGGGGCAGCAGCCAGCTCTCACCGCCGGGCAGCCAGAAGTCCGGCATCTCGGTCTGCCAACCGTCCACCAGCTTCTGACGGAAGATGCCATATTCGTACAGCAGGGAATAGCCGATGGCGGGAATGCCGTTGGCAGCCAGACCATCCAGGAAGCAGGCGGCCAGACGACCCAGGCCGCCGTTACCCAGACCGGCATCCGGCTCCAGCTCGAACAGGTTGTCCAGATTAGCGCCGTACTCTTTCAGCACAGCGGCGGCATCGGCGGTCAGGTTCAGGTTGTACAGGGTGTTCTTCAGGGAGCGGCCCATCAAGAACTCCATGCTCATATAATACACCTGCTTGGCATCCTGCTGGTGAGCCTCGTGAATGTAATTCACGCGCTCGCGGCGCATCCGGTCACGGAGCACCAGCACCAGGGCGTTATACAGGTGGGCGTCGGTGGCCTCGCGAGGCTGGACTGAGAACTGCTGGAGCAGTTTCTCCTCCAGCTGGTTCTTGAGCAGTGCCCGCTTGCTGGGCTTTTTGGCCGCCGGTTTCTTTTCGGTGGTTGCCGCCTTGGTGGCTGCGGGCTTCTTCGCCGCGGCCTTGGTGGCGGTCTTTTTCTCGATTTCTTTACTCATAGGGAATCACCCTCCTAATCAGATAGACAGAGCGTACGTGTAACGTACTACTCCTACGATGTCTAGTATATACTACTATGCTCAAAAATGCAACGCTTAATTGAAAATGACGAATTTTTCTCTAAAATGGGATAATTTTCCTTTTCGTTTTGTACATAATGCACAAATTTCGTCGGTTTTCGAGGTAAAAGAAGGCCGTGTGCGGTCACTTTACCGCACACGGCCCGAATCTCACTCTTCCGGGATGGTGTTTTCCGGGTTTTGCTCCCGGTCATCGCCGGTGAGCACCGGCAGAAAATGGCGCATCAGCCATCCGCTTTTGCCCTTGCCCCGGCGGTAGAGGTACACGTACCCCAGCACGCTGAACACCACCGCCCCGACAAAGTTCACAAACAGGTCCGCCATGGTATCGTACAGGCCAATATCCAGATAGCCGCCGATACCCAGCTCCTGCCCGTTGACCGTCACCGCGGTGATGTCCCGCAGCACCGTCACCCCACCGGTCAGTTCCACCGTGGACAGGGTGTGCAGTACGGTATCCTTCTGCATATCCGTCAGGAACAACACGTCCATACCAAACTCAAAGAACTCCCACATAACCCCCACGGTCATAGAGAAGCAAAACGCCACCAGCGACACGTAGAGCGGGGATAACCGAAACTTCTCCCGGTTGTTTCTGGTGAGGATATCCACCAGTGAAAAGCCAAAGGCGGCACACAAAAAGCCGTTGAGGGTGTGCAGCATAGTGTCCCAGTAGGGGTATTGCAGATAATAGCTCTGCAATTCTCCCAAAATCTCCGCCGCAAAGATAAACAGCAGGATCAGCACCTCCATCACCGATGGGATGTCGATGCGCAGAGAACGCTCCAAAAAGGCGGGTAGCAGGAACAAAATCAGCGCCAAACCGCAAATGAAAGCGCTTTCATAGTCCTTTTCCAGCAGGTTTAGCACCAGCCCCGTCACTACCAACAACCGCAACGTGAAGTACACCACCGCCAAAACCGGGTGGGTACGTATGGTATCCCCCGTCCGTTTCCAATACCCCTTCCACGAACGTTTTTGTGTCATAGTCACTCACCTTTCAATGTATCAGCGTCACCGCGCCGGGCAAAATGCGGATGGAGGCCTGCTGGGCGGCAGGACCCCATTCCCCATCCAGTGACCACTCCATATCCGGCGGCGCGGTAATGGTAAAGGTCTTACCGCTGAGGAAGGTGATGCAGTCGCTGTCGTATTTCTGCTCCACCAACGCCCGGATGCAGTCGCTGAGTTCCACCGGGTTACGGGGCATTTTCACCAGCAACAGTTCCAGTTTGCCGTCGCTCAGGTCCACCCTTTCGGGGTTCAGCGCCAGAATGCCGCCCACCGTCAGACAGTTGCTGACAGCACCAAAGAGATAGTCGTCCTCCAGCACCACGCCGTCCACCTCCAACCGCACACGATGGGATTGGATGTTGGACAGCTCCTTGACCCCCTCCAGTACGTAGGCCAGGTGTCCCAGCGTGTTCTTAATGTCCTGGGGCGTGGCATAGGATGCCCGAGTGAAGATGCCGAAGGAAGCCACGTAGGAGAAGTACCGCTCACCAAAACAGCCGATGTCGTAGGTATGGGGCTGTCCCGCGATGATGGCATCCGCCGCCGCGGGAATGGACTTTTTCAGGCCGATGCTGGAGGCAAAATCGTTGGTACTGCCGCAGGGAATGTAGCCGATGGGGGTGGTATGACCCCCGCGGAGCAGACCGGACACCACCTCGTTAAAGGTGCCGTCACCGCCCAGACACACCACCAGGTCCATCTGCCCGCCGTATTGCTCCGCAAGGCGGGCGGCATGGCCCGCCTCGATGGTCACAAAGGCGGTAGGCACGTAGTCCGCCCGGCAGAATTTTTCCAGCACCTCGGCCAGATGGCGTTTGCCGGCCAGTTTGCCGGATATGGGATTGAGTATCAGCAACAGATTTTTGCTCATAACGGTCTCCCCCTTTGGGTTTCGTTTTACTTCCTTTTATTATAATCCTATTTTTCGGATTTCACAACCTATCCGCCGAAAAGTTAATAAAAAAGTAAAAATTGGTAAAGAAAAAGCCTGTGGCATTTGCCACAGGCTTTTTCGCTGGGATTTATTTCGTCTTCTTGTACTTGATGGTGGTCCAGCCGGAGTAGTACTTGACGCCGTTGACAACCTTGTAGGTCCGTACGCGGACGTAGTAGGTGGTCTTAGCCTTCAGGCTGGTCAGCGAGGTGCTGACGGTCTTG
>JAZNSL010000006.1:0-8880 GCA_045591225.1 Acutalibacteraceae bacterium | reverse complement strand
TGGCTCACAGAACGACATGGCTACGATCCGACTTCACCGCATAACAGAGCAAAAATCGGAGAGATCGCAAAGACCGTGCTGATGCCGGGCGATCCCCTGAGAGCGAAATATATAGCAGAAACCTTCCTTGAGGATCCCAAGCTTGTATCCGATATACGAAATACTTATGCTTTCACCGGAACCTACAAGGGCGTGCCGATAACTATCATGGCAAGCGGCATGGGAATGCCGTCTATGGGCATCTATTCCTACGAACTGTTCCATTTTTTCGACGTGCAGACCATCATTCGGGTAGGCTCTGCCGGTGCCCTGTCGGATAAGATTCGGGTGCGGGACGTGGTGCTGGGCATGGGTGCCTGCACCAACTCCGCTTATGCCGCCCAGTATGGCTTGCCCGGCAGCTTCGCTCCCACGGCGGACTACGGGGTGCTACGCACCTGCGCGGATATAGCCGCCCGGATGGGCATCCCTACCCACGTGGGCAACCTGCTGTCCTCCGACACCTTCTATGCCGACAACGGCGCCGAGGCCAATGCCGCTTGGGCGAAGATGGGGGTTATGGCGGTGGAGATGGAGGCGGCGGCGCTGTATATGAACGCCGCCCGGTGCGGAAAACGGGCGCTGGCCATCTGCACCGTGTCCGACCATATCCTGACCGGTGAGGCCACCACCGCCGAAGAACGGCAGACCTCCTTTACACAGATGATGGAGCTGGCACTGAAAACCGCCAAAGTCTTGGGCTGAAAGGGGAGAAGACCGTGAAACGTGTCTTTTTGATGGTGCTGGATTCCTGCGGTATCGGCCAGATGCCGGATGCCGCGGCATTCGGCGACCGGGATTGCCATACCCTAAAACGCATTTCCGCATCCACCCAATTTTCCGTGCCCAATCTGCTGGAAATGGGTCTGGGCAACATTGACGGACAGGACTATCTGCCCGGCACCGCTACCCCTACCGCCGCCGTGGCGCGGCTGGCGGAGCGTTCCGCCGGTAAGGACACCACCATCGGTCATTGGGAGATTGCAGGCGTGGTGTCACCGCGGCCGCTCCCGACCTATCCTGAGGGGTTTCCGCCGGAGGTGCTGTCGGCGTTCTCTGCCGCTACCGGACGGGGTGTGTTGTGTAACCGCCCGTACTCCGGCACACAGGTGATCGCCGACTACGGCGAACAGCATCTGCGCACCGGGGACTTGATCGTGTACACCTCGGCGGACAGCGTGTTTCAGATCGCCGCCCACGAGGACGTGGTACCTACCGAAGCGTTGTACGAATATTGCCGTCTTGCCAGAAATATTTTACAGGGTAAGCACGGTGTGGGGCGGGTGATTGCCCGTCCCTTTACGGGGACGGCGCCTTTTACCCGCACCGCCAACCGCCGGGATTTTTCCCTAGAACCGCCGGCGCCCACCTTGTTGGACGCGGTTTCCGCCGCCGGGAAAACGGTGTGGGCCGTTGGTAAGATCAGCGACATCTTTGCCGGGCGCGGGGTTACCCGTTGCGACCTGACCCACAGCAACACCGAGGGGATGGAGCGGGCCTTACAGGCGGTGCAAACTCCCTTCGAGGGGCTGTGCTTCGTGAATTTGGTGGATTTCGATATGCTGTATGGCCATCGTCAGGACGTGGATGGTTATGCGGCGGCCTTGACCGCTTTTGATGGGTGGTTGCCTCAGTTTACGGCGCGGATGCAACCGGATGACCTGCTGATTATCACCGCCGACCACGGTTGCGACCCCGGGGACAGCCACACCGACCATACCCGGGAGTACGTGCCCTTGCTGGTGTATGGACAGCGAGTAACCCCGACCAATCTGGGCACGCGTCCTACGTATAGCGATATTGCCGCCACGGTGGCGGAATACCTGGAACTGCCCTATACCGGAGCAGGAGAGAGTATGTTATCTTCTCTAGGGTAGAGCGACAAATCCGAACACGTTTTAGGAATAGGGATTTTCGCTCTATCTTCGTTAAAATACTCGCGAATACATACAGTATTCGCTGCGTTTTGTGCCTTGATAGAACAAAAATCCCTTGTTTCTAAAATCTGCGATCTGAAAGCGAGCAGATTTTGTGTGATTTTTATTCTGTTTGGGCGCAGAAAGGCTGACGCCTTTCAAGAACAAATAGGGTAAAAAGCGCCAAAATCCGCCGCTTTAAGGCGTGTTCGGATTTGTCGCTCTACCCTAATTAAGGAGTGATTCCTATGACAGAACTGGAACTGTGCCGCCTGGCCATCCAGGCCAAGTCTAAGGCCTATGCCCCCTATTCCGGCTTTACGGTAGGGGCGGCGTTGCTGGGCGCGTCCGGCAAAGTATATACCGGGTGCAACATCGAGAATGCCGCCTTTTCGCCTACGGTTTGCGCCGAGCGCACCGCCCTGTTCAAGGCGGTGAGCGAGGGCGAACGCCAATTCGTTATGCTGGCAGTGGTGGGCGGAAAAGGGGAGAGCATCTCTCCGGCCACACCGCCCTGCGGTGTGTGCCGTCAGACGCTGTGCGAGTTTTGCCCTCCGGATTTCCCAGTTTTGCTGGTACAAAATGAAGAGGAATACACCCGGTGTACCTTGGGGGAACTGCTTCCCGCGGCGTTTGGTCCCGGATTTGTGGTAAAATCGCTTTGACAGACCGGCAAAAGTGTGGTAAAATAAGGACATTCCAAGTAAAGGAGCGGTATATATGGGAAACATTTGGCATAACATTGACCCCTCGCGTATCCAACCGGAGGATTTTATCTGCGTTATTGAGATACCCAAGGGCAGTAAGAAGAAGTATGAATTGGATAAAGAGACCGGTCTGATCATTTTGGACCGCATTCTGCACACCTCTACCCATTATCCCGCTAACTACGGGTTCATTCCCCGCACCTATGGTGACGATGGCGATCCCTTGGACGTGCTGCTGCTGTGTTCCGAGCCGTTGGAGCCTATGTGCTGTGTCCGCGCCTATCCCATCGGCGTTATCAATATGATCGACAGCGGTCATAACGACGAAAAGATCGTGGCCATTCCCTTTAACGATCCCAACTACAATATGTACAACGACATCAGCGACCTGCCCCGCCACATCTTTGACGAGATGCGCCACTTCTTCACGGTGTATAAAAACTTAGAGAATAAGACCACCGCCGTGGACGAGGTTACCCCCCGCGCCAACGCCGTTAAGGTTATGGAAGAGGCTATCGACCGCTATGTGGAAGTTTTCTGCAAAGCACACCACTAATAGTTGACAATAGGCGCATACTCCCGCATAACGGCTGAAACCCGGTTGTTATGCGGGTTTTTGCTCTGTAAAGTTTGTTCACTTTACACGCTCTTTTGCATTCTTAATACCGAAATTATGGTTATTTATTGACCAATCAGAACGGAGGAGACCGAATGAACGTCTGCGTGTACGGTGCGTCCAGCACCCAAATAGACGATACCTATATCCGCGCCACCGAGGTGCTGGGAGAAGCATTGGCAAAGGCGGGACATACGCTGGTGTACGGTGCCGGCGGTGCCGGTCTGATGGGTGCCGTGGCTAGAGGGATGACCCGCGGCGGCGGCAAGGTGATCGGCGTGGTGCCCTCTTTCCTGAAGGTGGACGGCATCCTGTACGAGCATTGTGACGAGATGGTGTATACCGACACCATGCGCCAGCGCAAACAGATTATGGACGAACGGTCCGAGGCGTTTGTGGTGACCCCCGGCGGCATCGGTACGTATGAGGAGTTTTTTGAGGTGTACACCCTCAAACAACTGGCCCGCCACCAAAAGCCCATTGTCATTTTCAACATCGGCGGCTACTACGACCGTTTGTTGGAAATGCTCCGCTACACGGTGGAGGAGCGGTTTATGCAGCCTAAAAGCCTGGAGCTGATAACCGTTGCCGCCACCCCGGAAGAGGTGCTGGAGCAGTTATCCCGTGGGACGGTTGCTTTTGACATCAGCGAAACCAAATTTGTGTAAGAAAAAGGATGCTGCAGGGCATCCTTTTTTCTGTTTCCGGCACATATTCCGGGCAACATACCACACAATAGAGGAGAAAAATTGTGAGGTGAAACGGATGAAAAAATGGGTTGTTTTGCTGTTGGTGGCGGCGGTTGTGTCCGGGGTGTTTGTTTTGTCCGGCAGCGAGGATTCAGCAGTAGAGGTAACGGTGGCTACCATCCAACCACAGCGGGTGGAGCAGACGGTGCTGTGCACCGGCTTGGTGGAGGTGGCGGATACCACGCCGCTGGTGTTGCCCTATTCCTGCGTCATAGAGCAGGTGCTGGTCAAGGAGGGTCAGCGTGTCAAAGAGGGCGATGTGCTGGCGGTGATGGATAAAGAGGCCACCCGTAATTTGCTTGTCCCGGAGATGGCGGTGTCGCTGGCGGCTACGGATAAGGAGATCACCGCCCCGGCGGACGGCGTCGTGATGACGGTGGGCGCGGTGGAAGGGCAGATGCTGATGGAGGGCACACCCTGCGCCGTGTTGGTGTGCGATATGGACCTGCAGGTGCGGATCGCCATCCCGGAAAAGCACCTGCCGGATATGGAGCCGGGTATGACGGCGCGGATAACCGGCTCCGGTTTTGATAAGGCAGTTTACACAGGCACCTTGAACGAGATCGCCGCGGTGGCTCAGATGGATGCGGGCGGCGGCACGGTGGTGCAGGGTGTGGTTTCTCTGGATCTTCCGGACGAATCGATGCGGGTGGGCCTCAATGCCCGCGCTACCGTGGTAACGGCGGTGGCGGATACGGCGCTGGTGATCCCTTACGAGGCGGTGATGACCGACGATGCCGGTGAAAGCGTGTACCTGATTCAGAACGGTTGCGCTCACAAAACTGCCTTAACCGGAGCAACCCAGGTGGCCAACGGCTATCTGGTCACGGATTCCCGGTTTGACGGTGCTACGGTGGCATTGCAACCGGAGAAAATCAGCAAAGACGGGCAGGCGGTCCGGGAGGTGACGGCGTGAGCGGTGTATGGCACAGCGCCTGGATCGCCTTGGGCCGCAAACGGTTGCGGACGGTGCTGACCGTCAGCAGTATCGCCATCGGCACTGCTATGGTGGTGCTGATTTTGTGCATTGGTCATATCGGCACAAAGGCTATTGGGAATGAACTGGAAAATATGGGCATCAACGGCCTTTCGGTGACCGCCACCGAGGGGCTCAGCGGCAACGACCTGTCCTTAATACGCTCTTTGCCGGCGGTGAAGACCGCCTTGCCGCTGTCCTTGCAGTTTGCCACCGCCCAGATAGACGGCGGTCACCACGCGGTGGTGGGTTGCGGGATCGACGCCGGTGCCGACCAGGTGATTTCTCTAAAATTGCTGTGCGGACGGATGCTGACCAAACAGGATTTGATCAACCAAGCGGCGGTGTGCGTGGTGGACGAGGCTCTGGCTAAGGATGTGTACGGGCGTACCAATGTGCTGGGGAAGACCATCACCGCGGTGTATTCCAACGGGTCGATGGAACTGACAGTGGTGGGGGTAACCGCCACCGGGAGCAGTTTGCTGCAGAATATGACCGCCCTGATTCCCTATATGCTGTACGTGCCCTATACCACCCAGCAGACGGTGACCGGGGTGGATACCTTTGACCAGATCGCGGTGCGCTTGACCGACGGTGTTGGGTCGGAGGAAGCGGCGGGTAACATCCGCAGGGAATTGCAGACGGTAGGGGGATATACCGGTACGCTGACCACCGAGGACCTGGCTTCTCAACGGGAACGGTTGGAATCGCTGTTGGGGATCGTGTCCTTGGCGCTGGCGGCTATCGGCGGCATTTCCTTGTTGGTATCGGGTTTCGGCATTTTCACGGTGATGCTGTCCTCGGTGAACGAGCGCACCCGGGAAATCGGCATAAAGAAAGCCATCGGCGCCACCAAGGGCCGCATATTGGCGGAGTTTTTGGCGGGTGCTTTACTGCTTAGCTTGTTTGGTGCGTTAGCAGGGATGGTTATTGGCTGTGGCGGTGTGCTGGTTGGCTGTCTGGCATTGGGGTTTGCCCCCGCATTTCCCGTGGCACGGTTGGCGGGGGTGCTGGTGCTTACCTTGTTTTTGGGTACGGCTTTTGGCGCTTACCCGGCCTATCAGGCGGCGGGCCTGCGCCCGGTGGAAGCCTTGCGGTACGAGGGATAAGAGAATTCTGCTTTTTTGTAAATCTTGTATTTACTTTTTCTTCTATGTATGTTATAATATCTCGGAGCGATTGCGGACCGATGGTTCGGGTTGATGGCGAAGGCCTCTTCTATCATCGAATAACGGTATAGGAGTGTTGAGATGAGAAAATACAAGATTAACGGCGGTACGCCTTTGTCCGGCGCTGTGGATATCAGCGGTGCCAAGAATGCGGTGGTAGCGATTTTGCCTGCCGCTATTTTGGCGGACGAGCCTTGCCGTATTGAGAATATTCCCAAGATCAAAGACGTGACGACCTCTCTGTTGCTGTTGGAGTCACTGGGTGCTAAGGTGGATCGCATTGACGACCACACCGTAGAGATCGATCCCACCACCATCAACACCTGCTCGGTGGACGATGAGCTGGCGCGGAATATGCGGGCATCCTACTACTTCATCGGCGCGTTGCTGGGTAAACGGGGCAGCGCCCGTGTACCCATGCCGGGCGGTTGCTGGTTTGGCGAGCGTCCGATGGACCTGCACCTCAAGGGCTTCCGTGCACTGGGCGCCGAGGTCACCCCGGAGGAAGAGGGCTTTATTAAGGTCGAGTGCGATAATCTGATGGGCAACTCCATTTATTTGGATACCGTCAGCGTGGGTGCCACTGTAAATATTATGTTGGCGGCGGTTAAGGCGATGGGTATGACCATCATCGAGAATGCCGCCAAAGAGCCCCACATCGTAGACTTGGCCAACTTCTTAAATACGATGGGTGCCGACATCCGCGGTGCCGGTACCGACGTTATCAAGATTCGTGGTGCTCAGTTCCTGCATCGGGCGGTGTATTCCATCATTCCCGACCAGATCGAGGCGGGTACGTATATGGCGGCGGCGGTTGCCACTCGTGGCGACGTGCTGGTGCGTAACGTTATTCCCAAACATTTGGAATCCATCACTGCCAAACTGATTGAGATGGGTGCTTGGATCGAGGAGATGGACGATGCGGTCCGTGTCCGTTGCAACGGTCCTCTGCACCACTGCAATATCAAGACGATGCCCCACCCCGGTTTCCCCACCGATATGCAGCCCCAGATCGCGGTGGTGCTGTGTACCGCAGAGGGCGTCAGCCACATCACCGAGGGTATCTGGGAAAACCGGTATCGCTATACGGAAGAGTTGGCGCGGATGGGTGCCAATATTGAGGTACAGGGCAATACCGCTACCATCACCGGTGTAGAGCGGCTCCACGCGGCTTCGGTGCTGTCTATGGACCTGCGTGCCGGCGCGGCGATGGTGATTGCCGGCCTGGCGGCAGAGGGCACCACCGAGATTGGCAATATTCGGTATATCGAGCGCGGTTATGAGGACATTGTGATGAAGCTGACCCGTTTGGGTGCAGACATTACGCTGGTGGAAGAGCCGGACGAAGAATAAAAGGAACGCCGCAAAACTGCCTTTGGCGGTCTTGCGGCGTTTTGTATGGAGAAAAGTATGTTGCGTTATTGTTCCTTGTTTAGCGGCAGCTCCGGAAACAGTACCTACGTAGGCACTGCGGATGGGGGACTGCTTATCGACGTGGGCGTGTCCGCCAAGCGTATCAAAACCGCGTTACAGGAGCGGGATATCGACCCCGGCACCATTCGTGCCGTATTGCTCACCCACGAGCATAGCGACCACGTTTCCGGCCTGCGTGTGCTGTGCAAGCAATTCGGCTGGCCGGTGGTGGCTTCGGTAGGTACACTGGATGCACTGGCAGAGAGCGACCAGATCACATCCCAGCAGAAGCTGTACACCTTGCCGGAGGGCAAACGCCTGTCGGTAGCGGGTATGCAGATCACCACCTTTGAGACTCCTCACGACAGCCGCCAATGTTGTGGATATCGTATTGACACCGAGGATGGCCGTTCTCTGGCGATGACCACCGATCTGGGGTATATGCCCCGATCGGTGCTGGATACCATCACCGGGTGTCAGTTCTTACATATCGAGTCCAACCACGACCCGGAAATGTTGCGTAACGGACCCTATCCCTATTGGCTGATTCAGCGGATTCGGGGAGAGGGTGGCCACCTTTCCAACCAAGAGTGTGCGGCGGTGCTGCCCGGGCTGATTCGGGCGGGTGCTACCCGTATCGTGCTGGCCCACCTGAGCGAGCATAACAACACCCCGGAGCTGGCCCGTTCCTGTGCCGCAGAGGCCATTGCCGCTTGCGGTGCCGCGGTGGGGCGGGATTGCCTGCTGTCGGTTGCCAAACCGGTGGGGGATAGTCCCGTGGTGTATTTCTGATGGAGGTGCGGTATGCTGAATGTGACGCTGCTGTGCGTAGGCAAACTCAAAGAATCCTATTGGCGGGATGCCTGCGCAGAATATGAAAAACGCCTGGGTGCGTTTTGTAAATTTCGCCTGATCGAAGTGGCGGAGGAGCGCCTGCCGGATAACCCCTCTCAGGCGCAGATAGCCGCCACCATTGAGGCGGAGGGGAAGCGGCTTCTGGACCAAATCCCCAAGGATAGTGCCGTGATTCCGTTGTGTATCGAGGGCAAAGAGCTGGATTCCCCCGGGCTTTCCGCCCGGATGCAAAAGTTGGCGGTGGAGGGCACCAGCCACATTGTGTTTGTCATCGGCGGTTCCTGGGGCCTATCTCAGGCGGTGAAAAGCCGCGGCAACCTGCGACTGTCTATGTCCCCGATGACCTTTCCCCATCAACTGGCCCGTGTGATGGTACTGGAACAGGTGTATCGCGCCTTTCAGATTGCCAACGGCGGCAAATACCATAAATAAATGAAAAA
>JAZNSL010000005.1:0-32832 GCA_045591225.1 Acutalibacteraceae bacterium | reverse complement strand
ACAGCGACAGACCCTCGCGGTACAGATGGCCGTCGTCGGAGTGGCGGACGATCTGGGGGATCAGCATGCCGTCGCCGTGGTGGTAGAACAGGATCTCGGTGACACCGGTGAGGCATATGTTGAAGCGGGGATAGAATACATTGTAAGGGATGTCCATCACGCTGCTGAGAAAGGCCATGCCGAAGCCGTAGTGGGCGAACAGCGCCACCCGGTTGGGGTTGTTGCCGGTGATGTAATAACAGCCGTTTTCCCGGTCGTGGCGCAGGCCCAGCTCCTCCATAAAGGCGTCAACGGCGGCGTCCACCCGCTTGACGCCCTGCTCATAGCCGGTGTCGGCGAAATAGGGGTGGGTGTACCATTCCCGACCCAGTTTTTTCACCTCCGGGTCGTTGAACTTCCGTATCATATCCGGCACTTCCAGAATCCACTGGTCCTTGCCTTCGCTGTCCTTGGCGTGGAAGTCGGCAAAGGCGTGCATCTCGTGGGCCCAATCGCAGAGGATGGGCTCTTTGCGGAGCAGGTCGCAGGTGGGCCGGGCGGTCTGGATGGCGCGGTTGGAGGTGGAGGCGTACACCGCATCCAGCCCCTTGGCCAGAAAGCGCTTGGACAGGGCTTTGGCCTGTTCGTGACCCAGGGGGGTCAGGCTGTCCGGGTCGTAGATGGGCTCACCGTGCCGGATAAAAAACAGTCTCACGATACAACACTCCTTCGGCGGAAAATTTGTTGTTTTTATCCTACCAGTTTTTGGCGCAAAAAGCAACCGTTTTCGGCGGTTTTCTATGGAGAAAAATCTGCCGGAAACTAGGCACTTTGCACAAAAACCGGGGGTGTTTGTGCATTTTGACGAAAGTGAGTTTTTTATTGTGTATTTTGCCAAAGCGGATGGGTCGAAAAAAGGCACTTTCCCCAAAATGTATAGCAAAATATCCAGAAAAGCGTCTTGCTCGCCTTATTTATCGTTAAATTTTTATATTTATAATAGATAAATGCTATTGCCAAACCGCTATTTTTTTAGTAAAATGTAGGTAAATGTGAGATAGTGTGGGAATATCTATCCAAAAGTAGGTGATTAATGATGCGCTTTTATGAAGATTTGACACGCTTGTCGGCGGGCCGTATGGCACCGCGGAGCTACTACATCCCAGAGGGTGAGGCGGAGTACCGTCTGCTGAACGGTGAATGGCAGTTCAAGTATTTCGAGAACGGCGATGCCGCCACCGAGCCGGACAGCTGGGACACCATCCCGGTGCCGTCTTGCTGGCAGATGCAGGGGTACGAAAACCCCAACTACACCAACGTGTGCTACCCCTATCCCTTTGACCCGCCCTATATCCCCGACATCAACCCCTGCGGTTGGTACCGCCGCACCTTTGCGGTGACCGACCTGGGCAAACGGCACTATCTGGTGCTGGAGGGTGTTTCTTCTTGCGCGCGGGTGTGCGTTAATGGAGAAGAGGTCGGTTTCACCCAGGGCAGCCGCCTGCAGGCGGAGTTCGACCTGACACCGTACATACAGGCGGGGGAGAACACCCTGCTGATTCAGGTGTGGAAATGGTGTGCCGGCAGTTACTTAGAAGACCAGGACCAGTTCCGGTGCAACGGCATTTTCCGTGACGTGTATCTGCTGGTCCGTCCCGAGGGACACCTCCACGACCTGTCCATCTCCTCGGTGGATAACGGGGCATTCCGCATCACCGCCGATAAGGCATTCACCGTTCGGGTAACCGACGGCGACCTCCTGGTGGGCGAGGCTGAGGGTGCCGAGGTCACTATCCCGGTGACCGACCCGGTTCTGTGGAACGCCGAAAAGCCGTATCTTTACGATGTGGAGATTCGGTGCGCCGGCGAGGTGATCCGCCGCAAGGCAGGTTTACGGAGCATCGGCATCTCCGATAAACGGCAGGTGCTGATCAACGGTCAGCCGGTGAAGTTCCGGGGTGTCAACCACCACGATACTTCCGCCACCGGCGGCTGGACCATGACCGACGAGGAATTGTATCACGACTTGGAACTGATCAAGTCGCTGAATATGAACACCGTCCGCACCTCCCACTATCCGCCCACGCCCAAGTTCCTGGACTGGTGCGATGAGCTGGGACTGTACGTGGTGCTGGAGACTGACCTGGAGGCCCACGGTTCCATCCACCGGTTCCCCTGGCAGGAGGGCGGCTTCTTCAACCACTGCGAGGGCTCGCTGACCAACCTGCCCGAATGGGAGGGCGCTTTTGTAGAGCGTATGGTCCGGGCGGTGGAGCGGGATAAAAACCATCCCTCCATTATCTTCTGGTCGCTGGGTAACGAGAGCGACTACGGCGACAACCACCGGGCGATGATCCGCTGGCTCAAGAGCCGTGAGGACGACCGCCTGACCCACTACGAGGGCGCTTCCGCCGGCAACGTGTTCGAGCTGGACGTGTATTCCCGGATGTACCCCTCCCTTGAGGAGATCGAGCGTCTGGATCGGGAGGGCACCGAGGGCGAGCCGGTATTTCTGTGTGAATACTCCCACTCCATGGGTAACGGCCCCGGCGACGTGTGGCAGTATTGGGAGCGCATTTTGGCCCACGACTCCTTGGTGGGCGGCTGTATTTGGGAATGGACCGATCACACCGTGCTGGTGGACGGGGTACCGAAATACGGCGGCGACTTCCCCGGTGAACTCACCAACTCCGGCAACTTCTGTTGCGACGGTATGACCTTCTACGACCGGTCGTTTAAGGCGGGTACGATGGAGATCGCGGCGACCTATTCGCCGTTCCGCTTCACGTATGATGACGGCAAGATCACCATCAAGAACTGGTACGCCTTCACCAACCTGAACGAGAAACGCTTGCAGTATACCTTGGCGGTGGACGGCAAGGTCATCGAGCAGGAAACGGTGACGGTGGACTGTGCCCCCTACAATACGGCGGTGATTACGCCGAAGACGGCGTTTCCTGCTCACTGTGAGTTGGGATGCACCGTGACGGTGGCGCTGTACGAGCCGGAGGGCACCGAGCCCTTTGCTCAGTTACAGCAGGAGGTGGATGTGCCGGTGATTTCGGAGAAGCCGGTTAAAGAACCGGCAATCCTCACCGAGGACGATTTCCACGTATACGCCAAGGGTGACCGTTTCACCTTTGCTTTCTCCAAACAGCACGGTATGTTTGATAGCTTGGTTATCGACGGCCGTGAGCGGCTGGCGGGTCCCATTACCCTGACCGCCTACCGCGCCATTATTGACAACGAGATATTCTGCTATAAGAACTGGAAGTACGACACCCAGTTCAATGCAGAGAATATGGACCGGGCATTCACCAAGGTGTACGAGGTGAATGTGACCGGCAACCGCATCGAGGCCAAATGTAGTCTGGCGGGCGTGTCCCGTGTGCCGATGGTACGCTACACCCTGACGGTGGACGTGTACGCAGACGGCAGTATGGACTGGGCGGTGGATGCCGAGGTTCGCGATTGGGCGGCCTGGATCCCCCGATTTGGTTTTGAAATTCCGCTGACCGAAAAGGACCTGGCGTTCCGTTACTTCGGACGGGGTCCGCTGGAGAACTACTGTGACCTGCGGCATCACGCCCGGTTGGATTGGTTCGACAGTACCGCCCACGCGGAATACGTTCCCTACATTCTTCCTCAGGAGCACGGCAACCATACCGGTGTCCGTTCTCTGGCAATAGACGGCCTGACCTTTGAGGCCAGCGACAACGCCTTTGAGGCGAATGTGTCGGAATACACCATTTTACAACTGGACAAAGCTCGTCACGTCGACGAGATCGGTTCTTCTACCGGCACCCATCTGCGGCTGGATTACCGCAATGCCGGTGTCGGCTCCCAGTCCTGTGGACCGGAGTTAGCCCCGGAGTACCGCATCGGTGAAAAGCAGATAGCCTTTGGCTTCTCGGTTCACCTGTGATGCTCCCACTTACTTCCTATTTAATCTAATTAGAATATGACCTGCAACAGCAAAATTTCTAAGGAAAGAGAGATGTAGACCATGAGACGTTTTGGAACAGCCTTGTGTGTGGTTGCCCTGTTGTGTCAGTTCCTGCTGGTCTTCCCGGTTTCGGCAGCGCCCGTCACCGAGGTTGGCGACGCAGCGACCGACTCTGTGCCCACCACCGGTGAGGATGCGGCAGTTGAAAATGCTCCCATCTTCACCCCCAATGCGAATGAGGCAGAAGACGAGTACAATGCCTACGTAGAAAAAATGCCTGCCGACCTGGCAGGTCAGGCCATTGTGCTGAATGCTGCCGATGCCGCTGTGAATACCGGTGCCACTCCGACGGGTAATGCCATCCTGATGGGTGATGAGGGTATTGCCGTTTGGACGGTGAATGTCCCCGTAGCCGGTTGGTACGGGTTGGCGTACACCTATTCCGGTGTCGAGGGCACTTCCGGTGCCGATATCGAGTTGGGTCTGCGCCTGGACGGCCTGTACCCCTATTCCGAGGCCGAGCGCTTCGTGTTGCCCCGTATCTGGGTCAATGACGGCGACCTGCGTGAGGACTCCAACGGCAACCAGTTTGCCCCGGAGCAGAAAGAGCACCGTGAGCCTCGCAAATACCCCATGCGGGACGTAAACGGCTTTATCAGTGAGGACCTGCGGGTTTACCTGACCGCCGGCGTTCACAACCTGGAGGTGGAGAACTTCGGCGAGGATGTGCTGCTGTACAGCGTACATCTGGACGTTCCCACCGTTCTGCCCACCCTGGAAGAGAAAAAGGCCGAGTGGGAATCTCAGGGCCTGTTCTACACCGGCGACGAGATCGTGGTCGAGGGCGAGGACAACGCCGAGAAGAGTGACCGCTCCATCATCGGCCAGTCGGATAACAGCACCCCCGGCGTTCAGCCTGCGGATGCCTTTATCCAGAAGGTGAACTACATCGGCGGAGCCAACTGGTCTATGCCGGACGAGTCCATCACCTGGAAGGTGGTTGCTCCCGCCGCCGGCGTTTACAAGCTGGGCTTCCATTTCCGCCAAAACTACCTGATCAATGCGACTTCCTACCGTAGTATTAAGGTGAATAATGAGTACCAGTACGCCGAGATGGCCAGCTTGGCTTTTAACTATAAGAACAACTGGCAGTTCAACGACGATATGCTGGGCGATCAGGATCTGCTGGTCTACCTGAACGAGGGCGAGAACACCGTGACCCTGACGGTCACTCTGGGTGAGATGAACCAGTTCAGCGCCAAGATGGAGAGCTTGATTCTCCGCTTGGGCCAGATGTATCGTGAGATCATCGCCATCACCGGCGAAACTCCCGATGCCGGCCGTGACTACGACATCTTTAAGCGTATCCCGGACCTGGAGGAGCGTATGAACGCCACCTACGCCGAGATCGAGGGCCTGATCGAGGAGCGCCGGGACGACAACGGCGACATCGACGACATCGCCGCTCTGTTGCAGAAGATGAACGTGGTGCTGGAGAAGATGGTCGAGAAGCAGTACGAGGCCCAGATTTACAAGGGCAACTACTACGACAACTACTCCGGTTTGAGCGCCCAGTTGCAAGATATGAAGAATATGGCTCTGGACATCGACTGTATGGTGTTTGCGGCCCCTGAGAAAGAGTACGTTCGTACCTCTGCCGGCTTCTTCGAGAAGATGTGGTTCAGCGTGGAGCGCTTTGTGGCCTCCTTCCTGCTGGATTACAACACCGCCGCCGGTGTCACCGGTGAGGATATGACCAACCTGACCATTTGGGTCAACTGGTCCCGTGACCAGACGCTGGTTCTGAACTCGCTGATCAACGGTCACTTCTCCGCTGAGAACCCCGACATCAGCGTTACCGTGCGTATGACCAACGCCTCTCTGCTGCAGGGTATTATGTCCGGCAACGGCCCCGACTGTAGCCTGTCGGATGCCCGCGTGACCCCGGTTAATATGGCCATGCGTGGTGCTCTGGTGGATCTGTCCCAGTTCCCGGACTATGAAGAGGTTTCCAAGTGGTTCGTAGAGGGTGCCGACGTGCCTTACCGCTACGAGGGCGGCGTGTACGGCCTGCCCTCCACCCAGCAGTTCTATATGATGTTCTATCGTACGGACATCTTCGAGCAGTACAATCTGCAGGTTCCCAACACCTGGGACGAGTTCCTGGAGGTTGCCAGCATCCTGATGCTGAACAACATGCAGGTGGGTCTGCCCTATACCGAATTGAAGGATATCGGTCTGACCAACGGCGGTGTGGCTTCTCTGAACATTTTCCCCACGCTGCTGCTGCAGCAGGACCTGTCCCTGTACAATGCCACTATGACCGGTACTTCCTTTAACGAGGTTGCGGTTATGCAGACCTTCGAGGATTGGACCGACTACTATTCCAAGTACAACCTGCCCAAGGAATACAGCTTCTTCAACCGTTTCCGTATCGGTCTGGTGCCTATGGCCATCCAGTCCTACGGTCAGTACAGCGCCCTGTCCGCCGCTGCCCCCGAGATTAAGGGTAAGTGGGATATGGCCGAGATTCCCGGCACCCTGCGTGAGGACGGCACCATCGACCGCACCCAGGCCGGCTTCGGTAATGCCTGTATGATCCTGGAGCTGTCCGAGCACAAGGAAGAGGCTTGGGAGCTGCTGAAGTGGTGGATGCGTGAGGATACCCAGTACCGTTACGCTCTGGATATCGAGTCTATCCTGGGTGTTGCCGGTCGTTACACCTCCGCCAATATGAACGCTACCCTGTCCCTCGACTGGGGCAAGGATGCCAACAAGACTCTGGAGAACCAGTGGAACAACGTGGAAGAGGTCGCCGAGATTCCCGGCGGTTACTATGTGGCCCGCGCTGTTGACCAGGCTTTCTGGAACGTGCTTTCTATGAACGCTAACCCCAAGGATATGATGAAGAAGTGGGGCGAGGTTGCGGACGTGGAGATCACCACCAAGATCAACCAGTATAAAAAAGATGATGTAAAGGAGGGGGCTGACGAATGAGCATGAATTTTGCAATCAAGGGTCGTCTGCAGAAGAAGAAAAAATCCTTCACGCAAGACGCACTGCGCGCACCCTACGTGGTGTTGCTGCTGCCCTTCCTGATTATGTTTACGGTGTTTACCATCATCCCCATCGCCTATTCGGTGGTACTGAGCTTCTTCGATTACGACGTGGTGAATACGCCTACCTTCACCGGTCTGGCCAACTACCTGAAGATGTTCGTCAACGACTACGAGTTCCCCATTGCGGTAGCTAACACCCTGAAGTTCGCTTTGGTGACCGGCCCCATCAGCTTCGCTCTGGCTTTCCTGCTGGCGTGGATGATCAACGAGTTCGGCCCTAAGACCCGTAGTGTGTTGTCCTTCCTGTTCTACTCTCCCGCTCTGGTGGGTAACGGTTACTTCATTTGGCAGATCATGTTCTCCGGTGATAGCTACGGTTACATCAACAGCCTGCTGCTGTCCATGAACCTGATCACCGAGCCTATCGTGTGGTTCCGCGATCCTACCTACGCCTTCTGGATCGTTATGATCGTCCAGTTGTGGATGAGTATGGGTATTTCCTTCCTGGCAAACATCGCCGGTCTGAACAACGTGGACGAGGCGATGTACGAGGCGGGTGCCATCGACGGTATCCGCAACCGTTGGGCGGAGTTGTGGTACATCACCATTCCCTCCATGAAGAGCATCTTGCTGTTCTCGGCGGTTATGCAGGTGCAGTCCACCTTCTCCATCAGTGCGGTGGCCACCACCCTGACCGGCTTCCCCAGCGTCAACCACTCTACCGAAACGATTTTGACCCACATTACCGACGTCGGTACCATTCGTTTCGATATGGGTTATGCATCGGCCCTGTCGGTGTTCCTGTTTGCGATGATGATGATCGTTCGTCTGGGTCTCGGACGGTTGTTAATAGATAAGGATTAAGGAGGGGAGAGCGTAATGGATAAACAAAAGAAATTGCGTATGAAAGTCGCAAAGAAAAAGAGCTATAAGCGCTTTACCCGTTCCCGTGCCGCCAACGTGCTGTTCGTCTCTTTCCTGTTGCTGGCCGGTCTGTTTATGGTTCTCCCGCTGATCTATTCGGTGATGACCTCCTTTAAGCCTCTGGACGAGTTGCTTGCCTTCCCGCCCAAGTTCTACGTGACCCGACCCACGTTGCAGAACTACCTGGTTCTGCCCAGCCTGCTGGATAACCTGCAGGTTCCCTTCTCCCGCTACCTGTTTAACAGTGTGTTTATCAGTGTGGCGATCACGGTGGGCCATATCATTGTTGCCGGTATGGCGTCCTTCTCTCTGTCTTTCTGTAAGAGTAAGTTCATTTCCACCATTTTCTGGTCCGTCCAGGTAGCGTTGTTGTTCAACGGCTATACGTTGGGTATTCCCCAGTATCTGATCTTCTCCAAGCTGGGCATTATCGATACCTATTGGGTATACATACTGCCGGCCCTGCAGTCCACCACCGGTGTCTTCTTGATGAAGCAGTATATGGACGTCAGCGTGCCGCGTGCCCTGGTGGAGGCGGCGTTGTTGGACGGCGCCGGATACTACCGTATTTTTTGGCGTTTGGTGATGCCCCTGGTGAAACCGGCGTGGCTGACCCTGGCCCTGTTCGCATTCCGTGACGCTTGGGCGATCCAGCCCGGCGGCACCATCTTCAGCGAAAGCCTGAAGACCCTGCCCGTTGCCATGAACCAGATTGCTGCCAGCGGTATCGCCCGTTCCGGTAGCGTGATGGCGGCCACGGTGCTGCTGATGATACCTCCGATTCTCGTGTACCTGGTTTCCCAGTCCAACGTTATGGAGACCATGAGCTCGGCCGGTATGAAGGATTAAAATATGTGTAGTATGATACGAAATGAAAGGGGGATTGCAGGATGATACTGAAAAACATCAAAAAGCCCGCCAAGCTGGCGTGGCGTATCCTCGCTCTGGCGATGGCACTGCTGATGCTGTGCGGTGTTAGCGCTTCGGCGGCGGACGTTGAGGATGTTCCGTATTATTCCTATACGTATTGGGAAGGACCCAGCCGTTTCGAGGCTGTTCCCATGCGTCCTATGTATGAGGCCCAAACCCAGATTACCGGCGATTCGCTGGGAATCGATTCTCTGTATGACCCGACCCACGTGTGCTTGTCCGCGGATAAGCTGACGCTGTTCATTCTGGATAGCGGCAACAGCCGTATTCTGGCGGTCAACACCTACGATTTCACCCTGAACCCCAACTACGGTGTGGGTGGCATCATCGGCCAGATCCAGTCTGCCGAGGGTCTGCTGGATTATTCCGGCGCTTTGGGTATTTACGTGTCGGCCAGCAATGAGATCTACATCGCCGACACCAACAACCACCGTCTGCTGATCGTGAATGCTGTCGGTCAGCTGATCCGCACCCTGACTAAGCCCACCGACATCGGTGTGCCGGAGGACCAGGATTACCAGCCCTCCCGCATTATGATGGATGAAAAGGGCTATCTGTACGTGGTCGGTAAGGCCTGTTACTACGGTATGTGGGTGTACGACACCGAGTACAACTTCCTGGGCTTCCACGGCTCCTACGCCGTTGAGCAGAGCGTGGCGGATACCATCAAGGGATGGATCACCAGCCTGTTTATGACCAACGAGAAGAACGCCGTATCCCAGAAGAAACTGCCGGCTGAGATTCAGGACATTTCCATCGACTCCGATGGTTTGCTGTATACCCTGTCGGCGAATGCCTATGGCCAGATCAAGCGTTTGGGCCTTAACGGTAACCAGACCCTGAACTATAAGTTCGGTTTCTCCAACAGCAGCGGTGACCTGATCAACTTCGGCGAACAGTCTGCCCGTGAGTACTGGCATAAGCACTATCAGTACAAGCAGAGTCTGCAGGGCATCACTGTGGACCCGGATGGCTTCATCTTCGCCATCGATAAGATTCTCGGCCGTGTGATTATGTACGACGAGGAATGCCGCGTTATCAGCGTGTTCGGCACCGGCTTTAGTGCCGGTGATCAGGTGGGCACCTTCGTTACCCCCGAGGCGATTGCCTCCAGCAGCGACTCGCTGTACGTGCTGGACTTCGCCGCCAAGAACGTGACCGTGTTCCGTCTGACCGAGTATGGTCGCCTATTCAAGCAGGCGGACATCCTCACCATGGCCGGTGAATACAACCAGGCCCAGCCCATCTGGGAGCAGGTTCTGAAGCTGGATGCCAACAACCAGCGCGCCTACGAGGGTATTGCCAAGTCCATGCTGTCCCAGGCCAATGCCGCTGAGGCTGCCGGCGATATGGATGCTGCCTATCCTCTGTTCGAGAAGACCATGGAATACGCCGAACTGGGTAATGACCAGCAGACCTATTCTCAGGCCTTCGAGGTGATTCAGAAGGATTGGATCAGCCGCAACTTCTGGTGGATCTTCCTGGTTTGCTTGGCCGCCGTGGGCGGTATTGCCGCTCTGCTGGTGCTGTCCAAGAAGCGTAAGATCTTCGAGATCAAGAATCCCAAGCTGAGAACCGCACTGACTGCACCGTTCCATCCCTTCCAGGCGTTCCAGTCCCTGCGTTATCAAAAGACCGGTTCGGTCCGTCTGGCTATTCTGTTTGTGGTGCTGTTCTATTTGGCCAGCGTTTCTGAGGACCTGTACGGCGGCTTTATGTACGTGCTGACCGACACCTCTACCTACAATGCTCTGTACACCTTGATCGGCACCGTGGGCGTGTTGCTCCTGTGGGTGATCGTCAACTGGGGCATTTGTATCCTGAATGAGGGTAAGGGTTCTCTGAAGGACGTCTTCTGTATGTCCGCATACAGTATGACTCCTATGATCGTGTACTCGGTCCTCTTCACGGCGGCTTCTCACCTGTTGCCCGCTACCGATACCTCCACCTTCACCATCATCAGTGCCATTATGGCGATCTACACCGTGCTGTTGCTGCTGATCGGTATGACGGTGGTGCACGAGTACACCTTCTTCAAGTCGATGGGTATGGCGCTGCTGTGCGTGGCCTGTATGCTGTTGGCTGCCTTCGTTATCTTCTCGGTTGTTCTGCTGAGTCAGCAGTTCATCTTGTTTGTCGTCGGTCTGATCGACGAAATTATGCTACGCTAATCGGCAAGAAAGGAGAGCTATGAATATGTTTAAACGTAGAACAGTTTGTCTGTGCCTGGCGTTGTTGCTCTTGCTGCCGATGGTGTTGACCGGATGTAGCAAGGAGACCACCAAGGCCACCTTGAACTTCAACAGTGAATTTGACCCCTCTGTCCGTTACTACGGTATGAACGGCGTTATCGCCGATAATGCCAACTACCAGCTGTGGTGGGACGACGCTGCCCAGTGCGCTTTGCTGGGCGACAAGACCACTATGCAGTGGTATAGCACCACCCCCTACGATTACTATATGGCGATGCCGGATAACTACTATGCCGACGCCCAGATGTATTCTCCCATTATGGTCAGCTATATCAAGACCAACGAGGATACCAACGTCAAGAACATTGACTATCTGACCGCCTATGAGGATTGTATCGAGGATGGTACCATCGTTACCGAGCCCATCAAGGGCGGTATCCGCATCACCTACTACTTCGTGGATGTGGAGATCGCCGTGGCGCTGGAGCTGACCTTGACCGAAAACGGCATCAAGGCCACCATTCCCGTGGACCGCATTCAGGAGAACGACAATAAGGTGTTTGAGATTTCGGTGCTGCCCTATATGGCGTCTGCCACCGACAATACCGACTCCTACGTGATGGTTCCCTCCGGCGGCGGTGCCCTGATCAACGCCAAGACCCTCAGCGACCCCAAGAGCTATTCCGAGGCTGTTTACGGCGAGGACCTGTCCGAGCCCGTAACCATGCTCAAGCACGTGTCTGACCAGGCGTATCTGCCTGTGTTCGGTGCCAAGGATCGGGATAAGGGTATTTTGGGTGTCATCACCGAGGGTACCTCCTCCGCCCGCGTCAATGCCACCACCGGCGACATTGACATCGGCTACACCAACGTCTACGCCTCCTTCCGCATCCGCGGTCAGGAGGAGATCCTGTACGATAACGCCCAGAGCCAGCAGGAGAACGTGACCACCGCTTTCAGCGATCAGATCACCAGCTCCGAGAACCTGACCGTGGAGTATATGCCGCTGTACGGCGATGTTACCTACGTGGGTATGGCCAAGCGCTATCGCCAGCATCTGCAGACCAAGGGTTACCTCCAGGCGCGTCCTGTGAGCAGTCCGGCTCTGTCCGTCAACTTCCTGGGTGCTACCCAGACCAAGAAATCCTTCTTCGGTATCCCTTACGAGAGCGATACCGCCACCACCACTCTGGCACAGACCCAGGCCATCTCTGAGGAGCTGAAAGCTCTGGTAGGGGGGAACCAGCTGCTGGTGACCCTGCTGGGCTACGGTGAGGGCGGTTTGGCCAACACCACCGTGGGCGGCGGCTTTAAGCTGTCCTCTCAGGTGGGCAACGAGGAGGAGTGGAATGCTCTGCGCGAGTATGCCGCCAACAACAACATCCTGATGGCTCAGGACTATGAGTTGGTGAAATTCCAGAAATCTGACAACGGCTACACCGTCAACAACGCGGCGGCCTATAGCCTGTCCCAGCTGGATGCCAACCTGAAGACTTACACCCTGAGCACCGCCGTAGAGGATGAGAAGGAATCCATTTGGTACCTGCTGACCCGCGGCCGTGTGAAAGAGGCGGTCAAGCAGGCCATCCGCTCCGCCAAGAAGCAGAAGGTGTCGGCGGTTTCTCTGGGCTCTTTGAGCAACCAGTCCTACTCCGACTACCGTGAAGAGTCCACCTATGCCGCCCGCACCGATATGGACAAGGCGGTGGAAGAGGCTCTGCGCCTGTGCAAGGCCAACGGCCTGTCCGTGGTGGCCAACAAGGCCAACGCCTATGCGGCGCTGAATGCGGATTATATCACCGAGATTCCCATGAGTTCCTCCAAGTACTCTGTGCTGGATGCGGATATCCCCTTCTACGCGCTGGTATTCCAGGGCTATAAGAATCTGACCTCCGCCTCCATCAACACCGCCGCCGACGTGCGGGAGACCTACCTGCGGGCAGTGTCCACCGGTCTGACCCTGCAGTTCACCCTGTGCGACACCCTGCACGACTCCATTCAGTTTGAGGAGGATACCGCTTACATCACCAGCCGCTATTCCGACTGGAAGAACGATATTGCGGCGATGGTTACCGAGAGCGCGTATCTGCACCAGCTGGTGGGCAACCAGTCCATCGTTCAGTACTACGAGATGTACGGCGTTTCCACCACCGTGTTTGAGAATGGCGTCACCGTTTACGTAAACTACAACAACTACGCTGTGAGCACTCCCTTCGGCGAGGTTCCCGCTCAGAGCTATGTGTACGGCTGATGAAAGGAGGATGATTAACCATGAAAAGATCTTTGAAAGACTTTAGTCAGAAGAGAAGAATGTATGGCCGGATGTTTATCCTGCCTTGGGAGATTGGTTTTGTCCTCTTCTTTATGATTCCTCTGATTCAGTCCCTGACCTTCGTATTCTCCAAGGTGGATATCGGCGAATTCAACTTCCAGACCACCTGGGTGGGTTTCGACAACCTGTATCGTATCTTCTTCGTTAACTCCAAGTTCGTGGATAACCTGATCGAGTCCCTGGGCTCCTTCGCCTACTCCATTCCGTTGGTAGTGGCGCTGAGCTTGATCGTCGGCGTTATCCTGAACCAGAAGTTCAAAGGCCGAATCGTGTTCCGTTCCATCTTCTTCCTGCCGGTTATCGTGGCCACCGGTGTGGTTATGACCTACATTCAGGGCGATGCCTCCGCAGAGAGCCTGCGTGGCGGCGCCGAGATGGCCGGCAACGGCGTTAACGTGACCGCCGTGCTGGAGGGTATGCACCTGTCCACCGAGATTACCAACTTCCTGGTCGGCTTCGTTAACAGCATCTTCGACCTGTTCTGGGATTGCGGTGTGCAGATCGTTCTGTTCATTTCCGGTCTGCAGTCCATCCCCGAGCAGCTGTACGAGGTGTGCCGCGTGGAGGGTGCCAACAAGTGGGAAGAGTTCTGGTACGTTACCTTCCCGATGCTGAGCGGTACCACCATTCTGGTTATGATCTTCACCGCTATTGAGATTTTCACGGATTCCAGCAACCTGGTTATGACCCAGGCCTATGCCGCTATGAAGCAGAACATCTACGATGAGAGCACCGCTATGCTGTGGGTATACTTTGCTCTGGTCGGCTTGATTCTGGGTGCGGCGGTGCTGCTGCTGCAGAAGTTCGTGTTCTCCAAGTGGTCTACTTAAGAGAGGTGATGAAGAATGTTTAAGAATAAAACTGAAGCCGAAAGAGCCCAGTCTATCCTGCTGATGAAAAAGCGGAGTCTGAACATTGTTGTCACCATTGTTCGGTACTTCTTCCTGTTGGCGTTGAGCTATGTGGTTCTGTTCCAGCTGATCTATATGATCAGCTACTCCATCCGTCCGTCGGTGGATGAATACAACCCCAGCGTTGTGTGGATCCCCTCCCGGTTTACGATGGAGAACTTTACCATCGCTTTTGACGCTCTGGATTATCTGAACACCGGCTGGACTTCTGTGTGGGTTATGCTGGTCGCGGCATTGATCGAGGTGTTCACCTGCTCGGTGATCGCCTACGGCTTCGCCCGTTTCGAGTTCAAAGAGAAGAACACCGTGTTCTTCTTGTTGCTGGTGACCATTATGGTGCCTACCCAGATGCTGATCATCCCGATGTATCTGAACTATTCTCACTTTGATATTCTGAGCATCGGCGATCTGCTTCGTCAGTTGACCGGATTCGATATCCGTCCCAACCTGCTGAACACCGCCTGGACCTTCTACCTGCCCTCCATTTTCGCGGTGGGTATCCGTTCCGGTCTGTTCATCTACATCTACCGTAAATTCTTTGAGGGCCTGCCCCGTGAGCTGGAAGAGGCCGCCTACGTGGATGGTGCCGGTCCGTTCCGCACCTTCCTGTCGGTCATTCTGCCTTCCTCCGGCGTGGTGTTCCTGACGGTTACCATTTTCTCCTGCATCTGGCACTGGAATGAGAGCTATCAGACCGGTATGTATATGCAGGGCAACCCCACCTTGGCTGTGATGATGGACAACTTCTCCGAATCCGCCAGGGTCAACGGTGGCGATACCCGTATGGCTCGTATGGCCGCCTGTCTGATGTTCATTGCTCCGATGCTGTTGCTGTATATGGTTCTGCAGCGCAAGTTCGTGCAGAGTATCGACCGCGTCGGTATCGTCGGCTAATCAATCCAACCTCATATAAAATGTAAGGAGAAATTATTATGGCTAAGATTATCAATGGTGTTTCCCTGCCCAACATTCCCTGGCAGGATCGTCCCGAAGGCTGCGATAACGTGGTATGGCGTTACGACGCCAACCCCATCATCAAGCGCAACCCCGCTAAGAACTGCCAGCGCGTGTTCAACAGCGCCGTTGTACCGTGGGGCGATGAGTTTATCGGCGTGTTCCGTGCCGATACCACCATCACCACCCCCAACCTGCACGTCGGCCACTCCAAGGATGGCATCAACTGGGAGATCGAGCCCGAGTCCATCGACTGGCGTGACGAGAACGGCGAGCCCTTCACCTCTCTGTACTACTACGATCCCCGCGTCACCTGGATCGAGGATGCCTACTACATCGTATGGTGCACCGAGCAGGGCGGCCCTGTGCTGGGTCTGGGCAAGACCAACGACTTTAAGTCCTTCACCCGTCTGCCCAACATCACCCTGCCCTTCAACCGTAACGGCGTTCCCTTCCCCCGTAAGGTGAACGGCAAATACCTGATGTTCAACCGTCCCTCCGACGATGGCCATACTCCCTTCGGTGACATTTGGCTGTCCGAGTCCCCCGACCTGATTTACTGGGGCAACCACAAGCACGTGATGGCCCGCGGCACCAACGTGTGGTGGGAGTCCACCAAGATCGGCGCCGGTAACGTGCCGATCGAGACCGACGAGGGCTGGCTGGTATTCTACCACGGTGTTATCAACACCTGTAACGGTTACGTGTACTCCTTCGGCGCCATGCTGTGCGACCTGGACGATCCCTCCAAGGTCATCTATCGCGGCCGCGAGTACCTGATCACTCCCGAAGAGGATTACGAGACCGTGGGCTTTGTTCCCAACGTCTGCTTCCCCTGCGCCACCCTGGCGGATGCCGATACCGGTCGTATCGCCATCTACTACGGTGCGGCCGACACCTACGTTGCTCTGGCCTTCACCACCGTGGACGAGGTTCTGGACTACCTGAAGAACAACCACCAGTAATTGCTAAAAAATGCCCTTGCTTAGGGAGACACTTCGTAAAGAAGTGTCTCCCTGCTTCTTTTTATAATGAAATTGACAAGTGTCATAGTGGTTACAGACTTTGGAGTATTACCCATCTCAAAAACAAAAAATTAGTGTTATTGTCAGACAGGTCTCATGGTTTTATTTTGCCTTACGGCAAAGTGATATTAAAACCTACGGTTTTAGTGGTATTATATTTGCCCTTATAACTCGCAAAGCGAATATCACTTGGGCAAAGTCCAAATATCACTGCGTAGCAATATCACTCGCCGATAGGCGAATATAACTAAGGCACACTTCCTTACGGAGTGTGCCTCTAGGCAGGGGCATTTTTGCGTCCATTTTACGAAAATCGTGATATTTTGCTATGATAGGGGAGGAATTTATAATGAAAACCCCGGTGGGTTGCGGTATACTTACCTTAAATTAAGTAAGGAGGCATACTCTATGATTTTCTTTTATGTCCGTCACGGAGACCCGATTTACAATCCCGACAGTCTGACCCCGCTGGGCGAGCGTCAGGCAGAGGCGGTGGCCAAGCGCCTGTGTATGCACGGCGTGAACAAGGTGTATGCCTCCACCTCCAACCGGGCGATCTTGACCGGCAAGCCCACCTGCGACATTATGGGCAAAGAGCCGAAATTGCTGGAATTCTGCAACGAGGCCAATATTGCCAAGGACTTTATGATAGGGGAGTGGCCCCATCCCGACCAGGCCTGGGCATGGGACCATAAAGACACCCGCAAACTGCTGCTGGACCCCGAGGTGGTGGCGATGGGCCACGACTGGTATAAGCACCCCAAACTGGCGGAGTACACCTTTGAGCACGGCGTGCAGGCAATGTACGAGGGTCTGGACGAGCTGTTTGCCGAGCTGGGCTATGAGCACGACCGCTATACCGGCATCTACAGGCCGGTGCGGGACAACGACGACCGGGTGGCGCTGTTTGCCCATCAGGGTTGCTCCACGGTGTTTATGAGCTGTCTGCTGGATATTCCGTACCCGATTTTTGCCACCCGCTTTGATATGTGCCACAGCGCCTTTACCGCCGTGGATTTCCATCCCGACCGCTACGGCAACGTGGTGCCCCGGGTGATGACCCTGTCCAACGACTCCCACCTGTACCGCGAGGGTCTGCCTCTGCGGTATAACCACAACGACCGTTGCCGGTTCTAAATAGTACCCCTGCCGGACCACCGAGCTGAAAAACTCGGTGGTCTTTTTCCATAAAACACAGTTTTTTTCAAAAAACTTTAAATTTTTTCAACTTTTTATCTAAAAAAGGATTGCAATTTGCAAAATCTTTTGTTATGATAACAATGTGTTGTATTATGGGCTGATAGAATACCCAAATACCTGTATTGTCAAAACACAATACAACAGAACCCGAGTGTCCGCCGCGGAAAAGGGCGGATGATTCCCCATAAGCAAGCGGATGGCACAGTCTGTGACCGCCGCAAAAAATATCTTTTGAGAGGAAGCGTGAAACACATGCGTAAAATCGCGAAAAAAGTCCTGTTGCCTGTGCTGTGTGTGGTGGCCCTGCTGGTTAGCACCCTGGGTATCTTCACCATCACCGGCACCGCCAACGCCGACAAGGTTGCCAGCGTCTACGACATCAATTCCAGTAATGGTGTTGCCGGCGATGGTATCGTCACCGCTTGGGACATCATCGAGCGGGACGGCTATATCGAGGGTTGTTGGTATCCCTGGCTGACCCACTCCTATCTGGGTTCCAGCTTGTGCGCCAGCCCCGAGATGGAGGCCATCGACTCCTGGTACGATATGGATGCAAACGATGGCTCTACCAAGGATTATTGGCAGAATATGAGCGTGTGCGGCTTCGACCAGATCGGCGAGGCCCAGCTCAAGCAGGAGATCTTCAACCTGAAGGCTCTGGGCTTTAATGTGATGGCCTTTATGGGTTCTCCCTGGGGCGAGGGCGTCAAGTACGAGGCCAACACCTGGAAGCCCATCGGCGTCAAGGATGAGTATCTGCAGAATATGCGTAAGTTGCTGAATATCTGCCGTGAGGTGGGTATGCCGGTGCTGTGGTACGTCACCTGCCACTCCTCTGCCGTGCCTGCTTACGCCTCTTTGGATATGTGGTACCGCATCACCCAGATGTATTCCTACCCCGAAGAGTACGGCGAGAACTTTGTTACCCCCGTGGCTGAGGTTCTGGCCGAGTACCGTGACGTGGTCGTGATGGTTGGTCTGTCCGACGAGCTGGAGAACGAGATGAACGACTCCAACTACGTGGACGATCCCAAGTTTAAAGAGGGCGACCGTGACGAGTACGGTGTCACTCAGGAAGTGGCCCTGAAGTTCCAGGCCGCCATCGGCCAGAGCGTCAAGACGGTTATGGCGAAGTATTCCGACATTCCCATGCCCCTGACCGTCGCCACCAACAAAAACGACTTTGCTATGTCCGGCGACTCTATGCTGGACTTCAACGGCCGTAACCAGTACGGCACCAGCACCACCCAGAGCAGCGCCGGCGGCTATGACCTGGGCAATGCCGGTGACGATTTTGCTTGGGTTACCGGTCCTTACCTGGCCACCGAGTGGGGCTGGGGTGACGGCGCCATCTCCGGCACCGAGAGCGACTGGGCTACCGGTCTGCTGAACAAGCGTGAAAACTTTGTGGATAAGGGCTATACCGGTTGGTTCCATTGGGCCTATCAGCCCACCCTGAGCTACAGCACCGCCGGCGGCAACCAGTATCTGAAGACCGGTGCTACCTCCCTGTATGATTTCCGTCAGGGTATGTACGAGGGCTATTACTGGGCGAGAGAGCGGATGGCAGAGCTGAAGCCTGCCAACCACACCGCCAACGGTCCCTCTGCTATGTATCACCGCGGCGAGTCTGTGACCTGGACCTATAAGTCCAGCTCCACCGCCTCCACCAACAACACCTACGACCTGAACGGTAAGGTGTATTGGATTCAGCCCAAGAACGTCACCTCTTACACCGTACAGCGTTCGGTCAACGGCGGCTCTTGGACCACCATTTCCGGTACCGTCAGCATCGACTCTACCACCGGTAGTTATCGTTATTGCATGACCGATCCCTCTCCGGTTACCAGCGGCACCGTGCAGTATCGCATCACTGCCAATGGCCAGACTTCCTACACCAACGTGTGGACCTATTAATGGAAAGGAGGAACTGAATTATGAAAATGAATAAGATTTTGGCAGTCCTCCTGGCGGTCGTTCTGTTGGCCGCCGCCATCCCGGTGTGCCTGGCTCCCTCCGTCTCCGCGGCGGTGGGCGAGATCACCAACGGTGGCTTCGAGACCGGTGACTTTACCGGTTGGGAATATTATTCCTATGCTTCTTCTATCAACTCCAGCTATAAGAAAAGCGGTAGCTATTCTTGTAAAATCGGTAAGGACTCTTCTCTGGCCGGTCACGTGGCCCTGGAGCAGATCGTTCCGGTTAATACCAATGCTACCTACACCCTGAGTTTCTATAATAGAAACACTTGGAGCATTAGTTCTAGAAGCAGTACCTTTACTGTTTCTGTTGAGCTGGGTACTACTCCCTCTTCCTTTACCGGTACTGGTTTGAGTGCTTCCACCCCCTCTGTCAGCACCTCCTTCACTCAGAGAAGTTATTCCTTCTCCACCGGTTCTTACAAGTACGCCCGTATCCGCTTTAATGCCCGTGGCACCGGCGGTACCGACAACTATGTGGACGATATCGCTCTGACCGCCACCAACGAGGGCGATACCGGCACCCATGCCGCCCCCTCCTTCCTGGCTTTCTCCGAGGCGGCCAACCGTCCCAATTCCAGCAGCAACAACGTGGTGACCCAGCCCAGCTTTGAGTCCACCACCGACGCTGAGTGGAACGTGGACACCTTTATTACGGGTAACCTGTCCGTGGCCAGCGACCCCGATGCCAAGGACGGCAGCAAGGTGCTGTATTACAACAACGACACCTCCACCGAGTCCTGGCACACTTTCGATTTGTCCCTGCCCTCCGGCGGTTATTACGTGCTGTCTGCTTGGTTGAAGACTCCTTTCCTGTCCGCCACCAACCAGGGCGAGGCCAGCTTCGGTCTGATCGACCCGGACACCGGCTTGTTCTTCACCTCTATCCTGGCGCGGTATAAGGGTCATACCTCCACCCCTTGGAAGCAGATGCGCTCCACCTCCACCGATAACCAGTGGCACCTGCGCGCCATCAAGTTCTACGTGGGTGGTGCCGCCACCATCAAGATTGGTGTGTACGGCAAGCTGTCCGAGATGTACATCGACGATATCTCCGTGCACCTGTTGGAGAACGGCGTCACCTACGTGGGTGACCAGACCGGCACCATCAGCCCCTCCAACAACTCCTCCAATATGTATTGTGAGTCTGAGGACAACCTGATTGTGGACTGCAATATGGGTCCCAACGCCAAGGATTTCTGGTCCTTCGCGGCCTCCGGCTGGAACAACGGCTTTATGTCCTTCGACACCCTCACCGACACTCACGGCGGCGTGCTGAAGTTCACCGGCACCGGTGCCTCCGGCAACGGCTGCTACAACTACGTTAAGTGGATCGACGTGGAGCCCAACACCCAGTACACCGTGTCCTTTGACTATCGTGTTCTGACCGCCGGTAGCGGTATGATGCGTTTCATCGACAACAACATCGACCTGCCCGTGCTGTTCAAGACCTATAGCTTTGGCACCGCTACCAACTGGACCACCACCTCCTTCACCTTCAACCCCGGCGCTTACAACCGCGTTGGTATCGTGTTTACCGATGGCGGCGGTACCGCTTACTTCGACGATTTCCGTATCTTTAAGACTTCCGCCGGTATCTCCACCGAGCCGGAAGAGGAAGTGTTCCCCTCTCTGAAGCCTCTGCACCCCGAAAAGGGTGTCAGCCGCACCGAGGAGAACGCCATGGATCTCAACTCCGGTAACGGCCTGGCCTTCAAGTTCACTCTGGAGAGCAGCGGTCTGACCATCGACACCGATACTCCTTACTACAAGGATGGCCGTAACACCATCGACTACACCAACGGTATCGTTGATGCCTTTGAGAACGGCGGCAGCTACAAGCTGATTACCGCCGGCGCTGTGATGACCAACCAGGAGAGCGTGGGTCAGGATGAAGATGCCTTCACGCTGGACGGCTTGAACAGCAATCTGGTAATCGACGTTCCCGCCGTCAAGGCGTGGGAGGAGCCCACGGATATCCTCACCTACGTGGTGCGTATTATCAACATCCCCGACGCCCATAAAGAGACCTTGATTTATGCCCGTCCTTACTACATCTTCGAGTATAACGGCAACCAGGTCACTATGTATGGCGATATCCAGTTCGAGTCCTATACTCCTCAGAAGGATATCAACGACGGTTGGCTGGAGTGGGATTAATCCCCTCTCGCTGACGGCTTGATTCCGTAATCAAAAATGCAAAAATCCCCCGGCTGTGCCGGGGGATTTTTTTGCGTTTTCACAAGCAAAACCGCTCCGTTTTTACCGGGGTAGGGGAGCTTGTTTTACCTTCTGCCGTCCTCCTCGTTCCCATATAATGGGAATAGGGGAAACCCGGTGGTGAAAAACCATAAAATTCGTGGGAAATTGACACATTTTCTAGGCAAAAAGTATTGCCAAAAGCGGCCTCTTATGTTATGATTATTATGCAGAATAGCATCAGTGTGGGTTATTGTCCCTAAAGCAACTAAAAGCGGCGCTTTTAATTGCGATTTCAGCCCACATAAGGGCTGTACGCTTACCGCGCTGCGATGCTATTAGGGTTGGCTTTCGCCCCATTGATTTCCCAAGAATTGAGAGAGCCAATGAAATCTGCTACACGCTAATTACAGGAGGTGCGCAAACAGGCATAGACGGATTGGCCATCCGGTTTTACTGATTATGTTTCCAAAAAAATTTATTATTTAGGAGGAACCCATTATGAAAACAGCACTGTCCAGTCGTCTGATGAGTCTGCTGGCCCTGTTGCTCGTTGCCGTTATGATGCTGACCATGGTCGGCTGTGGCGGCGGCAACGACGACGAGCCCATCATCGAGGGCGACGTGTCCACCACCGACCCCGTCGGTACCACCGATAACGTTGGCGGCAATGTCGTCACCGACGCTACCGTTGATCCCAGCGCCTCTGACGTTGTCGATCCCAGCGCCTCTGATGTTGTCGATCCCAGCGCTTCCGATGTCATCAGCACCGACGCTACCACCCAGCCCACCGGCGCTACCGGTGCCACCACCGGCGCCACCGGTGCCACCACCGGCGCTACCGGTGCCACCACCGGCAAGACCAATGCCACCACCGGTAAGACCAACGGCACTACCGGCAACACCACCGTTGGCACCTACACCGTGCCTACCTACACCTATCCTTCTTACACCTATCCTTCCTACACTAGTGCCACCACCGGCAAGACCAATGGCACCACCGGTAAGACCAACGCTACCACCGGTGCTACCAATGCTCCTACCCTGCGTCCTTCCGTTTCTGCCACCAATGCAACCACTAAGCCTACTTCTCAGACCACCGTGCCGATCGGTCAGACCGTTCTGGAGCAGGTTCCTGCCAGCCTGAAGGGCACTCAGATCAAGATGCTGGTCTGGTGGACCCCCGGCACTTCCGATAACAACAAGAAGGACGAGTTCAAGGCTGCTACCGGTATCGACGTGAAGTACGAGACCGCCGCTATGGATAAGTATCAGAACAACCTGTCCGCCATGGTTATGGCTCAGAACTCTCCCGCCATTGCCGCTATCATCAACGAGTGGTATCCCCAGCCCATCACCCGTGGTCTGATGCAGTCCCTGAACGATGTTAAGGTTGACGGCATCAACTTCAAGGATGGCAACGTCTTCGCTCTGAGCCTGATGGATCAGTTCGGCTACAAGGGCGAGCACTACGGTATCAACCTGAAGACCTCCACCAACTGTACCTTCCACGTGATGTTCTTTAACAAGGACCTGCTGAAGCAGAGCGGCGTTAAGGAAGATCCCTACACCCTGTGGAAGGCCAACAAGTGGAACTGGGATACCTGCTTGGAGATCGCCAAGAAGTGCACCAACGCCAAGAAGGGCATCTCCGGTCTGTCCAACGTCGGTCAGTACTACTGGATGCTGTCCTCCGGTGAGGATTACGTTAAGTCCACCAACGCCGGTCTGAAGAGCAACATCAACTCCTCCGGCGTTCTGGCGGCTTGGAACTGGAACTGGGATATGATCAACACCCACAAGGTGGTTGACACCTCCTACACCGGCCAGACTCCCTTCTATCAGGGCAAGGCTGCTATGCTGGGTATCGGTTCCTTCGCTATGCAGTACGACGGTGGCAACGCCAACTACGTTCCCAAGAATATGAAGGACGACTGGGGCGTTGTTCCCTTCCCCTCTCCCGCCGGCAAGACCTATGCCGCTGCTGACGGTACCGTTTGGGGCTTCCCCGCCCGCGTATCCGGCAACAAGCTGCAGGCTGCTGCTTGGTATCTGCGTTACTATCTGGACGAGTTCAACATCCCCGAGGTTCGTGAGAAGTTCTTCGATCCCGACCATCCCGAGAGCTGGGAAGTTATGCAGTGGATGTGGAGCCAGAAGATCCAGTCCTACAACTCCGTTGGTGTTCTGACCTACGGTGGTGAGTACACCGCTTACTCCATCCAGTACTCTCTGCTGGATGAGGCCGACACCAAGGCTAAGATCAAGTCCAACCTGGAGTCCTGGGTCAGCGTGCTGGAGTCCAACATCTCTAAGATTGAGAAAGAGATGAGCTAATTCCACAGCAACCTATCCCATTAGCAAGCTAGCAACCTAAATCCCGGCGGGACCCCGGATTTACCGAGGTCCCGCTTTGGGATAGTTAAGAAAGGATGAGTGAGATGAGTAGAACCAGTTTAAAGGTAATACTGCCCATTCTGTGCTCAATTGCCTTGTTTTTCAGCGTTGTGGGTACCGTGATGGTATCCGGCGGCACCACCGTCCAGACCTGGCGGGATGAGCCCAACGGTGTAGAGAAGATTCTGCAGCGGGACGGCTATATCGAGGGTATTTGGTATCCTTGGTTCCGTCACGAGTGGCTGGGCCACTGCCTCACCAGTAACGAGATGATGGCTGAGGTTTTGGGCAGCGATTCTCCCAAAAAGGTTGGTCTCGAGCAGTACGGCGAGGTCAACATCTACCGTGAGATTTACAACCTGAAGGCTTTGGGCTTCAACCTCCTCGGTTACGAGGGTTCTCCCTTCGGCGAGGGTGTTGAATACGACGAGAACGGCGACGTTCTTGGTATCAAAGAAGAGTATCTGACCAATGTCCGCCGTCTGTTGGACATCTGTGAAGAAGTCGGTATGCCGGTGTTGTGGAGTGTTTGCTTCCACAGCTCCGCTCTGCCGGACGTCCACCCCGAAAAGGGTAAATTCGTTTGGGACGTTGTGTCCCAGGCTTACGGCAACAAAGAGGTTGCCGACCATTACGTAGAGCGTTTCGTCAAGCCTCTGTGTGAGGTTTTGGCGGAGTATCCCGAGACCGTCGTGATGGTTTCTGCCGGCGTTGAGCTGGAGAACGAGATCAACGACAGTGACATCGGCGATCACTTTGATAACGGCCGTCTGATCTACGGCGTTAACAGAGATGCTATGCTGTACTTCCTGAAGTCCGTGACCAACGCCGTGCACGAGTGTCTGCCGGACGTTTCGGTTACCAACTCCGGTAACGCTTCCGATATGACCTGGTACGAGGATATGGAGTTCGACTTTGTCGGCCGTAACCAGTACACCCAAAGTGCCAGACCTCAGAGCATTGAGGATATGCGTGCCACCGCTCCCATCATCGCCACCGAGTTCGGCTTGGGCGACGGCGTTGTGGTGGACGACGATCTGTGGACCATTAAGCAGATTCAGTTCCGCGACAACTTCATGGCTGAGGGCTATTCCGGCTGGATGTATTGGTGCTGGTCCAACCAGGGCTACGGCGGTGTCTACGACCTGCTGGCTGCCGACGGTAAATCCACCACCGATTTCCGCGCCGGCGCCTATTCCATCCACTTCTACGCCGAGAGCTATCGCGCCGCCCACCGCGGTGAAGAGGCTGTGCTGGATAAGACCGTGTTGTTCTGTAACAAGGGCTCTGGTACTGTGGAATGGATCTCCTCCCGTCAGGCCACCTCTCTGGATCTGCTCCGTTCTCTGGACGGCGGTAAGAGCTGGAAGACCCTGGAAAAGGGTATGGATCCCTATGAGTACGAGGTGAACTTCAAGGGCACCTATATTGACGATCAAGTCGCCAATATGCAGCCCGACGGCACCACCGTTATGTACAAGATGATCGCTTACGACGACTTTGGCAACGTGGCTGAGTCCGATGTCTCCAACGAGGCCGCCGTCACCGGTCCTCCCGTCAACGTGTTCGCGGATTACAACTGCGATTTCGAGGACGACCTGAACGGCTGGCAGGAGTTCGGCGATAACAGCGCCACCCACGTGGATGGCAAGGGTAACTACTACGCCAAGGCCATTGAGGTTGACGATGCTCCCAACGGCAAGAAGGTTCTGGAGTTCAAGAAGAATTCCGGCGGCTCCGACTGGTCCGGTATCCACCTGGATGGTATCGATGTTAAGCCCAACACCCAGTACAAGATCGTGCTGAAGTATAAGATTGCTCCCGATGCCGAATTCGAGTACGACGAGTCGGACGAGGTCAACAAGATGTCCGGTTACCTGTTTATCCGTGGTCTGGCCGCGGACGGCACCGGTACCGGTCTGGGCGACCTGTACGACGAGTCCATCGCCGAGCTGTTCCTGCTGCGTGGTAGCAAGAACGAGTGGCGCGAAGACAGCAGAAGCTTTAAGACCAACGAGAGCGGCAAGCTGGGTCTGGACCTGCGTGCGGTTAGCTACGTAGGCGTGCCGGTCCACTATTACATCGACAGCATCGAACTGTATGAAGTTGTTTAAGGAGGTGGGGAGGATATGTTTAAAAAGAATATGAAAAAAGCATTGGCTCTCCTGGCCTCCCTGCTGATTCTCTGCTCCTTGGTTCCGATGAGCGCTCTGCTCACCGCCAACGCCGCTGGTGAAAACATTGTGGTCAACGGCGATTTTGAGGATGGCAAGAACGGCTGGACTATGAACAGTGCCGCCAGTGTTGTGGATACTGCTCATAACGGCTCCGGCGCGCTGAAGATGGAGAATCCCAGCGCTTGGGGCGAGGCGGCCATCCAGGTTGTGGATGTGGACGCCAACAGCGAATACGAGATCGTTTGGTATTCCAAGCGTGTTTCTGGCACCGGCGCCTTCGACCTGTTCATTATGAACAACGACGGCTACGCCAACCTGGAGCGCGAGGGCAACAACTGGATGAACGAGACCAGCGGTAACTGGGTGAAGAATAAGTGCACGGTACAGACCGGCACCGCCACCAAGGTTATGCTGAAGTTCTCCTGTGAAGTTAACAATGCCGGTGTCATCCTGGTGGATGACCTGACTATGGTCAAGGTTGGCGGCGACGAGCCCGACCAGCCCGACCAGCCGGATGACGGCAATATGCTGAAAAACGGCGATTTCGAGTCCAACGATACCGATAACTGGGAGAACGTTTGGGGTAGTTGCACGGTTGATACCGTCAGCGGCGGTCACGACAGCAACTACGCTATGAACATCACTTCCGGTATGTGGAAGATCGTTCGTCAGAAAGTGGACGTTGAGAAGAACACCGATTACGTTGTTACCGTATGGTATAAAGACGTCAACAAGATGGGCCTGCTGATTAAGGATGGTAACGATACCACCAACATCAAGCAGGAGGGCTTGGCTGACGGCAACGCCAGCTGGAAACAGGCGACTCTGGAGTTTAACTCCGGCAACTACACCAGCGTGTACGTTTGCCTGATGGGTAACGAGAACGGCGCTAAGGGCACCTTCGACGACGTCGTTATGACCAAGAAGGATGCTGGCGGCGACGAGCCCGATCAGCCCACCGACGGTCTGCTGATCAACGGCGACTTTGAGACCGGCGAGATTGCTCCCTGGGATAACCTGTGGGGCAGCAACGAGGTCTCCATCGTAGACGGCCGCAATGGCGGCAAGGCTATGAAGGTCATCTCCGGTCAGTGGACTCACGTTCGCCAGAAGGTGACCGTTGAGAAGAACACCGACTACGTTATCACCGGTTGGCACAAGAACACTAACAACATCGCCCTGCTGGTTAAGGACGGCAATGATACCGCCAACATTAAGCAGGATACGATGAACAGCGGCGATACCTGGACCCAGATCACTCTGGAGTTCAACTCCGGTAATTACGACAGCGTCTACGTTTCCATTATGGGTAACGAGGGCGGCGGTCAGGGTATCTACGATGATTTCTCTATGGCTAAGAAGGGCTCTGAGCCTGATGAGCCTGATGAGCCCACTTTCGGCTTGCAGAACGGCGATTTCGAGACCGGCGACCTGTCCGGCTGGGACAAGTGGCAGGATACTGAGATCTCCAAGGATGCTAAGAAGAACGGCGAGTACGGTGCCCACCTGAAGGGTAACGGCGGCTGGGGCGGTCTACTGGACCAGACCTTTACCGTCACCGAGGGCAAGGATTACGTTCTGACCTTCTGGTACAAGGCCAATGCTTCCGGCGCCAACTTTGTGCTGAAGAGCAATGGCTCTTCCATTGAGAACGGCTCTCATTATGGCAGTGCCAAAGCCTGGACCCAGGTCACTCTGGAGTTTACCGCTCCTTCCGCTGAGATTCTGCTGAATATCTGCGGCGGCGGCACCGGCGTTGCTGAGGACATCTACGTGGACGATTTCGTCCTGTCCGAGAAGTCCGGCGGCGGCGACGAGCCCGACAACCCCGACAACCCCGACAATCCCGATAATCCCGATAATCCCGATAACCCCGATAATCCCGCTTCCGGCTTCCAGAACGGCGACTTCGAGACCGGCGATTTGACCGGTTGGGATAAGTGGCAGGATACCGAGATTTCCAAGGACGCCAAGAAGAACGGCGAGTACGGTGCCCATCTGAAGGGTAACGGCAGCTATGGCGGTCTGTTGGATCAGACCTTTGCCGTCACCGAGGGCCAGGATTATATCCTGACCTTCTGGTACAAGGCCAATGCGGCCGGCGCCAACTTCGTGCTGAAGAATGGCGGATCCAGCGTTGTTTCCGCTTGGTGCAACAAGACCGAGTGGACCAAGGTTGAGCTGGAGTTCACCGCTCCTTCCACCGAACTGCTGCTGAACATCTGCGGCGGCGGCACCGGCGTTGCTGAGGACATCTACGTGGACGATTTCGTCCTGTCCGAGAAATCTCCGTTCCCCACCGAGCTGGTTAACGGCGATTTCGAGAATGGTGACGAGGGTTGGTCTCTCGGCACTTCCGCCAGCATCGTGGATAACGATACCCACGGTGGTAATGGCGCTCTGAAGTTGGATAACCCCGGTCAGTGGCAAGAGGCTGCTCTGCAGACGGTTGCCGTTGAGAAGGATACCAACTACGTCATCACTTGGTACGCCAAGCGTCTGGATGGCAACGGTGCCTTCAACCTGATTATGATGGACGGCGCCAACCAGAACATCCAGGGTATTGACGGTGCTACTTGGATGAACGAGACCTCCGGCAACTGGGTTAAGTATGAGATTACGGTACCCTCCGGTAATGCTACCGAGCTGAAGTTCAAGTTCACCACCGAGGCTAACAACCCCGGCGTCATTCTGGTTGACGACATCACCATGGTCAAAGAGGGCGAGGAGCCCGTGGATCCCACCGGCAACCTGATCAAGAACGGTAGCTTCGAGAACGGCACCGATGACTGGAACTGGAAGGAACCCACCGAGCTGTCCAAGGACGCTTTCGTGGGTGAGGCTTCTGCCAAGCTGGACTTTGATGCCGCTTACGGCGAGGCTCTGACCCAGGTCGTTAAGGTTGAGCCTAACACCGACTACGTGATGATCTGGTACACCCGTCGTGTATCCGGTGCCGGTGCTTGGGACCTGTTCCTGATGGACTACGACACCATCAACATCACCAATATGAACATTGATTGTGAGGGTCAGAAGTGGTTCTCTCAGACCGATAAGGAATGGAAGGAGAGCCGCATCTCCTTCAACTCCGGCGAAACCACTAAGGTTTACGTTAAGTTTGGTCCCGAGGCTGCCAATGCCGGCGTCTTCCTGCTGGATGAGGTTGCCCTGTACGTCAAGGGCAATGAGCCCGATGGCCCCATCGAGCCTCCCACGCCTCCCAAGACCTCTATGTATCTGACCTCCTATGGTGTGGTGAACAACCGCCCCATTACCGAGGATAAGAACATGCTGGACAACGCCAGCTTCGAAAAGGCCAAGGGCGGCCAGTGGCAGGATGGCTTCACCGGTGATACCATCTCCATCGTGGATGACGATACCACTCGGTTTGGCGACAAGAGCCTGTATTTCAACACCTCCGGCATCGAGACCGAGACCAAGGTGGTCTTCTGGCTGGAGCTGGAGGCGGATACCAGCTACGTATTCTCCACCTGGTTGAAGGGTAAGTTTATGTCCGATGAGAACCGTGCCAACGCCACCATTGGTGTGGTGGATGAGAACGGCGTCTATCTGGAGATGGACGAGTACAAGATGCTGAACGGTGAGCTGCAGATCGTTCCCACCGCGTGGGACAACGAGTGGCACCTGCGTAGCGTCGAGTTCAACACCGGTAGTGCTACCAAGGTGGGTATTGCCATGAGCGGTACCAACTCTCAGATGTACATTGACGATATGGCCTTGTTCCAGGTTGGCCACGGCGCCAAGTATATGTCTGACAATATGAAGAGCTCCGTTTCTCTGAGCTACTCCATCGATCACTACGCTTGTGAGGATGAGGATAGCTTGATTCCCGATCCCAACTTCAACACCAAGGATGAGTCCGGTTTCTGGGCCGACAGCTATGGCTGGAGAAACAACGTGCTGTCCTTTGTGGATAACGAGTACGAGTACGGCACTTCTATGAAGTATACCGCTTCTGACCGTACGGCCGCTCTGTCCACCATCAAGTGGGTGGAAGTGCAGAAGAAGACCCAGTATGTCTTCGCTGTGGATATCAAGATTCTGGAGGATGGCTTCGGTAAGTTGGTTCTGTTTGACGATAAGCTGAAGGATAAGGTTAACTTCCTGGAGATCAGCTTTGACTCTTACGACTACGACCCGGAGGTCAGCCGTGACGGTTGGTACACCGTTGTGTGTTCCTTCAACACCGAGGTGTATGAGCGCATCGGTATCGCCGTTGTGGACGATGGCGGTGAGGTTCTGCTGGACAACATGCGACTGTTCAAGAAGTCGGATGGTGCTGAGGTAGAGGACGATTACATTGCTCCTCCCACCACCACCACGACCACGGAGGCTACTGATGCCACCACGGAGTGGACCGATACCACCACGGAGTGGACCGATGCCACCACCGAGTGGACCGATACCACCACCGAGTGGACCGACGTTCCCACTTATACCTATCCCACTTGGACCTATCCTACCTACACCTATCCTACCTACACCTATCCCATTTACACCTATCCGGAGTGGACCGATGCCACCACCGAGTGGACCGATTACTATCCGGAGTACACCTATCCGTATTATCCGGAGGATACCTATCCCTACTATCCGGAGTATACCTATCCGATGTACACCGATCCGCTCTATACTGATCCCCTGTACACTGAGCCTACTGACTTTATCTGGCCTGCGTTTACTGAGCCCTCTTATCCCACAGAGGCTACCACCGCGGCCACTCAGCCCACCGATGGTGAGAGCGATGTCTTCTCTACCGTTATGCTGTGGGTTGGCATCAGTGCCGGTGCTGCGGCTGTATTGGCCGGCGGCGGCTTCTTGGTCATTCTGCTGATCAAAAAGCGTAAGAAAGCCGGGGAAGAGATCGAGATCCCCGAGGAGTAATGGATAACTAACCCCTAAATAATCCCCCGGCTATGCCGGGGGATTTTGCTTTAATAATACAGCCTGAACGTAACAAAGGACCTCATCCGTTGGATGAGGTCCTTGGCACTTAAAACTCATAGGTATCCGCAATTTCCGTAAAACCGGAAGCATTAATTCCCTGGATCTTATTTTTGCTTTGGTATTCCTTCGGGGTGATACCGTATTTTTTGCGGAACACCGAGATGAAATACGAGGCCGCTGAAAACCCGGATTGAGCCGAGATGGTCTCAATGTTGAGGTTGGGGTTTTCCAGCAGTTTGGTGGCGTACTGGAGCCGCAGGTCAGCGATCATCTGCATACAGGTGGTGCCGGTGGACTGCTTAAACAACAGCGCCAAATGGTTGGGGGATACGTGGGCCTTTTCGCCCAGTTCCTGCATAGTAATCTTCTTTCGGAAGTTGTAGAAGATGTATTGCAGGGTCTGGTGTACCACCGGGTTGGCGGTGTTATAGGCGGGCATCAGACTGTCCTCCTGGGGGCTTTCCCGGATGATGTGCAGGCATAGATAGGACAGCATCAGCTGGATGCTGAGGCTTTGGGTGTTGTTCACCTCAAAGCAATGGAGCAGTTCGTTCAGCTGGGTCAGCAGCCGGTCGAAATCCGTTTCCCCCAACTTGACCGAGTGAACGTGGTTGTGTTGCAACAGTAGATCCCGTACCTCGCCGAAAATGGCCTGTTCGTCAAACCGCAGATGTACCACGTGGAGATCGGTGCCCGGGTCGGGGACAAGAGCGTGGATGTCCATGGGGGTCAGCAGATAGGCACAGCCCACCGACAGGGGATAGTTGGTGCCGTTATACTGATGGATACCGGTGCCGCTGAGCACGATCTCTACCTCGAAATAGTCGTGCCAATGCAGTTCGCGGCTGCTCCATTGGTCCATCACGATGCGCTCGTCAACGGCCAAGAAGAAGGGGTTTTGCATCCGATACATATACCGTTGATCGGCGGAGATAAAGCGAGAGGGAATGCCGTTTTTCATAAAACACCTCATATAAACACAAACGCCTAAAACCTATATTCATTATATACGATTTTCCACGAAAATCAATAGTTTTTAATATGTAAATGTAGAAATATTCCTGTTTTCATAAAAAAGAAATCCCCTGCAACGGAAATTCCGTTGCAGGGGATGTTGGATTTAGCCGTAAAGTATCAGCACTTTACTTAGCCTTCGTACTCCTCGTCCTTGTTATAGCCAACAATGCGGGAGGACTCGTACACGCGCTCATCATCAAAGGTGTAGCCGCTCTCGTCGATGGAGTTGGCTTTACCGGCGGACTTCAGGTTGTGCACGCCGTCCTTGTCGTAGCGGGTGATGATCACGTCGCCATTTTCTTGGATGCGGAAGGCGCACATGGTCAGCGCGGTATCCACGCCGGTACCGTTGGTGCCGTAAGAGGAGACGTAACCGAAGTTCATATAGGTGAATTTCAGCTCGGTCTCGATGGGGGCGTTCCGGTAGTTGGTGTGATCCGGAACCACAATGGTCTCGCCCTTGGGCACGTAGACGGCAGCGCCGCCCAGATAATCGTCATAACCGCTGCCGTGGTTGTGACCGATCAGGAAGATGATGTTCAGGCCGGCCTCGCTGGCGGCATTCAGGGCGTCCACCACATACTTAGCGCTGGCGCCCATGCCGTCTTTAGCGGTACGGGCATTGTAGTGCAGCGGGATATGG
>JAZNSL010000004.1:0-23932 GCA_045591225.1 Acutalibacteraceae bacterium | reverse complement strand
GTTGCAGAAGGAGCCCATCATCTGCGAGTGGGCTCACGAGGCACTGGCCTTTGACGACTTCAAGGCCAAGGACAGCGAGGGCAAGGATCAGTGGATTCTGGAAGTGCCCGAGATGGTGCGCAAGCTCAACGACCCCGAAGTGAAAAAGCTGGGGCGCGAATGGTACACTCATCCCTATTTTGCGGACACCAACTTCGAACGGGGCGTCAAGCGCGTAGACGCGGAAGTGGACGCTTTTATGGAAGAATTGGGTCTGCGTCACGACCGTGAAAACGGTTGCTACCACATCATCGACAAGAACCCCAACCGCGTGGCGCTGTTCGCCCACTACGGCTTTGGTATGGCTTTTCTCAGCAGCGTGATGGATATTCCCTACAACGTATTTCTGCCCCGGTTTAACATTTGTCTGACCGGTGTCACCGAGATCCTGTTCCACCACCACGGGGACGGTATGGTGATCCCCCAGATCGTGCAACACTCCGGCGACGGTCACCTGTACCGCGAAGGTCTGTTGCGCTAAACCAACATAGAAAAAACGCCCTTTTCCGCTTGGGAAAAGGGCGTTTTTTTGCGCGTTTACAGTTTGTTGTTCAGTTTGCGGCTGGCGCCACGGACGCAGAAGTACACGATACCCCACACCGCGAAATAAATCACCGCAAAAATCAGGGTAAAAATCGCCAGTACCATCGGCTCAAAGGGAATCCAAGAATTGAGAATATAACAAAGGGAATACGCCAAATACAAACTGCCGAAATGGCACAGCATGGACTTGGGCAACGGCCAATGCTCAACCTGATTAAACACGCTGGCACCGGCGTGGACAAAGGCCAGCAGGTAGGTGGACGCCACCGCCAATAACACCTCTCTGCCGGTCAGCACCACATCGGGAATGCACACGAAAACAACACCCGCCACGATCGGGCCAAAACCGCCGAACAGCAAGCCTCTGTGAAGAAATTCTTTTGTATATTTATTCATAAACTTACAAACCGAACCTTTCTTTGATTTGTTTGAGATTCCGCCGGGAAACGTAGTCGGTATCGCCGTTTTTGAACACCACCCGCAGGGTTCCGGTGTACACCGCCTCAAATCGGGCGATGTGGCGGATGTTAGCCAAGCAGGATTGATTGATCTTGACGAAGTAGGCGGGCATCTGCTGCTCCAGTTGATACAGGCGGCGACGGATTTGATAGCGATCGCCGCCCACCACGGCATAAATTTTGCCGTTTTCAGCTGTAAAGCGAGTTACCTTTACGTAGTCCAGAATAGCGGCGGCGTTTTCGCAAAAGCCCACCAATTCTGCGGTGTTTTGCGATGCCAGCTGTTCGATCTTCTCTACCAGTTCGTTTCTTTCGCGGGCATAGATGACCACCTCTTCCTCCCGATTGGGATCCAGGATGGTTGTCACTTTCATAGCTTTCTCCCTCCGTTCACAGACAGCGTAGCACACACTCCAACCTGTTGCAAGAGGTTTTCGTTATGCGGTCGATTTGGGACGTTATGTGGTTACCGGCTTTCAAAAACACCAAACGGACATCCTGCTGAGCAAGACGTCCGTTTGTGTTAAATTTTGTTATTTTTTGATTATCGCATTACGTAAACCTCTGTGACGTTTTCTGCATTTTGTGCATATACATACACCAAAGAGCCACTGACAGCCGCCTTGTAATCCAAGGCACCGGATAGAATTTCTCCGCCGGTAAGCACGTTTACCAAGGCGTAGCTGCTCTCCCCTACCGGGGTTTTTACCACAAAGGGAGACAGCGCAGCGCCCGTAATGGTGTAGTCGTTATCCTTGCCCGAATAATAGACGCGCTTGGAATCCTTGCTGACGTAGCACACCATCAAGGTGGTATCCACCATAGAGCCGTCGGCGGTGTTCTCAAACAGCACCTTGCCGGTCTTGTCCACCACCTTGGTGGTTTTATTGTCGTTCACCGCCCAGCTCTGGCCGTAGACCGACTCGTAGAATGCGCGCTCACAGCCGCCCTCTACCACCGGGGTACCATCCGGCTTTACCAGGCTCTTCCCGACCAAGAACAGAGCACCGTAGGGCTCCGGCTGGTGCTCAAACTCCGGCGATACCACGTTGCCTTCCAAGTCGAACAGAACGTAGGTTTCCTTGTCGGAAACCGTCTTTTTACCGATGATGTAACCGCTCACATCGGCACTATCCGTGGGAACATGGCCATTGGGGTCATACGTGAATTTCTTGTTGCCCTGGATGTCGTACACCGTCTTTTCCGACGGCACGGCGTAGTGCCCATTCTTCAGGTGGATGACGTCGTTGGGCAACACCTTGCCGTCTGAGGTGGCGGTCACCACCGCCTTGTCATCCAGCACGTATTTCAGGTAACCGCCGCAATCAAAGCTGATGTAAGGCTTGGTACCGGTGGCGCCAGGCACCTTTTCGCCGGTCTCCAAATCGTAGATATACCAGATGCCGGTACACATAACCGTCCCATCCTCCGTGGTGATCTGGGTAAGCTTTTCCTCAGCATTCTCGGTGGTGCCGGTCAGCTCCGCCACCCGGGCGAACCCATCGCCCAGCAACTCCACCGAGGCGTACCGAAGCGGCACGAGCACACGGCCGGTACTGTCCACCAGACCCGCCACGTTGGCAGAGGTCACATCCTCCATATCGGCAGAAGTGCTTTTTCCCACCATAAAATAGTCGCCCTTAGGCTGGCACAGGGAATACACGTCGCCGGAATCCGCTTTGCCGTCAAAGGATAGGATGCCGTAGCCATTCTCGCCCTTATAATAAAGGCCGCCGGCGGCGACAGAAAATTCCCGGTTGATGAGACCCACCTTTTCTGCCGACAGTTCAGTGGGCAGTTCCGTATAGGTGTGCGGCTCTATGGTGTCCTCCTTGGGGGGCGTTGTTGCCGGAGAGCAACCCACCAGACCCATCAGTAGGATAACCGCCGTTAACAGGCTGATTACTCGTTTCATATTATCCCTCTTTTATGTGGTTTTAACGACGTTTTGGTAACGTCCATACCCGGACATTATACCACACGGAAAAAGCCCTGTCAACGAGCGGCAGTAAAGAAAAACGGATGCGTAGAAATTCTACGCATCCGTTTTCAGTTAAATTAATCTAGCGGAACGTCCGCGCCGGAATCGTTGTAACTGCGGCTGTAAACGTCGCCGTACACCACGATCTCCTGGCCGTCCTTTTCAAACACGTAGTAAGGACGGGCGTAAATCAAGGTGTTGGCGTAAGCATAAGGAATGTTGATAAGCCGCACCGCATAGGAAGCGGTCGTATCGGTAACCTTATACAGTTTCACCGCCGGCACGTCTACCAAGCGATCGCCGCCGTCCAAATACTCGCGGTTAAACAGAGACAGATCGTTGGCAATAGAGGTCTTGTTGGTCAACAAGGCACCCATTTCCACCAGTTTATAGCTTTCGTCATCATCGTAAACATCCACGGTGGCATTGGTCAAATCGCCCACGTACCGTTCATTGATGGTAGCGCCAACGGTTTCCAGCTCTATCAGGAAGGCCACGCCCAAATCCGGGCCGACTCCCTGTTTAAGCAGAGAGACGTCATCCAGATACAGGTCCTCTGCCACACCGGTGCCGCCGCCGCAAATATTCAGCAACAGCGTGGTATCACCGGAAACCGTAAAGGTGGCGGTCACCTGGGTCCATTCGCCCACGCTGGCCCACGCATAGGCATACTGGGCCGCGGTGGTGTTACCCTTTAAGGTGATGTTGGCACCGCTGGCGTTGGCCTTATACCAATAGGAGAAGGTGTAGCTCGCACCATTCTCAACCGGAATGTTGTACTGTTCCAGCAAAGCACCCCAGCTACCATCGCCTTTCAGATGAGCACCATAAGCGCCCTTATACGCCGCCTGGGAGCTGATAACGGTGGACTGATACGGCGCATAGCCGGACAAAGAGCCAGACTCAAATCCGCCATTCTGAATGGCATCCGTAACGACGACCTCGCCCATCTCCATCACGCTGGTCTCACCGCCAATCGGTTTCAGCACCGGACGCAGCGCATCTTCCGGCTCGGTGGCAATGCCATCGGCGGTCTTGAACAGGCGGGTCTTATCGATATACGCCGAGCCGCCCAGATCTACAATAGCGAAGCCGACCCGAGAATATACGCCGGTGTTAAAGGTGATGGAATAGGTCTTCCACTCACTGTCGGTGGACGAGAAGGAAACGGTATAGAACTCGGCGGGGTCATTGATGTTGTCATCCAGCAGAGCAATCCGACCATTGCCGGAAGAAACCCGTTTCACATCCATCGTCAGGGTGTAGGAGGTGTTGGGCTCTACGTCAATCCAATCCAAGTAGGTCAGGCCCAACGGTCTGGAGGAGGCAGTGTATTTCAGCACGCTGGCATGGTCCTCCCCCAGCTCTTCGAAAGACAGGAAGCCGTTGCGCCAAGCAGGGTTATCCGACCAGTGGTTTTCCGCACTCGCACCGGTCATATGAGGAGTGGGAATCAAAGAATTCGCATCCTCGCAATACTTGTTGCCGGTATTGGCGGTGGCGGTGATGGTGGGCTGGTAAACGCCCTGCCACTCCCCGCTGACGTATTGCAGCTCTAAACTATAAGAGCCGGCGTGGGCAGTGTTGCCGGTGTATCGATAATTGCCGTTACTGCCGAACTTGGTCCAAGCATTCAGCTGATTCTCAAAGTCGCCGTTGGTCACCAGATTTTCGGGAGGAGGCAGGATATCCGCCGTGTTAGAGGCGGAGGTGGCGGTGTTACTGCCGGAGGTGACGATCACCCGATACTGCACCTTGCCGGAACTGGGCAGGGTGGTATCCTCATAGACGTATTTGCGGCCCACGGAATCCACCGTCGCACCGGAGGTGGTCAGGGTGGTCCAAGCGCCGCCGTCAATGGAGCGCTCCAACTTATAGGTATGGATCTGGGTGGGTTTTATCCATTCCACCGTACCGTCACCACCATTGAAGAACATAGTGGGGGTATTGATGCTGAGGATTTCGCCCCGGTGTTCGGCGCGGTATTCCTCAATATAATCGTGAATCTCGTACGCCACGTTACGGAAATCCGTAAGGCCGCCGTCCTTGGCCAGCAAATCGTAGGCACTGCCGCTGGGCAAATTGGACCAGCACCACATAAACCAGCCGCTCCAACCCTTGCTCTTGAAATTATTCCGGAAGGTAAGCTGGGCATCGACCAGCTCGTCCTCGGTGGGATATTTGCCGTCGCCCAAGCCGAACTCGGTGGCCAACATCGGCAACGGAGAACGGAATTTAGAAATGTCGTCGGCAGAAGCGTTGGCGTTATACTCTTGGTGACCGATAAAGGTCAGGTCGGTCTCGGAGTACATGGTCATATTGTCGGTACTGCCGCACAGGGTGCGGTCTACGTCCGGCAGTTCCGCCGCCAAGGTATCCGCAACGGCGTTGACGAAGTACAGCCCGCCAAAGAGAACGCCATCGCCGCTACGCACAGCCAAGCAAGCAACGAACGTACATATTTGTTCATTATCACACTTCCTTTCCATTTTTTGCGAATACACACTCTAAAAACAGCATACCACATTGTACTATTCTCGTCAAGAAGAGAGGCGGTCACAAACGGTTTTACTCCTCGGTGGTCTCTGCGCGTTTACGCTTTTTGATCAGCATAATCACCAGAATACCGCCGCCGGCCAACAGGACCGCCGCGCCCACACCAATACCGATCCACAGCATAACGGTGGAGAAGGTGTCATCAGCGCCATCCGTAGGCTGGGTCGCCTGGGTGGAGGGCTGTGTGGGTACCTCGGTGGGGTAATACACATCGGTGGGATACTCACTGGGCAGGGTCACCGGATCGGTGTAGTCGGTGGGATAATAGGAATCGGTATAGTCCGGATAGTAGTCTGTCCACACGGTGGTGGCATCCGTCCATCCGGTGACGGTGTCGTTCCACGCGGTGGTGGTATCGGTGTATGCCGGGTAGGTGTACTCCGGGTAATAGGGGTACGTATACACGGGATACGTGTACACCGGATACGTATAGGTAGGATAGGTAAACTCCGGGTAGGTGTAGGTCGGCTCGGTCCACTCAGTGGTCACATCCGTCCACGCGGTGGTGGTGTCGGTCGGCTCGGTGGTCTGCATCGTCGTAACGTCGCCGGTGGTGGTTGTGGTGGCCGTAGTGGCGGTGGTGGGCGGCTGTACGAAGGGGTCTTTCACCTCCGTGCCATCCTCCGCCTTGAACAAGCGGGCGTTATCTATCAGCGCTTCACCACCGCCATCCATCACGCCGATACCAATGGTGGTAAACACGTCGGTATTGAACTTGAAGGCGGTCATAAACCAATCCTCGCCGTAATCAAAGGTGGAGAAGGGCGTATATCCAAAGGTAACGCAACCGCGCTTTTTGCCATCCAGCAGGATCAAAGCGCCTTCGCCATCCTTCAACACCTTAATATCTGCGGAGAAGATATAGTCCGTATTCGGCTCTACTTCCACCCACTTCACGTACTGAACGCCCCGGGGATCGCTGCTGGCGGTGTACTTCATGGACGTACCGTATTCGTACTTATTCTCAGCAAAGGATAGGAAACCGTTGCGCCAGCCGGTGCCGCTCTGCCAGAAATCCGAATCCTCATCCATGTGGATGTTCTCGGTCAGGCTGTCTTCATCCGCACAGGCGTATTGGTCGATGTCGTAGCGGTAGGTAACCGCGCCCAGCAGATTCTCATCCATATACTTGGTGCCGTCGCCGTTTTTGAACAAGGCAATATCGTCCACCCAAAGCTGGGAACCGTAGCCGTACAGCGCAATGCCGATCTTGGTTTTTGCGCCGGAATTAAAGGATACGGAACGCAGGTGCCACTGATTATCCCAAGCGGGAGGTACGATCTGACGCTGGGGGGTGGAACTCTTGGCACTGCGATACTCCAGGAACAGTTGGGTGTCCGGGTCGATGACGCCGATGGTGGCGCGGGCGGCATTATCCTCGGAAAGGAAGGCACCCTTTAGCCACGCAGAGAACACGTAGTCGGTCTCCGGCTCAATATCCACCCAAAACACGTGCCATTGCGCCTCTCCCTCGGTAACGTCGGTGGTGTTGAAATACAGGGTCTTCTTGCTATCGCGGGCGGCATCGTCCTTTACCACCGTCAGATTTTCGGACAGGAAGGTATCAACGTTCCAAGGCGCATCCCCGGCGGATTCAAAGCCGCTGTTGGCGATGAGGTTGTTCTCCTCCTGCTTGGGACGGTTGTTCAGCACGCTGAAGGAATCCAGCGCCAAAGGTTCATCCGTGGTGCCGGGTCCGGGCGGAGGAGTAGGCGTCTCGCCGCTCTCGGTGATGGACACGTCATCCAGCAGGAAGGTGCCCGCCTCGGCGGACTCGGGACAGAACTTAAGGAGCACCTTGTTGTAGCCCGCCGAATTAAAGGTGATGGTCTTCTGCACCCAGTCGGTGGCTCTGTCGCTAAACCAAGCGTCACCGGTGGTATACGGCAGAACGGAGGCAGGATCATCCGCATCCAGCACAAATATGTTCCACGTGCCGCCGCCGGACACCCGCTTGACCCAGAAGGTCAGGGTGTAGTCGGTTTCAGCCTCCAGCGTAACGACCTGCAGCGCCGCCTCGCCATAGGCGGAGGAGTGGGACATCAACAGGGCGTTTTTGCCGCCATGCGGGTCGGTGGTGTCAATGGCGGTATCCCCCTTGACACTCCAGCCGTTGGTACCCTCCTCAAAGCCGCCGTTGACCACGCCGTAGACGATCTCCTTGGGTGCCAAGGTCACGTCGTCCAGCAGGAAGGTGCCGGCATTGGCGGATTCCGGGCAGAACTTCAATATTACCGACGTTAGTGCGTCGGAATTAAACTCAATGGCGTATTTCACCCAGGCCTTATCCATATCGCCGAACCAATGCTGGCCGGAGGTCAGCGGCATAGCACCAAAGGTGCCGGGGTTTAGGGCATATACGTTCCAGGCGCCGCCGCCGGACACCCGCTTGACCCAGAAGGTCAGCACGTAATCGGTATTCGGTTCCACCGCCACCTGCTGGCCTGCCGCCTCACCCCATGCGACGGAATGGGACAAAAGCAAGGCGTTTTGACCGCCGTGGGGATCGGTGGTGTCGATAGCAGAGTCACCCCCCACCGTCCAACCATCGGTACCGGCCTCGAAATCACCGTTTTGCAACGGCAGATATTCCGGGTTATCGGGATCATCGGGTTCATCCGGCTCTTCTCCCTTTGCGGTGAGGGTCACGTCATCCAGCAACAGCGTGCCGGAATTGGTGCTCTCCGGACAGAATTTCAAGAACAAAGAGGCATTACTGCCGCTATTAAAGGTAACGGTGTGTTGGGTCCAGCCGGGCACGGACAGGCCGTTGCCAAACCAGACGTCGCCGCTGGTGTACGACAGCACCGAACTCTTGTTGCCATCGTAGACGTACAGATTCCAGGCGCCGCTGCCGGATACCCGTTTGTACCAGAAGGACAGGGTGTAATCGGTGTTTTGCTTCACCGACACCGTGCGGGTCAGCGCCTCGCCCCAGGCGGAGGAATGGCTCAGCAGCATCGCTTTATCACCGCCGTGGGCATCCCCGGTCTGGATAGCGGTACCGCCGGCGGCGGTCCAGCCCTCGGCACCCGCCTCGAAATCACCATTCTCCAGAGGAGAAACGGTAGGATTGTCCGGTTGGTCGGGATCGTCCGGCTGGCTGGGTTCCGTCCCCTTTACAGCGAGGGAGACGTCATCCAGCAGGAAGGTGCCGGAGGTGTTGCTCTCCGGGCAGAATTTCAGGAACACAGAGGTGTTGGAACCGCTGTTAAAGGAGACGGTATGCTGAGTCCAGGCGGTAGAGGTGGTACTGAACCACCCATTACCACCGGTGTAAGACAGCACGCCGCTGATACTGCTATTGTACACAAAGATATCCCAGACACCGTTGCCGGATACCCGCTTAATCCAGAAGGACAGGGTGTAATCGGTGTTGGCTTCCACCGCCACCGTGCGAGTAAGTGCCTCGCCCCAAGCGGTAGGGTAGGAGAGCAACAACGCCTTGTTGCCGCTGTGGGCATCACCGGTCTGAACGGCGGTGTTGCCCTTAACGTTCCAGCCGGTGGCACCCTCTTCAAAGCCGGCGTTGGTCAGCAGGTTATCGGTGCCCGCATCCGAGCCCAGCGCCGCAAAGGGGATGACGGTACCCAAAATAGCTACGGCGGCCAGCAAAGCCAAGACCGCTTTTATATTCCATTTCATAGCGTCACCCCTCCTTTACTGCACTTCGACAAGACGAACGTTGTCGATGTAATAATGAACGTCTGCAATGGTACGGAAATCGATGCCCAGCTTATCGCTGTCGTTGGTACGGAAGCTGATGCGGTCGGTAGTCCATTCGGTCCGGCTACCCACGTTCAGGTAGACACTGCCCAGCACCGCATCGTTGACAGAGCCGTCGCCGGTACCGGAGCCGTTGGCCGCCAAACCGCGCAGGAAACAGTAGCCGGTCATATAATCTGTATCGGCGGCAATCTTGTAATCAAACTCCAAAACGTAGTTGGTGTTGGGCTTGACCGTGATGGTCTGGTTGATGCCCTGCCAATACTTGTTGATGTACTTGAATTCCAGCACGTTTTCGCCGTCTGCGGCGCTATCCAGAGGAACGGCCTCTGCCGAGAAGCCCTCGCCGTTGGTGCCGAAGAAATCCCAACCGGTAAGGCCATCCTCAAAGCTGCCGTTGACCACCAGGTTCTGGGGAGGTCCGAGGATCTCCGCCTCGTTACCCACCGCCGATTCGCGGCGGTTGCCGTAATCGTCGTAAACCACCATCTTGTACATTACCGATCCGCCGGCCGTCCAGTTAATGATCTCCTGGTCCTTATAGACGCCTTTGAAGTTGGCCTCGTACGCGGCGGGTTCCACACCCTTCAGCACGGTCTTCCAGGTCTTGCCGCCATCGGTGGAACGGAGCAGGTCCAGCGAAGTGGCCTGTCGGGAAGATATCCACTCGATGGTGCCGGAGCCGGTATTGCAGAACAGCACCGGGGCATCCAGCACGATATCCTCGCCGCGGTGGGCGGCGCGGTAGTTCTCCGTATAATAATGCAACGAGTAGCAAAAAGCGCGGAAATCGGTGTTGGTTTTTGCGTCTGCCGCCAGCAGGGAGTAAATCGTGCCGGCTACATCCGGCTGCCAGGACCACATCATCCAGCCCTTAAAGCCCTCAGCCATAAAGTTGTCCCGGAACTGAATCTGCTGGATGGTGAACAGGTCGTCATCCTTCTTAATAGAATCACCGAAACCGAACTCGGAGATGAACATCGGCGCATTGGGGGACATATCCTCAATCACCGGGCTGCGGCCCAGGTAGTTATACTCCTGCTTACCGATGAGGTCGAAATCAATGTCGCGATAGATGGACATATCGCTCTGGTTGGAGCACAGGGTGCGGGTAACGTCCGGCAGCTCCTGCTTCACCATCTCGGTGACGGCATTGATGAAATACAGCATAGCCTCCTGGTCCACGCCGTAAACGTCGCGGTTAGAGCCAAAATGGTTGCCCAGGTCCGAGTCGTTGATCTCGTTTTCCGCCTCAGAGGTAGAGGCTACCATCACCACCACGTCCGGGTATTCGGCAAACAGCCGGCACAGAGGCTTGACGAAATTCTCGGCATATTGGTCCGCCACCTCAGGGTTGGCATACGCCTGAGAAATGATGTCCCACACGTATTTGCCGTCCTCGTAGTAATCGTTGACGGTGGTGGAGTGACAGCAGACGGTCCACAGCACCGGCATCCCGATCTCCCGGCAGATCTCCAGAAATGCGCGGATGTTGGTCAGATAGTCCTCTTTGATGCCCAGCACGTTGCCGTATTCATCGTAGATGACACCCTCGCCGTAGATGGAACCCTCGTAGCCCAGAAGATTAAAGCCCAAAGCCTTCAGGTTGTAGATCTCACGGTAGATCTTGATAGGGCCGTACTGTTCAAAGCCCACGTTATCCCAATTATTGCCCACGTATTCGGTCATCAGCTCGTTGCTGGTGAAGCCGTGGCCCAGATTATCGTGGGTGAACCACGGATACCAGATACCCTCCAGATAACCGTCCCGCTCCAAAATCTTTTCAATGCCGTTGGCCTCTTCCCGCCAGGGGAAGGTCACGCCGCCGGACACCATCACGGTGCCCACCACGCTGAACAGAATCGCCAGCGAGCATAGGATAGGGAGCCAAATTTTCGTCCTGCTTCTGCGCATTATGTGTCATCCTCTCGTATATAAATTATCATTTACAACCCATTAAGAAAACGATCCACCACCAACTGGCGGAACTCCGGTGACAAACTGAGGAAATAGGCGGTAAAGCCGGTGACCCGCACCACCAGATCGGGGTACTCTTCCGGGGCGGCGTGGGCCGCCATCAGCTTGTCGGTGTCCAGAACGTTGATGTTGATCAGCGTGCCGCCCTGACGGAAGTGGGTCAGAATCAGGTCGGTGATCCGCCGAACCCCCTCCGGGTCGCATCCCAGATGGGGATCAAACTCCAACTGCAACGGAGCGGTATTGCCGTAGCCGCATTGCACCGCGGCAATGCCGTTGGCCTGGGCGGTAGCCGCCCCATCCCTGCGAAAGCCGGGGTTGGGGTTGGCGCCGTGGGAAATGGCCTCCCCTGCCCGGCGACCGTTGGGGGTTGCCCCCACCGCTCTGCCAAAGTCCAGGGTCAGCGCCCAGGAAAACCAGCCGGGAATCAGCTGCCGTCCCGCCGGCATAGGCTGTGCCTTGACACAGTCCACCCAGCAAGTAGTCAGCCGCTGTGCCCAGCGGTCGGATACCGTACCGCCCTGACAATACCGCGGGGCGGACTGCATCATCGCGCGGATACGCTCGTCGGCGAAATCGTTGTCCAGCGCCTCGAACAGCTCCTGCCAGGTCAGCGCCTGTTCCTGCTCGATGCGGGTGGTGATGGCGCCAAAAGAATCCGCCACCACCGCCAGACCGGCACCATCCACACCCACGGAATACAACCGCGCGCATTGGGAGATATCCAAGCCCTTTTCGATGGTGTCCTGCATCATCAGGTTCATCACCAATTCCGGGGTGACCTCCCATTGGTGGTCGATGTGGAGGTTGACACCCTCCGCCACCACCGATACCGCTTTTTTAAGGTGTTGCTCGTACAGCGAAAACAGTTTCTCTGCCGAGGGTTGCGGCTCATCCCGCAGGTCGGCAAGGGCCTGTTCCAGCACCTTGGCCACGTTGATCTTCACCACGTCGTTCATAGGGAACTCTTTGCCGGGAACGCACATCCAGTTGCACCCCACCGCAATGCGGGCGTTGGCATCCTCCAGAGAATAGCCGTTGCGCCGATACCCTTCGGTCAGCGCTTTATCGCCGCAAAAACGGGGCCAGCCGTTTTTATTTTTCAGTAAGTAGTACACCGCCTTTTCCAAAAAAGCGGGATCGCAGTTTTCGTGGACGCGCACCGTCACGTTGGTGGCGATGTTCAGGGCATCCGCCGCCTCCAGCACCAGATAGGACAGCCGGCAGGTCAGGTCGTTGCCCGCCGCGTCCACACCGGACACCTGATAGTATTGGGGATCGTTGAGCAACAAGTCCGCCAGCAGGAACCGGGCGGTGTCGTCGTCCAAGATACCGTCAGCCACGTCCCGCTCGTAGTAGGGCCGCAACAGGGTATCCAGCTGGAAGCCCGCTCCGTCCCGGGTGTAGATGCGGGAGGCGATGTTGAAATACACCACCCACTGGCACACCTCGTAGAAGGTGCGGGGTACGTCCTCTTTTACGTGGCGGTTGACCGCCAGCATCCGCTCCAGACTCTCCCGTATCTCCGGGCGGGTCTCGGCGGGAATCATTTCCTCTATCTTGTCAATGTGGCGCTGAATGAAATCCGTAATAGCGCGAACACAGCGCTCTTCCGCATCATAGAAATCCGCCTTATCCGGGTTGACGGTGCGGTAATGGGCAATCTTGCCTAGCAAACCGCCGAAGCCCAAGGAAAGGCCGATGCGGTAATCGCAACACAGGTGGGCATCGCTGTCGATGCCGGAGGTGATGTTGTATTTTTCGTGCCAAGGTTTCAGGTGGTCGTAAGGGAAGCGTTCCTCATCCCAGCACTTGCTCCACAATTCCGAAACTTCCTCATCGAAATCACGCTGTTCCTCATCCTGTTTCATCCAATCGGGACGGAACAGCAGGTTACCGCGGTAGTTGACCAGCATATCCCGCCAACGACCGCACAGCATCTCCATAGGGTCCACGTAGGGCGGATGCGCCGCCATCACGCGGCAAAAGTTTTCCGCCATACCCTCGTAGCCGTAGAAACTGCCGTTTTTGCTGTTGTACCACGGCTCTACCCGATAGCCCTCCGGCAGGGGAACGGTGCCGAAATCGTCCATATCCACAAAGCCGTTTTGGGCTTTCTTTTGCCGGGTGTGTTCAATTTTGGTGCGGCGCATGGCCGCCAAGCGGTCGGTATAGGTCAACATTCATCTCACCTCACAAAACGGCACACCGCCGTAATCGGGCCAAAGTCTCGGCATCCAGATCCGGGAACCGAACCGGCTCTTGCCCCAAAGCCTTTTGCTTATCCACGCCAAAGGGGTGGTAGGGCAACAGTTCATATCCAATGCCGTGTTTCAGCCCCCGCACAAAGTCGCGGATGGCGGTGATCTCCGCCTCGGTATCGTTGACACCGGGAATCACCGGGGTATGTATTAACAACGGCACGCCCAAGGTGTCCGCCCTGCGGATGTTCTCCAGTATGGTCTCGTTGCCTACCCCCACGTATTCCCGGTGGCGGCGGGTATCCCACACCTTGATATCCGCGATAATCAAATCCATTTCACGAAGCAACGCTTCATCGTACAAGGCCATGGAGGTCTCAATGGCCACCTTGACCCCGTTTTCGTGACAGGCGCGGGTCAATTCCAGTGCGAAAGCCCCCTGCATCTGGGGTTCGCCGCCGGAAAGGGTCACGCCGCCCTCGGCGCCGTAATAGCCCTTATCCGCCAAGATGGGTTCCATCAGTTCCGTCACCGTCATCTCCCGTCCGCACAGAGTACGGGCACCGGTATAGCACCCCTCGGCACACCGGCCGCAGCCGATGCACTTGTCGGGATACTGCAATATCTGGGGCTGCGGATGGATGCCCTCGGGATTGTGACACCAGCGACACCGCAAGGGGCATCCCTTGAAAAACAGCACCGTGCGGATGCCGGGGCCGTCGTGCATACCGCTACGCTCTATATCAAAGATGATCGCCACGGCATCCACCTCCGTTTTTAGTATAGGGTGCGGTCGATCAGCTCCCGCTGAACCACCAGGTTAAGGGTGACGAACCGGGCACTGAAGCCGCCCACCCGGACCACCAGGTTTTGGTATTTTTCCGGCTGGCGCATAGCCGCCTCCAAGTCTCCCCGGGACAGCACCGTGATCATAGTCTGGGCGCCGCCATTCTCAAAATAGGTGCGCAACAGCGCCTCCAGCTTGGGGCGCAGGGTGGTGAACATCTCCTTGGAGAATCGCATATTCTGCACCGCACCGGCGTGAATATGGGTGTCCGGCTTAACCAGCGAATTCAGCAGGGCGGTGACACCGGCGGTGTCCATACCGCTCATAGGGTTGTTGCCGTTGGCCATATACTGACCGCTGTGGCGTCCGTCCGCCGAAGCGCCGGTACCCTGACCGAACACGGCATTCAGTTCGTTATTGATAATCACCGCCAGGTAGGAATCCAGTCCCGCCCGGGGTGCCTGTTCTTTAATGATGGTGCAGACGTCCCGATGCAGACGGGTCATCATCCCGTCCGCCACAGGGTTATCGTTGCCGTATTTGGGCACCGCCAACAACCGTTGCCGCAGGTCTTCCCGGCCGGCGAAATCCGTCCGCAACGCCTCTGTCAATTCCCCGCGGGTCACCAGAGCGCGGTCGTACACCACGTCCTTAATGGCGGTGAGGCTGTCGGCGGTGTTGATGTTGCCGTAGTTTTCCATAGTGCCGCCCAGGTGGTACAAGCCACCCTGCAGCACCGCCTGTCCCCGCTCCAGACAGTCATCAAAGGCAACGCTGAACAGCAGTAAGGGACATTCCCGGCCTACTACGTCATATTCTAGCTTTTCCTGCAACGCCAAACAAGCGGAAATCTTTTCCACCTCAGCCAAATAGCGGGCATAGAAGGTTTCGAAATCCTCGGCGGTGGCAAAGGCATCCGCCTTGTCACCGTAAATCATCTCGTTCAGCAAATGCAGGTTGTTGATGGTGCCGCTGGGGGTACCGATGCTCTTGTTGCACAGCACGTATTCGCCGCAACCGTAGGGCACGTAATCCTGCGCCACCTCTCGGCTGACACCAAAGGCATCCATCACCGCCGGGACGTTGACGGCATCGTTATACAGCATGGGGAAGGTGGTGCCCTCCCCTATCAGGTCCAGCGCCTGATGGTACAGGGCGGGATCCATCCCCTCGTAGCAACGCAGGGTCAGCTGAGGCACCACGCCGCGGCGGCGGTGGGTGGCGGTCATCGCCAGCTGCGCAAAGGTATCGGCGCCCTCCGGGCGGTCAGCACCGCCCAAGATCACCCGGGAATCGAAATACTCATTCCATTCCTCCATACGGCACCAGGTATCCTCAATCAGGGCCAGGGCCTCTTCCTCGGTGATGGTACCGACGGTTAGGTCGTTATGGAGGTAACTGCCCAAAAATTTATCCATCCGGCCAAAGTTCCAGGTGCCGGAGGCCACGAAAAACAAATAGGACAACTGCAACGCCTGGTGGAAGGTGACGGGGGGATGCTCCGCAATGTAGCGCAGGTTCGAAGCGAGGGCGGTATCCCCCAGCCGCCCTGCCTGATCGGCATACCGAACACAGGCATTACCCAGGGCGGTCAGCGCACCGCAAACGCCGGCGTAGAAGGCGGGGTTGGTATCCCTCCGCTCCTCACACAGGGCAATCAATCCGCCGATGCCGTGCTCCAGCAAACGGGTGGGGTCCATCTGAATACCGCTGATGCGGTACAGGGCAAAGGCGGAAGTGGGCGTGGTGTAAGGGCACAGATGCACGAAGTGGTTGTACCATTCCTCCGGGTATTCCCGAATCAGTTTGGCACGGGTGTTTTCCTCTCGCCAATAGGTGAGCAATCCCACCGCCTGTAACCGCTCCGCCTCGGTCAGAGCCGGGTTGTTGGCGATGGCGGAAAAGCGCCCTTCATCCACGTAATAGCCAACGCCCTCGTGGGCTTGGGGCAATACGCCCATAGGCAGACGGCGGCGGCGACCGGCCACCCGGTCACCCTCTCGCAACGGCATTAGATAATATGTCAACTGCCATTCCAGACAGTTCGCCTCGCGGGCATACACATCCTCGGCAGAGCGATACCGTTTGGTAAATTCTTCTGCATACGTCAATATTTCGCGGTCGGTCACAACACTCACCCCACTTTCGCATAATCTACATTCATTTTACGGCAATATATTGATAAAGTCTACTTGACTATTGATATTTTTCGTGTTATTTTGATATCGGGTGATATTTATGAGCAAACTGATGAAAAAGGACGTATTTCCCTACGTTTCCTTCTATTCCCGCCGCACGGTACTATCCGATGCCATCGTCAATTCCGCTCCCCACAATCACGATTTTTATGAGGTGTTTATCGTGGAGGAAGGCCCGCTCCAACACCACATCAACGGACGGGTGGAGACCCTCTACCCCGATACACTGGTACTGGTACACCCGGAGGACTACCATTTCTTCTCCCGCAAGGATAAGGCCAACGCCCAATTTTTCAACTTGGCCTTTGGCCCGGAGGAGTTCCAGCAGGCCAGACAACTGGCCCTCCAATGCGCGCCGCGCATCCAAAACGTGCCGCTGTTTGACAAGGTGACCCTCACCCACGAACTGAGCCGCCTGTTGCTCCGGCGGATGAAGTGGCTGCGGGACGTGACCAACCCCATCCCCCAAGAGGTCCAGCTGACCGAGGGCATCACCCTGCTCACCGACATTCTGGTGCTGTGCACCGTGGGCAGCGGCAACGTCCACACCTGCCCCTATTGGCTGAGAAAAGCCTGTAGCGAGATGCGGGCGCCGGAGAATATGGCGCTGGGCATCCCCCGGCTGGTGGAATTGTCCGGGTGTACCCAAGAGCATCTGACCCGCTCCATGCACAAGTATATGGGGCAGACCCCCTCTACCTACGTCAACGCGGTACGGCTGGAACGGGCCGCCGAGCAGCTGTCCACCACCCAGCGGCCGGTGTTTGAAATCATGCTGGACGTGGGATTCCAGAACACCTCGTACTTCAATAAACTGTTCAAGGAAAAATACCACGTATCCCCCCGCAAATACCGCTCCGGCGCTATGGCAATACTGGGCAAAACGGAATAAACGTCTTGCCAAGAGGGTGGATTTGTGATAGACTTGTCCTGTTTGTGACCTGATCGTTTTAGGAGGAATGGCAATGCATCTCGGATTTTCCTTTTTCTTCACCAATATGGCGCTGGGTGTCGGTCTGGCGATGGATGCCTTTTCGGTGTCGCTGGCCAATGGTCTGGGCGAGCCGTGTATGAAACAGCGGAAAATGCTTGGCGTGGCCGGTGTGTTCGCCGGATTCCAGATGGCGATGCCGCTCATCGGTTGGTTCTGCGTCCACACGGTGGCCCAGTATTTCACCGCCTTTGAGAAATGCATTCCGTGGATCGCGCTGGCACTGCTGAGTTACATCGGCGGCAAGATGCTGATAGAGGGCATCCACCACAAGGGCTGTCCCTGCGAGCAGGCCGCCGTGGGGCTGACCGCCCTGCTGGTACAGGGTGTGGCCACCTCCATTGACGCCCTGTCGGTGGGCTTTACCATCGCCGGGTATAACGGGGCAGAAGCGCTATTGGCCTGCGCCCTCATCGGCGCGGTGACCTTTATCATTTGCTATGCGGGCCTCTTCATCGGCAAAAAGGCCGGTGTTGCCCTGGCCGGCAAAGCCGGTATTCTGGGCGGTGCTATTTTGATCTTTATCGGCCTGGAGATTTTCATCACCAGTTGGTTTTAAATAATAACGCAAAGCAAAAGAACGGCAAGGAGACGCGCTCCTTGCCGTTCTTTTTTGCTTAGGATTTACTTGGTCTTCTTATACTTCACGGTGGACCAACCGGAATAGTATTTCTTGCCGTTCACGACCTTGTAGGTGCGCACACGGACGTAGTAGGTGGTCTTGGCCTTAAGGCCGGTCAGCGCGGTGCTGATGGTGCTGTTCTTGGTGACCGTCTTGGTCTTGTAAGACTTGAACGATTTGGAAGTAGAATACTGAATCTGGTAGCCGGTGACCTGAGCGGTCTTCTTGGTCCACTTGACGGTCAGTTTCTTACTGCCGGCGGTCAGCTTGCTGACCGAAGTACCGGCGGGGTTGATGGTAAAGGTCAAGGTCTTGGTGCCGCTGTACTTACCCTTCATCTTCACCGTCACCTTGTAGGTGCCCACGTTCTTGCGACCGGTGGCATAGGTGACCGTGTAGTTGGAAGCGGCAATGGTCTTGCCCTTGGCATCCTTCACCGTCACCGACGGTTTTTTGACCTTGCCGTTATAGGTGTAGCCGGTGACAGACAAGGAAATCTTGGAGGCCTTGTAAATGGTGGTCTTGCCAGTCTCCTTATCGCAGACGGCGCACCGCTTGACAGTGTAACCGTTGGCGGTCAGCGTAGCCTTTTTGGTGACGGTCTCATAGTCATGGGTGATCTTGTGGGTAGCCTTGCAGGTGTTGCAAGAGGTATCGCAAGCGTTGGTGTACTTGTGACCCAACTTCTTACCGCTGGTGGCGCCGCAAACGGAGCAGGTCTTGGGGGCGGTGCAGGTGGCGGCCTTGTAGGAATGGGACTTTTTAGCAATCTTCTCGGTCTTCAGCACCTCGTCACAGACGGTACACTTGTAGGTCTTGACACCGGTGGCGGTGCAGGTGGCCGCCTTGGTGACCTTGCCGCTGTCCGACTTGTGGCCCAGCGCCTCGCCCTCGGTGGCACCGCAAGCGGAGCAGGTCTTGGGGGCAGTACAGGTGGCGGCCTTGTAAGAATGAGACTTCTTGGCGATGGTCTCGGTCTTGGTATCGCCGCAGACGGTGCAGGTGTAGGTCTTGGTGCCGGTGACGGTACAGGTGGCCGCCTTGGTGACCACGCCCGCATCGTAAGCGTGGCTGTCCAGCTTGGGAATGATCTCGCTGCGCTGATAATCGCAGTTGGGACACCAATGGGTCAGCACGCCCGTTTCCGCGCAGGTGGCCGGGATGGTAACGTCGCTGTGCATATCGTGGCCCAGCGCGTCGCCCTCGGTGGCACCGCAAGCGGAGCAGGTCTTGGGGGCGGTGCAGGTGGCATCCGTCCACTGGTGTTGGCAATCCGCCGGCAGATCCGGGTCAACTTCCTCTTTTTCGCCGCAATTTTGGCAAACACCGTTTTCACTGTAGCTGTGTCCCAAAGGAGCAAACATCAGACCGCAGTCGCGGCAATAGCCCCCCTCGGTGCAGGTGGGGGCAACCCAGCCCGCGTGGTCGCAGGGAACGTCCGGGACGTCCGGGACATCCGGGACATCCGGCTCAACCTCGCGCCATTCGCCGCAGAGGTTACATTCCTGGTCGTTCTCGTCGTCGTATTGGTGGTCGCCGTCGGCGTCACCATAGCTCAAATAACAACGCTCACACTGGGCGGGATCGTAGCAGGTGGCGGTGCCGCCGTAGCACAGCTCCACCTCCATCAGGACCGTGCTGTAACACAGCACACAATCGTACACCACCACATGCAGGCCGTTAACGTTGCCGCCGTAGCACCAGGGCTCGCCCATCACGTGCTCGCACGGATTCTCCGGGTCGCGGGAATAATAGCAGACGTTACACTCCGTATCGGCGTCATCGTCGTATTCGTGACCCAACGGTTCAAACCGGGTGTCACAATCCTTGCAATAGCCCTCGCCGACGCAGGTGGCGCCGATGGCGTTGCGATGGCGGCAGTCCGGGGTGGGATTCTCCGGGTCGGTGCTGCGCCATTCACCGCACACGTTGCAGTATTGGTCGTCATCGTCATCGTACTGGTGACCTACCACTTCCCGCAGGGCGCCGCACTCGTTGCAATCCGGGTCGCAATCGTTATCGTACCAGTGATAACGGGCCTGACGAATCTCGCCGCAACGGTTGCAGTCGGGGTCGCAATCGTTGTCGTACAAATGGGATTCCACGTCCCGCCAAGCGCCGCAGACGTTGCAAACGCTGTCACAGACGTTGTCGTAGTCGTGCAGGTTGGTGGCATCCTGCCGCTCACCGCAGACGTTGCAGGATTCACTGCAAGGATAGTCGTAGGTGTGGGCGACGGTGCTTTCACGAAGATGGCCGCACCAATCGCACTCTTCTTCGCAATCGGCGTAGTACGCGTGGGGTGCCTGACGGATAAAGCCGCAATTACGGCATTCGTTCTCGCAGACGCTCCAGAAATCGTGCTCCGGCTCCCGGGGGAAGCCGCACTCGTCACAGGTATCGTCGCAGTTGGAGCTGTAGCTGTGATCCCGCTTTTCGCGTATATAGTCGCACTGGTTGCAGGAATCGTCACAGCCGTTATCAAAGACGTGGATGTGGATCTTCGCGTTGCGGGAACGGGCAACCGTATCGCCCTTCGGATCATCCTTCAGCAGGCAGTATACGTAAGCACCGTTGAGGTCTCGTGTCACGTCGATGTCCAGACGCCAACCCTGAGCCACCTCTTTGGCGCTACCGCCGGACCGGACCAGATACCAATAGCAGTAGTAACCGCCGGTGTACTCGATAAACAGAGTCGTGTGGTGCTCGTTTTCGCTCACCACGTCGTCGGGATGGTTATAAATGACGCCGTCCGCAGGGACCTCCCGCCACTTGCCGCACACGTTGCAGTTCTCGTCATAGGTGTCGCTGTACACGTGGTCGTAGCCCAGTCTCTCATAACCGCAGATGTTGCAGATCTTATCGCAGTTGAGGTCGTATTCGTGATCGCCGGCGGGCTGGCGGATAAAACCGCACTCGTTGCAGTCGGTATCGCACTGGTGATCGTACCAGTGATCGCCCACCCAGCGGGTCTCACCGCACAGGTTACAGTCGGTATCGCAACCGTTGGAGTATTGGTGCTCCCGATACCCCCGCCAGTAGCCGCAGACGTTACAGTAAGAGTCGCACACATTATCGTACGTATGCTCTGCCGGAGGTTGGCGGGTCTCGCCGCACTCATAGCATTCCTCAGAGCAATCATAGTCGTAGACGTGCTGACCGTTGATGGGCAGCCACTCTACCTCTCGGCGATAGCACAGGATGCAATAGCGTTCCCGAACGCCCTCTTGGGAGCAGGTGGGGTCGGTGACAACGCCGTCCACCCATTCGTGGGCACAGTCCTCTTGCTGTTCCCCGCAATAGATGCAATAGCCGTCCTCGTACTCATGGGCGCACTCCTCCGGCACTACCGGGTCTTCGGGCTCCTCCGGCACTACCGGGTCTTCGGGCTCCTCGGGTTCCACCGGAGCGTCCGGCAGGTCGGGCTCGACCTCCATCTTTTCGCCGCAGTATTCGCAAATACCGCTCTCGTTGTATTGGTGGCCTAGCCGCGCATAGACGATGCCGCAATCCCGGCAGTAGCCGTCCTCGGTGCAGGTGGGCTCGGTCACACGGTGACCCTCAATGCCGCAAGCAGCCGAAACACTGAATTGGATACCGGTCAGCAACAGCAGGGTCGCCAACAGAATAGCCAATGTCTTTTTCATTGCAAGACCTCCTTTGCTATATTTCACCATTTATATGGTAACACAAAATACACAAGGAGTAAACCCCCAACTTTTCGCTTTACAATAAACCAGCGAGGGGTTACTGAAATCACTCGTCACAGTTAAGGCAGACGCGTCCCGCAAACATCGGCAACGTCATCAGCCCTCGACCACCCACGCGGCATCGGTGACCACCTGATTGCCCTCGGCATCGGTGATGATACAGCGATACTGATAGGTATATTCAAACTCGCTCTCATCCACACCAAAGGAGAGGGTGTCGCTATTGGCGCCGGTGGCCCAAGAGCCGGTGATGGCGGTCCAGTCAAAAGAGCCGCTCTTATATTCCCACTTGTAGGTATAGGGCGCGGTGCCGCCCTCTACCGCTACGGTAAAGGTGGCGATATCCCCCACCTGGGCGGTCGCGTTCTGGGGTTGGGCGGTGATGGTCAGGGGTTCCACCTCCGGCACGCACTCCGTCACAAACACCACGGAGGAGGTGACCTGGTTGCCGGCGGCGTCGGTGACCACGATGCAGAACAGGTCTTGGGACAAGAAGTTATTGGAAGTGATCGTGAAGAGCAGTGTGGTCACACCATCCGTGGTCACAGTCTCAGCGTCCACATCCTCCCAAGCGCCGTTCAAGGTGCCGTTGGTCCGTTTCAGCTGATAGGTGTAAGGAGCGGTACCGCCGGTCACCCCAATGGCGAAGCCCACCTCGTCACCGGCGGCGGCCGTGGTGCTCTGGGGCTGGCTGGTGATGGTCAAGGGAGACTCCTTCATCCGCAGAGAAACCGTCTTGGATTTTTCGGTCTTGCCGTATTTGTCGGTGACCACGCAATAGACGTAACGGCCGTTTACCTTATTGCTCATAGCCACGGAATAGGTGGACTTGGTCACCGAAGATTTGGTGTACTTGGTGGCGCCGGCGTTTTTGATATACCACGTGTATTTCAGGCCGTCGCCCACCGCCTTAACGGTGACCTTGGCGGTCTTGCCGTTGGCCACCTTGACGCTCTTGGGCTGGGTTACGATGGTGGCGGACCGGCGCAACACCACCGTCTTGGATTTGTCGGTCTTGCCATACTTATCGGTGACCACGCAATAGACGTAGCGGCCGTTCACCTTATCCCCCATCGTGGCAGAATAGGTGGACTTGGTCACCGAGGACTTGGTGTATTTAGTGGCGCCGGCATTCTTGATATACCAAGTGTATTTCAGACCGTCGCCCTTGGCCTTGACGGTAACCTTGGCGGCGGCACCCTGCTTGGCATAGGTGGTCTTAGGCTCGGTGGTGATGGTAGCCTTCATCCGCAGAATGGCGGTGGAGGATTTCACCGTTTTGCCCTTTTTGTCCTTCACCACGCAGTAGACCCGGCGGCCCTTGGTGCTGTCGCTCATCTTCACCGAATAGGTAGACTTGGTCACCGAGGACTTGGTGTATTGGGAAGCCCCGGCGTTTTTCACATACCAGGTATATTTCAGACCGTCTCCGGCGGCCTTGACGGTGGCCTTGGCGGTGGCACCGTACTCGGTATAACTGGTTTTGGGCTGGGTGGTGATCTTCAGCGTGGCGGCATACACCGGCAACGGAAGCACCGCGACCAGCATCAAAAGAGCCAGCAGGATAGACAGAATGCGTTTTGTCATTTTCATAATTCGTTTCCCCTTTGGTGACGTTGATTATTTCGTTTTCAGGTACTTCACCGTAGACCAGCCGGAGTAGTACTTGACGCCGTTGACAACCTTGTAGGTCCGTACGCGAACGTAGTAGGTGGTCTTAGCCTTCAGGCTGGTCAGCGAGGTGCTGACGGTCTTGTAGCTGGTCACGTTCTTGGTCTTGTAAGAAGAGAAAGACTTGGAAGTGGAGTACTGAATCTGATAGCCGGTGACCTGGGTGGTCTTCTTGGACCACTTGACGGTCAGTTTCTTGCTGCCGGCGGTCAGAGAAGTGATGCTGGTCTTCACCGGGTTGATCTTGAAAGTGATCGTCTTGGTGCCGGTGTAGTTGCCCTTCATCTTGATGGTGACCTTGTAGGTACCCACATACTTGCGGCCGCTGGCGTAGGTCACGGTGTAGTGCGTGCCGTTGGTCAGCTTGGTGCCGCTGGCGTTCTTCACGGTGACGGTGGGCTTCTGCGCCTTGCCGTTGTAGGTGAAGACGGTCTTGGACAGGCTTACCTTGCACTTGGACACGTCAATGGGG
>JAZNSL010000003.1:0-7742 GCA_045591225.1 Acutalibacteraceae bacterium | reverse complement strand
GAGTAATCAGGTAAGATCCCATGAAGACTACATGGTTGATAGGCTGCGTGTGTAAGAGTGGTGACACTTTAAGCTTGGCAGTACTAATAGATCGAGGGCTTGACCTACAAATTCGACGATGAAATCGAATGTTTTTTGGTGAAAGACGGTGTGATGCCCGTCTCCACAGTAGGCAATCTTCTTCCACATTCCTTTCTTAGTGACTTTATTCAGTTCTCAGGGCCCTATATGGACCTCAATAGTTGGTGCTGATGACGGTGAGGGTACACCTGTTCCCATCCCGAACACAGCAGTTAAGCTCACTCGTGCCGACAATACTTGGCTGGAAGCGGCCCGGTAAGATAGGTAGGCGCCAACACAAAAACAGACCACACGGATTTCCGTGTGGTCTGTTTTTCTATTAGAACCTGTTTTCTTGGGTCGCTTCCAGTGCTGAAACTACGGAGAATGGAGTGAAAGCGACATTCTCGCGGCCGCGGCAACGAAAGTGGGACAAGTAGAAACTAAGGCCGCGGCGCTTGGCTGGAAGCGGCCTGGTAAGATAGGTAGGCTGGGCGCCGTTTCAGTGCGTACTGATCCTGCCTATCGTTCGGCGCCCTTGAATAGGGCGCTAGCGCACCCTATTCCGGAGGTTTATTCGCAGGCCGTAGCTCAAATACACCGGTTTGGCGGAACGCCAAATGGCGGTCGTTCAGACCGGCAAGGGGTATTTGACCGACTTCGCCGCAGGCGAACGTCGAGTAGGCTGACAACACAAGAGCGTTGTGTATTTTGGGGTGGATAGGTGAGGCCACCTGCTCTTAGCAGGAAATCTTAGGTCAAAATCTTGCAATTTTGAGCAGCGAGTGATAAAATAAAAGCACTAGATATCTACCAGCAAGGAGGAATAAAAAATGCAAAAAGCATTATCAATCCTGTTAGCAATAATTCTGTTACTAACTTGCATCCCGTTGACTGCCGTGAGTGTCAGTGCGGCTACTGAAAGCGATTACTCCTATACCGTTAGTGGTGGCAAAGCCTCTATTACCCGTTATGACGGTTCTGGTGGCAATGTGGTGATTCCGTCCACGCTAGGTGGCTATCCCGTCACCACCATTGGCAATTATGCATTTGATGATTGTGATAGTTTGATCGCAGTGACCATCCCGGATACCATCACTAGCATCGGTGGGTTTTCAGGTTGCGATAATTTAGCTTGGATTGAAGTTGCTGATGGAAATACGAGATATTGGTCTTCAGAAGGCGTATTGTTTGGCACCAACAATGGTTACGAACATTATCTGATAAAATACCCTCCCGCAAAGGCAGAGACAATTTATGCTGTGCCGGACGGCACTTGGGCTATCTGTCAAACCTCTTTTTATGCAGCAATCAATCTTACTTCCATTATTTTTCCTTTGAGTGTTACGACAATTGAGCGTCTTGCCTTTACTAATTGTCTCAATTTGGAGTACGTTTGGTATGCCGGCTCAAAGCAGGATATGAAAGACATTTACATTGAATCGGGCAATAATGCACTAAAAATTTGGTTCTTTAACACTTGTATGGAGCAACACATTTATAGTGCCGATTGTGATCCCAAATGCGATAAGTGTGAATGGACAAGAACGGTTGCAGCAGAACACGGGTACGACCACAACTGCGATGAGACATGTAATTATTGCGGAACGACCCGAACGGTTTATCACGATTATAACAGTGCTACCTGCACACGTCCGCGCACCTGTAGAATTTGCAATAAGACCTACGGCAACGAGTTGGGACATAGCTATGACAATGCCTGCGACACCACATGTAACAGGTGCGGTGAAATCCGCAAAACAACACATAACTATGCCGCCGCCACTTGCACCAAAGCAAAGACCTGTATAATTTGCGGTAAAAGCGAAGGCATGGCTCTTGGACACAAACATGTCGGTGTGGTGACCGACCCCACCTGCATTTATGAGGGGTATACCACATTTACTTGTTCTGTTTGTAATCACCGTTATATCGACAATTATGTTTCTGCTCAAGGTCACGATTACTGTGGGGATATAACCGAGCCCGATTGCATAAATGGTGGTTACACCACCTATACCTGTTCCCGTTGCGGTGATAGTTATGTGGGTGACAAGACTTTTGCTCAAGGTCACGATTATTATGAGGATATAATCAAGCCTGATTGTACCAATGGCGGTTACACCATCTACACCTGTTCCCGTTGCGGTGACAGTTATGTAGGTGACGAAACTTCTGCTCTAGGTCATAATTACGGCTATGAAACTATTCCCCCCACCTGTACAGAAAAAGGCTATACTAAGTATACCTGTTACGATTGTGGCAACAGTTATACCGACGACTATGTTTCTGCCTTGGGGCACAATTATATCAAAGCTACCTGTAATGCTCCCGAAACTTGCACTGTCTGCGAGATTACCAGAGGCAACAAACTGGAGCACAGCTATACTAACTCTTGCGACAAAACCTGTAATCGGTTGTGCGGTTATACCCGTACCATCACCCACAAGTATGCAGCCGCCACCTGTGATGCTCCCAAGACCTGCAAGGTCTGCGGGGTTACCAGTGGCAACAAACTGGCACATGCCTATACCAATGCCTGCGATACCACTTGTAATGTCTGCGGGTATCAGCGGTTCGAAACTCCGAAGCACGACTATACCCACGAGTTGTGCGATAAGGACTGCAACATCTGCGGCGCTACACGTAAGCCTGTACATTTCTACACAGATTCCTGTGATATTGACTGTAACCTGTGCGGAACCAAGAGAAAGATAACACACGCTTATAGCAACAATTGTGACGAATACTGCAATGTATGTGGCGAATGGCGTGAGGCTAAATCTCACATATACAGTCATCGCTGTGACCGTGACTGTGATGAATGTGATCTTATTCGCACCGTCAACCACAAGTATTCCAATAAGTGCGATAATTCTTGTAACTACTGCGGGTCTAAGCGCAAGGTTGCCGCCCACACCTATAAGTTGGCTGTGGGTAAAAAGGCAACCTTTGCCCAAAATGGCTATTCCATTAAGACCTGTACCGAGTGCGGTAAGACCGAGGGCGATAAGATCATAATCCGTAAAGTGGGTCACGTGAAGTTGTCCGTTACTACCTATACTTATAACGGTAGTGCTAAAAAGCCTGCCTTAACGGCAAAGGATTCTATGGGCAACAAAATTCCCTCCTCCAACTACACCATCACCTATGCCAGTGGCCGCAAGAACGTGGGCACCTATAAGGTCACCATCAAGTTCAAGGGTAACTATTCCGGCACCAAGACCTTGACCTTTAAGATTAATCCCACCAAGACCAGCATCAGCAAGCTGACCGCCGGTAAGAAGAGCCTGACCGTCAAGTGGGCCAAGAAGACCACCCAGGTCACCGGCTACGAGATTCAGTATTCCACCAGCAAGTCCTTTAAGTCTGTAAAGACCAAGACTGTCAGCAAGAACAGCACCACCAGCGTTAAGCTGACCGGTCTGAAAGCCAAGACTACCTACTACGTCCGTGTACGCACTTATAAGACCGTAAACGGCAAGAAGTATTATTCCGGCTGGTCCACCGTGAAGCACCTGAAAACCAAATAAACCCAACAGAAAGCCCCTGCTTCGGCAGGGGTTTTCCTTTACATTGTTGGGCAGATATGCTACAATAAAACAAATGCGGAAAGGATGTGACCGGGAATGAAACGGCCGTGGCTGGACAATGCGCTGGACCGCTGGCAGCAGTCGTGGTCGGTTCGGCGGGTATTGTTCACCGCCGGCATCATTGCCTCCATAACCGTGGCGGTGGCGCTGGCGTTACCCGTGTGGATAGCCCCGCCCCTTGCCCTGCTGCTGGCGGTTACCCTGCTGTTTCCGTGGTTTCGCCGTCCTCTTTGGCTGGTTTGCGCGGTGACCGCGGCGGCGTTTCTGCTAATCACCGCGGCCTACCGCGATACCCACATCCGGCCGCTGTCGGCGCTTACCGGGCAAACCGACACCATCACCGGTCAGGTGATCGCCACTCCGACAAACGGCTCACTGTACACCCTGCGGGTCACCGATTCTGCCCTGGTGCCGGCGGGCACCCGGGTGGCGCTGCACTGCCCGTCGGAGGTGGCGCCCAACCTCTACGACACCGTGACGGCACAGGTGGAGCTGCTCTGTGTTGAGGACGCCTCGTTCCGCTACTCTTCCACCGACACCTACCTCTTTGCCTTCCTGACGGAAACCGAGGAGACGGGCATCCGTGTCACCGACCCGAAGGGATTTTCACCGGTTCATTGGCTGGCGCCCTTACGTCAGCGGCTGCTGGAAACGCTGCGGGCGGTAGTCCCCGGCGAAGAAGGCGCCGTGCTGGCGGCCCTATGCCTTGGTGACCGCACCGACCTGTCCTCCGCCACCACCACCGCCTTTCGCAACAGCGGTCTGACCCACCTGCTGGTGGTGTCCGGGCTGCATTTGGCACTGGTGGCGGCAACCATACGGCGTCTGCTGCGCCCCTTGGGGTTTCGGCTTTCCGCTGTGCTCACCATGCCCTTTGTGTTGGCGTTTATGCTGTTGGTGGGGTTTACCCCGTCGGTGTGCCGCGCCGGGGTGATGTGCCTGGTATGGCTGGGCAGTTACCTGGTTTCCCGCCGCCCGGACGGCCTCAACTCCTTGGGCTTGTCCACCGTCATTCTGCTGGCGGTAAACCCGTACACCTTGTATAATGCCGGGTTTCAGCTCTCGTTTATGGCCACCGCCGGCATTCTGCTGATAGCACCCCGACTGATGCGGCGGTTTCCGCCGATGGAGGCTACCCACTCCGTCTGGGTATGGGCGGGATGGCGGATTCGGTATTACGTGGCGGGGTTGCTGGCGGCCTGTGCCGGGGCGCTGTTGTTCACCCTGCCGATTTCGTGCTACTATTTCGGCGGCTTTGCCCTGCTGTTGCCGGTGGCAAACCTGCTGATGATGGCCCCCGCCGGTTGGGCGTTGCTCACCGGATGGCTGGGCGCCTTACTTTGCCTATGCCCGTTTCTGACTTGGTTGGGGCAGCCGCTGTTGTACGGTGCGGGGATCGTGTCCCGGTATCTTACGTGGGCGGCGGACCTGTTCGGCCCCGGGTGGGCCTTTGTGCCGATGCGGGATCTCTGGCAAATGCTGTTGCTGATTGCCCTGTGCCTGTTACTGGCGGTGGGGATCCGCCAACAATTCCCGTGGCAACGGGTGACGACGGCGTGTCTGACCCTATTGGTGCTGGCGGTGGCGGTGTGCTATCCCCTCACCGCGGCGGTCACCCGCCTGTCGGTGATACGGGCGGATACTACCACCGCCCTGTTGGTGCAAAAAGGCGGTTGTGCCGCCCTATTGATGTCCCACAGCGCCAATCTGGAGGATATGCCCTATCACTTACAGCGTCTGGGCTGTGTGCGGTTGGATGCGTTAGTGATAGCCGCGGGCGAGCCGATGGATGTTTCCCGGCTGGAGCAACTGACCGCCCAGACCGGCAACCCGCCCGTGTATACCGGGGACACCCGCCTGTGGGAGACCTTTTCGGATGCCGTCCTCACCCGCTTGACGGCGGGGGAAACCTTATCGCTGTGGCAGGGGTGCGGCATCACCCGACAGAATGAAACCTGGTGGCGGGTGGAAACCCCGGGCGGCTCGGCAATATTGGGGGTGGACACCGAAACGGCACCGCCCCAGACCGCTGACCTGACCGTGTACACGGCGTTGCCCGCCGCACTGCCGGAGGGCTATTGCGTACTGACCTGTAGAGAAAACCAACTGGCTAAGCAACAGCCGGAACTAACCAACGTTTATTGGCTGTCCCAAGACAGCATTACCTATATTACCCGAGCGGGCAAGAAATGGAGTGTATCGCCGTGGCTATGACCGAGATGCAACTAAAAGAGCATATCAAGGCAGGGGACAAGAACCTGTACGTGCTGTATGGCGCAGAGGGCTACCTCACCGAGCAGTATGCCAAAATGGTGGCGGACAAGACGGTGGAGGAGGGCTTTGATGCTTTCAACCTGCAACGGTTCGACGGTCAGGGGTTGTCCATCCTCACCTTGGAGGAGGCGGTGGAGTCCCTGCCCCTGATGAGTGAGCGCAAATGCGTGCTGGTGCGGGACTACGACCCCTCCGGCGGGGACGCCGAGCGGGCGCAGAAACTGGTTTCGGCAGTGCCGGAGACCTGCGTGCTGGTGTTCTGGCAGATGACCGTCCAGCCGGACAAACGCAAAGCCGGGTGGAAGAATTTCCTTGCCATCGCGGAGCAAAACGGCGTGGTGATGGAGTTCAAGCGCAAAGACCCCGCCGACACCGCCAAGATGCTGATGGCGGGCGCCAAGCGCCGAGGTTCCCATTTGGATTTTACCGACGCCAAGTATCTGGTGGAGCAGGTGGGCAACGACCTGAACCTGCTGGTGCGGGAACTGGACAAGCTCTGTGCCCTGGCGGGCGAGGGGGATATCACCCGCAAGCTGATTGACACCGCCAGCCCCAAGAACCTGGAGGCCAAGGTGTTTGACCTGTCCAAGGCCATTCTGCGCCGCCGCCACGACGAGGCCTATGACCTGCTGTATCAGCTGAAAACCCAGCGGGAAGAGCCGATTCCGGTGCTGGCGGTGCTGTCCGGCGCCTATGCGGACCTGTACCGGGCCAAGGTGGCCGCCGCCGGCGGTGTGTCGGCGGAGAATTTGGCGGCGGATTATAAGAGTTATAAGGGCAAGGAGTGGCGCTTGCGCAACGCCGGGCGGGATGCCGCCCGCATGAGCGTGCCGGTGCTGCGGGATTGCCTGGAGATTTTGGCCCAGGCGGATATGACCCTCAAGGGTAACCACGGGGATTCCTGGGTGCTGTTGGAACAGACGGTGGCCCGGCTGATTGCCCGGGCGGTGGAGGGCTGATATGCGACGGGTACGACAGGCCATTGTGGTGGAGGGCAAGCACGACGCAGTGCGGGTGCGCTCCGCCGTGGAGGCGGTGGTGGTGACCACCGACGGCTTCCGCATTTTTAAGAATAAGGAGCAGATGGCCCTGCTCCGCCGTCTGGCGGAGAGCCGGGGGCTGATCATCCTCACCGACAGCGATTCCGCCGGCGGGGTGATCCGCGGTCATCTGCAGGGGGGTATTCCGACGGAACGGCTGTTGCAGGCCTACGTGCCGCCCGTCCCCGGCAAGGAACGGCGCAAACCCACCCCGTCCAAGGAGGGTCTGTTGGGTGTCGAGGGTATGGACGCCGCTGTGATTGTGGCCGCTTTGGAGCGGGCCGGGGCGGTGTTCGAGGACGAGGAGAACCCGCCGCGGGACACCCTCAACCTGACCAAGGCGGATTTGATGGCGCTGGGGCTTACCGGTACGGCGGACGCCGCCGCACGGCGGGAGAAACTGTTGCAGGCTCTGGGCTTGCCCACCTACCTGTCCGCGGGTCGCCTGCTGGAGGTGCTGAACACCACCGTCACCCCGGAGGAATGGGAGCGGCTCCAGGGGCTTCTGGCGGAATAATCGCCGTCATTCGCCTTGACTTTCTCCCCAAAATGGTGTAAAATGCAAAAACGGCAGAACACATTGTGTTCTGCCGTCAGAAATCGAGGTGTGGCTCACCGGGGCGGCTCTTCATCTCTGCATCCCCTACTTTGCATTACCGCCCCCATGAGAATGGCGTTGCCATTCTCCCGAGCGAGAGCATAGGTGCGCCGTTTAGGTGATTATCATTCTCAAAATTACACATACGTCGAGGTGTAGCTCACCTGGTAGAGCGCT
>JAZNSL010000002.1:0-18988 GCA_045591225.1 Acutalibacteraceae bacterium | reverse complement strand
CACCATGGCCTATCTGGAGTTCGAGACCATGGGCATTCCCCGCGTCCGCACCGAGCGGAGCGTGGCGTATATCGACCACAACACCCTGCAGTCCGGCTTTGAGAATGCTGATGACCATCGGTACATCCAGTCGGTGTGCCGGAAGCACGGTGTGTATTTCTCCCGACCCGGCAACGGCATCTGCCATCAGGTGCATCTGGAGCGGTTCGGCAAACCCGGTAAGACCCTCATCGGCTCGGACAGCCACACCCCCACCGGCGGCGGCATCGGTATGCTGGCCATGGGTGCGGGCGGCCTGGACGTGGCCGTGGCTATGGGCGGCGGCGCGTATTATATCACTATGCCCAAGATGTATAAAGTCGAGCTCACCGGCAAACTGCGTCCCTTCGTCACCGCCAAGGACGTGAGCCTGGAGATTCTGCGCCAGTTGTCGGTCAAGGGCGGCGTTGGCGCCATCATCGAATGGGGCGGCGAGGGTGTTGCCACCCTGACCGTGCCGGAGCGCGCCACCATCACCAATATGGGCACCGAGCTGGGCGCCACCACCTCCATCTTCCCCTCGGATGAGATTACCCGCGAATTCCTGAAGGCAGAGGGTCGCGAGGAGGATTATATCCCCCTGGCCTCCGACCCCGACGCCCAGTACGATAAGATTCTGCACATCAACCTGTCCGAACTGGAGCCGCTGATTGCCTGCCCCCACAGCCCCGACAACGTGGTTACCGTGGCCTCGCTGAAAGGCACCAAGGTGGACCAGGTGTGCATCGGCTCCTGCACCAACTCCTCTCTGCAGGATATGCTGAAGGTGGCGGCTCTGGTAAAGGGTTGCACCATTCAGCCCTCGGTGAGCCTGTCCATTTCCCCCGGCTCTAAACAGGTGCTGTCTATGCTGGCGGATTGCGGGGCGCTGACCGATATTCTGGCCTCCGGTGCCCGTGTGCTGGAGTGCGCCTGCGGTCCTTGTATCGGTATGGGCTTCAGCCCCAACTCCGGCGGCGTTTCCCTGCGCACCTTCAACCGCAACTTTGAGGGCCGCAGCGGCACCGCCGACGGTCAGGTGTACCTGTGCAGTCCCGAGACCGCCGTGGCGGCGGCGCTGGCCGGCACCATCACCGACCCCCGTCTGCTGGGGGAGATGCCCGCCATCCAATTCCCCGAGAGTTTCCGCGTCGACGACACCGCCGTGCTGGAGCCCGCCTCGGCGGAAGAAGCCGCCGACGTGGAGGTTCTGCGCGGTCCCAATATCAAGGAATTCCCCCAGAGCCATCCCCAGCTGGACACCCTGTCCGCACCGCTGGTGCTCAAGGTCGGGGATAACATCACCACCGACCACATTATGCCGGCGGGTGCCAAGATTCTGCCCTACCGCTCCAACATTCCTCACCTGTCCCAGTTCTGCTTCGGCGTGTGCGACACCACCTTCCCGGAGCGGGCAAAAGCGGCGGGCCGGTCCATCGTGGTGGGCGGCAGCAACTACGGCCAGGGCTCTTCCCGCGAACACGCGGCGCTGGTGCCGCTGTATCTGGGTGTGCGGGCGGTTGTCGCCAAATCCTTTGCCCGCATCCACGCCGCCAACCTCATCAACGCCGGCATTATGCCCCTGACCTTTAAGAATCCCGAGGATTACGACCGGTTGAGCCAGGATGACCTGCTGGAGATCACCGGTGTGTACGCCGGTATGGATTCCGGCGAGATGACCCTTGTGAACAAGAACAGCGGTGTTGAGATTACCCTGTGCGCCGATTTTACCGACCGGCAGAAAGCCATCCTCAAGGCGGGCGGTCTGCTGGCCTATACCAAAGAAATGGGGGACAAGTAATATGCAGAAATACATTGACAACGCGGTAGAGCAATTCCGCACCTTAATCACCGAGCAGTTGGCCCGTCAGAACCGTATGGAGGCCGGCGAGGCCGCCAAGGATTTCGCCAACCTGCCCCACATCACCATCGGCATCTGCGGCGGCGACGGCATCGGCCCCATCATCACCCACGCCGGTGAGGACGTTTTGCGCTTTTTGCTGGCGGACGAGGTGGCCTCCGGTCGGGTGTCTTTCCGGGAGATCGACGGCCTGACCATCGAGCGCCGGGAAGAGGTGGGCAAGGCCATCCCCGACGATACCCTGGCCGCCCTGAAAGAGTGCGACGTGATTCTGAAAGGCCCCACCACCACCCCTCACGGCGGCAACCTGGAGAGTGCCAACGTGGCTATGCGCCGGGAGTTGGACCTGTACGCCAACGTGCGCCCCACCTGCGTGCCGGAATTGGGCATCGACTGGGTGTTCTATCGGGAAAACAGCGAGGGCGAGTACGTCCTGGGCAGCCGCGGCGTAGAGATTCCCGACAAGCTGGCTATGGACTTTAAGGTGACCACCGACGCCGGTACTCGCCGTATCGCCCGTGCCGCCTTTGAGTATGCCAAAAACAACAGCAAGGACAACGTGGCCATCGTCACCAAGGCCAATATTATGAAGAAAACTGACGGCAATTTCAGCCGTATCTGCCACGAGGTGGCCGCCGAATACCCCGGCATCACCGCCGAGGATTGGTACATCGACATTATGACCGCCAACCTGGTGAACGAGGCACGCCGCAGCCAGTTCCAGGTGTTCGTTCTGCCCAATCTGTACGGCGACATCATCACCGACGAGGCCGCCCAGATCCAGGGCGGTGTGGGTACCGCCGGCTCCGCCAACATCGGCGACCGCTACGCTATGTTTGAGGCCATCCACGGCTCCGCACCCCGTATGATCGAGATGGGCCGCGGTCAGTACGCCAACCCCGCCTCCGTGCTGAAGGCTTGCGCCATGCTGCTGCGCCACATCGGCAAGGCTGCCGAGGCAGAGAAGCTGGAAAAGGCTCTGGCGGTCTGCAACGAGAAGATGCATATGACCGGTCGCGCGGGCGGTAACACCTGCGCCGAGTTTGCCCAGGCCATTATGGCAGAAGTGGAGAAAATGTAATGGATAAGCAGGCGATTTTGGCCCGTGTGGACCACACCGAACTGAACCCCGCCGCCACCTGGGAGGATATCCGCACCCTCATTGACGATGCCGTCACCTACGGCACCGCCACGGTGTGCATTCCCCCTTGCTACGTCAAGCGGGCGGTGTCCTACGTAGGGGACAGACTGCCCGTTTGCACGGTGATCGGCTTCCCCCACGGCAACAGCCCCACCGCCGCCAAGGCCTATGAGGCCAAGTGCGTGGCGGAGGCAGGTGCCAAGGAGGTGGATATGGTGATCAACCGTGGCTGGGTGAAGGACGGCCTGTACGAGGCTATCACCAACGAAATTGCCATTGTGGCTCGCGCCTGTGCACCTGCCACCCTCAAAGTGATCATCGAGTGTTGCGGTCTCACCGACGAGGAAAAGGTGGCTCTGTGCCACTGTGTCACCGAGGCGGGCGCGGCGTTCATCAAGACCTCCACCGGCTTTGATAAGGGCGGTGCCACCGTCGAGGACGTGGCGCTGATGGCGAAAAACGTGGGCCCCGGTGTCAAGGTCAAGGCCGCCGGCGGCATCCGCAGTTTCGAGTGCGCTCAGGCTATGCTGGATGCCGGTGCCGACCGCATCGGCGCCAGCGCTCTGGTTAAGCTGATGAAAGAGAATTAACCAAAAAAATCCGACCCATGGGGCACCCTCCGTAAGGAAGGTGCCCCAACTAAGTTTGCCCTTACGGACAAGTGAAGTTTCGCCTGCGGCGAAGATGGCAAACTTAACTTCACTTAGGTCTGCAAGACCAAACTTCACTGCGAATACAATGAGCAACTTCACTTTTGCGCCAGCAAAAACTTCACATCCAAAACAGGGGAAACCATTTTTTGTGCGAGGTAACGTTACCTTTCTCAAACGTATAACCCACCAGGACACTTTCCGTTTTCGAAAGTGTCTTTTTTTATAAAACACGGAAGACAACTGCTTTACGAAGTGTCTTCCACCGGTCGGATTTTTCTTTTGTAGGTTTCCGACGGCGGTGTTGCTACAAAATTTGCGGTGAATATTTGTCCACTATTCCCCATTGCAAAGGGGAAAACTATGTGCTACAATAGTCAATAAGTATCATCAAAAGACACTCTAAGGAGGTCATTTTATGAATATTATCGTTGTAGGTTGCGGAAAGATCGGCACCACCATTCTGGAGAGCTTGGTGGGGGAGGGTCACAACGTTACCGCCGTGGACAAGCGCCAGACGGCGCTGACCGACATCACCAACATCCACGACGTGATGACGGTGTGCGGCAACGGCGGCGACTGGGAGACCCTGGAGACCGCCGGCGTGGGTTCCGCCGACTTGGTGGTGGCCGCCACCGGCTCGGACGAGGTGAATATGCTGTGCTGTTATATGGCACGGCGTAGCGGTGCTGCCCATACGGTGGCCCGTATCCGTAACCCGGAATACAACGACCGCAGTCTGCAGACCATGAAGCAGTATCTGGACCTGTCGGTGGCCATCAACCCGGATAAGCTGGCGGCCATGGAGCTGTACAACATCCTGCGTCTGCCCGCCGCGGCTAAGGTGGAGACCTTCTCCGCCCGCAAATTCGAGATGATCGAGATCAAACTGAAAGAGGATTCCCCCTTGGTGGGTATGCCCCTGTCCGAGGCCCGTAACCGCTTTAAAGCCAAGTTCCTGATCTGCGTAGTACAGCGGGCGGGTCAGGTGTTTATCCCCGACGGTAATTTCGCCCTGCAGGGCGGCGATAAGGTGGGGGTTACCGCCCTCCACGTGGAGATGCAGAAGATGATCAAAGCCCTGGGCCTCGCCAAAAAGCAGTCCCGGGAAGTGATGCTGTTGGGCGGTAGCCGTATCGCCTATTATCTGGCAAAGCGGTTGCTGTCCGCCGGTGTAGCGGTGAAGATCATTGACAAGGACCGTCAGGTCTGCGAGACCCTGTGCGAGCTGCTCCCCAACGCCACCGTCATCTGCGGCGACGGCACCCAGCAGGAGGTGCTGCTGGAGGAGGGTCTGGAGAAGATGGACGCCTTCGTGTCCCTGACCGGTATGGACGAGCAGAACATCCTGCTGTCCTGCTTTGCCGCCACCCACAACGTGCCCAAGGTGATTACCAAGGTCAGCCGTCCCGAGCTGGCCGGCTTGGCCCAGAATCTGGGTGTGGACTGCGTGGTTTCCCCCCGGGGCATCGTGGCAGACCTGCTGATGCAGTATGCCCGCGCGCTGGAAAATTCTATGGGCAGTAACGTGGAGACACTGTACCGGCTGATGGACGACGGCGCCGAGGCGCTGGTGTTTAACGTGAAGGATGACCCCCGTTTGGTGCGGATTCCGCTGAAAGACTTGGCGCTGAAGCCCCAAGTGTTGCTGGCCGGCATTATGCGCGGTCGCGAGATAATCATCCCCACCGGCGCGGACACCATCCAGCCGGGGGATAAAGCGGTGGTCATCACCGCCGGACGCCGCCTGAACGACCTTTCCGACATTTTGAAGTAAAGGAACGCAAACCGTATGAATTATCGGATGATTTTTTATATGACCGGCCGCCTGTTACAGTTAGAGGCGGCGGTGCTGTTGTTGCCTGTTGCGGTGGCGATAGCCTATGGCGACGGCGGTCTGGTGGGGCTGTTGGCGGCGATGGCGGTGGCGGCGGTGGCCGGCACCGGCCTGACCCTGTTGCGCCGCCCCAAAAACCAGACCATCTACGCCAAAGAGGGCTTTATCATCGTGGCGCTGTGCTGGATACTGCTGTCGGCGGTGGGTGCGTTGCCCTTTGTGCTGGGCGGCGGGTTCTCGTTCGTTGACGCCTTTTTTGAGACGGTGAGCGGCTTTACCACCACCGGTGCGTCGGTGCTGGATCTGAGCACCGCCAACTGGGGTCACGGTCTGATGTTCTGGCGTAGTTTCACCCACTGGATCGCCGGGATGGGCGTGTTGGTGCTGATGATGGCGCTGGTGCCCACCGGCTCCGGCCGCACCATCCACGTGATGCGGGCAGAGGTGCCCGGCCCCATCGTGGGCAAGCTGGTACCGCGGCTGAAAGATACCGCCAAAATTTTGTACCTCATCTACCTCGGTATGACCGCCGTAGAGGTGGTGTGTTTGCTGTGCGCCGGTATGAACTGGTTTGACAGCGTGCTGTTGTCCTTCGGTACCGCCGGTACCGGCGGCTTCGGTCTGGTACCCGCCAGCTGCGGGGATTATTCCGCGGCGGTGCAGTGGATCATCACCGTGTTTATGCTGTTGTTCGGCGTGAACTTTAACCTGTATTACCTGGTGCTCATCCGGTCTTTCCGTCCGGTGGCGGGCAACCGGGAACTGTGGCTGTATTTGGGCATTTTCGCGGTGTCCACCGGCCTCATCACGGTGAACATCCTGCCGCTGTACGACTTTGGCGAGGCGGTGCGCTACGCCGCCTTTACGGTGTCCTCGGTGGTGACCACCACCGGCTACGCCACCACCGACTTTAACCTGTGGCCCGGCCTGTCCCGGGGCATTGTGTTTCTCTTGATGTTTGTGGGCGGTTGCGCCGGCTCCACCGCCGGCGGCCTGAAGGTTTCTCGGGTGATGCTGCTGGGCAAGACCGTGGTGCGGGAACTGAAGCGGCTGATCCATCCCCGCTCGGTGTCGGTGGTCAGCCTGGAGGGCAAACGGGTGGAGGAGACCACCGTCCAGTCCACCGCCGCCTATTTCGTGTTGTATATGGCGCTCATCGGAGGCGTGTTCTTTGTGCTGTCCTTTGAGAATTTCTCGCTGGAGACCAACCTGACCGCCGCCATCACCTGCCTGAACAACGTGGGTCCCGGTCTGGGCGACGTGGGTCCCGCCGGTGGCTTTGGGGCGTACTCCGACCTGTCCAAGGTGGTGCTGTCCCTGGCGATGCTGTTGGGCCGTCTGGAGATCTATCCGCTGGTGCTGGCGCTGCTGCCCGGCACCTGGACAAAACGATAACGTGCGACAACAACCGCTCTGCGTTTTGCAGGGCGGTTGTCTTGCTGTAAACGAAAACCACGCGATGGTCGCGCAGTTGAACAAAACAGTAGTGAAGAAAAATCCTGCCGCAGCGGAAGGCCCCCTCCGGGAGGGGGCTGGCACGGCGACAGCCGTGACTGGGGGAGAACGCGTAACGAACAAACGGCGTGCGCCATCTGCAACGGCTCGTCAGGCTCCCTCCGACTTCGGCAACGCTGTGGCTACGGCAAATGGAGCAAAGTGACATTCTCACAGAGGCGACAACGAAATGTGAATAAGTACCAATTTTGCGTTGCCTCAGCCACCTCCCTCCCGGAGGGAGGCTTTGTTAGGTGCTGTCTCGACTCATTCATAGGCGGCTAGCAATCCGTGCGTGGCCGGCGGCCCCAAAGCTATGCTCAAAACAAAATGTCTCCCGCTATGCGAGAGGGCATTACATTCAACAATTTGCACGATTATTCCCCCTAAAAAAGGCGGTTTTTTAGCACCGCAAAAAGGCGAATACTCGTTGACATAGTACATAGTCTTATGTTATAATATTTTAAGTTGTGAAATCTCAAAGAAAGGAGAGGTATCTATGAGCGAGAAAAAGATGCAGAACGTCTGCGGGGTGCTGGTAGACACCTCTGTTATTTCCCGTGGGGTCGATTTGGCGGCTTTGTCCCAGGACCCTGCCTTTTCTTATGCTGTTTTTCCCGGCTTTTGCGATGTGCATGTGCATTTTCGCGAGCCGGGATTTTCTTATAAAGAGACCATGCGCACCGGTTCGGCGGCGGCGGCGCGGGGCGGTTACACCGACGTGTGTACCATGCCCAACCTAAACCCGGTGCCGGACAGCGTGGCTAACTTACAGGCCCAGCGAGACCTCATCCCTCCCGACGGGGTGCGGATACAGCCCTACGGTGCCATCACGGTGGGGCAGAGGGGAGAGACGCTGGCGGACCTGGCGGGTATGGCCCCCGACTGCATCGCCTTTTCCGACGACGGACGGGGTGTGCAGAGCGAAGAACTTATGCGCCGGGCGATGCTGGAGGCCAAGCGGCTGGGCAAGATGATCGTGGCCCACTGCGAGGACAACAGCCTGCTTCACGGCGGCTACATCCACGACGGCGACTATGCCGCCGCCCACGGCCATCGGGGCATCTGCTCCGAGAGTGAGTGGGGTCCCATCGCCCGGGATTTGAAACTGGTGGAGGAGATCGGGTGCGCCTACCACGTGTGCCACATCTCCTGCAAAGAGTCGGTGCAGTTAATTCGGGAGGCCAAGGCCCGTGGGGTCAACGTCACCTGCGAGACTGCACCCCACTACCTGACCATGGACGACGGTTGCCTACAAGAGGACGGACGGTTTAAGATGAATCCGCCCCTGCGCAGTGCCGCCGACCGCGAAGCCTTAATTGAGGGCATCCAGGACGGCACCATCGACTGCATCGCCACCGACCACGCACCCCACTCGGCCGAGGAAAAGGCCAAGGGGCTGGAGGGCAGTGCCTTTGGCGTGGTGGGGCTGGAGACCGCCTTCCCGGCGATCTACACCCATCTGGTGCGCCCCGGCATCATCACGTTGGAACAGGCGGTCAAGTGCCTGACCGAAAACCCCCGCCGCCGGTTCGGCATCGACCCCGGCGACAGCTTTACGGTGTGGGAGCTCTCCGAGGCTCACCCCGTCAACCCGAATGAATTCCATTCTCTTGGCAGGGCGACCCCCTATCAGGGTGAGACCCTCTACGGTCGCTGTGTGCTGACCGTAGCCGACGGAAACATTGTCTACAAATACGAGGAGGACTAACTATGGCAAAGCGTACCGACATTAAGAAGATTCTCATCATCGGCTCCGGCCCCATCGTCATCGGCCAGGCGGCCGAGTTTGACTATGCCGGCACCCAGGCCTGCCTGGCCCTGCGGGAAGAGGGCTACGAGGTAGTGCTGTGCAACTCCAACCCCGCCACCATTATGACCGACACCACCATCGCCGACAAGGTGTATATGGAGCCCCTGACCCTGGAGTTTGTGGCCCGCATCATCCGCCACGAGCGTCCCGACGCCATCGTCCCCGGCATCGGCGGTCAGACCGGTCTGAACCTGGCAATGCAGTTGGAGAAGAAGGGCATCCTCAAGGAGTGCGGCGTGGAGCTGCTGGGCACCTCCAGCGAGTCCATCGAGCGCGCCGAGGACCGGGAGATGTTCAAGGAGCTGTGCGAGTCTGTGGGCGAGCCGGTCATCCCCTCCGAGATCACCTATAATCTGGACGAGGCCAAGGCGGCTGCCGAGCGCATCGGCTATCCCGTGGTGCTGCGTCCCGCCTTTACCCTGGGCGGCACCGGCGGCGGCTTCGCCTATAACGAGGCGGATCTGCTGGAGATCGGCAAAAACGCTTTTAAACTGTCCCCTGTGCATCAGGTGCTGATCGAGAAGTCGGTCAAGGGCTATAAAGAGATCGAGTTTGAGGTTATGCGGGACTCTGAGGACAACGCCATCACCATCTGCGGTATGGAGAACATCGATCCCGTGGGCGTCCACACCGGCGACTCTGCGGTGGTGGCTCCCATCCTGTCTCTCAGCGAGAAGGACCACAAGATGCTGAACGATTCCGCCATCAAGCTGATTCGCGAACTGAAGATTTCCGGCGGCTGTAACGTGCAGTTCGCCCTCAACCCCGAGACCAGCGAGTATTACCTCATCGAGGTGAACCCCCGCGTGTCCCGTTCCTCCGCCTTGGCCTCCAAGGCCAGCGGCTATCCCATCGCCCGGGTCACCGCCAAGATCGCGGTGGGTATGACCCTGGACGAGATTCCGTTGCCCGGCGGAACCGCCGCCATCAATCCCCGCTTGGACTACATCGTGGCCAAGTTCCCCCGTTTCCCCTTTGATAAGTTCGCTTCTGCACCCAACACCCTGGGCACCCAGATGAAGGCCACCGGCGAGGTGATGGGCATCGGCTCCACGCTGGACGAGTGCTTGCTGAAGTCGGTCCGTTCGCTGGAGACCGGCGTGTGCCACTTCCATCTGGCGAAGTTTGACAATATGAGCAAAGACGAGCTGGTGGCGTACATCGCCGAGGCCAAGGACGACAACATCTTCGCCTGGACCCAGCTGATTCGTCTGGGCATGAGCCTGGAGGAGCTCCACCAGCTGACTATGGTCACCGACATCTTCCTGGAGAGTCTCGCGCGCATCGTGGATATGGAGAACCGGCTGAAAGAGAACCGGGATGCCGACACCCTGCGGGCCGCCAAGGTGATGGGCTTCAGCGATCAGTACATCGCCAAACTGTGGGACATCCCCGAGGTGGACGTGTACGCCATGCGTAAGCAGAACGGCATCGTGCCCATCTTCAAGATGGTGGACACCCTGCACACCGGCGCCTATATCGCCTATCTCTACTCCTCCTACACCGGCGAACAGGCCAGCCGCCTCACCGACAAGAAGAAGATCGTGGTGCTGGGCGCCGGCCCCATCCGCATCGGACAGGGCGTAGAGTTTGACTATTCCACCGTCCACGCCGTCCAGACCATTAAGAAATCCGGTTACGAGGCCATTATCATCAACAACAACCCCGAGACCGTGTCCACCGACTACACCACCGCCGACAAGCTGTATTTCGAGCCGCTGACCCCCGAAGACGTGATGGCCATCATCGACTACGAACAGCCGGAGGGGGTCATCGCGTCTCTGGGCGGTCAGACCGCCATCAACCTGGCTCAGCCTCTGATGGACCGTGGCGTCAACATCATCGGCACCGACTGCGCCGCTATCGAGCGCGCCGAGAACCGGGACAGCTTCGAGAAGATTCTGCGCGAACTGAACATTCCCCAGCCCAAGGGCCGGGCCGTCACCAAGATCGAGGACGGCATCGCCGCCGCCAACGAGATCGGCTATCCCGTGCTGGTGCGCCCCTCCTTCGTGCTGGGCGGTCGGGCTATGCAGATCGTGGCTAAGGACGAGCACCTGCGCCATTATCTGAAGACCGCCGTGGAGATCGACGAGGACAAGCCGGTGCTGGTGGATAAGTACATCGTGGGTAAAGAGGTGGAGATCGACGCCATCTGCGACGGCCACGACGTGTTCGTCCCCGGCATTATGGAGCTGGTGGAGCGCACCGGCGTTCACTCCGGCGACTCCATCTCGGTGTATCCCACCTTCTCGGTGTCCGACAAGGTCAAGGGCATCATCCTGCAGTATGCCAAGGCGCTGGGCCTGGGCATCGGCATCGTGGGTCTGTTCAACATCCAGTTCATCGTGGATAAGAACGACGACGTGTATATCATCGAGGTGAACCCCCGTTCTTCCCGTACCGTTCCCTTCCTGTCCAAGGCCACCGGCTATTCGCTGGCGGACATCGCCACCGAGGTGATTTTGGGCAAGAGCCTGAAGGAGCAGGGCATCTTCTGCCTGTACCCCGAGGAGAAGAACCGCTACTACGTCAAGGTGCCGGTGTTCTCCTTCAACAAGATCAAGGGTCTGGACGCCTACCTGTCCCCGGAGATGAAGTCCACCGGCGAAGCCATCGGCTACGACGACACTCTGCACCGCGCTATGTATAAGGCGCTGGTTGCATCCGGTATGAACCTGCAGAACTACGGCACCGTCATCGTGACGATGGCGGATGAGGACAAGGCCGAGGCTCTGCCTTTGGTCAAGCGGTTCTACGATATGGGCTTTAACATCGAGGCCACCGTCGGCACCGCCAACTACCTGAAGGAGCACGGCATCCGTACCCGTGTCCGGGGCAAATTGTCCGAGGGCAGTGAGGAGATTCTGGACTCCATCCGTGCGGGTTACGTCAGCTACGTCATCAACACCCGGGCCATTATGTCCGGCGTTCACTACGAGGACGGCGAATACATCCGCCGTTGCGCCGTTGAGAACGGCGTGACCCTGTTCTCCAACCTGGATACCGTCCGCATCGTGCTGGACGTGTTGGAGGAGGTCACCAACAAGGTATCCACCATCGACGCGAAGTAAAGAAGAAATTTGGATAGTGCAAAGCCTCCCTCTCGAGGGAGGTGGCACGCGAAGCGTGTCGGAGGGAGTTGAACGGGCGGTCGAGGACGCCCGCCCCTACACCTACCATCTACCCGGGATAGAATCCGTAGGGGAGGGCCTCTGTGCCCTCCCGCCAGAGGAGTTTTAGTATGAAACAAACCATCTTTACCATAACCGAAAACGTGCCGCTGACCGCCACCGTCTATCGGATGGTGCTGTCCGGCGACACCGCCGGCATCGCCACCGGTCAGTTTGTGAACATTCTGCTGGAGGGACAGTTCCTCCGCCGTCCCATCTCGGTGTGCGACTGCACCGAGGGGGTGCTGACCCTCATCTACAAGGTGGTGGGTAAGGGCACCGCCCAGATGGCCGAGATGACCGCGGGACAGACCCTGGATCTGCTGACCGGTCTGGGCAACGGCTACGACCTGTCCAAGGCCGGCGACCATCCCCTGCTGTTGGGTGGCGGCGTGGGCGTACCGCCCCTGTATATGCTGGCCCGTCTGCTCCGTGAGCAGGGCAAGACCGTGTCGGTGGTGCTGGGCTTTAATACCAAGGACGAGGTGTTCTGCGAACAGGATTTCAAGGACCTGGGCTGTGCCGTCACCGTCACCACCGCCGACGGCAGTTACGGGGTCAAGGGGTTTGTTACCGACGCCCTGCCGGCGGAGTACAGCTACTTCTACACCTGCGGACCGGAGCCCATGCTCAAAGCGGTGTACAAGGCCACCAAAACCTCCGGTCAGTTCAGCTTTGAGGAGCGGATGGGTTGCGGCTTTGGCGCTTGTATGGGTTGCTCCTGCAAGGTGATTACCGGCTACAAGCGGATCTGTAAAGAAGGCCCGGTGCTGGAGAAGGAGGAGATTTTATGGGACGCCTAAGTGTCAATCTGTGCGGCATCGAGATGGATAACCCCATCATTCCCGCCTCCGGCACCTTTGGTTTCGGCTATGAGTTTGCCGATTTGTACGACATCAACTGTCTGGGCACCTTCTCGTTTAAAGGTACCACCAAAGACCCCCGTTTCGGCAATCCCACCCCGCGCATTGCGGAGTGCTATGCCGGTATGATCAACGCGGTGGGCCTGCAGAACCCCGGCGTGGACAAGGTCATCGCCGAGGAACTGCCCAAGCTGAAACAGTGTTTCCACAAGCCGGTGATGGCTAACGTTTCCGGCTTTGCCATTGAGGATTACGCCTATACCTGCGAACGTCTGGATAAAGAGGAGCAGGTGGGCTGGTTGGAGGTCAACGTCAGTTGCCCCAACGTCCACGGCGGCGGTATGAGCTTCGGCACCAGCCCGGAGGCCGCCGCCCAGGTGGTCGAGGCGGTCAAGAAAGTGACCACCAAGCCGGTGATCGTCAAGTTATCCCCCAACGTGACCGATATTGTGTCGATCGCCAAGGCCTGCGAAGCGGCAGGCGCCGACGGCATCAGCCTGATCAACACCCTGCTGGGTATGCGCATCGACCTGCGTACCAAAAAGCCGGTGATCGCCAACAAAATGGGCGGTTTTTCCGGCCCGGCCATCTTCCCAGTGGCGGTGCGGATGGTGTATCAGGTGGCCAATGCCATCAACATCCCCGTTGTGGGCATGGGCGGTGTGTCCACCGCCGAGGACGTGATTGAACTGATGCTGGCCGGTGCCACCGCCGTTGAGGTGGGTGCCGCCAACCTGGTCAATCCTTACGTGTGTCAAGAAATTATCCGCGACCTGCCGGAAGTGATGGATCGCTACGGCATCGCGGACTTGAAAGATATTATAGGAGGCGTTAAGTAATGGGTAAAGACGTAATTGTGGCGTGTGATTTCGCCAATGCTGACCAAGTGTTCGGTTTTCTGGATCGGTTCACCGGCCGCAAACCCTTTGTGAAGATCGGTATGGAGCTGTTCTATGCCGAGGGTCCCCAGATCGTCCGGGAGATCAAGCGCCGCGGTCACAAGATCTTCCTGGACCTGAAGCTGCACGATATCCCCAACACCGTGAAGAAGTCTATGAGCGTGCTGTCCAACCTGGATGTGGACATCACCAACCTGCATGCCGGCGGCACCGTCCGTATGATGGAGGCTGCCCTGGAGGGTCTCACCCGTCCCGACGGCACCCGTCCGTTGCTGATCGCGGTGACCCAGCTGACCTCCACCGACCAGGAGGCGATGGAGAACGACCTGCTGATTAAAGAGCCCATCGACCAGGTGGTGATGCACTACGCCGCCAACGCCAAAAAGGCGGGTCTGGACGGCGTGGTCTGCTCCCCGCTGGAGGCGGGCAAGGTGCACGACACCTGTGGCGCCGACTTCCTGACCATCACCCCCGGCGTCCGTTTCGCGGACGGCGACATCGGCGACCAGAAGCGGGTGATGACCCCCGCCGCCGCCAAGGAGATCGGCTCCGACTACATCGTGGTGGGTCGTCCCATCCCCGCCGCCGCCGACCCGGTGGCCGCCTATGAGCGCTGCGTGGCCGAGTTCTGCGACTGATTTAGCAATTCCGCATAAGCCGGAAAAGCCTTCCCCTCGAGGGGAAGGGGGACCGCCGAACGGCGGTGGGTGAGGTGGTGCGGGGCGCACAAAGTGTATTAATGCCATCCTCCGGATGGCTACACCTCATCAGTCACGGCTGGCGCCGTGCCAGCTTCCCCTCAAGGGGAAGCCTTTGCTCTACACCACATCACATAACCATCAAGGAGGACAACGAAATGGAAGCGTACAAGAGAGAATTTATCCAGTTTTTGCAGGAGGCCGGCGTGCTGAAGTTCGGTGATTTCACCGCCAAGTCCGGCCGCAAGATTCCCTATTTCATCAACGCCGGTATGATCAAGACCGGTAACGACATCGCCCGTCTGGGTGAGTTCTACGCCAAGGCCTATTTCGAGAAGCTGGGCCAGAAGCAGGCGGTGCTGTACGGCCCTGCCTATAAGGGTATCTCCCTGTCGGTTTCCGCCGCCGTGGCGTTGTCCAAGAACGGCCTGAACGTGCCCTTCTTCTTCAACCGCAAAGAGGTAAAGGACCACGGCGAGGGCGGCGTGTTCGTGGGCTACGTGCCCCAGGCCGGTGAGGAGATCGTCATCATTGAGGACGTCATCACCGCCGGTACCGCCATCCGCGAGAGTATGGAGATTCTCAGCCACCTGGAGGGCTGTAAGGTGGCCGCCACCTTCATTATGGTGGACCGCAAGGAAAAGGGCCAGTCCGACAAGGGCGCTATGCAGGAGATAGAGGAGCAGTTCGGCTTCCCGGTGTACTCCATCGTGGATGTGTACGACATCATCGAGTATCTGGAAGAGGACCCCGCCAACGAGGAGAACGTCACCCGCATCAAGAACTATTTGGCTGTGAATGGAGCGAAGTAAGGTATGCGTAGTGTGATTGACATTCTCGACCTGTCCACGGCGGAAATTGACGAGCTGATCGCCACCGCCTGCGACATCATCGAGAACCCCGACAAATACGCCGAGGCTTGCAAACGCAAGAAACTGGCGACCCTGTTTTTCGAGCCTTCCACCCGTACCCGTCTGAGCTTTGAGGCGGCGATGATGGAGCTGGGCGGCAACGTCATCAGTATGTCCTCCGCCAGCAGTTCTTCTGCCGCTAAGGGTGAGAGCGTGGCGGACACCGCCAAGACGGTGAGCTGTTATGCCGACATCATCGCTATGCGTCACCCCAAGGAGGGTGCCGCGCTGGTGGCGGCCAACAACGCCTCCATCCCGGTGATCAACGCCGGTGACGGCGGTCACTGTCATCCCACCCAGACTCTGGCGGACCTGCTGACCATCTACCGGGAAAAAGGCAGACTGAACGACCTAACGGTGGGCTTCTGCGGCGACCTGAAATTCGGTCGTACCGTCCACTCGCTGATCAACGCCCTGTCCCGTTACACCGGCATCAACATCGTGCTGATCTCCCCTGAGGAGCTGAAGCTCCCCAGCTACGTCAAAAAGGATGTGCTGAAAAAGAACGGCATCCCCTATACCCAGACCACCAGCCTGGAAGAGGCTATGCCCCGGTTGGATATTCTGTATATGACCCGCGTCCAGCGGGAGCGGTTCTTTAACGAGGAGGATTATCTGCGGTTAAAGGACAGTTACATTCTGGACCTGAAGAAACTGGAAGCCGCCAAATCCGACCTGTGCATTCTGCATCCCCTGCCCCGTGTGAACGAGATCTCGGTGGCGGTGGATGACGATCCCCGGGCCTGCTATTTCAAGCAGGTGCTCAACGGCAAGTATATGCGCATGGCGCTGATTCACAAACTGCTGAAGGAGGCGAGCGTATGAACATAGACTCCATTCAGAATGGCGTGGTCATCGACCACATCACCGCCGGCGGCGGAGCCAAGCTGTACGATCTGCTGGGCCTGGACGGGCTGGATTGTTCCATCGCCCTCATCCGCAACGTGGCCAGCAAGAAGATGGGGCGCAAGGACATCATCAAGATCGACGCCGCCATCGAAATCAATCTGGACGTGATCGGCTACGTGGACCCGGACGCCACCGTCAACGTCATTCGTAACGGCGAATTGGTGGAGAAGAAGTCCATCCCTATGCCGGAGCAACTGGTAAACGTCATCCGGTGCAAAAACCCCCGGTGCATCACCTCCTGTGAGCAGGAGTTGGATCACGTGGTCCGGCTCACCGACCGCCAGCAGAAGGTGTACCGCTGCATCTACTGTGAAACCAAAGCCAACTGAGATATACTCAACGAGAAAGGATGAATAGAAATGGCTAAAATCATTAACGACCCCTCCCACACTTTTAACGAGTACCTGCTGATCCCGGGGTACTCCGACCACACCCATATTCCCGCTAACGTGTCTTTGAAGACCCCCCTGACCAAGTTCAAGAAGGGCGAGAAGCCCGCCATCGAGATGAACATTCCCATGGTTTCCGCCATTATGCAGTCGGTCTCCGGTGACCGTCTGGCGGTGGCGCTGGCCACCGAGGGCGGCGTGTCCTTTATTTACGGCTCCCAGACCATCGAGGACGAGGCCGCTATGGTCAAGCGTGCCAAGGATCACAAGGCCGGCTTTGTCACCAGCGACTCCAACCTGTCTCCCGATGCCACGATGGCGGACGTGGTGGCTCTGAAGGAGCTGACCGGCCACTCCACCGTGGCGGTGACCGACGACGGCACCGTCAACGGCAAGCTGGTGGGTATCGTCACCGGTCGTGACTATCGCGTATCCCGTATGGACCCCGCCACCAAGGTGTCGGAGTTTATGACCCCCCTGGAAAAGCTGATCACCGCCCCCGAGGGCATCACCCTCAAGGAGGCTAACGATATCATTTGGGACCACAAGCTGAACTCCCTGCCCATCGTGGACGGCGAGGGCCGTCTGCGGTATTTCGTGTTCCGTAAGGACTACGATATGCACAAGCAGAACCCCAACGAGCTGCTGGATGCCGACAAGCGGTATGTGGTGGGTGCCGGTATCAACACCCGCGACTACGCCCAGCGCGTTCCCGCTCTGGTAGAGGCCGGTGTGGACGTGCTGTGCATCGACTCCTCCGAGGGCTTCTCCGAGTGGCAGAAGCTGACCATCGACTGGATCCGCGAGCATTACGGCGACACCGTCAAGGTGGGCGCCGGCAACGTGGTGGATGCCGCCGGCTTCCGCTATCTGGCAGAGGCGGGCGCCGACTTCATTAAGGTGGGTATCGGTGGCGGCTCCATCTGCATCACCCGCGAGACCAAGGGTATCGGCCGTGGCCAGGCCACCGCACTGATTGAGGTCTGCGCCGAGCGTGACCGCTATTTCGAGGAGACCGGCATCTACATTCCCGTCGGCTCCGACGGCGGTATCGTGTACGACCACCACATCACCCTGGCTCTGGCTATGGGTGCGGATTTCGTAATGCTGGGCCGTTATTTTGCCCGTTTTGATGAATCTCCCACCAACAAGGTAAATATTGGCGGCACTTACTACAAAGAGTATTGGGGTGAGGGCTCCAGCCGCGCCCGTAACTGGATGCGTTACGACCTGGGCGGTGACAAGAAGCTGTCCTTTGAAGAGGGCGTGGATTCTTATGTGCCCTACGCCGGCAGCCTGAAGGATAACGTGGCCCTGTCCCTGTCCAAGGTGAAGTCCACCATGTGCAACTGCGGCGCTCTGACCATCCCCGAGCTGCAGGAGAAGGCCACCCTGACTTTGGTGTCCGCCACCAGCATTGTGGAGGGCGGCGCTCACGATGTTATACAGAAAGAGAAGAGCGTTTCCATCAAGTAATTGTATAAAGTGTAGAAAAGCCAAAAACCCTTGTCTGCGCCTTGACACCACCCCGCAAAAAGTGGTATAATTTGATGGTCAAATGAATGTCGTTTTTCGTGACTGACGGATAATTGCGGAGCACCGCAAAGGACCGAAAAACGGGGAACCATGCCGACCGTCTGGGCGCAGTCAACTCACCCGAGTTAACTGCGCCCTTTTCTATTTTTTTGGAGGTAACAACCTATGAGAAAAGTTGGTATCATCATGGGCAGTGACAGCGACCTGCCCATCATCAAAAAAGCTACCGACACGCTGAAGAGTTTGGATATTCCCTACGAGGTGCATATCTACTCCGCCCACCGCACCCCCGAGCAGGCCCGCGATTTTGCGGTGAACGCCCGGGAAAACGGTTTCGGCGTGCTGATTGCCGCCGCCGGTATGGCGGCTCACCTGGCGGGCGCCATCGCCGCCAACACCACCCTGCCGGTCATCGGCATCCCTTGCAAGTCTGCGGCACTGGACGGTATGGACGCCCTGCTGTCCACCGTGATGATGCCTACCGGCATCCCGGTGGCCACCGTGGCCATTAACGGCGGCGGCAACGCCGCCCTGCTGGCCGCCCAGATCATCGCCGTAGAGGACGCCGCCCTGGCCGCCCGGCTGGATGCCAAGCGCGCCGCCGATGCCGCCGCGGTGCTGGAGAAAGACGCTCACGTAATGGAGCAGCTGTAAATTTTGTCCGTATTAATTCTAATGTCTATATTTAAAAGGAGCGATTTGTTATGAGCAAAGAACTGTTGTACACCGGCAAGACCAAAAACGTTTACAAACTGGACAACGGCAACTGCCTGCTGTTGTTTAAGGATGATTGCAC
>JAZNSL010000001.1:0-15223 GCA_045591225.1 Acutalibacteraceae bacterium | reverse complement strand
CGGCGGCGATGTCGGCGGTATCCCCGTCGGCGGTACACACGATGGCGGTGACACCGGCGGCCTCGTACCGATACCGGAAGTCGTGCTCTTTCAACTGGTTGGTGGCGGGGATGGCTACGGCGCCGATCTTGTGCAGCGCCACCATAGCGAACCAGAACTGGTAATGCCGCTTGAGCACCAGCATCACCTTATCGCCGCGCTTGATGCCCAAGGACGTGAAATAGTTGGCGCACTGGTTGGAATAATGCTTCATCTCGCGGAAGGTGAAACGCCGCTCGTTGCGGTTGACGTCCAGATGGAGCATCGCCAGCTTGTCGGGGTATTTCTCGGCGATGCCATCCACGATGTCGAAGCCAAAATTGAAGCGGTCGGTGTTCTTGAACTCGATGGACTGCAGGGCACCGTTTTCATCCTCGGTGGTGGTGACGAACTCCTCGCACACCAGCGGCTCAGAGGTCTTGGCGGTGACGATGGTGGAGCGCACCTCTTCCTCCCGGGTCTCCTCGCCGGGCAGAACCACCGCGCAGAACACGCAGTCCTGACCATCCACCGCCATCATACCGTGAGGGGTGGAGGAATTGTAGTAGATGCTGTCGCCCTCGCTCAGCACCTCCACGTGGTCGCCGATCTGCACCTTCAGCTTACCGCTGATGACCAGGTCAAACTCCTGACCGGAGTGGGTAGCCAGATGGATGGGCTTCTGCTCCAGGGCGGGGTCGTATTCGTACCGCACCCAATAGGGCTCGGCAATCTTATCCCGGAACTTGGGTGCCAAATGGGCGATGTCGATGCCGTCCTCCTTGGCGGTCTGCTGACCCTGGCCCTTACGGGTGATGGTGTAGGAGGACAGCAGGTTGGCACTGCGGCCCTCCAGCAGGTCGGTCATATCCAAATCGAAGGCCAAGGCGCACTTGTGGATAAAGGTAAAGGGGAAATCCACCGTGCCGGTCTCGTACAGGCGGTACTCCGCCACCGTCACGCCGGTCTTCTCAGCCATGGTCTCCACAGACCATTCCAGAATCTCCCGCATCTCGCGGATTCGCAGGGCTACCTCGTATAATTTGCCATTTTCTGCCATCGCCATTTGACTCAACTCCTTTGGAGGAAATAAAAAACACACCCGTCTCAATGCAACCATTGAGACGGGTGTGTATACACTCGCGGTACCACTCAATTTGCGGATATATCCGCCACTCGACGGGGTCAACCAACCCCCTGACCCTGACGCGGTCATCACGGGAATGGCTACTTACCCTGTGGAGTTCGCCACTCCGGCTCGGAAGGGATGGGTCATCCGAAATGCTCCATTGCCGATTCACACCAGCCATCGGCTCTCTGAAAATACAACATTTCGACCGTCTTCGTCACAGCCTTTTGTTTAATTTTTGAGTATTATAGCACACGAATTTGGGATTGTCAACCCTTTAAAGCGTTAAATTGTAAAATTATCTAAATCAGATGTCTTCCAGCTCGATGTGCATGGCGGAATCCTTCTTGTTGCGGGGCAGATAGCTCTCCAGCACGCCCAGGGCACGGTACAGACGGCGCTCGGTACGCACCAGCACCAACGCCACACCCACCAAAGCGGCCACGACGGCGGCAACGGTCAGCAAAATCTTCAGTACGTTCTTGGTCTTCATAATCACACGCATCCTTTCTGTTAAAAAAGATTTCCAACGAAACCTAGTATTATTCTATTCCTTTCCATTATAATATGCCACACAGAACTTGTCAATTCAAATCTTTTTATCGTTTACACTCTGTTCACCACTAGGCATACAAACTGATTTATGCTATACTTATATTATTATGGATAGAATTACCTTTTTAGAGAGGATGTCTGCGTATGTTGCAACTGAAAGAGATTACCAAGGTGTACGGCTCCGGCGATACGCTGGTCCACGCCCTCAACGGGGTGAGCCTGCAATTCCGCCACAACGAGTTCGTATCCATACTGGGTCAATCCGGCTGTGGTAAAACCACCCTGCTGAATCTGGTGGGCGGCTTAGACCGCTATACCACCGGCGACCTGATCATCAACGGTAAATCCACCAAGCGGTTTAAGGACCGGGATTGGGATACCTACCGCAACCACACCATCGGCTTTGTATTCCAAAGCTATAACCTCATCCCCCACCAGACGGTGCTGAGCAACGTGGAGCTGGCCCTGACCCTCTCCGGCGTGCCCAAGGGGGAGCCCCGCCGCCGCGCCAAAGAGGCGCTGGAACGGGTGGGTCTGGGCGACCAACTGCGCAAAAAGCCCGGTCAGCTGTCCGGCGGACAGATGCAGCGCGTCGCCATCGCCCGGGCACTGGTCAACGACCCGGACGTCATCCTGGCGGGTGAGCCCACCGGCGCCCTGGACACCGAGACCAGCGTGCAGGTGATGGAGATACTCAAGGAAGTGGCGCAGGATCGGTTGGTGGTGATGGTCACCCACAACCCGGACCTGGCAGAGCAGTATTCCACCCGCATCATCCGGATGCTGGACGGCAAGATCACCGGCGATACCGCCCCGCTGACCGAGGAGGAGATCGCCGCCGAGGAGGCCAGAGAGCAGGAGCTGACCGCCCCCAAGGGCAAGAAACGGCGCCGTCAGCGCAAGCCCGCCATGAAATTCCACACCGCCTTCGGCCTGTCACTGCGCAATCTGTTCACTAAGAAAGGGCGCACCGCCCTCACCAGCTTTGCGGGCAGTATCGGCATCATCGGCATCGCCCTGATCACCGCCGTGTCCCAGGGCACCACCACCTATATCAACACGGTGCAGGAGGACACCCTATCCTCCTATCCCCTGACCTTAGAGGCCACCCACATGGATATGGGCAGTCTGCTCACCACCTTTATCGGTGAGGCCGAGAGTCACGGCGCCCACGACAAGGACGGGGTGTACCAAAAGACCATGTTCTACGACCTTATCAACGCCTTTAACACCATGGAGGCCACCGAGAACGACCTGGCCGCTTTCAAGACCTATCTGGAGCAGGAGCTGGACAAAGAAGACGGCGCCCTCAAGGAGGCGGTCAGCGGCGTGCAGTACACCTACGACCTGAATATGCTCATCTACACCAAAAACGTGGACGGGGATATCATCCTCTCAGATTCCCAGCAGCTGCTCCAAGACCTATTGTTGGAATATTTCGGTATGGATATGTCCTCGATGATGAATATGGGTGCCAGCTACGGTATGAGCGCCAATATGATGACCATGCCGGGTATGAGCGCGGTCACCTGGCAGGAGATGTTGCCCGGCGACAACGGCGACCCCATCAACCCCCTGCTGAAAAAGCAGTACGAGGTAGTATACGGCTCCTGGCCCAACAGCTATAACGAGGTTATGCTGGTGGTGGACCAGAACAACGAGGTGGACGATATGACCCTGTACGCCCTGGGTCTGAAGTCCAAAGAGGACATCGACGAGCTGGCCAACGCCGCCATCGACCAAGAGGTGGTGGAGACCAAGCAGCAGAAGTGGTCCTATGAGGAGATCTGCGGAATGGAATTTCGCACGGTTTTCTCCGCCGATTGCTATAAAAAAGACCCCAAGACCGGACTGTACACCGATATGCGGAACACCCAGACGGGGCTGAAATACCTCTACGACAACGGCACCACCCTCAAGGTGTCCGGCATCCTCCGTCCTAACGAGGAGGCGGTGTCCAGCATGCTCAATGGCAGCATCGTATACACCCATCAGCTCACCGAGCACGTCATTGCTAACGCAAAAAACTCCGACGCCGTGAAGGAGCAAATGGACAGCCCCCGGCGGGATATTTTCACCGGTCTGCCCTTTGAGGCCAACACCGGGGATATGACCGACAAGGAAAAGAAAACCGCCTTTAAAGATTACGTGGCGGACCAGACCGACGAGGAAAAGGCCCAGACCTATATCAAAATTATGAGCATCCCGGACGCGGATTGGCTGAATGAGACGGTGGATGCCGCCGTCAAGGACGTGACCCGTGAGGAGATCGAAGAGGCACTGAGCAAGGTGTTTGCCCAGCAGACCGGTATGGCCGCCGAGGAAATCGAAGCCTATCTCGCCAAAATGAGCGACGAGGATATGCAAGAATCCTATACCGAGATGGTGACCGAGCAGGTCAAGGCCCAGCACGCCATGGGTGTGCAACAGCAGATGGGCGGTATGCCCACACCCCAGCTGGTGGCGATGCTGGAAACCGCGATGAAGGACTATACCGCCAGCCAGTTTGCCACCTATTACGACGAGGTGCTGGAGTTTGCCGAGACCACCTATGAGGATAACCTCATTGAGTTGGGTTGCGTGGAGCTGGATAACCCCGCCAGCATCAATATCTACGCTTCCTCCTTCGAAAATAAAGATGTTATCGAAGATGTGATTGCCGACTATAACGAAGGCAAAGAGGAACTGGAGCAGATTGCCTATACCGACTACGTGGGACTGATGATGTCCTCGGTGACCACCATCATCAACGCCATTTCCTACGTGCTGATCGCCTTTGTGTCCATCTCTTTGGTGGTGTCCTCCATTATGATCGGTGTCATCACCCTCATCTCGGTGCAGGAGCGCACCAAGGAGATCGGCATTCTCCGGGCCATCGGCGCTTCCAAGCGGAACGTGTCCAGTATGTTCAACGCGGAAACGGTCATCATCGGTTTCACCTCCGGCGCCCTGGGCGTGGGCATCACCTACGCCATGTGTATCCCCATCAACCTGATCCTGCACAAGGCCACCGGCATCGAGACCCTCAATGCCGTTCTCCCCGGCGGCGCCGCCATTCTGCTGGTGGTCATCAGCGTGGTGCTGACCCTGTTCGCCGGTATCATCCCCTCCCGCTCCGCGGCGAAGAAAGACCCGGTGGTGGCGCTGAGAACCGAGTAAACTCCCTTCGTCTGGGACTGACGCCCCAGCCACCTCCCTCGGGGAGGGAGGCTACTTATAGAAAAACGAGCCTGTGGCAGATGCCACAGGCTCGTTTTTGTCGTTATTTATTCCATCTCACAGCGCACCAAGATATATTCCAAGGAATAGGTATCCCGCACGAACAGGGTCAGGTCGTAATCCTCGGCGACGAGCACTTCGGCTTTGGCGCTCTTGGAGCGCTCCACCCGGGCGACGGTGTAGCTGAACACGGCTCCGGTCATATCCGTGACGGTGACGGCAGTGCCGTCCTCTATCACGTCCAGACAGGCCAGCTGACCCTGGCGGTCAACGCCGCCTATCACCAAATCCCGGTCATACAGCGAGCCGGTAAACCGACAAGGGTGGGTGGTGATTCCGGCGGTGCTCCATTGGTCACCCACCGGCAAGGCCACCCCGTAGACGGGTATCTCCAACACACCCACCACATCCTGCCCATCCAGGGACAGCACCGGCATGGCGTCGGTATTCTCGGCAGCAACCCCCGACCAACGCTCCGGCAACAGCCGCTCCAGGTCGGTCATCATTTGGGTCACCTGCCGTTGCCCATAGGCGGCGGACAGCCGGGTGAACACAAACAGCCCGACACCGGCCAGCAGCAACACCAGACCCGCGATCTTCAAAACTTTACTTCTTGCCATTTGTTTGTCCTCGCTTGCCGCCCAATCCCAGAATCAGCAACACCATTCCGGAGAACACCATCAGCAACACGTACAACCACAACGGCTCGGTATCGCCGGTCTGAGGAGTACCCGGTTTGGTAGGTTTGGTGGGTCCGGTGGGTTCCGTAGGTTCGGTGGGCTCTGTAGGTTCGGTGGGCTCTGTGGGCTCCGCGGGTTCGGTCGGCTCCGTGGGCTCCGTAGGCTTTGTGGGTTCGGACCCGTCTTTCCACGTGTTCTCTATGGTGAAATCTACACCATTTTTCAAAACAGCCACGGTATAGTTATCCACCGCGTTTTTCTCCGCTACCGACCAGACAGCAACCCCATCCGGGTCGGACCAGGTATAAAACCAATTGTTTTCCTCGGTCAAGAACACGGTTTTCCAGAAAATACCGTCCTTTTTGATTTCCACCTCCACGGTGGCGGGACGCTGTTCCTTATGTCCGCTATCCTTCCACAATTTCCGCAGGGTATACTGCTTACCCTCAGGAGTGGGTATCGTCTTGCTACCCTTGGGCTTGGCTACCTCTTCGTAGACGTACACGTCCTCGCAAACCGCCGGCAGATACCGCATAAACGCGTCAAACTCCCAACGGTCACCATTCTCTGCATAAGCGGAAACGTTCCCCACCAAATACAGGCCGGTGGTCAGACCGGTAAAGGAAACACTTCCATCCTCTGCCGTTTTGGCGGTCACGGTGGGGGCAATCTCATCCGACACCGCGTAGCCCATAAAAGTGTTGGCGGTCTGTTTCCACCCGGTGGCGGTGGTAATATCGTAAATGGAAACCGGGTATTCCGTAAAGGGGGCTATCTTCTCATAGGTGCCGTCGGGGAACGCCTCTGCCACCCGGTAGAGGGCTACCTCCACGCCGGGCAGACCCATGCCGTCGGCGGTATACTGTATCGTCAAACTACATTCCCGCTCCGGCTCCAGAGGCATTACCGCCGAAACAGGATGCAAACTTCCTGCCAGCAGGCAGACCAGTGCCATAACGCAACCGAGTATCTTCTGTTTCATCACAGCACATCCTCTCCTAACGTTTCTTTCTTAACCGGGGCAAACATCACGTAAATCAGCAGCACCACAATAATCGGCAGTGCCACTATGGGCATCACAATCAGCGTGTCGATGCGGTAGGCCTCGTTGCTGACGTACAATTTGCGGTTTTGGGTCGCATCCACCTGATGCCCCCGCACCAGCAAACGCTGGGTGTTGATGCCGTAAGGGGTACAGGTCAGCAGGGTGCAATAGTCCTTATCCGGATCAATCTGAATCAGGTTGGTTTCGTCCGGCTCCACGATGCGGATCTGGTCCACCTCGTAGGTGATGGTGCGGTCCAGAATAGTGAAATAAAAGGTGTCGCCGACCTCCATCCGGTCCAGATAGGTGAACAGCACCGCCGTGGGCAGGCCGCGGTGGGCGGACACAATGGAATGGGTGCCCTTACCCCCTACCGGCAGGCTGGTGCCCTGAAAATGACCGGCGGCGTTAGCCAGTGCGTCGTCGCTGGTGCCGTGGTAAACCGGCAATTCCTGGTTGATTTTGGGGATGGTGATATACCCCATCATACCGGTGCCGCTAACGTCCAGCGTTTTCCAGTAAGTGTCCTCAATCTCGCCATAATCCTGCAACGGGAACTCTAAGGCGGACAACGCCCGATTATAGGCGTCTGCCTCCTCAAAAAAGGCGGTATAGTCCTCCGGGCGATAAGACGCCAGCATTTTCTCATAGTCCACAACCGCCTCGCTCTGGGTCTTGGAGTTCCAATAGCTGCTGACGGTGGGGTACAACAGCACGGACAAGCCTATGAAGAACGCTATTAAAAGTATAATGGTTACTTTTCTACCTTGCATAGACTTCTCCCTACAGTTGTCCGGCGGGGACGGTGAGGACACCGTCCCCGCCTGGTTTTCACTAACTAGTCTTCTTCTTGTTCAGCAAAAAGAGAATTACTCCTGAATCATAGCCATTCTCTTCTTGGTTACCAGCAGAACACCGGCAACCAGAACAGCCAGAGCACCCACGGTAATGAAGATCACGGTGCCGGCACCGCCGGTCTCAGGCAGCATGGAACCGGTCTTGTTGACCACGTGCACACCGGAACCGGTGGAGTATACACCGCCGTTGAACACGGAATCCAGGTTGGCATCGGCAATGGTGAACTCCTTACGGGAGGTCAGCTGGTTGTAGCCGGCAGGAGCTTTAACCTCCTCCAGGTGGTACACGCCGTTATCAAAGCCGACCACGGTCACCTTACCGTCCTTAACCACGATGTTCACGCCCTCTTCGTCCGCGCGGGCGCGGCGGTAAACGGGGTTGCCGTCAGCATCCAGCACGGGGTTCTCGTCGTTGGCATCCAGCAGGGGAACCACCTTGATCTCGTTGCCGCCGATGGCCGCGTCATAAATGCGGAACTCAGCGCCGTCGATCAGCTTGTTGGTGGAATCGGTCTTGATGATGTCGATGGAGAAGGTGTAGGTGTTGGTCTGGTCGTGAGAAGTGTAGTGATCCTCACCATACTCCAGCCAGGATTCGTTGGGGTTGCCGTTGGCAGAGCCAACCTGAGCGTGACGGTTCAGCATAGCGTTGTAGTAAACGATCAGACGGTCGTTGGCCTTCAGGCCGGCCACCAGCGCGTCGGAGAACTCCACCTCAAAGGTGCACTCATCTTCAAAGCTGCTGGTCTTAACGGTGTAATCCACGTCCACCTTCAGGATAGTCTCTACACCCTGGCTGTTCACGTGCTTGATCTCGGTCACGCCACGGCCCTCATCCAGGTCGTGCACAAAGGTCAGACCATCGGACATCTTATCGTGCAGCACATAGTTCTCAGCACCGGCGGCCACGTGAATGATGGACATATAATTGACGATCTGGCCGATGTCAGCGGTGTTGGCATCGCCCCACATACCGGTCAGGTCTTCCTGAACCTGCTTGTCGATGGTGGGCTCGCTGTTCTTCGCATTGATGGAAGCATCGGGGTCGGTGGTGGTCAGGCCGCACAGGGCACCCACGTTGGAGTCCACCAGGTACCAGCCCAGATTCAGATCGGAGAACACGCCGTTGACAAACTCGCCCTCGTTCTTAGAGGTCTTCACGGGAGCAATGCCGTTATTCTTGGCATAAGCCAGTGCCTTCTGGGCAAACTCAGCCACAACGGTGTCGCTGTCGCCGGCAACCCAGGTGACGTAGCCGGCCTCGTCGATGGAGACGTAAGCCTTAGCCTCGTCGGTGGCAAAATAGGCAGACCAAGCGCTGTTTACCTTGTAGGAGTAAGCGCCGGAGGTCTTGTCGTAACTTTCCAGATCCAGCAGCTGATAGATCTCATAGACGGCATCGCTGTGGGTGCCGTTGATGGTAATGGAGCCCTTGGGCGCCTCTTCATCCGCAAAGACGGACACGGACAGGGTTGCGATGAGCAGAACGGTCATCAGGATGGATAAAAACTTTTTCATAATGATTTTCCTTTCTTTTTTAATTTATTGTGTTTTTTTGCTTTGTTTGGACTGGGATTAAAGCGTCATCGTAAGAAGGACTATTCCCGCCTCCTTTCCCGCTTACGCCTTAATCCGAATCCTATCACCAGCGATGCGAGCATCAGCGTCGCACCGCAAAGGGTGTAGAGTAATCGGGCTGGCGAGCCTGTAGTAGGCAGCAACGGTCCACCAACGATGTAGGTGTTGGTGATCGTCACCGAGTAGTTGGGCGGCGAGCCACCCGTGGGGGTAACGTCGCCGTAGGACACCGTCCAACCGTCCGGCGGGTGCACCTCCTGCACCGTATAGGCGATGGGCACGCCGTCCGCATCCTCATAAGGAAGGCCGCGGAAGGCGTCAGCCCAGCCGTTTTTCAGGGTCAGGGTGACGGTGCGTCCGGTATCGGCACCGTTGGCAAACAGTTTCACCATGACCTGGAACTTTTCATAAGCGCTGACATCCACATCCGGGGGATGGGACCATTGCTTGTTCACGGTGACGGCGGTTTCTTTTTCCAACGGTGTGTTGGTAATCAGGAAGCCCTCCCCCTCAATGGGGATATAGGTGGTGCTTACCACCTGAAGGCAGGGCGTCAGGCGTAACGCCTGATTCCAGTCGTTGGTACGGTTAAACTTGCCGTTGTCCAACATACTGTTGCTGAGATAATGACCGTTATACTGCAGTACGATCCCGTTCCCGGCTTGGGAGAAGGAGAAATACTGCTTGCGGTCGTTGTCCTCCGTCTGTTGGTTCCAGGCGAAGAAATCGGTGGGATTGCCGTTACCGTAGTAGAAGGTAATGGTCTGTCCCGCCCGGTTGGTCAGTCGTACGGTATTGTTCCGCACAGACGCTCTCCACAGGGCCAGCGGTGAGGTCTTAGCCTCCTCCACCGACACCCACTTGTAACCGGTGTCCTCAGCGGATTGCTGGGTGGACAGCGCCTGACCGGAGGGATTCTTGAGTATGTACTCCTTACCGTCTGCAAAGGTGGTTTGATCCTGCCATACGGTGTGAAGGATCTCAAACTGTCCGGTCTGTTCTTCGACTATACTGTAATAACCGGATACATACGATTCTTCCACACCGTACCGGACAAGTGTGACCCCATCCTCCAGGTACTTGGGCAGATTGTCCCATCGCACCAGCCAATCGTTATCCTCAGACAGGGTGGCCTCCTGCAGCCGGCGGACGGTGCCGTCCGGGTCGGTAACGGTCAGATACACCGTCACCGATTCTCCCTCGTGGCTAAGGCCGTCCTCCCAGTGTTTCATCGCCTGCACCGTGGTGGTCTCGGTCACCCAATGGGGTGCGTTAGTAGCCACGATGTAGGCCTGCTGGGTCTCCGCGTCAATGCGGAAGCCGTGGACGATAAAGCCGGGGGAAACGCCCCCGCTGCCATCGTCCCGTATCTCTACGTTGTAGTTGGCGGTACCCTTTCTATCAAAGGATAGGCAGATGACACCGTTGGGATAGCCGTAATCGGGGTCGTCGGGAGGCTTGGTCTCCCGGATGTAATATTCGTTACCGGCGCCCATACCCCACATATGCGCCACACCGTCAACCACGGTGAACACGTTGGTGGAGGGCTCTTTATTGTCGTGGGCCTGCTTGCTGGGCCACAACTCGGCAGGAATGGTGCACTCCGCATCCAGAAACACCGAGAACTCAGCGCCGTTGAGCACGTCCTTGGTCAGCACGTCTTCCTTCTGAATGGTGAAATCGAACCGGGGGGCCAGATTGAAGTAAATGGCACAGTTGGACATAGAGCTGCCGCGCTCCAGATAATACAGGGTCAGCGTATGCTCACCGGCAGTGAGACTCTTCAGCGTGTTGGACAGCTCCTGGTTCACCACGCCGTTAACAGAAACCTGGCCGGTAGCGAAATTGATGTCGCCGGTCTCACTGCCGTGAATACCGCCCAGATCCAGCACCATCTTACCGTCCACCAGGATCCACACGTCGTCGTCACCGGTAAAGCGGAAGTGCATATCCTTGCCATACACGTCCTGGTTGCCGTAGCCGCCCTCTACCAGGACGGTACCCGGCGCATTGGGCAGGTAGAAACGGACCTCTACGCTCATACCAAACAGGAAGTTGGTGCCCACCAGATCGGTGCGGTTGTCGCTGTCGTTATACCGACAATCGTACATATAATGAGTGGTGCCGTTATATTCACCCTCTACACCGGCGTACTGATAGGTATTCACCGTATTTCCGTTGGTGTTGGCATAGGGAGAGTTGAGCGGCAGGAAGTCGGAATATTTCCCCTCGTCACCTGACGTGGAGGAGGTGCGGGTACATTCCAGATAATCGTATACGTAGAAACGTTGGTCGCTCTGGTTGTAAGAAGCGGCGTTACGCTCTGAATTGTAATAATAATAACCGTAATGGTCGTGTTCCGGATTTTCACACAGCTGGAACAGATAATCGCCCTCGCCCAGATAGGTCTTGCCCAGCACCTGGGTCTCCGGGTTAAAGAGCAGTTCCTTAATGGTTTCCGTATACAGGCCGGGATACACGCCGTCCTCGGTGGGATAGTTGGGCTGTCCCGCCTCGCCGGTTCCCTCCGGCCAAGACAGTTCGCCGACGGAATCCCAGTCGCGGAAAATGAAATCAAGCGTAGGCTCTCCGTTATAGGGATTGTTGCCGGAGGTGATCAAATTCCACGCCTCACTGTGACCGTTGCCGTTCGCCGTTACATTGGCCCATTCCGAATAGAGGTTGAACAGCATGCTGTAGTCAAACACCCGTGTGGTAACAAAACTGTTGGTGCTGATCGTTTCATTATCCACCTGGGCGTTAAATTCACCGACATCATAGGAGGCGGCCTGCCAGTCGGCATACAGCACCGTATCCTGGGTCACCGGCATTTCGGCGCCGGCCTCGTAATATTTGTTGGCTTTGATATCGTACCAACCGCGCAGGACATAATCGTATTTCTCAGGGGATTTCCACTGAGTAGGCAGGGTCAGTGTGCCGCCCTCCACGGCGATGTAGCGGGTATTGTCCGAGCCGCCCAGGCTCATAAGTCCGCCGCAGGTGCCGTCCAGCCAGATATAGCGGACGTCACCCACCGCCGTATCCGGCGGCCGGATCTCCGGCTCATAGCCGGACACCTCCGGCACCAGGCCGTAGCCCACGATACGGGGTACGTCCACCCCAAAAGCAATTTCCTCTACCCGGCCGTCCACGTCACCGGCGATGGCGGTGACGATGCCATCCTCCACCTTGGTGATGACCGCCACAAAGGTGGCACGGGGTTGGATGTCGTCCTCCGGGTCCTCCATATTGAGGAACATTAGGTTACCCACCTCCGGGAGTTGCTCCTCCCGGTTGGCGTACAGCCCGGCCTCTTCCCATTCCAGCCGCATCGACTCGGGGCCGGCGTTGGTGGGCAGGTCCTCTACGCCGGCATAGTGCAGGCAGAAGGAGGCGAACATGGCCGACCAATCGCCGTAGGGGTTGCCGTACCATTGGCCGTAGCGGGTGATGCCCCGACGGACGCCGTGGGCATCCACCTCAAAGTTCTTTTCACTCTCGGTCTGACCCAACTGGAAGGTGGCCACCTGCACCAGCAACTGGGCGGTGGTGACCTCCTTGTCCAGGTCACCCAGGCTCTGTTCCCAGTCCTCTTCGGTTTCCAGGTCGGCGGTGATGTCGCTGTAACAGCTTTCCACGTGAACGTGCTCCTCCAGCGGACAGGCGTCCAGCTGCTCGTAGCAGGCGTCCGTGTGAACGTGACAGCCACAGACGTATTCGTCGGTCACCCGCCAACAGGCGTCGGTGTGGACGTGGGCTTTGGTCGCGGTGGTGGTTGTGGTAGACTCGGTGGTGGTTGTGGTCTCCGTAGTCTCAGTGGTTTCTGTGGATTCCGTAGACTCGGTAGTTTCCGTAATCTCGGTGGATTCCGTAGTTTCTGTGGTCTCGGTAGTCTCCGTGGTCTCGGTTACCGTTTGGGCTTCGGTCTCTTGGGTGGTGGCTTCGGTTTCTGCCGTTTCCTCCAGACCGCAAATAAGCTCCTTCGCCAGACAATCGTCGCTGTGTTCGTGGTCCGAGGTTTCCTCCTCGGTGCAGATGAGCGTCCGCACCGGGCACTCCTCGCCGTGGACGTGCTCCTCTTTGCCGCAGAAGGCTTCACCCGCCAGGGTGATACCGGTCAGTTTAAGACCCCAGAACACACATAGAATCACCGCCAAAGAGAGGCAGGCGACCGTTTGCCAGATGTTGCGACGTATGCGATTGTTTCTACTTACGCTCAGCAAGTACGCTTGTTTCTCTTGCAAGTCCCCCGCCTCCTTTCTGCGTGATTTGCGATGGCACGGTTACGCCATCCAGTTAAACTCGGTCAAAGGCCAGAATTTGCACAAGATTTTTCCGATGATTTGATCATCGGCGATACAGCCGATGGTGCTGCTGCGGCTGTCGATAGAGGTTTCCCGATGGTCGCCCATCACAAAGTAATGGTTCTCCGGCACCTGGTAGGGAAAATCAATGTCGCATTCGCCCAAAGCCTTTTGGGTTACGTACGGCTCGTCCAGCACCTGTCCGTTTAGGTGGACGGTGCCGTCCGGGTCGATCCAGAGATAGTCCCCGGGGACGGCAATAACGCGCTTTATCAGTATCTTGTTGGAATAGTAAAAGGCACACAGGTCACCGGTCTCGGGTTTGCCGTTCTTAATCATCAGCACGATGTCCCCGTTGTTCAGGCTGGGCTCCATACTGGTACCGGCAATCTGCAACACCGGCAGTATCAAGGTGGCGATCAAGGCCGCCACCGCCGCCACCACCACCAGGGCGTTGACGGTGCTGCGCAGCAGCTTGCGGAACCGACGGCGGTACATTTCCCGCTTCAGTTCCCCCTGCAATATATCCAGCTGGGGCAATTCCTGCTTACTATGTTTTGCATGTTTCTTCATAACGTCACGGATTCTTTCTCATTTATTTGCCGAATCGTTCTTTCAAGATAGCCACACACTCCATCTCGTTCTGGGCCCGGCGGAGTATCTCGGCGGCTTCCTTTTTGGCATCCTCCACGATAGACGCGGCCTCTTTCTTGGCGGCGTCGATGTACTGGTCGGCGGCCTTCTGCGCCGCCCCAAACACCCCGTGGAGTTCCAGAGAAGCTTCCGCCAGCGAACCCATATTGGCAATCCGGATATCCCGCTCCTGCTGACGGGTTTTCATTTCCTCCAACTGCTGTTTGAGGGTTTCGGTCTCTTTGGTTTGCATAATCAGCAGTTCCAGCAGCTGAAATCGTTTTAAGTTTCTTAGTTCTTTCTCGGTCATAACGACGCCTCCAAAGGAATTGCTTATTTTAGGGTACACTTTTTGACAATAATTCACTTTAATTTTACCAAACATACCCAAAATGTCAATAAATTAACAAGATTCCGACAGCACTCTAATGTAGAATTTTAAGTAGTATTTTTGTATATATTGTAAACTGTATAGGGCAAAGAGCGTCCAAACGTAAAAAACATCCACCCGCCTAGCGGGTGGTTTTTCTTATGCGGGCATAGCCCTATGTTCCTCGCTACGCGTCCAACGCGTAAGTACGATCTGCCAACTGCGTAAGACTGTTACTTGCCGCTCGTAAACGAGCCGCTCTCGCTGAACGTTAATTGTTCACCCATCATATCCGCTTTCAGTTGGTTGGCTATATATTCCGCAATTCGGCTCTCATTTTTTCCTACTGTATCTACGTAATAACCCTTGCACCAAAACTCTCTATTTCGGTACTTGTATTTTAATTCGCCGAATTGCTCATACAGCATCGTGCTGCTTTTTCCTTTCAAGTATCCCATGAACGTTGACACGCTAATCTTTGGCGGTATCTCTACCAACATGTGTATGTGGTCGGGACACACTTCTGCTTCCACGATCTTGACTCCCTTCCACTCACACAATTGTCTCAATATTTTCCCTATTGCCGCCTTCTTCTCCTTGTAGAATACTTTTCTCCGATATTTGGGTGCAAATACTATATGATATTTGCAATTCCACTTTGTATGTGATAAACTGTTTACGTCGTTCATTCCCATTTTGAATGACCTCCCTTTGTGTATTCTAATTGCAGTTGGCAGACCGCAATTCCATTATACACAAAGGGAGTTTTTATGTCATTTTCAACTATGTAATTCTTACCGAACCACGCGTCTAACGCGTGGTTTTCGTATTACAA